>NZ_FLSP01000017.1 GCF_900091315.1 Streptomyces sp. DI166
CATGCGCCACCCGATTCGCCCGCGCATTCAACTCCCCATACGACACCCGCACCCCACCATCAACCACCGCCACCGCATCACACGCCGCCCGCACCCACCCCTCAAACACCTCATGCACACACCCCAACCCCCAACACCACCCACACCCCCACCAACCACAACCCCCCACTCCCCCACCGACAACACATCGATGGCGTTCAAGGCCAGGGGATCGGGCTCGTCCAGGGCGGCGAGGAGTTCCGTCACGGCCGTGTGCAGGTAGCCGGTGACGCGTGCCGGGTCGATATCGCCTGTGGTCTGGACGGTCGTGGCGAAGGAAGCGTGCGACGCGTCGACGGAGACCGTGAGCGGGTAGTTCGTCCGGTCGGCCGCGGCCACCGGCGGAGCGGTGGTAGCGGGGTGTGCGACGGCTGTCGGTGTGTCCTGGTGGCGGTAGTTGAGGAGGGACGTGAACAGCGGCGCGGGCGCGGGGACGGAACTGCAACGTTGAGCCAGCGCCAGGGAGGCGTGCTCGTGACGGAGCAGGTCGGCCAGTTGGCGCTGCGTCGATCGCAGGGCCTCGGGGGCCGGGGTGTCGTCCGTGCGCAGTCGCAGCGGCAGGGTGTTGATGAACGGGCCGAGCGCTCCGGGTTCGGCGGCCGAGCGGCCGAGCAGGACGGTGCCGAAGACCACGTTGTCGCGGCCGGTGAGCCGGGCCAGGACCAGGGCCCAGGCCAAGTGCCACAGGGCGGCGGGGCCGACGGAGTGACGGCGGGCAGAGGCGCGCAGCCGTTCGGCTGTGGCGGGGGTGAGTTCCGCACGGTGTTCGTCGGTCCGGGCACTGCTCTGTGCGCTGAGGATGCCGTAGGGCGCGGTGGGTTCGTCCACGTCGCCGAGCAGGGCGGTGAAGAACTCCTCGTCGGCGGCGGGGTCGGCGGTCGCCGTGAGGTGGTCGACGAAGGCGCGGAACGGGCGGGGCTCAGGCAGGTCGGATGCCTCGCCGCGGAGGAGGGCCTGGGTTTCCGCGAAGACCGTCTCCAGGGTGGAGTGGTCTCCGACGAGGTGGTGCAGGTGCAGGGCGAGCAGCCACGCGTCGTCCGTGTCGGCCGTGGGGGCCAGGGACGCCCGCAGCAGCGGGGCTTCGCGTACGTCGATCCTGCGCGGGCCGGAGATCAGCTCGGCGGTGGTCTCGGTGACGGGCAAGTGGGCCTGGCGCCACACCACTTGGCGGGGGCCGGGCAGGTTCTCCCAGACGACGGCGGTGCGCAGGATGTCGTGGCGGTCGATCACCTTCTGGAGGGCGGCCAGTGTACCTTCGGCCCGTGCGCGGGAGTCGAGGCGGAAGACGAGGGTGGTCAGGTACGGGTCCTCGTTGTCCTCCTCGGCGAGCAGATGGTGGAAGAGGATGCCCTCCTGGAGCGGGGTCAGCGGGTAGAGGTCCTGGATGTTGTCCGCTCCGCCGGGGACCATGCCGGCCGCGGCGGTCAGTTCCCCGGGTTCGGGGGCCGGGGAGGCGGCGGTCACGGTCGGACCGTCGATGGCGGTGACGGTGGCGGCCAGGTCGGACAGGGACGCTTCGGTGAGGACCGCGGCGAGGGTCAGGGCGAGCCCTTGGCCGCGCAGCCGGTGGACCAGGGAGACGGCCAGCAGTGAGTGGCCGCCGAGGTCGAAGAAGTTGTCGCCCCGGCCGACCCGTTCCTGTCCGAGGAGTTCCGCCCAGGCTTCGGCGAGGGCGTTCTCGACGGGTCCTACGGGGCGTTCGTAGGCGCGCCGGACGTAGGCTTCGGGGGCCGGATCGGGCAGGGCCGCACGGTCGACCTTTCCGTTGCCGGTGAGCGGCAGGGCGGGCAGCGCGACATACGCGCCGGGCAGCAGGTAGTCGGGGAGGGTGCGCACCAGGTGGGTGCGCAGTTCCCCGGGGGTGGCGGGTCCGGTGTGGTAGGCCACGAGCGTGCCGGCTCTGGCGAGGACCACGGCCCGTCCGCAGCGCGGGTGTTCACGCAGCCGGGTCTCGATCTCGCCGGGTTCCACGCGGATGCCGCGGATCTTGATCTGGTCGTCGGCGCGGCCGAGGAGTTCCAGGGTGCCGTCGGTGCGGCGGCGGCCCAGGTCGCCGGTGCGGTACATACGGCCGCCGGTGAAGGGGTCGGTGACGAACCGTTCGGCGGTGAGGTCGGGGCGGCCCAGGTAGCCGCGGGCGAGTTGGGGTCCCGCCAGGCAGACCTCCCCGGTGACGCCGGTCGGTACGGGCTCGCCGTGCGGGTCGAGGACGTAGACGCGCATGTTCTCCACGGGGTGTCCGACCGGGACCGTGGTCTCTCCGGGGCGGCACTGGTGGTGGGTGACCCACACGGTGGCCTCTGTGGGGCCGTACTCGTTGACGAGGAGCGCGTCCGGGTGGGTGCGCGCCAGTTCGTCGGCGAGGCCGGGCGGGCAGGGGTCGCCTCCGACGACGATCCGGCGCAGGGCGGGGGCGTCCAGCACCGGCAGGACGGTGAGCAGGGCGGATGTGGCGCAGATGAGGGTCTGCACGCGCTGTTCCCGCAGCAGGGCGGGCAGCTCGGCCAGGTCGTGCTCGGCGATGACCAGGGTGCCGCCGGTGGTGAGGGTGCCGAACAGGGCGGCTGCCGCGGCGTCGAAGCCGAGCGGGACGGCGAGAACGCAGCGTCCGGCGGGGCCGTGGACGGCTGTGCGGGCCCGGGTGGAGGCGACGACGGCCCGGTGCTCGACCATGACGAGTTTGGGCTCGCCGGTGGAGCCGGAGGTGGGCATGACGTACGCGAGGTGGTCGGGTCGTACCGGGGTGCGCTCCCGCACGGCCTCGGTGGCGGCCGGGCGGGACAGGGCGTCCAGCTCGTCCGTGCCGAGGACGGTGACCGCGCCGGCCGTCTCGGTCAGGGTGCGCAGACGGTCCGCCGGGGCCTGCGGGTCGAGGGGCAGGTAGGCGCCGCCCGCCTTGAGCACGCCGAGGACGGCGGCGACCAGCCCGGGGCCCGGGTCGGTGCGGATGCCGACCCGGTCGTCGGGGCCGACGCCGAGGGAGCGCAGGTGGTGGGCGATCCGGTCGGCGTAGGCGTCGAGTTCGGCGTAGGTGAGGTGGCGGGTGCCGTGGACCAGGGCCGTGGCCTCGGGGGTTCGGCGCGCCTGTGCCTCGAACAGGTCGTGCAGACAGGCCGGTTCGTGGTCGCGGCGCGGACCCGTGCTGTCCTCGATCAGTTGCTCCCGCTCGGCGGGGGTGAGCAGCGGAAGCCGGGAGAGGGGCAGCCGGTCGTCGTCGGTGAGGGCGGTCAGCAGGGTGCGCCAGTGGCCGAGGAGGCGGTCGACGGTGGTGCGGTCGAACAGGGAGGTGGCGTACTCGACGCCGCCGTGGATCCGGCCGTCGGCCTGGGCCAGGGCGAGGGTGAGGTCGTAGGAGGCGCTGTCGTGCGCGCCCGGGTCCAGCGGTTCGACGGTGATGCCGGGCAGGTCGGGGACGGCGGGCCGATCGGCCTGCCAGGTGAAGGCGGTCTGGAACAGCGGGGTGTGGGCGGGTGACCGGGTGGGGTCGAGGAGTTCCACGACCTGCTCGAAGGGCAGGTCCTGGTGGGCCTGGGCACCGGTCACCTGCCGTCGGACCCGGTCCACCCAGTCGGCGACGGTGGGGTCGCCGGTGGTGTCCAGGCGCAGGGGGAGCATGTTGACGAAGAAGCCGATCAGGCCGTCGGTCTCGGGGCGGCCGCGGCCCGCGGCGGGGGTGCCGACGACGATCTCGGGCCCGCCGGAGAGCCGGGCGAGCGTGGCACCCCAGGCGGCGAGCAGGGTGACGAACAGGGTGCAGCCGTGGCGGCGGCTGAAGTCGGTCAGTCGCTGGGTGAGCGCGGCGTCCAGCGTGCAGTCGGCGAACGCCCCCGCGAAGTCCTGGCGGGCGGGTCGGGGCCGGTCGGCGGGCAGCTCGACGAGGTGCGGGGCCCCGTCGAGGGTTCGTTTCCAGTACGCGGCCTGCTCGTCGAGGTCGAGGGACCGCTGCCATGCGGCGTAGTCGGCGTACTGGACGGGCAGTGCGGGCAGCGGGTCGGGGTCGCCCGCGGTGAACGCCCGGTAGAGCGCGGACAGTTCGCGCATCAGCAGGCCGGCCGACCAGCCGTCGGAGACTATGTGGTGCGCGGCGAGGCGCAGTTCCCACTCCTCGGGACCGGTACGAGTGAGGTGTCCGCGCAGCAGTGGGCCGCGGGCCAGGTCGAAGGGGGCGTCGAGGTCGTCGGTCCACACGGAACGGGCGGGGAGCACACGCGGGGTGCCGTCCTCGGTGAACACGGTGCGCAGGACGTCGTGACGGGCCACGATCGCGTCGAGGGCGCGGCGCAGCGCGGGCTCGTCGAGGGCTCCGCGCAGGCGGAGGGCCGTACGTACCCGGTGCGCGCGGTCGGCGCCCTCTGTCTGGGACAGCAGCCACAGGCGTCGCTGGCCGGAGGAGGGAACCGGGGTCTGCCCCTGGGGTGCGCGGGTGAGTGGGGGCAGGGCGGGGCGGTCCGGGGCGGCGGTGAGGGCGCGGACGTAGTCGGCGAGGACGGGCGCGTCGAAGAGGGTGGTGACGGCGGTGTCCACGCCGAGTGCGGCGCGGACCCGGGAGGTGACCCGGACCGCGGTCAGGGAGTGCCCGCCGAGGGCGAAGAAGTCCGCGTGGCGTCCGACCCTCTCCACGCCCAGGAGTTCCGCCCAGATCCCCGCGACCACAGTTTCCGTCTCGCCCTGCGGTGCGTGCGCCTCGGATGTCATGTCGTCGTCGTGGCGGAGAGACGGCCGGGGCAGGGCGGCTCGGTCGAGCTTGCCGTTGGGGGCCAGGGGCAGGGCGTCGAGGGTGACCCAGGCGGTGGGGACGAGGTGGTCGGGCAGTTGCTCGGCGGCCAGCGCGCGCAGGGTCTCGACGGGCGCGTCGCCGACGACGTACCCGACGAGGACGTCGTCGCGCACGGCCACGGCGCACGCGGTGACGTGCGGGGCGAGGACGGCCTCGGTCTCGGCGGGCTCGATGCGGTGGCCGCGCAGTTTCACCTGCTCGTCGCGGCGGCCCAGGAAGTCCAGGGTGCCGTCGGGGCGTCGGCGGGCGAGGTCTCCGGTGCGGTAGACACGGCCGCCCGGCAGGAACGGGTCGGGGCAGAAGCGTTCGGCGGTCCGGTCCGGCATGCCCAGGTAGCCGCGGGCCACGCCGGCGCCGCCGATGACGAGTTCACCGGTCACGCCGTCCGGTACGGGCCGGTCCAGGCTGTCGAGCAGGTAGACGCGGGCATTGGCGATGGGGGTGCCGATGGGGACGGGGCCGCTGTCGTCCGGCCCGCAGGTGTGGGCGGTGGCCCAGACGCAGGCCTCGGTCGGCCCGTACTCGTTGACGACCGTGGTGCCGGGCAGCCGGGCGGCGGAGTCGGCGACCAACTCGGGCGGGCAGACCTCTCCGGCGACAATGGCGGTGGTCAGCGGGCAGTCCTCCAGGGCGCCGAGGCCGTCGAGTTCGTCGAGCAGCGCACCGTAGAGGGAGGGCACGCACAGCAGCGTGTCCACGTGGTGGCGCAGGAGTTCGCGGGCCGTGGTCCGCGGGTCACGGGGTTCGGTCGCGACGACGAGGGTCCCGCCCTGGGTGAGCGTGCCGAAGAAGCCGGCGACCGAGCTGTCGAAGGACGGGGAGGACAACAGCAGGAAGCTGCGGGCGCCGGGATAGGCGAGGGCTCGGGCGTGGGTGGAGTGCAGGAGCTGGGCGTGCTCCACCTCGACTCCCTTGGGACGCCCGGTCGATCCCGAGGTGTAGATGACGTACGCCAGGTGGTGCGGGGCGAGTCCGTCGCGGCCGGGGGCGTGCGCGGGGCCGGTGCGGGCCGTCTCGGCGAGCAGTTCCTCGTCCACGACGACGACCGGGGCGGCGTCCTCGGTCATCCGGGCGAGGCGTGCGGCGGGGTAGTCCGGGTCCAGCGGCACGTACCCGCCGCCCGCCTTGAGGATGCCGAGCAGGGCCACGGCCAGCCCGGTACCGCGTCGCAGCCGGACGCCGACGCGGTGGTCGGGGCGTACCCCGAGGGCGCGCAGGCGCCACGCCAACCGGTTGGCGTGCGCGTCCAGTTCACCGTATGTGAGGGTGTTCTGCGCGTGTACGACGGCGACGGCGTCGGGGGTACGCCGGGCGTGCTCGGCGATCTGCTCGTGGACGAGCAGATCCGGCAGCGGGGTCGCGGTCCGGTTGCGGGTGTGGACCAGTTCCTCGTGCTCGTGCGGCGGCAGGATGTCGACGGGGCCCGGGGTGCCGTCGGCGACGGCGGCCAGGGCCGTGTGGACGTACCCGCAGACACGCTCGGGGTCGAGGGGCGCGGCGGCCTGCACGGTGAGTCCGAGGCCGGTGCCGAGGTCGTCCACGGAGAGGGTGAGGGGATAGTTGGTGCGCTCCTCACCGTGCAGGGGCTCGATGCCGGGCCACCGCAGTCCCTGTGCGGGCAGCGCGTGGCGGTAGTTGAGGAGGGTGGTGAACAGCGGGGCGGGGGCGGGTACGGCGCTGCACCGCTGGGCGAGTGCGGCGGAGGCGTGTGCGTGGGCCAGCAGCTCGGTGAGGGTGCCGTGCACGGCGCTGGGTGGGGCGCCGGTGTCCACCCGGACGGGCAGGGTGTTGATGAAGGGGCCGACGGCCCGGTCGGAGCCGTCCCCGCCGCCGAGGCGGCCCGAGAGAACCGTGCCGAAGACGACGTCCTCGCGGCCGGTCAGCCGGGCCAGGACGTGTGCCCAGGCGAGGTGGCACAGGGCCGCGGTGCTGACGCCCAGGTGCCCGGCCCGCTCCCGCAGCCGGGCCGCGACCGGCGCGTCCACGAGCCGGCGCACCTCGGTGACGCCGGTACCGTCGCCGGTGGCACGGGTCTCGCCGTAGGGGGCGGTGGGTTCGGTGACGTCGCCGAGCATGCCGGTGAAGAACCGTTCGTGGTCCCGTTCGCCGGACTCGGCCCGGACCCGGGCGACGAACTCCCGGAAGGGCAGGGGCTCGGGCAGCTCCGCCGCCCGCCCCTCCAGGTGCGCGCCGACCTCCTGGAGGACGACCTCCAAAGTGACGTGGTCGGCGATCAGGTGGTGCCACAGCAGGACGGCCAGCCAGCCTCCCGTGCCGGGGGCGTCCGGGGCGATCACGGCTCCCGCCAGCGGCGGGCGGGTCAGGTCAAGGCGCAGCGCGCGGGCGTCCGTCATCGCCCGCAGCCGGGCGGCCCGGTCGCCCGCGTCCGGGACGTCGGCCTCGGTGACGGGCAGGGTCGCGTTCCGCCACACCACTTGCACCGGTTCGGGCAGGTCCTCCCACACCACGGCCGTGCGCAGGATGTCGTGCCGGTCGACCGCCTTCTGGAAGGCCGCGAGGAACGCCTCCAGCCGGACCCGGCTGTCGAAGGAGAACGCGAGCGTCATCAGGTACGGGTCGGCCTCGCCGGAGACCAGGTGGTGGAAGAGCACGCCCTCCTGCAGCGGGGCCAGGGGGTAGATGTCCTGGACGTTGTCGGCGCCTCGGTCGACGGTCGCCACGACGGCGTCCACGTCCCGCTGGTCCAGGGTGACCAGGGGCAGCATGGCCGGTGTGATGCGGCGCGGCGGGGTCCACCAGGCCTCGCCGGGGCCCTCGCCTTCGCCGAGTTCTTCGGCGAGGCGGGCGAGCAGGGCGGGTTTGTGGCGGCGCAGCGCCTCGATCTCCTCCGGGTCGAGAGCGGGCCCGCGGACCTTGAGGGCGTCGCCTTCGCGCCGCAGTTCCACGCCGCGCGCGCCGAGTGCGGTGAGCAGGTCGTCGTGGTTCACAGGGTCAGCTCCACGGTGGGGCCGGACTCGGTCCGGGGGGCGGCGGGATCAGGGATGAGGTTGGGCGGTATCGCCGCCCGGCGGTCGGGGCCGCCGAGCGCGCTGGCCAGTTCGGCGAGCGTCGGGGCCTGGTAGAGGGTGCGGACGTCGACGGGCAGGGCGGCCTGCCGCATGCGTTCCATGAGGGTGACGGCCAGCAGCGAGTGCCCGCCGAGTTCGAAGAACCCGTCGTGGCGGCCGACCCGTTCCAGTCCGAGGAGTTCGGCCCAGATCGCGGCGAGGGTCTCCTCCGTCTCGCCCGTGGGCGCCTCGTAGGGGCGGCGGGCCAGGGCGGTGCCGTCCGGCGGGGGCAGGGCGGCCCGGTCGAGCTTGCCGCTGGGGGTCAGCGGCAGGGAGTCGAGGAGCACGTACGCGCTGGGCACCAGGTGGTCGGGGAGGGTGGCCGCGAGGGCGGAGCGCAGGGCGGCCGGGTCGGTGTCGCCGGTGACGTACGCGACGAGGGCCTCGCCCTGTGCCGTGACCGCGCTGTCCCGCACTCCCGGCTGGGCGGCGAGGGCGGCCTCGATCTCCCCGGGTTCGACGCGGATGCCGCGCACCTTGAGCTGGAAGTCGGTGCGTCCCAGGTATCGCAGGGTGCCGTCGGGCAGGCGGCGGGCCAGGTCACCGGTGCGGTAGACGCGACCGCCCTCGGTGAAGGGGTCGTCGAGGAAGCGTTCGGCGGTCAGCTCCGGCCGGCCCAGGTAGCCGCGGGCCACCTGCACACCGCCGATCCACAGCTCCCCCGCCGCGCCGACGGGGGCGGGCCGCCCCTGCTCGTCCACGACGTACACGCGGGTGTTGGCGACGGGCAGGCCCAGGGTGACCGGGCGGCCGGGCGGACAGGGCGCGGCGGTGACGTCCACGGCGGCCTCGGTGGGACCGTAGAGGTTGTGCAGTTCGGTTCCCGGCAGCAGCCGGTGGAACTCGGCGGCCAGGCTGTCGGGCAGGGCCTCGCCGCTGCACAGCACCCGGCGCAGACCGGTGCAGGCCGCGGCGGCCGGATCGGCGAGGAACGCGCGTAGCATCGACGGTACGAAGTGGACGGTCGTGATCCGCTCCCGCTGAATCAGCTCGGCGAGGTAGGCGGGGTCACGGTGGCCGTCGGGGCGGGCGAGGACGAGCCGTGCGCCGGTGAGCAGCGGCCAGAAGAACTCCCAGACCGACACGTCGAATCCGTAGGGGGTCTTCTGCAGGACCCGTTCCTCGGCGCCCAGTCGGTAGGCGTCCTGCATCCACAGCAGCCGGTTGACCACCGAGCGGTGCTCCACCATGACTCCCTTGGGGGTTCCGGTGGAGCCGGAGGTGTGGATGACGTAGGCGAGGTTGCCGGGGCCCACGGTGGTACGAGGGGGCGCGTCGGCCACGGCGTCCGGCTGCCGGATGTCGAACGTGGGCACGTCCTCGAAGGAGGCGCCTTCCCGGTCGGTGAGGATGGCGGCGGGGGCGCCGTCGCGGACGAGGAACGCCAGCCGTTCGGCGGGGTTGGCGGGCTCCAGGGGGAGGTAGGCGGCGCCGGCCTTGAGGACGCCCAGCAGGGCGGTCACCAGGGGGATGCCGCGTTCGGCGTGGACACCGACCCGGTCGTCGGGGCGTACGCCCGCCGTGAGGAGCCGGGCGGCCAGCCGGGCCGCTCGGGTGTCGAGTTCCGCGTAGGTGAGCTGTTCGTGGTCGTCGGTCACGGCTACTGCGTCGGGCGTCCTGCGGACCTGGGCCTCGACCAGTTCGTGGAGGCAGACGTCGGGGTACCGGGTCGTGGGCCCGGCCCAGCGGTGGAGCACGTCGGCCCGCTCCGTCTCCGGCAGCACGTCCAGTCCCGCCACCGGAGTGTCGGGCCGCTCCTCCAAAGCCTCGATGAGGACTTCGGCGGCGCGGGCCACGAGGGCGGCCACCCGGGAGGGTTCGGCGGGCGTGGCCGCCTGCACGGTGAGGTGGAACTCCTCGTCGAGGTCGTCGACGGCCAGCATGAGCGGGTAGTTGGTGCGCTCCTCGGCATGCTCCCAGTGGATGCCCGGCCAGCCGTCGCGGGGTGCCTGGGGCGCCCCGTGCCGGTAGTTGAGCAGCGCGGTGAACAGGGGTGTGGGTGCTTGTACGCCGCTCGCGCGCTGGGCGAGGGCGAGCGGGGCGTGCTCGTGGCGCAGCAGTGCGGCAAGTTCTGCCTGGCAGTCCAGCAGGGCGGTGCGGGCGCCGCGTTCGTCGACCCGCAGCCGCAGAGGCAGGGTGTTGATGGCCGGGCCGACGGCCCGGTCCGCGCCGCCCAGCCGGCCGGACAGGACAGTCCCGAAGACCACGTCCTGCCGGCCGGCGGTCCTGGCCAGCACCTGTGCCCAGGCCAGGTGGAACACGGCGGCGGGAGTGACTCCGAGGGCGCGGGACCTCGCGCGCAGCCGGGCCGAGAGGACCGGGTCGAGGACCGTGGTGTGCTCGGTGACCTCGCGGCCGTCGCCGTCCACTCCGGTGAGCCCGAAGGGTGCGGTCGGCTCGGTGACGTCGCCGAGCATCTTCTCGAAGAAGGCCTCCGCGGCGGCGGAGTCGAGGCCGGAGCGGGCCCTGCGGACGAACGCGCCGAAGGGCACCGGGTCGGGCAGCGCCGCTTCCTCTCCGCGCAGGAACGCCTGGATCTCGGCGAACAGCACCTTGAAGGTGGTGTTGTCGTCCATGAGGTGATGGCTGACCATCAGCAGGGCCCACCGCTGTGGCGCGGTGCCGGGCTCGGCGGCGGCGTACATGCGCAGCATCGGTGCGCGGCGCACGTCGAGGCGGTGGCGTCGCGGGTCGTACCTGCGGCGGAGCTGCTCCAGGGCCGGTCCCTGGGCGGGGTCGAGTGTCACTTCCGTGACGGGCAGCGGTGCTTCGCGCCAGACCACCTGCACCGGTTCGGGGAGGTCTTCCCACAGTACGGCGGTGCGCAGGATGTCGTGGCGGGCCATGACCGCGCGGAAGGCGTCCAGGTAGCGGTCGAGCAGGTCCCTGCTGTCGAAGGACAGGCCCACGGTGAGCAGGTAGGGGTCGCCCGCCTCGGTGAGGAGGTGGTGGAAGAGGACACCCTCCTGCATGGGGGCGAGCGGATACACGTCCTGGACGTTCGCCGCGCCGCCGGGCACGGCCGCCTCGATCGCGGCTCGGGCCTGGGGGGTCAAGGCGGTCAGGGGGCTGTCCGGCCCCCGCTCTCCGGGGCTGTCCGGCCCCCGCTCTTGGGGAGTGTCGGCGACCGTGACCAACGCGGCCAGTGCCGCCAGGTCGGGTGCGGTGAAGACGGCGCCCACGTCCACGTGGAGTCCCCGCAGCCGCATCCGTTCCAGCATCGTCACGGCCAGCAGGGAGTGTCCGCCCAGGTTGAAGAAGTTGTCGGTGCGTCCGACTCCGCCGTCACGGCCCAGCAGGTCCGCCCAGATCTCCGCGAGCGCGCTCTCGACCGGGCCCTCGGGTTCGGTGTCCGCGCCGGCGGCGAAGGCGCCCGCGTCGAGGTCGGGCAGCGCCGAGAGGTCGGTCTTGCCGTTCGGGGTGAGCGGCAGGGCGTCCACCCTCAGGCAGGCGGTGGGGACGAGGTGCTCGGGAAGCGTCTCGGCCAGCGCGGGGCGTGGGTCGGGGGTGTCCTCCGGCGCGGCGTAGTACACCGTCAGGTGCCGCTCGCCCGCCGCGTCCTCGCGCACGGTGACGACGGCCTCGCGGATGCCGGGCAGCGCCAGGAGGTGGGCCTGGACCTCGCCGGGTTCGATCCGGAAGCCGCGCAGCTTGATCTGGCCGTCGGCGCGCCCCAGGTACTCCAGGGTGCCGTCGGGCAGCATCCGGCCCAGGTCCCCGGTGGCGTACAGGCGTCCCTGAGCCGTGTCGTGGAAGCGCTCGGCGGTCAGTTCGGGTCGGCCCAGGTAGCCGCGGGCCAACTGGGCCCCGCCGATGTGGAACTGCCCTGTCACGCCTGGGGGAACGGGGCGGCCCCGTTCGTCGAGGACGTGCAGGGACGTGCCCGGCACCGGGCTGCCGATCGGCACCGGTCGGCCGGGCACGGTCCCGGTGACCTCGTGCAGCACACAGCCGACCACGGCCTCGGTGGGCCCGTACTCGTTGAAGATCCGCGCGTCGGGGGCGAGTTCGCGCCACAGGTCGACGGTGGCGGCAGGCAGCGCCTCGCCGCCCACGACGAGGGTCCCCACATGCACGGGCTCGCCGTCGGCCAGCGCCAGCCGTCCCAGGGCGTCCAGGTGCGCGGGGGTGATCTTCAACAGCCCTCGGGCCCCGGGGTCCTTGAGCAGTCCGCGCACCCCGTCCACCTCGGCGCCCTCGGGCACGAAACGGACCTGTCCTCCGCACACCAGCGGCACGAGCAGGCTGGTGACGGTGGCGTCGAAGGACAGGGAGGAGGAGACCACGGACCCGCTTACGGGGTGATAGACGTCCGCGGCCCAGCGCAAGTAGGCGACGAGTGCCCGGTGTTCGACGGCGACGCCCTTGGGGGTGCCGGTCGAGCCCGAGGTGTGCAGCACATAGGCCAGGTCGTCCGGCTCGGCGGTGGTGGGCGGTGCGGACTCCGGTTCCGTGCCGCGGTCGAGACCGACCACCGGTACGGCGGTGGCGGGCAGGGTGCCGCTGCCGTCGTCCAGGACCGCCGCCGGCGCGGTGTCGCCAAGGAGGAACTCCAGGCGTGCCACCGGGTAGTTCGGGTCCAGTGGCACGTACGCCGCCGAGGCCTTGAGCACGCCGAGGAGTCCGGCGAGTGCGGCCGGGCCGCGCCGGGCGTGAAGTGCGACCAGGTCGCCGCGGCCGATGCCGAGGGCGCGGAGCCGGTGCGCGATCTGGTTGGCCCAGGCGTCCAGCTCCGCGTAGTCGAGCCCGGCGTGGCCGGGGGCACCGGCCACGGCGGGCGCGTGCGGGGTCCGCCGCGCCTGGGCCTCGATCAGCAGATGGGCGAGTGTCGGCTCGCCGGGATTGGCGTCGGGCCCCGCGGCGAGCGCCCGTACCCGTGTCTCCTCCGCCTCGGTGAGCAGCGGCAGCGAGTCGAGGGTGGCGTCGTCGTCCGCGGCGAGGGCGGCGAGCAGGGTGCGCCAGTGGCCGAGGTAGCGGCGGACGGTGCCGTGATCGTAGAGCGCGGTGGCGTACTCGACTCCTCCGCTGACGCGGTCCCCGGTCTGGGTCAGCTTGAGCGAGAAGTCGAACTGGGAGGTGACGTGCGGGGCGGCGGGCAGCGGCTCGGTGCGCAGGCCCGGCAGCCGGGGCGGTACGTCCCCGTCGTCGCGGTTCGCCTGGAAGACGAACTCCACCTGGATCAACGGGCCGTGGGACAGGCTGCGGCCGGGGCGGACGAGTTCCACGATCCGTTCGAACGGCACGTCCTGGTGCGCCTGGGCGGCGAGGACCCGCTCCTTGACCTGGGCGAGCCAGTCGGCGACGGTCTGGTCCCCCGCGGCGTCGAGCCTGATCGGCAGGGTGTTGACGAAGAAGCCGATGAGGTCCTCGGCCTCGCGCTGCCCGCGATGGGCGACCGGGGAGCCGATCACCACGTCCCGGCGGCCGCTGAGCCGGGCCACCGTGGCCGCCCAGCCCGCCAGCAGGGTCATGTAGAGCGTGGCCCCGTGCCTGCGGCCCACTTCGGTGAGCCGGGCGGTGAGTTCGGGGTCGAGCGCGTACTCCACCACGGCGCCCGCGTGGTCCTGCCGGGCGGGGCGGGGGCGGTCGGTGGGCAGCTCCAGCAGTTCGGGGGCGCCTCGCAGGCTCTGCTGCCAGTACGCGGCGGAGTCGTCGAGTTCCTCGGAGGCCGCCCGGGCGTGCTGCCAGGCCGCGTAGTTGCCGTACTGGATGGGCAGCGGTGGCAGCGGATCGGACTCGCCACGGGTGAACGCGCCGTACAGCACGGCCAGTTCGTTCAGGAACAGGCGCAGTGACCAGCCGTCGGAGACGATGTGGTGCATCGTGATCAGCAGGGCGTGGTCCCGCTCGGCGAGGCGGACGAGCCTGCCCCGGATCAACGGCCCGGCGGCCAGGTCGAAGGGGGCGAGCGCCTCCTCGGCGATGACGGCCGCGAGGTCTTCGGCGGACGACTCCTGCTCGACGAGGGTGAATTGGGCCGTCGGGTGGATCCGCTGCACGGGTTCGCCGTCCACCTGCGCGAAGACGGTCCGCAGGATCTCGTGCCGGGCGACGATCCGGTCCAGGGCGCGGCGCAGGGCGGCGGTGTCGAGGTCTCCGGTCAGCCGCAGCCCGAACGGCACGTGGTAGGCGCGGCTGGCCTCCTGTGTCCGGGACAGGAACCAGAGTCTGCGCTGGGCGGACGAGACCGGGCCGCCGTCCCGGCGCGGAGCGGGCCGGATGGCGGGGCGGCCGGCCGGACGGGCGGCGGTCACGGCCGCGGCGAAGCCGGCGAGGGTGGGCGCGGCGAAGAGATCGGCGAGGGCCACCTCCACGCCCAGGCCGGAGCGGATCCGGCTCAGCACGCGTACGGCCAGCAGGGAGTGGCCGCCCAGGTCGAAGAAGTCGTCGTGACGGCCGACCCGTTCCTGGCCCAGCACCTGCGACCAGATCACGGCGAGCCGTTCCTCCAGGCCGGGTTCGGGGGCCTCGTGGGCGTGGCGGACGTAGGCGTCGGGGCTCGCGGCGGGCAGGGCGGCGCGGTCCAGCTTTCCGTTGGGGGTCAGGGGCAGCGCGGGCAGGTGCACGTACGCCGAGGGCACCTGGTGGTCGGGGAGTTCGGCGGCCAGACGCTCCCGGAGGTCGGCAGCGGGCACCGGGGCGTCGGCGACGTAGTACGCGATCAGTTCCTTGTCGCCGGTGCCGTTGTCGCGGGCGAGTACGGCGCTCTCCCGGATATCCGGCACCGTCGCGAGCAGCGCCTCGGTCTCGCCGGGTTCGACGCGGAAGCCTCGGATCTTGATCTGTCCGTCGCCGCGGCCCAGGAACTCGATGGTTCCGTCGGGGAGGCGGCGGCCGAGGTCGCCGGTGCGGTAGCAGGGGCGGCCGCGCAGGGAGACGAACTTCTCGGCGGTGAGTTCCGGCCGGTTGAGGTAGCCGGGACTGACTCCGTCGCCGCCAATGACGATCTCTCCGGTCACGCCGGCCGGGACGGGCCGCAGCCGGTCGTCCAGGATGTGGGCGGTCGTCCGGTCGACGGGACGGCCGAGCGGTACTCGGCGGGCCTCGGCCGGGACGTCCTGAAGGACGTGGGCCAGGGCGAACGTGGTGGTCTCGGTGGGGCCGTAGACATGCACGAACCGGCCGGGCCGGTGCGCGGCGAGGAACGCCCGGAGCCTGGCCGGGTCCATCACGTCCCCGCCGACCAGGAGGCAGCGCAGCCTCGCCAGCGCCTCCGCGGCCTCGGCACCGTACTCGGCGAGGCGGAGGAAGAGGCTGGTCGTGAGGAACAGCACGGTGATGCCGTGCTGGTCCAGGGCGCGGGCGAAGCGCAGCGGGTCGAGCAGGTCGTCCTGGTCCACGACGACGATCCCGCCGCCGGTCAGCAGCGGGGCCCAGACCTCCATGGTGGACGCGTCGAAGGCCGGGTTGGCGGCGAAGGCCGTGCGGTCGTCCGGGCCGAACCCCGCGTAGCCGCCGGGGAGGGCGAGGCGGGTGATGCCGCTGTGCGGGGCGATCACGCCCTTGGGCGTGCCGGTGGAGCCGGAGGTGTACATGATGTACGCCGCGCCGGGCGCGAGCGGCGGCGCGTCCGGGCCGCCGACGGCGGTCCAGCTATCCTCGGTGATCAGCAGCTTCGCCCCGCTGTCCGCGACCATGAACTCACGGCGGGCCCGCGGGTGCCCGGGGTCCACCGGCACGAACACCGCGCCCACGCGCAGGACGGCGAGCTGGAGGGCTACCAGGTCCGCGGAGCGGGGCAGGGCCAGTGCGACGCGGTCGCCCGGGCCGATCCCGTGGGCGCGCAGTGCCTCGGCATGGCCGGCGGCCAACTCCCCGAGGGCGGCGTAGCTGAGTTCGCGGTCGCCGTGCACGAGGGCGGTGGCCTCGGGTGTGCGGGCGATCCACTCGTCCACGAGCCGGTCCACGCGCCGGCTGTCGGGGGGATACGGGGCTGTGGTGCTCTCGGCCGCGGTCTGCGGGTCGTCCGGGCCGAGCAGCGGCAGCGCTGCCAGTTCGGTGCGCTCGTCGGCCTGGGTCATGGCGCCGAGCAGGGTGAGCCAGCAGTCGGTGAAGCGGCGCACGGTGGCGGCGTCGAACAGGGCGGTGGCGTACTCCGCGGCGCCTCTGATCCGGCCGTCGGCGGTCTCGGTGAGGGCGAGGGTCAGGTCGAAGCGGGAGGTGGTGTGGCGGGGCGCGGGTCCGGGGCGTACCTCGACGCCGGGCAGGACGAGGGGTTCCTCGGGTTCGTGCTGCCAGGTGAAGCCGGTCTGGAACAGCGGGTGCCGGTCGGCGGAGCGGGCGGGCTGGACGACGTCCACGATCCGGTCGAAGGGGAGGTCCTGGTGGGTCTGCGCGGCGACCACGCGGTCACGGACCTGGGTCAGCCAGTCGCCGAGGGTGGGGGCGGCGGCGGTGTCCAGGCGCAGCGGGAGCATGTTGACGAAGAAGCCGATGAGGTCCTCGATGTCGGCATGGCCACGGCCGGCGGCGGGCGTACCGATGACAACCTCGGTCTGCCCGGACAGCCGGGCCAGGGTGGCGGCCCAGCCTGCCAGCAGGGTGGTGAACGGGGTGACGCCGTGGCGGGCACTGAACTCCCTCACCCTGGACGCCAGTTGCGGATCGAGGGTGAGGTCGATCAGTCCTCCGGCGTAGTCGGGCCGCGCGGGGCGGGGCCGGTCGGTGGGCAGTTCGCACTGGGCGGGTGCTCCGGCGAGGGCTGTGCGCCAGTAGCGCTCCTGGGCGGCGAGCCCGTCTCCGGCGAGCCGCTCGTGCTGCCAGTGCGCGTAGTCGGCGTACTGGACGGACGGCAGCGGCAGCGGATCGGGTTCCCCGCGGCTGAACGCGGTGTACAGGACGCCGAGTTCACGGACGAGGATACGCAGGGACTCACCGTCGGCGACGACGTGGTGTGCCGTCAGTACGAGGGTGTGGGTGCCGTCCTCGTCCCGGCTGAGGCTGCCGCGGATCAGGGGGCCGGTGGCCAGGTCGAAGGGGTCGTCCACGCGCTCGGGCGCGGTCCAGGAGAAGCCTGCCTCGCCGATCCGTGCGACGGGGGTGCCGTCGGCGTCCTCGAACGTGGTGCGCAGGGCCGTGTGGCGTTCCAGGATGCGGTCGAGGGCGCGGCGCAGGGCGTGTGCGTCGAGTGCGCCGACGAGCCGTGCCGACCAGCGGATGTGGTAGGCGTGGCCGCCGGTGTCCCAGCGGGACAGCAGCCACAGTCGGCGCTGCGCGGCCGAGACGACGGGCGCGGTCCCCGCGGGCGCCGGTTCGAGCGGCCGCAGCACGACGGGGTGGGCGGCGGCGACGGCCTCGGCGAACGCGGAGAGGGTCGGCGCCTCGAAGACGGCGCTGAGCGGGACCTCCACGCCGAGCCTCTCGCGCAACCGGGCCACCACACGGACGGCGACCAGGGAGTGGCCGCCGAGTGCGAAGAACCCGTCCTGGCGGCCGACGCGCTCCACGCCGAGCAGTTCGCTCCAGACGGCGGCGACGCTCTCCTCGGTCTCGCCGCACGGGGGGACGTATGCGCGGCGGGCGTAGGCGGAGGCGTCGGGTTCGGGCAGGGCGGCCCGGTCGAGTTTGCCGTTGGGGGTCAGGGGCAGCGCGGGGACGGCGACGTAGGCGGCGGGCACCATGTACTCGGGCAGGGTGGCCGCGGCGTGGGTACGCAGGGCGTCGGGGGTCTCGGCCGAGACGACGTAGGCGAGGAGCCGTTCGCCGTGGGCGACGACGGCCGCCTCCCGTACGCCGGGGTGGGCGGTGAGACGTTTCTCGATCTCGGCGGGTTCCACGCGGAAACCGCGGACCTTGACCTGGAAGTCGTCGCGGCCGAGGAAGTCCAGATTGCCGTCGGGAAGCCAGCGGCCGACATCACCGGTGCGGTACATGAGGTCGTAGGCGCGTTCGGCGGCACTGACGTGACCGCGTACGCCGGAGAAGCTGTACAGCTCGTAGCGCTGGACGCCGTCGCTGCTGGCAACGATGTAGGGCAGGGTGCGCAGGGTGAGGCCGGTGGCTCCCAGGGCCCGTAGCTCCGCGATCAGGGCGAGTTGGTCCTCGGCGGCGTCGCGGCCGGGGGTGATCCGGTGGGCGTCGTCGGTGTAGACGAGGGGGTCGGTGACCTCGCCGTCGTCGAGGGGGACGACCGGCAGGACCGTCTGGAGGGCGAACCGGCCGCCTGGGCGCAGGACGGCCATCATGTTGGCGAGCAAATGGCGGGGGCGGTGCGTGCGGTCGAGGACCATGGTGGAGACGGCGAAGTCGAGGGATCCCTCGCGGATACCGAACTCCTCGGCCATCCTGGAGGGTTCGACGTCGGCCTGGGCGTGGCGGACGTCCAGGCCGTCGCGGCGCAGGGCCTGGACGAAGAAGGGGCTGAGGTCGATGCCGACCGCCTTGGCTCCGGCGGCGGCCAGGGTGTGCAGGACCTCCCCGTTGCCGCAGCCGATCTCCACGCCGGTGAGTCCGTCGAGATCTCCCAGCAGGGTGCGCAGGACCTCCCCGTCGAGTCCGGCGGCCCGGTATCCGGCGTTCTCGCCTTCGAGGAAGTAGCGGCAGAAGCCCACGTGCGCGGTCCGGTCGGCGGCGTTGCGCCGCAGGAAGCGGCGGGTGGTGTCGATCAGATCGCGATCGAGGCCGCGGACGCGGTCGAGGATCTCTTCGGGGATGAGAACGGGGTGCGCGGCGACGGGGGTGTGCGTGCGCCCGTGGCGGGTGGCGAACCGTGCGATGTCGGCGAGTGCGGATTCCAGGCGGAGCGGGCCCCGGTCGTCGAAGGTCTCGCGCAGGACGAACGGGTTGGGCACGAACCGGTCGACGGTGGCGGCCGGTTGGCCCAGGTAGCCGCGCGCGATGCCGGGCCCGCTGAGGTGGATCTGCCCGGCGACGTTGACGGGCTGGGGGTTTCCGGCGCGGTCCAGCACGTAGGTGCGGGTGTTGTGGACGGCTCGGCCGATGGGCATGCGTTTGTGGGCGGCGACGGCCTCGGGGTCGGCTTCCCACAGGTGGGAGTAGACGGTGTACTCGGTGGGTCCGTAGCCGTTCATGAAGCGCACGTGGCGGGACCAGCGTTCGGCGAGGTCCTTGGTGCAGGCCTCGCCCACGGACACCACGATGAGGTCGCGGCCGCCGGTGAGCCGGGACGGGTCGATCTGGCGGAGCAGGGAGGGTACGGAGACGAGCACGTTGATCCGGTGCCGGTTGAGGGCGTTCACGAGCCGGGTGGGTTCGATGTCGCCGGGGTCGAGCATGACGAGCGTGCCGCCGTTGAGGAGGGCCATCACCGTCTCACCGACCGCGCCGTCGAAGCTGTAGGAGAACAACTGCGCGATGTTGCGCGGCTGTTCGAGGCCGAAGGCGGAGCGCTGCCAGGCGGCGAGGTTGACCACGCCGCGATGGGTGACCATCACACCCTTGGGGTCGCCGGTCGAGCCGGAGGTGTAGATGACGTAGGCGATGTCGTCGGGCTCGACGGTGACGCGCGGGGCCGGGGCGCCGACGGTGTCGCCGAGGTCGGCTGTGACGTCGATCGTGACGTGGCCGTCGAGGAGGGCGTGGGACGCGGGCCCCGTCAGTACGGCCGCCGGTGCGCTGTCGGCGAGCATGTACGCGAGCCGCTCCGCCGGATAGCCCGGGTCCAGCGGAACGTAGGCGGCCCCGCTCTTCAGGACGGCGAGGACCGACACGACCGTGTCCGGGCCGCGCTCCAGGAAGATCGCGACTCGGTCGCCGGGGCGGACGCCCTGCGTGTGAAGCCGATGGGCCAACTGATCGGCACGGGCGTCGAGTTCGGCGTACGTCAGCTCGCCGCTCGCGTGGACGAGGGCGACGGCGTCGGGCGTGGCGGCGGCGTGGGCCTCGAAGACCCGGTGGGCGCAGGTCTCGGGGACGGGGGCGGCGGTGGCGTTGAAGTCCTCCAGGAGCAGGGCCTGTTCGGCGGGAGGGGTCAGCGGCAGCGCGTCGAGCCGGATGCCGTCGCCGTCGGCCATGCCGCGCAACAGGTGGTTCCAGTGCCCCAGGTAGCGCTCCACGGTGGCGTGGTCGAACAGGGCACGCGCGTACTCGATGCCGCCCTCGATGCAGTCCCCGGCGTCGGTGAGCTTCAGCATCAGGTCGAACTTGGCGAGGACGCGCGGGTCGGCGGGCAGGGACACGGCCGTCAGGCCCGGCACGTCCACGTCCCGCTCCTGGGCGTCCTGCCACGCGAAGAACATCTGGAACAGTGGGCTGTGGGCCAGGCTGCGCTCCGGGCGTACGACATCCACGACCTGCTCGAAGGGCAGGTCCTGGTGGGCCAGCGCGGCGGTGGTGGTCTCCTTCACCCGGCGCAGCCACTCCCCCACGGTGGGCGTGCCGGAGGTGTCCAGGCGCAGGGCGAGGGTGTTGACGAAGAGCCCGACCACGCCTTCGGTGCCGGGCTGGCCCCGGTTGGCGGTGGGGGTGCCGACGACGACCTCCTCCTCGCCCGAGAGCCGGGCGAGCACGGCGGCCCAGGCGGCCAGCAGGGTGACGAAGAGGGTGGTGTCGTTGCGGCGGGCGAGGTCTCTGAGTCTCGCGGTCAGTTCGGGGTCCAGTCGGCAGGAGACGGTGCCGCCGGAGTGGTCCTGGCGGGCGGGCCGCGGGCGGTCGACGGGGATCTCGCACAGGGCGGGCGCCGTGGCGAGCCGGTCGCGCCAGAACTCCTCCTGCTCCCGCAGGCGTTCACCAGTGAGCCAGCGGCGCTGCCACACGGCGTAGTCCCCGTACTGGAGGGGCACCGGGGGCAGCGGATCGGGGCCGCCCTCGCGGAAGGCCGCGTAGAGGGCGCCGAGTTCGCGGAGGAGCAGGCCCATGGACCAGCCGTCCGAGACGATGTGATGCATGGTCAGGATCAGTGTCCCGAAGGGGCCTTCGGGGTTCGCGGCCCCGTCGTGGACCAGCACCCCACGGATCAGCGGCCCCCTGTCCAGCCTGAAGCGGTGGGCGCGAGCCCGGCTCAGAGCCGCGAGAAGGCCACCGGAGGTGTCCACTTCCAGCTCGAACGTGCCGGACGCGGCGATGTGCTGCACCGGCTCGCCGTCCGGTGTCTCGGGGAACGTGGTGCGCAGCGCTTCATGGCGGGCCACCAGGGTGTCCAGGGCGCGGCGCAGGGCGGGCAGGTCGACCTCGCCCTGCAGCCGTACCGCGGAGGACACCTGGTACGCGCTCGCGCCCTCCTCGTCGAGCCGGGCCAGGAACCACATCCGCTCCTGGGCCGCCGAGAGCGGCACCGGACCGGTGCCCTCCCTGGGCCCGACCGGGGCCGGCCCGGCGGCCCGGGCGGTCCTGGCGAGCCCGGCGGCCCGGGCCCGCCGCAGCAGGCGGGCCCGCTCCTCCGCGGTGAGGGCAGCAAGATGTGGCTGGTCCATGACGATGCCTCGGATTCGTCGAGTGGGTGCGTCGAAGAAGGTGACTGCGATGACCGGCGCTCAGCCGACGGGTTGTTCGCCTTCGGTCCTCAGCCCGCCGGTCGCCTGGGTGAGGGCGATGACGAGGAGGCACAACAGGCCGCACAGGGTGGCCGTGAGGCCGAGGGCCCCGGCCGCGCCGGTCCCCCAGATCCCGGCGGCGGGCCGCCCTTCCTTCACGAGCGGTGCGGCGAATCGTTCCGCCAACGGGACGGACGCCACCATGGAGACCGGCGTCATGCTCCAGGCGAGCATGCGGCGCAGGCTGAACACCCGGCCCTGTAGCTCCGGTGGGACGTTGGCCTGCCAGATGGTCTGGCTGGAGGCGTTCAGCAGGGGTACGGAGGTGCCGTAGAGGAAGGCGACCGCGTACAGCACGTACGGCTCCCGCAGCAGGCCGAGCGCCGCCATGCTCAGGCCCGCGAGCAGGGCCCCGGCGAGCACGCCGACGTGCTTGGCGGCCGGGCCTCCCGTCGCGGAGTACACCGCGCCGGCCACGATCGTGCCGGCTCCGCCCAGGGAGAGCAGTATGCCGAGCACCCCGGAGGAGGCGAAGGAGAGCACGTAGGGCGAGTAGAGCACGGTGAACATCGAGAGCCCGACGTTGACCAGCACGAAGAAGACCAGCAGGCGGAGCAGGTCCCGTCGGCCGGACAGGAACCGCCAGGCCTCACGCAGGTCGTCGCGGAACCGGGGTCCGCCGCCCGCGCCACGTTCCGGACCCGCGTCCTTGTGCCCTCTCGGGAACCGCATGTACGCGATGAGGCCCAGGCAGGCGGCGTACGAGACCAGGTCGAAGGCGGCGATCCCCTCGATCCCGATCAACCGGTACAGGGCCGCACCGAGCACCGGGGAGCCCACGGTGACCGTGCCCATCAGCGTCTCCGCGACGCCGTTGACCTTCGGGCGCCGTTCCGGGCTGCTCAGCACGGTGATGCTCGCGCTCACCGCGGGCCAGGAGAACGCGCCGACCGTGCTCATCACCGCCCACAGGACTCCCACCAGCAGCGGGCTGAGGCTGTCGGTGAGCGCGGCGAGCAGCGTGAGGGCGAGCATGGTCCCGCCGACGCCCTGGCAGACCAGGAGCACCAGGCGGCGGTCGTAGCGGTCCACGACCACGCCCGCGACGGGGGCGAGCAGCAGGCCCGGTAACGCGGCCACGACGGCGAGCGTGGCGAAGAGCGCGAAGGACCCCGTTTCCTCGAAGACCCAGACGTTCATGCCGAAACCGGTGACCGCGGTGCCTAAGGATGTGGTCGCCTGCGCGGCCACCAGGGTCAGCGCCGACCCCCGTACTCCCTCCGGCCGAAGGCGCACGGCCTCCGATGCGGACTGTTGGTCCCCCACGTACCTCTCCACAAACTCGCGGCGTCATAAGCCAGTTGAGCGGTGCCGGGCAGTCGAGCAGCGTCAGGCTAGATGTTCATGCAGCAATCACACAATCCCCTTGATCAAGACAATTCGTGAAGTGTGCAGTGAACTCGTGAACGGCCCGCGGAGGGTTCCCTGCACGGTTCGTCCACATCGACGGATACAACAAGTCGAGACGTATCGTCTTGCCAGGGCGCTCATCGTGGCGTACGGTCCTGCCCATGGGTTCCCTGTGAGATCACCGGCGCCGACCGCGTAGAGCACCGCTCCGCCGTCGTCGCGCCTCGCTGCGCAGCCGTCCACCCCGATCCGGCCCGGGCCGAAGCCCGCCAGGCCAGGAGGGATTTGATCTTGCACACCTCACAACTCACTCTGTCCCACGTCACCAAGGCCTACTCCGGCCGCACCGTTCTGGACGACGTCTCCTTCACGCTCAAGCCCGGCGAGAGGGCCGGACTGATCGGGGACAACGGTGCGGGCAAGTCCACGCTTCTCAGGCTCGTCGCGGGCCGGGAGCGACCGGACAGCGGCGAGGTGACCGTGACCGCCGCCGACGGCGTCGGCTATCTGTCCCAGACCATCCCCCCTGCCCCCGACCGCCACCGTCCAGGACGCCGTCGACCTGGCCCTCGCGGACCTGCGTGCCCTGGAGGCGGAGCTGCGCCGGGCCGAGCAGGCGCTCGGCGACGGCGAGGACCCGGCAGCTCTCGCCGCCTACGGCGCGCTCCTCGGACGCTTCGAGGCCCGGGACGGCTACCGAGCCGACCACCGGGTCAGCATCGCGCTGCACCACCTCGGCCTGCCTGCCCTCCACCGTGAGCGCCGGCTCGGCACCCTCTCCGGCGGCGAGCGCTCCCGCCTCGCTCTGGCAGGCGTTCTCGCCGCCCGCCCGGAGCTGCTGCTCCTGGACGAGCCGACCAACGACCTGGACGAACAGGCCGTGGAGTGGCTGGAGGCCCAACTGCGGGCACACCACGGCACGGTGCTCGTGGTCACTCACGACCGCGTCTTCCTGGAGCGCCTGACCACCACGGTCCTGGAGGCCGAGGCGGGGAAGATCACCCGCTACGGCGACGGATACACCGGCTACCGCACGGCGAAGGCGGCGGAGCGCTGCCGCCGGCTCCGGGAATACGAGGAGTGGCGGTCCGAACTGGCCCGCAACGAGCGGCTGGCCGCCGGTCACGCCGCCCGCCTCCACGCCATCCCGCGCAAGGCGTCACTGGCCAACTTCGGCCACGGCGGCTTCCGGGCCCGCGGCCGGGCGCACGGCGCGATGGCCCGTATCCGCAACGCCCGTGAGCGGAGCGAGCGGCTGGCCGCGAACCCTGTGGCACCGCCACCGGACCCGCTGGCCTTCACGGCGCGCGTGGCGACGACGGGGACCGTCGCGGAGGGAGGCACCGGAACCGCTGCGGCGGAACTGCCCGCCGTACAGCTGTCGGACGTACGTGTGGGTGACCGCCTGGACCTGCGTTCCCTCACCCTCCACCGCAGCGGCAGGCTGCTCGTCACCGGCCCCAACGGAGCCGGAAAGACGACGCTGCTGAAGCTGCTCGCCGGTGAGCTGGTACCGGACGAAGGCTCGGTACGGGTGCCCGGCCGGGTCGGTCATCTGCGCCAGGACGAGACGCCGTGGCCGCCGGACCTGACGGTGGCCGAGGCGTTCGGGCTGGGGCGCGTCGGCTCCGCCGACGAACACGCCGACGCCCTGCTCGCCCTCGGCCTCTTCCGCCCTGCGGAACTGCGGTCGCGTATGGGCGAGCTGTCGTACGGCCAGCGCCGCCGTGTGGACCTGGCCCGGCTGGTCTCGGAGCCCGCCGATCTCCTACTGCTCGACGAACCGACGAACCATCTGTCACCGGCGCTGGTCGAGGAGTTGGAGGAGGCGCTGACCGGATACTCGGGGTCAATGGTGCTGGTCACCCACGACCGTGCGCTGCGGGCACGGTTCCAGGGCGAGCATCTGGAACTGCCGCAGGCAGCGGGGGTCCGGGTGGGGTGACAGACAGTCGTGGTGTTCGGGGCGCGGGTACAGAGAGCGGCTACTGACCGGTCATGCGGTTGCCCCGAACAGGTCGGCCAGGACCTTGGCGGCGCTCTCGGGCGCCCGCACCTCCAGATGGAGAGCGGACGGGGTCAGGTGCAGGGTGAAGTCGAAGAACGCGCAGCAGCCCTGCTCCGCCGCGCCCAGGGTGGCGATCTCCACCGCCAGGTCGGCGCCTGCGGGGAACACCAGCCGGATGCCGTCCGGGATCTCCTCGCGCCTGTCGGCCTGGCTGACCAGTTGCCGCCACTGGCCGGTGCTCTCGTCCAGCTCGCTGCCGCCCAGCGTGCATGCGACGGGGACGTCGCGCCACGGCTGGTCCTGGCTCAGAGAAGTGGCCAGCCCAGGGGCCGTCGTGCATCCGCAGTCAGGTCCGCACGCGCCCTCCGGGGCGAGTCCCGACAGCTCGGCCCTCGCCGCGGCCAGGCGGGCGGCGAAGGCGCGCAGCTCGGTGATCCGTGCGCCCGTCTCCGTGATCCGCTCGGCAACCAGCGGCAGGAGCCGGGCCCGTACCGACGCGCACACGCCTTCCTCCCGTACGTCGAGCAGTTCCCGGATCTCCTCCAAGGTCAGCCCCAACAGCTTGGCCGAGGAGATGAACGCCAGCCGCTCCACCGCGTCCTGGCCGTACACGCGGTACCCGGCCGGTGTGCGGTCGGCGGGCAGGAGCCCGGCGTCCTCGTAGAAGCGCAGCGTCGTGGCCGGCACTCCGGAGCGCTCCGCCAGCTGCGAGATGCGGTAGCTCGTCATGGCATCGAACGTAAACCTTCGACCTGACTCGAAGGTCAAGCCCGCCCGGGCGGGGCAGAGCCGACGCCGGCCGGAGCGTCGAAGCTGATCCAGGTGTCGGGCGGCAGGTCCGGGCGGCCCGGTACCGGTCTGTGCTCCTCGGTCCACGCGTCGCCGACCAGCTCGGTCGCGACACGGCGCCAGAAGGCGACCGCTCCGGCATTGCTGTCCTGGAAGGCGATCTCCCAGGGCCCCGGATGCGCCGCGACGACCTCGCGCACGGCGCGCAGCCCGAGCCCCGACCTGCGCGCCGCCCTCACCACGAAGAAACTGCTCAGCACGCGCACCGGGCCGGTCAGACCGCGGACGCAGGCGAGGCCGACCGGGGACCTGCCGCTGGTCAGGAGGTAGGGCGCCCAGTCGTCCTGCGAGAGCGCGGCTTGGAGCCGTTCACTTCGATAGGTGCCGTCAGGGTTGGGCAGAGCACCGCTGAACTCCGACATGTCATGGCGGAACAGCAGCCACAGGCGCTCCATCGTCGGGCGGTCCGTGGTTTGGGCGAGGCGCACGGATATCTCGTACATGGATCTCCCTGGTACTGGGTGGGGGTCGTGAGGCCCGGGGCAGAAAATCCCAGAAAAAAAGCCTCCCCGGCGGGAGGCAATGCCCCGGCCCGGAAGGCTTGAAGTACGGACAGGGAAGCTATCAGGGTTCCGGCGGCAGCGACCATCCGGCCATCGGTACTCGCCGCAAGCACGCCCCCGCGCCAGGAGTGCAGGACCGCACTCGGAGTCGCGTCCTGTAGGTACGCACATGCCAAGCCAATCGACAAGCATTACCGCTCATGCGATACGACAGCGGACTTTTGGCTTGCACATGCGGCAGTATGATCGGCGTATGCGCACCTACCAGAGGGAGTGCCCGTAATGATCCGTTCCGCGCGCCGGACCCGTCGGATGGTCCAGATGGCCGGCTTGAGCACCGCCGCTCTGTTGGCTCTGGCCTCCTGCTCGTCCGGCGACGGCTCCTCGACGTCGGGCTCCGGCTCCTCCCCCGGCGCATCCGGCTCGGACGAGCTGTCCGATGAGGTGATCGTCTTCGCCGCGGCCTCGCTGAAGGAGAGCTTCACGACGCTGGGCAAGGAGTTCGAGAAGGAGCACCCCGGCACCAAGGTCACCTTCAGCTTCGGCGGCAGCGACGCCCTGGCGGCGAGCATCACCGCGGGCGCCCCGGCGGACGTGTTCGCCTCGGCGAGCCCGAAGACGATGAAGATCGTCACTGACGCGGGCGACAACTCCGGCGCGCCCACCGCCTTCGTCCGCAACCAGCTGGAGATCGCCACCCTGCCGGGCAACCCCGACAAGATCGGCTCCCTCAAGGACCTCACGAACTCGGACCTGAAGGTCGTCCTGTGCGACGAGGCGGTGCCGTGCGGTGCCGCCGCGCAGAAGGCCCTGGACGCGAGCAGGCTGAAGGTCACCCCGGTCTCCTACGAGGAGGACGTCAAGGCGGCCCTCAACAAGGTGGTGCTGAAGGAGGCCGACGCGGCGGTCGTCTACAGGACCGACGTGAAGGCCGCGGGCGACAAGGTGCAGGGGGTGGACTTCCCCGAGTCCGCCGAGGCCGTCAACGACTACCCGATCACCCTGCTCAAGGCGTCGGAGAACACCGATGCCGCGACGGCGTTCATCGAGCTGGTGAAGTCCCCCGAGGGCCAGAAGGTCCTGAACGAGGCCGGGTTCCTCAACCCGTGACCTCGCCGTCTCCCGATACGACCGCCGCCGTGGACACCCTCACCGGTGGTCCGGGGCGGCGGACCGGGGCACCCCGGCGGGGCCGCAACCGTCGGGGCGCCCCGCTGCCGCTCCTCCTGCCCGCGCTCATCGGCCTGGCCTTCCTCGTCCTGCCGCTCGTCGCCCTGCTGATCCGCGCACCCTGGCGGAGCATGCCCGAGCTGCTGACCAGCGCCGAGGTGTGGGATGCCCTGCGGCTCTCCCTGGTGTGCGCCACCGTGGCCACCGCGGTGTGTCTGGTGATCGGGGTGCCGCTGGCGTGGCTGCTCGCCCGGGTCGAGTTCCCCGGGCGCGGTCTCGTACGGGCCCTTGTGACCCTTCCGCTCGTGCTGCCGCCGGTCGTGGGCGGTGTGGCGCTGCTGATGGCACTCGGGCGGAACGGGGTCGTGGGGCGTTCGCTGGACGACTGGTTCGGGATCACGCTTCCGTTCACCACGACCGGTGTGGTCGTGGCCGAGGCGTTCGTCGCGATGCCGTTCCTCGTCATCAGTGTCGAGGGCACACTGCGCGCCGCCGACCCGCGCTTCGAGGAGGCCGCCACGACGCTGGGCGCCTCCCGGTTCACCGCCTTCCGCCGGGTCACGCTGCCCCTGATCGCGCCCGGCATCGCGGCCGGTGCCGTGCTCGCGTGGGCGCGGGCGCTGGGGGAGTTCGGCGCGACGATCACCTTCGCGGGGAACTTTCCCGGCCGTACCCAGACCATGCCGCTCGCCGTGTACCTGGCCCTGCAGAGCGACCCGGAGGCGGCCATCGCCCTGAGTCTGGTGCTGCTCGCCGTGTCCGTCGCGGTCCTGGCCGGGCTGCGCGACCGCTGGATGAGCGCCTCATGACCGACATCGAGGAGGCCGCTCGGGGAGCAGAGCGGGTAAATGGTGGGCTCGACGCGCGGCTGGTGGTGGAACGCGGTTCGTTCCGCCTCGACGTGCGGCTGGCAGCGGCGCCCGGTGACGTCGTCGCCCTGCTCGGGCCCAACGGGGCGGGAAAGTCCACCGCCCTGCGCGCGCTCGCCGGTCTCGTGCCGCTGTCCGACGGGCACCTGCTGCTGGACGGTGCCGAGTTGGGCGGTACGGCGCCGGAGTCCCGTCCGGTGGGGGTCGTCTTCCAGGACTACCTGCTCTTCCCGCACCTCACCGCGCTCGACAGCGTGGCCTTCGGGCCGCGCTGTCACGGCGCCACCAAAGCGGAGGCCCGCGCCCTGGCCGCGGAGTGGCTGGAGCGCATGGGCCTCACCGACCACGCGGGGGCCAAGCCCCGCGGGCTCTCCGGCGGGCAGGCGCAGCGTGTGGCGCTCGCCCGCGCCCTGGCCGTGAACCCCCGGCTGCTCCTGCTCGACGAACCCCTCGCCGCGCTCGACGCCCGGACCCGGCTGGAGGTGCGCACCCAACTCCGGCGCCACTTGGCCGACTTCGAGGCGGTCGCGGTGCTGGTCACTCATGACCCGCTGGACGCTATGGTGCTGGCCGATCACCTGGTCGTCATCGAGCACGGCCGTGTCGTCCAGGAAGGGACGCCGTCTCACATCGCCCGTCATCCTCGTACGGACTACATCGCCCAGTTGGTGGGCCTGAATCTGTACCGGGGGAAGGCCGAGGGGCACGCCGTGCGCGTGGCGGGCGGGGCCGTGGTGACCACGGCGGAAGATTTCACCGGCCCGGTGTTCGTCGCCTTCCCGCCCAGCGCCGTCACCCTGCACCGGGACCGGCCCGTCGGCTCCAGCGCCCGTAACGTCTGGCGCTGCGAGGTGGCTGGGCTGGAGACGCGCGGCGACCGGATCCGCGCGGATCTCACCGGCGAACTGCCCCTGGCCGCCGACCTCACCGCCGTGGCCGCGGCCGAGTTGGAGCTGCGCCCGGGAGCGACGGTCTGGGCGACGGTCAAGGCAGCCCGGACACACGCGTACCTCGCCTGACCGAACCGGCGTCGGTGAGCAGGTACTCGTAACGGACCTGCCGCCGTCGGTGCAGGCTGCGCCGCTGACGTCGGCGTTCTCCCGCCCCTGTCTCACATGATCGTCGAGCGGTGTGTGCGGGTGGCGTAACCCCGGGCGTTCCCGATGCGTGACGGGCCGGTAATTCGATCTTCATACCGTGTCGTGCGTGGGGCTGTCCGCCACCGGCGGGGCGGCCCCGGCTCATGGCGGTACACGCGCGACGGGGTGGGATTTCCGGTGGCAACTGGCTCGAAGGACGGCAGCGTCCGAACGGTCTGCTCGTACTGCGGGGTCGGCTGCGGCATCGTCCTGGACATCACCCGGGACCCTGCGGACGGGCGCCGCCGCGTGGCCAAGGCGTACGGGGACAAGGCGCACCCCGCCAACCAGGGGCGGCTGTGCACCAAGGGCTCGACCAGCGCGGACATGATGGCCGCGCCGGGACGGCTGGGGCAGGCGCTGGTGCGGGCCGGGCGGGGTGCCGAGCCGGTCGGGACCGATGTGGACGAGGTGATCTCGTCGGTCGCCGCCCGGCTGCGGGCGATCCTGGACGAGCACGGGCCCGACGCGCTGTCCTTCTACGTCTCCGGGCAGATGTCCCTGGAGGCGCAGTACCTGGCGAACAAGCTGGCCAAGGGATTCGTGCGGACGAATCGGATCGAGTCCAACTCGCGGCTGTGCATGGCGAGCGCGGGGACCGGCTACAAGCTGTCGCTGGGCGCGGACGGCCCGCCCGGGTCGTACCAGGACTTCGATCACGCGGACGTGTTCTTCGTGATCGGATCCAACATGGCCGACTGCCACCCGATCCTCTTCCTGCGGATGATGGACCGGGTCAAGTCGGCCGGGGCCAAGCTGATCGTCGTCGATCCGCGCCGCAACGCCACCGCCGACAAGGCCGACCTGTTCCTGCAGATCAAGCCCGGTACTGACCTGGCGCTGCTGAACGGGCTGCTGTACCTGCTCGTCGAGAACGGTCATACGGATCCGGAGTTCATCGCCGAGTTCACCGAGGGCTGGGAGGAGATGCCCCCCTTCCTCGCCGACTATCCGCCCGCCAAGGTCGCGGAGATCACCGGCATCCCGGAGGCCGACATCCGGCAGGCCGCGCAGTGGATCGGCGCGGCCGGTGAGTGGATGAGCTGCTGGACCATGGGCCTGAACCAGTCCACGCACGGCACCTGGAACACCAACGCCCTGGTCAATCTGCACCTGGCCACGGGTGCCATCTGCCGCCAGGGTTCCGGGCCCTTCTCGCTGACCGGCCAGCCCAACGCGATGGGTGGGCGCGAGATGGGTTACATGGGGCCCGGTCTGCCCGGCCAGCGTTCCGTCCTGGTCGAGGACGAGCGGGCGTTCGTCGAGAAGCTGTGGAACATCCCCGAGGGCTCCCTGCGCACCGAGGGCGGGCGCGGCACGATCGAGATGTTCGAGCAGATGGCTGCGGGCGACATCAAGGCGTGCTGGATCATCTGCACCAACCCCGTTGCCTCCGTCGCCAACCGCAAGACCGTCATCGCCGGGCTTGAGGCCGCCGAACTCGTCATCACGCAGGACGTGTTCGCCGAGACCGAGACCAACGCGTACGCCGATGTCGTCCTGCCCGCCACGCTGTGGGCGGAGTCCGACGGCATCATGGTCAACTCCGAGCGCGACCTCACGCTGGTGCAGGGCGTCGTCGATCCGCCCGGACAGGCCCTGCCCGACTGGCAGTTGATCGCGCGGGTGGCCTGCGAGATGGGCTTCGCGGAGGGCTTCACCTATGCCTCGGCCGAGGAGGTCTTCGAGGAGCTGAAACAGGCCTGGAACCCGAAGACCGGATGGGATGTGCGGGGTGTGACGTACGAGCGGTTGCGCGCCACGCCCGTGCAGTGGCCGGCGGCGGCCGTGGACGGGGCGGACCGGAATCCGATCCGGTACCTCAATGACGGCGTCAGCCAGGCCCTGTTGGAGCGGGAGGACGGGACCCGGCCCCGGCTGGCCTTCGCCACGCCGAGCGGGCGCGCCCGGTTCTTCGCCCGTCCGCATCTGCCCGCAGCCGAACTCCCGGACGACGACTACCCGTTCGTCCTCAACACCGGCCGTCTCCAGCACCAGTGGCACACGTTGACCAAGACCGGCAAGGTGTCCAAGCTCAACAAGCTGAACCCGGGATCGTTCGTGGAGGTGCATCCGGAGGACGCGGCGGCTCTGGGTGTGGCCGAGGGGGACCATCTGGAGGTCGCCTCGCGTCGCGGACGTGCCGTGCTGCCCGCCCGGGTCACCGACCGGGTGCGGCCCGGCACCTGCTTCGCGCCGTTCCACTGGAACGACCTGTTCGGGGAGTACCTCAGCATCAACGCCGTCACCAGCGACGCTATCGACCCGCTGTCCTTCCAGCCCGAGTTCAAGGTCTGCGCGGTGACGCTCGCCAAGGCGCCTGCTCCGGTGCCGAGCGAGCACGCCGCTCCGGAGCCCGAGGTGGTGTCCGTGCCCGCGGACTCCCCCGTGCACGCGCTCGCCGCCGCGTTCGGTATCAGCGACCTGTCCCCCGCGCCGCTCGGCGAGCCGCAGCGGCAGTACCTCTCGGGGTTTCTGTCCGGCCTCGCCGCCGCGCCGCCGGGCGACGGTCGGGTGCCGGTGCTGCCGCCGGGGGCGCCCTTCGAGCCGGAGCACGCCCTGTGGGTCGACGGGGTGCTCGCCGGTGCGTTCTCCCGTGCCGCGGTGACCGCCCCTGCGGCGCGGTCGGGAGCGGCTGTCGCACCGACCCGTCGTCTGCTCATCCTGTGGGCCTCGCAGACGGGCAACGCCGAGGAGTTCGCCGCGGCCGCGGCCGCACGCCTTGCCTCGACCGGCCGCACACCCGAGCTGATCCCCATGGCCGACGTGACCCCGGAGCACCTCACGCCCGACACCGATGTCCTCCTCGTCACCAGCACATTCGGCGACGGCGACGCCCCGGACAACGGTGCCGACTTCTGGAACGCGCTGTCCGCGCCGGGCGCCGCCCGCCTGGAGGGCATCCGCTACGCCGTCCTGGCCTTCGGTGACTCCACCTACGACGACTTCTGCGGTCACGGACGCCGCCTGGACGAGCGCCTCGACGCGCTCGGCGCGACCCGTATCCTGCCCCGCACCGACTGCGAACCCGACTTCGAGGAACTGGCCGCGGAGTGGCTCGAACAGGTGCTTACCGCGCTGGCCACGGCGGACGAACAGCAGCCCGTGCCGGTGCGTGCGGCCGAGGCAGCCACATCCACCGTTCCGGTCCCCGGGAGGGGCGCCGTCGCCGCGCCCTCCGCCTACACCAAGGCCTCCCCGTTCGCCACGCTCCTGATCGGCAACCGGCTGCTGAGCCTGCCCGGTTCGCAGAAGGAAGTGCGGCAGTTCGCCTTCGACACGCGCGGCGGTGAACTGGCCTACGACGCCGGAGACGCCCTCGGTGTCTGGCCGGCCAACGACCCCGGACTCGTCGCCGAATGGCTCGCGCTCACCGGACTCGACCCCGACGAGCCGGTCGACCTCGGTACGGGTGCTCCCCTCCCCCTCGAAGAGGCGCTGCGCACCCGCCTGGACATCTCCCGCATCACCACCGACCTGCTCAGGTTCGTCACCGAGCGCACGGGCAGCCACATGCTGAAGCGGCTGCTGCGGCCGGACAACAAGGACGCGCTCGCGCAGTGGAGTTGGGGCCGACAGGCCGCCGATGTCATCGCCGAGTTCCCCATCCGTGCCTCGGCCGCGGACTGGACGGGCGTCCTCAAGCGGCTGCAGCCCCGCCTGTACTCCATCTCCTCCAGCCCGCTCGCCCACCCCGGCGAGGTCCGCCTCACGGTCTCGGTCGTGCGGTACACGAACGACCTCGGCCGGGACCGGAAGGGCGTGTGCTCGACGTACCTCGCCGATCACGCGGACGACGGTCCGGTGCAGGTCTTCGTGCAGCGGTCGCCGCACTTCCGGCCGCCGACCGACCCCGCCACGCCCATGATCATGGTCGGTCCCGGTACCGGCGTGGCCCCCTTCGTCGGCTTCCTCGAAGACCGCCAGGTCCGTGGGCACACCGGCCCCAACTGGCTCTTCTTCGGCGAACAGCGCGAGGCCACGGACTTCTACTACCGCGAGGACCTGGAGGCGTACCGGGCATCCGGCCACCTCGACCGCCTCGACCTCGCCTTCTCCCGCGACCAGCGCAACAAGGTCTACGTCCAGGACCGCATCCGCGAACACGGTCCCCGTCTGTGGCAGTGGCTCCAGGACGGCGCCCACTTCTACGTCTGCGGCGACGCCGGGCGCATGGCGAAGGACGTCGACCAGGCACTGCGGGACATAGTCGTCGCGCACGGCGGCCTGGACAGGGACGAGGCGGACGCGTACGTCAAGCGCCTGGCGGCGGAGAAGCGCTACGTACGTGACGTGTACTGACCGGGACCCCCGTCCCCCTCTTCAGGTGCGGGCTCAGGATCGATGCGGGCCCGGCGGGCTTCGTCCACGACACGGCGCCAGGAACGGATGACCTCCGGGATCTGGTCGAGCAAGCCCTTCAGGGCGAACAGAAAGGCGGACATCACGCTGGCCACGCCCAGAATGGCCAGGACGATCTGCAGTTCCACGCTCGGGTCCCTCCCGCGGACGACGGGTAGCCGAGCTGAGCGCGATCCAGAGGCAGGAGGGCAGGTGTCTCAGGCCGACCACCCACAAACGGATGATCAACTGAGGCCCTGCCGACGTACAGGCCGCGTATGAAATTGTCGCGATTGACGCAGCGCCAACTCAGTTGGCAGCCACGCCCGAAAGGGACGTCGGACCCATTCCCGTCGCAGCCAGCCGAAGCCGACCGTGCCCAACGAGGGACTCTAGCCGCAAACTGACGCTCTGTCCTCCCCGCAAGCACCCGGAGTTACTGAACGGCACGATCCACAGCGCAATTTCGCCAAGTCGGAAGACATTTCCGGGCATATACGCCGGAGCGCATGGAGTTCGTGATCACGAGAGGGCTAGGTTCTGAGTGATCACACGGGGCACCGCAATGCCAACATCCGCCATCGCTCGGAGGCTCCCCCATGACGGTTTCCGGCAGCTCTGAAAGACTTCAGGAGTTCAGTCCGGCTCAGTACATCGCACCGTACCTGATCCTCGTCGTCGGCGATGGCGGAGCGCGGAACGCGTCCTGGGGTGAACGGCCCGTGGTGTTCTGCGTGTTCGCGGTGGCCGCCGCACTCGGCGTGGTGTTGGCGGTGACGCGGCTGCGGTGTATGTGGAACATCCACCAGCGCCAAACCGTGCCCGCGTGGACTCGGTTCCTCGGTCTACTCCTCGCCCTCTACGGGCTGTACGTCGTCTACTGCTTCAGCGACGGCTTGACCTGACCCCCACCCGCCTTCACGGCCGCCTCCACACGAGCGTGTACCTCCAGAACAGCCGTCGCCGCAGGCGTACTCCCGGCAGGGCGGCTCTGGCTTCGCGGGTGATTTCGTCAAACGTCATGTCCGCCTGGCGGGTTCGGGCCGTCATGGAGACCGGTCGTTCTGCCCGGCGGCCCTTGTTCTTCAGCCAGCCCATGGTGGCGTTGGCCGGGACGGCCAGGGCTCCGAGCAGGTGGTCCATGGGGCCGTGGGCGCGGGACAGGCCGACGATCACGAGTGTCCCGCCCGGTGCCAGGTGACGGCGGAAGGTCAACAGGGCCTCGGTGAAGGGCAGGTGGTGGACGACGGCCACGCACGTGATGGCGGCGTACGGGCCTTCGGGAAGCTCCGTCATGGCGTCCGCGACCGTGAAGGTGACCGGGAGCTCGGGAGGGGTCAGGTTCCGGGCCTGCCGGGTGATCTCCGGGTCTGATTCGACGGCATCAACCGCCTTGGCCCGTCCGGCCAGGAGTCTTGCGAAGTCGCCGCTGCCTGAACCGACGTCCAGGGCACGGTCGATGTGCCTCGGCAGCCGGCGCAGGATCCAGCGGTGGTAGTGGGCGTTGTGGTCCCACGGGTGGTCCGCGTTGAACCGTTCGAGGGCACGCAGGACACGCGGCGACACGATTCTCATCGAGCCTTCATTCGCTCAGACCACCGGCTTCCGGAACGGGTCCGTCGGGATGATCGCCGCCTCGTCGAAGCGCTGCTCCAGCGCCTCGTGGCCGTGGCGTCGGCGGTACTCGATCTCCGATGTCGTCACCGGCAGTGTCCACAGGATGCGGGCGTGGCCACCGTCGGGCAGGGGGCAGTGTTCGAGGTCGGGGCCGTGCAGGTACGGGAGGGTGATCAGGAGGTGGTCGCAGGTCGAGCCCGGTACCCACGGTTCGCCGATCGGCATGCTGTGGGCCAGATCGAGTTGGTGGCCGCCGCAGTGGTAGTAGGCGATCATCGCCATGAGGTGCAGGAAGCGCTCGTCCCGGGCGTGCGCTGTCATCACGAACTCCAGGCCGTGGCCGCCGCGCTGCATGACATCCCAGCATCCGGCCGTCACGTACGCCCACGCGTCGCCACGGGGGCCCGGTGCCACCACCAGGATGCGGAGCCTGGGCACGGCGTCCCGTCGACCCGGGCCCAGGTCGTAGTCGACGGCCTCCACCTCATGGCCCGCGAAGAACGCCCGCACATGCGTTTCCACCGCTTCCACTGCCATGTCGTCACTCCAGTCCGACCAGGGCAGGGAGCCCCTCGTGTCCGACGTCGGGCTCCGTCAGGGCCAGCCAGCCGCAGCCGCTCATGCGGGTGGTCGGGCCGAGAGTGGTGGGGTCGATCGACAGGTGGCGGCAGGCCTCGGCTGCCCCTTCCAACTCCTCGTCCGGGTCGCCGAGCCACTCGGGGTCGTTCTCGGCCGCGTAACGACGGCGGATGACGCCCTTCTCCGCGACCACCCAGACGTCCGAGCCCCCTGCCGAGTCCTCGTAGAACATCTACGCCTGCCCGCACGCGGCGCTCAGCCGTTCCGTCGCGCCCATCCAGTCGTCCCAGTCGATGCCGACCACATCGGGCAGGTTCCCGAAGATCAGCCGCCAGCCGTCCAGTTCCGGCGTGACGAACGTGGGCAACGCCGGTCGGCGCCACGGCAAGTCCTCGACGCCGGAGCCTTCGTACAGCGTGACCGGGAAGCGGTCGTGCAGGCCGAGCGCGTCGAAGAGGCCCTCGTACGTCTCGCCCGGCACCGCGTACCACCAGCCGCCGGGATCGAGGGGGAAGGGTTCCTCGGCGCCGGCCTTGATGCGGGCTCTGCGTTCCAGCGCCGTCCTGTCACGCGCGTCGAGACGGTCTGTCAACCCCGTGGCGATCACGTCGCCCAGCCTGCCGTACGTCATCCGGTGATCCTCAGCGGCGGACGAACGGCCGACGGGGCCGGGCACCTGCTCGGTGTCCGGCCCCTCTCTCACCCACCGCCTGCGCCGGCGCGGTGGTCGTCAGTGCGCGGTGTCCGCTCCGGTCGGGAGCGGGGGTTCCGCGGTGAGGGCCCGCCACTCCTCGTCGGTGAGGACCCGGGAGCGGATCAGGAAGCGGACGCCCTCGGGGGATTCGAGGGAGAAGCCGCTGCCCCGGCCCGGGACCACGTCGACGGTGAGGTGGGTGTGCCGCCAGTACGCGTACTGGTCGGCGCTCATCCAGAACGGGGTGTCACCGGCGACGTGGCCCAGGAGGACGTCCGCGGCGCCGACCTTGAACTCGCCTCGCGGGTAGCACATGGGCGCGCTGCCGTCGCAGCAGCCGCCCGACTGGTGGAACATCACCGGGCCGTGGATCGCGGTCAGCCGTCGCACCAGGTCCTCGGCGGCCGGGGTCAGCTCCACGCGCCTGGTGCGGGCCGTCATCAGAAGAACCCGAGCTTCTGGCCGGAGTAGCTGACCAGCAGGTTCTTGGTCTGCTGGTAGTGGTCCAGCATCATCTTGTGGGTCTCGCGGCCGATGCCGGACTTCTTGTAGCCGCCGAACGCCGCGTGCGCCGGGTAGGCGTGGTAGCAGTTGGTCCACACACGCCCCGCCTTGATGCCGCGGCCGAGGCGGTAGGCGGTGTTGCCGTCCCGGGTCCACACGCCGGCGCCCAGGCCGTACAGGGTGTCGTTGGCGATGCTCAGGGCCTCGTCGACGGAGTCGTAGGTGGTGACGGAGACGACGGGGCCGAAGATCTCCTCCTGGAAGATCCGCATGTCGTTGGTGCCGCGGAAGATGGTGGGCTCGACGTAGTAGCCGCCGTCCAGTCCGGGCACCGGCCTCGGGCCGCCGCCGGTGAGGAGTTCGGCGCCCTCCTGCTTGCCGATGTCGATGTAGGAGAGGATCTTCTCGTACTGGTCGTTGCTGGCCTGGGCGCCGATCATGGTGGCCGGGTCCAGCGGGTCGCCGCTGACGATGGCCTTGGTGCGCTCCACGCAGCGGGCCATGAACTCGTCGTAGATGGAGGAGTGGATGAGCGCGCGGGACGGGCAGGTGCACACCTCGCCCTGGTTCAGCGCGAACATCACGAAGCCCTCGACGGCCTTGTCCAGGTAGTCGTCGTCGGCGGCCAGCACGTCCGGCAGGAAGATGTTCGGGCTCTTGCCGCCGAGTTCGAGGGTGACCGGGATGATGTTCTCGGACGCGTACTGCATGATCAGGCGGCCGGTGGTGGTCTCGCCGGTGAAGGCGACCTTGGCGATGCGCGGGCTGGACGCCAGCGGCTTGCCCGCCTCCACGCCGAAGCCGTTGACGACGTTCAGGACGCCCGGCGGGAGCAGGTCGGCGATCAGCTCGACGACGTAGAGGAGGCTGGCGGGGGTCTGCTCGGCGGGCTTGATGATCACGCAGTTGCCGGCGGCCAGCGCGGGCGCGAGCTTCCAGGCGGCCATCAGGATGGGGAAGTTCCAGGGGATGATCTGGCCGACCACGCCCAGCGGCTCGTGGAAGTGGTAGGCGATCGTGTCCTCGTCGATCTCGGCGATGCTGCCCTCCTGGGCGCGGACCACTCCGGCGAAGTAGCGGAAGTGGTCGATCGCCAGGGGGATGTCGGCGGCCAGCGTCTCGCGCACCGGCTTGCCGTTCTCCCAGCTCTCCGCGACGGCGAGCTTCTCCAGGTTCTCCTCAAGGCGGTCGGCGATCTTGTTGAGGATGTTCGCCCGCTCGGTCGTCGAGGTGCTGCCCCAGCGCGGGGCCGCGGCGTGGGCGGCGTCCAGGGCGAGGTCGATGTCGGCGGCGGAGGAGCGGGCGACCTCGCAGAACGTCTTGCCGGTGACCGGCGTGGTGTTGGCGAAGTAGCGGCCCTCCACGGGGGCGACCCAGTCGCCGCCGATGAAGTTGTCGTATCGCTTGGCGAAGTTGACGATGCTGCCGTCGGTTCCCGGCTGCGCGTACACCATGGCGGCTCTCCTAGGTGAAGGGTGAGTGCGGTGCTGCGCGACGGTCCGTGCCGTCGTGCTGTTCCGCACTGTGCGACCGACGGGTTGGCGTGAGGTTGGCGCCCGCGCAAGCCTGGGTGCCGGTCAGTCCCGGAGCGCCGCCGCCAGGCGTCCGGCCGCTATGGCGCGCCGCGGGTCGCGGGAGTCCAGGAGGTTCAGGGCGTGCTCGTGCACCTCGGCGTCGTAGGGTGCGCGTTCGCCGTAGCGCAGGGCGTCGTCGGGGTTGGTGGACGCCAGTACGGCGGCGCGGACGGACACCTCCAGGTGGGTGCGCCACTCCTGGATGCCGGGCGCCTCGGACCGGGGCAGCAGCGGGCCGCGGTACAGGCGCAGCGCGGTCTCGGTGTCGCCCTGTTCCAGCGCGCGCAGTACGTCGGCCGCGTCGCAGGTCACGGGGGTGGTGAGGGCGTAGCGGCGGGTGGCGACGCCGCCGTCGAGGGCGCGGCGCAAGTGGGAGATCTCGGCCTTGAAGGTGGAGGTGGTGACGGCTCGGTCGCCGTAGAGGGCGTCGCGCAGGCGCTCGGGTGAGAAGCCGTCGGGTTCCAGGGCGAGCAGGGTGAGGATCTCGACCTGGCGGGGGCGCAGGGGCAGGGGGGTGCCGTCGCGGAGTGCCTGTTCGCTCCCGAGGCAGGTGAGGTTGAGGGGGCTGGTGGTGCGTGGGGGTGGGACGGGGGCCTCGGTGCGCAGGCGGGATTCGATGGTGGCGACGAGCGAGCGCACGGTGGCCATGGCCAGCGGGTTGGAGCGGTCCCAGGTGCTGGACATGTCCAGCACGCCGAGGATGCGTCCGTCGGGTCCGTGCACGGGGGCGCAGTAGCAGACCCAGCCGTGCAGGGCGGTGACCAGGTGTTCGGCGGAGAAGACGGAGGTGGGGCGGCCGGTGCGCAGGGCGAGGGAGAGGGCGTTGGTGCCCATGGCGTGTTCGTCCCACCGGCCGCCGGGGGCGAAGTTGACGCGTTCGGCGCGGCGGCGCATGGTAGGTCCGCCGCAGGTCCACAGGATGGTGCCGGACTCGTCGGTGACGGCGGTGACGAAGCCGGCGTCGTCGGCGATGTCGCGCAGTTCGTCGGCGAGGCCGTCGACGGGGGCGCGCAGCGGTGATCCGCTCCAGCGGTCCTCGACGCGTCCCTCGTCGGTGACGGGGGCGCTGTCCCGGTCAGGGTCCACACTGCTCAGTGACCGCATCCAGGACTCGGTGACATCGCGGCGCACCGTCTCCACGCCGACCGGATGCGATCCCGCCGCTTTCATGCGCGGCACCCAGCGGGACCACTCGCTCTCCAGACTGACCCTGCGGCGCCGCAGGTCACTGCGGTGTGACATGTGCTTTTCCCTGCCGTAGAACGGGGACAAGCGACTATTGTCCACCTTGGCCGGTCCGGCGCACCCCTCCGGCCGGGTCCTGGGTACCTGTCCGATCGGACAGGTGTCGCGTCCGGGAGGGCTCGCCTAGCGTGGTTGCCGGTCGGACGCCAGTGTTGTCAGCCACCCCGGCGTAAAATCGGCGTTGCGTCTGCGTAGCGGGCTGCACGCCCTTGGGAGGTCGCATGTCGCTCACGTCCGAGGAGGTAGTGACGGGCGGGAACGACCCGAGCGCCGACTGGAGCCGCGACGAGCACCAGGGCGAACTGCTGGGCCCGCAGCGCACGAGCACGGCCGCCGTCCGGGAGTCGGCGCGGCTGGCCAAGTTCCATGTCCCCGAGATCGTCTTCGGCCCGGGCTCGCTCACCGAGCTGGGCCATTGCGCGCTGCGTCTGGGGGGCCGGCGTCCCTTCCTGGTCACCGACCCCGGGCTGATGGCGGCGGGCTGGGCGGACGAGGCGGTGGCCCATCTGAGGCGGGCGGGTCTGCGCCCCGTGGTGTGGTCGGACATCACGCCCAATCCCAAGGATCACGAGGTTCAGGGCGGCTACGAGCGGTACGTCGAGAGCGGCTGCGATGTGATCGTGGGCGTGGGCGGCGGCTCGGTCATCGACGCGGCCAAGGGTGTGGCGATCCTGTCGGGCAACGGCGGGCGGATCCTCGACTACGAGGGTGTGGACCGGGTCGTCCAGCCGATCCCGCCGACCGTGATGGTGCCGTCCACGTCCGGCACCGGGGCGGACGTCTCCCAGTTCGCGGTGATCACCGACACCACCGCCCACATCAAAATCACCATCGTGAGCCGGACGCTTGTCCCGGACATCTCGGTGATCGACCCGCGGCTGCTGACCACCATGCCGCCCTGGCTGAACGCGGCCACCGGACTGGACGCGCTCACCCACGCCATCGAGGCGTTCGTGTCCCGGGCGCACAATCCGCTCACCGACATGCACGCCCTGCACGCGGTCGAGCTGATCATGGGGAACCTGCTGCGCACCCAGCTGGAGCCCAGGGACTTCGGCGCCCGCCTGGCGATGGCGCAGGCCGCCCTGCACGCGGGCATGGCGTTCACCAACGCCATCCTGGGCGCCACGCACGCCATGAGCCACCAGGTCGGCGGGCTGCTGGACGCCCCGCACGGCGTCGTCAACGGTGTGCTGCTGCCGCATGTGATCCGGTTCAACGCCGAGGCGTGGCCGGACCGGTTCGTGGCGCTCGGAGCGGCGGCCGGACTGCCGACCCAGGGAGTGCCCGCGTACGAGGTGGCGGCCCGGCTCGCGGATCTGGTGCGGGCGCTGGCGGACGATGTCGGGGTGCCGAAGGGGCTGGCCAGCCTCGGAGTCGTCGAGGGCGATGTGCCGGTGCTGGCGCGTACGACGCTGAAGGACGCCTGCATGGCGACCAACCCCAGGCTCGTGGAACTGCGGGACGTGGAGACGCTGTTCCGGGAAGCGCTGTGAGGCGGTCCCGGTGAGCGAGCTCGAACCGTCGCACCACACCGCCGACCTGGGCGTGCTCACCGGGCTGCGGTCGGGCAAACGGTCGTACTACCCGGCGTACGTGCGCTCCACCGAGCGGCTGGAGCGCACGGTGGAGGCTCTCGACGGCATATCCCGCGCCCTGGTGCGCACCGCGGAGGGGCCGCGCGCGCTGGTGGAGACGGTCGTACGGACCGCGGCGGAGCATCTGCGGGCCCGCTGGCTGCTGCTGGCGGTCGCGGACGGCGCACTGCGCGCCGCGCGGCCCCGGTTCCTGCTCTACGCGGACGACGTGCTCATCGACGACGAGACCCGGATACCGGCCGAGGCGCGCTACCACCTGGAGCTGCTGCGGACCCGGCCCTGGGAGGCGCAGGGGCCCGGGCAGGGCTGTGACTGGGTGCGGGCGCCGATGACACTGGACGACGAACCGGTTGGCGGTATCGCCGCCCAGCCCGGCGCCGGTGTCGAGGTCGCGGACACGGATCTGGCGATCCTGCGAGTGCTCGCCAACCAGGCCGCCGTGGCACTGCATCACACCTTCCTGTTCCACGCCGCGACCACGCTGCGCGGCCGGGCCGACGAACTGTCCGAGGCGGCCGAGCAGCAGGCCCGGGACCTGGCCGCCCGCAGCGCCGAGCTGGCCGAGACACAGGCGCGGCTGCTGGACGCCATGCACCGGCAGGCGCTGGACGACGAACGGCGCCGTATCGCACGGGAGTTGCACGACAGCGTCTCGCAGTACGTGCTGAGCGCGGGCATGACGCTGGAGGTGTGCCGGGCGGAACTGGCGGCCCTCGGCGGTCCCGCCGCGGACATCGCGGAACGGCTGGCCGGGGCGAAGGATCTCAACCGGCAGGCGGTGGAGCGGCTCCGCGCCGCGATCTACGCCCTGAACCGCACCTCCAAGGAGCCGGTCGGGCCGCTGCCGGTGATGCTGGAGCGGCTGTCCACGGTGCATCTGCCGACCGACCTGGACGTACGGGTGCAGGTGGCGGGCCGTCCGGTGCCGCTGCCGCCCCAGGCGGAGCAGTCGATCCTGCGGCTGACAGGCGAGGCCCTGTTCAACTCCGCCACCCACGGCAACGCCCGCCGGGCCCTGGTCCGGCTGCGCTATCTGCCCGACGCGGTCGTGCTGACCGTCTCCGACGACGGTGACGGCGAACCGGCTCAGCTGCGCCGCGCCCTGCGCATGGCCAGGGTCACCGACCTGGGCGGGCGCCACCGCGGTCTGGCGAACATGGTCGCGCGCGCGGAGGAACTCGCCGGAAGACTGTCCATCCGCCGGTCGAAGATGGGGGGCGTCCTGTTGCGGGTCGACGTTCCGCTGCCGGTGAGAGACGCCGTAGGAGGCACCGGATGACCATCGAACAGCAGGCCGGGACGGCCACCGAGGCGCTGCGGATCGTGCTGGTCGACGACCATGCCATCGTCCGGCACGGGCTGAGGTCCATCCTGGAGCGCGAGAGCGATCTGGAGGTGGTCGGGGAGGCGAGCACGGCCGCCGAGGCGGAGGCCGTGGTGGAGCGGGCGCGTCCGGAGATCGTGCTGCTCGACCTGAAGCTGTCCACGGCCGCGGACACGGAGGGCCTGGAGCTGTGCAAGCGGCTGACGCAGCGCCACCCGAACCTGGCGGTGCTGGTGCTGACCACCTTCCTCGACGACTCGCTGGTGGTGCAGGCCATCCACCACGGGGCGCGCGGCTATGTGGTCAAGGACGTCGACACCACGGAACTGCTGCGCTCCATCCGCGCGGTGGCCCGCAACGAGAGCGCCTTCGACTCGCACGCGGCCGCCGCGATGGTGCGCTCCATGCGGGTCCAGCCCGAGCGGCCCAGGTTCACCGAACGGGAGCTGAAGGTCCTGCAGTTGCTGGCACACGGGCTCAGCAACCGGGAGATCGGCGCGGAGTTGTACATCTCCGAGACGACCGTGAAGTTCCACGTCCGCAACATCATGCGCAAGACGGACGCCGGCAGCCGCGCCGAAGTGGTGTACGAGGCGACCAAGTTGGGCGTGATCTGACGGGGCGGGGAAGTCAGCGGTCGACGACGAGCCAGCCGCCGTGGTGGGCGGCGACCCAAAAGGTACGGCCGCTGCGGCGGCCCAGGGCGGTCAGCTCCCGCGGGCTGAAGCACCGCACATGCCCGTACGCGGCGGTCGGCTCGTCCTCGTACGGCACCGCCACCACCACGCGCCGACGTGCCAGCCGCAGCGCCTCCCGCAGGACGGCGTCGCCGTGCTCGGCGTCGAGGTGCTCCAGCACATGGATGACGGTGACCGCGTCGACCGCGCGGTCCGGCAGCGGCACCTGGGCCGCGTCGCAGACCAGCACGTCCAGCCGCAGGCCCCGGGCCCCGGCCACGGCGCCGAGCAGGCGCATGGTGCCACCGGAGAGGTCGGAGGCGATGACGCTCCCCGACCCCGACCCCCCTGACTCGCGCTCGGCCAGCAGCATGGGCAGGAAGCCGAAGCAGGAGCCCAGGTCCAGCACCGAGTCGGTGCCGACGAGGTCCAGGGCGTACCGGTACACGGGGGCGAACCCGGCGATCGAGGAGTGGTCGGCCTGCTCGGGGTGCTGGAAGGACTGGCGGATGCGGGTCAGGGTGTTGCCGTAGAAGGTGGTCCAGGCGGGAAGGGGGCCGTCGACGCAGGAGCGGACCACGCCGGTGAAGACCCGCTCGAAGATGTCGCTGCCGGAGAGCCAGCCGGGGGCGAAGAGTTCCTCGGCGAGGAGTCCGGCGAGGTCGTTGTCGAGCTGGTCGGGGCGCAGGCGGTGGCCCAGTTCGACGCGGCGGCCCCGGCGCCGCAGGACGAAGTGGGCGGTGCGGACGATCGGCCGCGGTCCGTCCGACGGCACCGGGTGCGGCTCGCGGACGACCCGGACCAGGTGGTCGGCGTACAGGCCGGGCGTGCCGGGCGCCAGCGGGTCGATGCGGCGCGCGGCGATCGCGTCGCGCAGGCTCGGGACGCTCACGACGACTCCCCCTTCATCGGCCCACGGCCTCCGTGGTCATGCGGTGGGCGGTGCGTTCCAGTCCGGCCAGGTCGGCGACGACCTGTACGCGGTCGCAGTGTTCGGCGTAGGCGGGCAGGTCGCAGCGGCCCAGGTGCCAGGAGTAGCGGGGTTCGGGGGTCAGCCAGATGGTCTGGCGGACCCGGCGGGTGATCTCGGCGAAGGTCTCGGTGCGTGGCGGGTTGCCGTTGCCGCGGCCGTCGCCCAGCACCAGCAGGGTGGTGCGGCGGCCGAGCGCCGAGGCGTGGTCGGCGAGCAGGGTCTCGAAGGTGCGGCCGTAGTCGGAGGTGGCGTCCACGTCCAGCAGGCCGCCGGCCGGGAGCCCGTCGAAGACCAGGCCGAGGGCCCGTTCCAGTGGGTGCTCGGCGAACAGTTCGGTGATCTCGGTGGGTTCGTCGACGAAGGCGTACGAGCGGACCTGTCCGAACAGGGACTGCAGGCCGTGCACGAGGTGCAGGGTGAAGCGGGCGGTGGCCCGCACGGACAGGGAGACATCGGCGAGGACCAGCAGGCGGGGCCGGTCCTCGGCGCGGGTGACGGTGACGGGCCGGAAGGGCACGCCGTCGTAGCGCATGTTGTGCCGCATGGTGCGGCCCGGGTGGACACGTCCGGCGGGCCTGACCTGTCTGCGGCTGGTGAGGGCGCCGTGGACCGTGCGCCCGATCCTGCGCAGCGCCTCCTCCAGTTGGCCGCGCTCGTCCTCGTCGACGGTCTCCAGGCGGGCGCGTTCGGCGATCCGGGCGGATTCCACGGCCACCGAGTGGAGTTCGGCCAGCCGGTCGAGGTGACGGCGGAGCAGCTCCGGCAGGTCCTCGATGATCCCCGTCAACTGGCTCCGCAGCTCGCCGACTTCCTCGGGGTCGTCGTCCTGGTCGGCGAGCCAGCCGAGCAGGGCGTCGCGCTGGGCGACGGTCAGGGCGGTGTCGATCGGCTGTCCGGTCGAGGCGGCGAGGCGTCCGGGGACACCGGCGCCGTGCAGCCGCTCGGTCTCCAGTTGCACGGACGGGGTGTCGTCACGTCCGCCCGTGGCGCCGTCCTTGGACAGCACGATCTCGTCGGTCATCGACGCCAGGTCGATCTTGTTGGCCTCCTGGTGCAGGTTGTACTGCTGGGCCAGGTCCTGCTGGTCGAAGAAGTCGCGGATGTCGGACGGCTTGCCGTGGCTGTGGCCCTGCTGCGGGGTCTCGGAGGGCTCGTCGGAGACGGTGAACGACTCCAGCTCGCCGATGTCGGTCAGGTCGTCGTGCTCGTGGCCGTGCCCGTGGCCGTCGGCGCCGCCGCCGACCGGGCGCAGGGAGAAGAACGCCGTGAACAGCTCGTCGAAGAGTTCGTGGTCGCGGCGGTCCTTCACCAGCGTCATGCGCAGGGCCGCGCGCAGTGTCTCGCGGTCCGCGAGCACACCGGGCTGGGCGGCGCCGCGCATGGCGTCCATCGCCTCCGCCACGGAGACACGCAGGCCGAACAGCCTGAGTACGCGGACGAATCGGTGCACCCCGGATTCCATGCACGCCTCCCGGTCAGTCGGTGCGGCGCCGCGCCATGGCGGCGAACGAGCGGGCGCCCTGCCCCACACCGGTCGCGGGACGGTGGGCGGGCCCCGCGCCGGGGGCGCCGTAGTAGCCCTCGTCGTGGCGGCCCTGCCGGTCCATGGCGGCGCGGACCGTGCGGCCGTCCGGCTCGTGGTCATGATCGTGATCGTGGTGGTGCCCGTCGTGGTGGTGATGGTGGTCGTGGCCCGGTTCGGGCAGGGTGCGGTTGGGGTCGACCAGGCGGGGCAGTACGTCCAGCGCCCGGTTGAGGTCGCGTTCGTACTTCAGGACCACGTTGGCGGTGTCGGCGAGGATCGCCGGGTCGAGTTCGTCGACGCCGAGCACGGCGAGGGTGCGGGCCCAGTCGACGGTCTCGGAGATGCTGGGGCTCTTGCGGAGCGGCAGTTCGCGCAGCCCGCGCACGACGTCCACCAGGTGGCGGGCGGCGGCCTCGGGAAGTCCGGTGTCCTTGGCCCGCAGGATCTCCAACTCCCGCCCGGCGTCCGGGTAGTCCAGGAACAGGTGCAGGCAGCGGCGCTTCAGCGCGGCCGACAGATCGCGGGTGTTGTTGGAGGTGAGCACCACGTACGGGGGAACCTTCGCGGTGTAGGTGCCGATCTCCGGTACCGACACCTGGTACTCGCCCAGGCACTCCAGCAAGACGGCCTCCAGCGCCTCGTCGGCCCGGTCGACCTCGTCGATCAGCAGCACCGCCGGCTGCTCGCCGCGCACGGCCTCCAGCAGCGGGCGGGGGGCGAGGAACCGGTCGGAGAAGAAGACGCTGTCCTGTTCCTCGATGCGGTGCACGGCGGAGGCCAGGTCGGGGGCGTCGGCGGTGAGTTCGCCGATCTTCTCCCGCAGCATCTGGGTGTACAGCAACTGCTTGCCGTAGTCCCACTCGTACAGTGCGCGGCTCTCGTCCTGGCCCTCGTAGCACTGGAGGCGCAGCAGGCGGCGGCCGGTGGCGGCGGCGAGGGTGCGGGCGAGTTCGGTCTTGCCGACGCCTGCCGGGCCCTCCAGGAGGAGCGGCTTGTCGAGGCGGGTCTGGAGGTACACGGTGGTGGCGAGGCGTCGGTCGGCGATGTAGCCCTCGGCGGCGAACCGCTCGGTGACCTCGTCGACCGAACCGAAGGGGTGGCTTGCGGGTGTGGCGGGCACGGTTCCTCCGTCCGATGGGGCGGGAGCGGGGGGATGACCTCCCACGGTGCGTCCCCCCGCTCCCGAGTACGCGGTGCTCAGCCGAGCAGGTCGTCCAGGTCGCCGGTCATGCAGTGCTCCACGACCGGCCGGACCGTCTCGAACGTGCACTCCTTGGCGTTGCCCGGGGTGCAGGCGTCGCCGAGGACGTGGTGGGTGATGCGGTCGATGTCCTGCGCGTCGCCCTTGATCTCCTTGGCCTGCTCGTAGAACTTGGTCGGGCCCTGGCCGAGGCGGTTCTTGGAGTAGGTGTCCTGCTGGACGTCGGTGAACTTCTCCGGGATGCCGACGTCGCGCAGCAGCCGGATGCCCGCGGCGAGCGCGGCCTCGGCGGCCTGCACCTTGGTCATGCCGTGCGTGTCGACGCCCATCGCCTCGGCGATGTCGGCGAACCGCTCGTAGTGGGCGGGCATGTTGAACGCCCAGACGCGGGGCAGCGCGATGGCGTTGTTGAGGCCGTGGTGGGTGTCGTAGAAGGCGCTGACCGCGTGCGAGATGGAGTGGATGATGCCCAGTCCGCCGGAGTTGAACGCCTGCGCGGCGATGTACTGGGCGTACATCATGCCCTCGCGGCCGGCCAGGTCCTGGCCGTTCCACACCGCCTGGCGCAGGTGGCGGGCGGTGAGGCGGATGGCGTGCAGCGCGTTGCCCAGCGAGGGCTGGAAGTTGAGCCGGGAGACGTACGGCTCGGAGGCGTGGGCGAGGACGTCGAAGCCGCACTGGGCGGTGTAGTCCAGCGGGCAGTCGTAGTACAGCGTCGGGTCGTCGATGGCGAGGGTGGCCACCGAGGCGTCGTCGAACGCCACGTACTTGTGCGGGTTGTCGGGGTCGGTGGTGGTGTCGGTGATGACGTACGCCCAGGACGTCTCCGAACCCGTTCCGGCCGTGGTGGAGACGGCGATGTGCGGCGGGTTCTTGGGGTTCTCGGACTTGTTGAAGCCTTCGAAGTCATTGACGCTGCGCCCGTCGTGGGCCACGGAGATCCGGGCGCCCTTGCACGCGTCGTGCGACGAGCCGCCGCCGATCGACACGAAGGAGTCGCACTTGTTCTCCTGGTACAGCGCCACGGCGTCCATGACGTTGTAGTCCTTGGGGTTGGACTCGACCTTGTCGTACACGACGACTTCGAGCCCGTGGTACTTCATCGACTCGACGATCTTGTGCACGGTGTCGCTGCCGCGCAGCCCGGTGGTCATCACCAGGGTGCGCCGGAATCCCAGCTTCTTGGCCTCGGGGCCGATCAGCTCGTGGGCGCCCGGACCCATCAGCGCCCGGGGGAAGGGGTGGAACTCCTTGATCGGGAAGGGCTTGAGAAGTTCTTCGACCTGCATGATCGCGACATTCCTCTCCGCGCAACGAGGCGCGTACGGTGTCCGGCTGCTCCCTCGCCGGCGGCGCAGGGTCCGGGTGGAGCGCGGACGGTGCCGGTGTTGGTGGCGTGCCTCACCCTCCGGGAATGCGCCGGGCGGCGACACCGGCCGCTCGGACGGCAGCGGGGCGCGGTCGGAGGGGGCCCGGCCTGACCGATCGGAGAGGGCCCCGGCGGTGGCGGGGGCGCACCTGTCCGACCGGTCAGGTCGAGGGGGGCCGGATGCAGGGTGAGCGGCGCGGCGGGCCGCTCGTAGCGTCGAGAACGGCCGGTCGGCGAACCGGCGTTCCCCGCACCCCACTCCCTTGGAGGCTCGCCATGCACGAGGAACAGATCACCGCGGAGACGGACACCGCGCACCACGCCGACGAACTCGTCGAGGAGGTCCTCGTGGAAGAGGTCTCCATCGACGGGATGTGCGGCGTCTACTAGCCCCGGCCCCATGTCCAGCCACGCGAAGGCCGCCGCTCTCGACCTGGCGGCGCCATACCGGTTGAGCCCGTCCGTCGCGCTGCGCCCCGAGCCGTTCGGGGCGCTCGCCTACCACTTCGGCAACCGCCGGCTGTCCTTCCTGAAGGCACCCGAACTCGTCGAACTGGTACGGGGACTCGACCGCCATCCCAGCGTCGGGCACGCCCTGGCCGGTGTGCCCGACACCCGGCGGGCCGCCTTCCGGCGCGCCCTGGCCTCCCTGGCCGCCGCCGACATGATCGTCCCCCAGCGCAGTGGAACCGGAGCGCCGCCATGACCACCCTGCACGATCCCCCGCCCGCCGAGCGCGTGCCCGCTCTCGTGGAGCAGTTCAAGGGGGGCCTCAACGCCCCGATCTGCCTGACCTGGGAGTGGACGTACGCGTGCAACCTGTCCTGCGCGCACTGCCTGTCCTCCTCCGGGCGGCGCGACCCGCTGGAGCTGTCCACGGAAGAGATCAAGTCCGTGATCGACGAACTCCAGCGCATGCAGGTCTTCTACGTGAACGTGGGCGGCGGTGAACCCACCGTCCGCCCCGACTTCTGGGAACTGCTCGACTACGCCGTCGGCCACCAGGTCGGCGTCAAGTTCTCCACCAACGGGCTGCGCCTGACCCCCGAGCGGGCGCGCAGGCTCGCCGCGACCGACTACGTCGACATCCAGATCAGCCTCGACGGCGCCACCCGCGAGGTCAACGACGCCGTACGCGGCCCCGGTTCGTACGACATGGCGATCCGCGCCATGGAGAACCTGGCGGAGGCCGGCTTCGGCGACTTCAAGATCTCCGTGGTGATGACTCGTCAGAACGTGCCTCAGCTTGACGACTTCGCCGCGATCGCCGACTACTACGGTGCCCAGTTGCGCATCACCCGGCTGCGGCCGTCCGGCCGCGGCGCCGATGTGTGGGACGACCTGCACCCCACCTCCGCGCAGCAGCTCGACATCTACACCTGGCTGCTGGCGCACGGCGAACGCGTGCTCACCGGTGACTCCTTCTTCCACCTGAACGCGCTCGGCTCCGATCCGCTGCCCGGCCTGAACTTGTGCGGCGCCGGACGCGTGGTGTGCCTGATCGACCCGGTGGGTGATGTGTACGCCTGCCCCTTTGCCATTCACGACGCGTTCAAGGCGGGCAACGTCCGCTCCCCCGGCGGCTTCGACCGGGTGTGGCGGGAGTCAGCGCTCTTCGCCGACCTGCGCAGACCCACCACCGCGGGCGCCTGCTCGGGCTGTCCGGCGTACGACTCCTGCCAGGGCGGCTGTATGGCCGCCAAGTTCTTCACTGGCCTGCCGCTGGACGGACCCGACCCCGAGTGCGTCAAGGGCCACGGCGCCGCCGCGCTCGCCTCGGTGGACGCCGGCGCGCTGCCGCGCCAGGGCAAGGACCATTCCCACCGGACCGTTCCCCTCGGCATGCCCGCGGTGCGCACCGCGCGGCCCGACCGCCTCTGCGACGAGAGCCCGCTGGCCGGTGCCCCCCTCGCGCAGCACCTGAAAGGAACGTCATGAGCAAGTGGTTCGAGACGGTCGCCGAGGCCCAGCGCAGGGCGGGCAGGCGACTGCCGAAGTCGGTGTACGGCGCCCTGCTCGCCGGTTCCGAGAAGGGCACGTCCTACGACGACAACACCAAGGCGTTCGCGGAGCTGGGCTTCGCCCCGCACGTCGCCGGGCTGTCGGCCAAGCGCGACCAGTCGACGACCGTGCTCGGCGAGGAGATCTCCCTGCCGGTGATCATCTCCCCGACCGGGGTGCAGGCCGTGCACCCCGACGGCGAGGTGGCGGTCGCCCGCGCCGCCGCGGCACGCGGTACCGCGATGGGCCTCAGCTCGTTCGCGAGCAAGCCGCTGACGGAGGTGGTGGCGGCCAATCCGCGGGTCTTCTTCCAGATGTACTGGATGGGCTCCAAGGACGCGATGCTGCGCCGTATGCAGTACGCGCGGGAGGCGGGCGCCAAGGCGCTGATCGTCACCCTCGACTGGTCGTTCTCGCACGGCCGTGACTGGGGCAGCCCCCGCATTCCCGAGCGGCTGACCCTCAAGGAGATGGTGCGCTTCGCCCCCGAGGCCGTCGCCCGTCCGCGCTGGCTGCTCGACTTCGTCAAGTCCGGGCGGCTGCCCGACCTGACCACGCCCAATCTCACCGAGGAGGGCCAGGACCCGCCGACGTTCTTCGGCGCGTACGGCGAGTGGATGGGCACCCCTCCCCCGTCCTGGGAGGACGTGGCCTGGCTGCGCGCCCAGTGGGACGGGCCGTTCCTGCTCAAGGGCGTGTGCCGGGTCGACGACGCCCTGCGCGCGGTCGACGCCGGGGTCACCGCCGTCTCCGTGTCCAACCACGGCGGCAACAACCTCGACAGCACCCCGGCCCCCATCCGCGCGCTGCCCGCGATCGCGGACGCCGTCGGCTCCCAGGTGGAGATCCTGCTGGACAGCGGGGTGCGCCGGGGCAGCGACGTGGTGAAGGCTCTGGCGCTGGGTGCCCGAGCCGTGATGATCGGCCGCGCCTACCTATGGGGGCTGGCCGCGGGCGGGCAGAGCGGGGTGGAGAACGTACTCGACATTCTGCGCGGCGGAATCGACTCGGCACTGCTGGGCCTCGGCCGCTCCTCCGTGCGGGAACTGACCCGCGACGACGTGGTGATCCCGCCTGGCTTCACCCGGACCCTGGGCGCGGTGTGAGATGACGCCCGGACCGGCCCCGGCGCCCCGGCTCGCCGATCTCGCCTGGCCGGACCTGACCGGCCGGGCCCCGCTGGTGCTGCTGCCGCTGGGCTCCTGCGAACAGCACGGCCCGCACCTGCCGTTGGACACCGACTCCACCGTGGCCTGCGTGGTCGCGGCGCGTGCCGCCCAGCGGCTGGACGGCGACGTGGACGTGCTGGTCGCGCCGCCGCAGTCGTACGGGGCGAGCGGTGAGCACGAGGGGTTCGCGGGCACGGTGTCCGTCGGCCATGACGCGCTACGGCTGCTGATCACGGAGATCGGCCGCTCCATGCTGCGCTGGGCGGGCCGCCTGCTCGTGGTCAACGGGCACGGCGGCAACCTGGTGAGCCTGGCCGACGCGGTGCGCGGGCTGCGCGACGAGAGCCGGGACGTGGCGTGGTGGCCGTGTATGCCGCCGGGCTCCGACGCCCACGCGGGCCACACCGAGACCTCGATGATGCTGCGGCTGCGGTCGTCCGCGGTGCGGAAGGAACGAGCCGTGGCCGGGCCGACCCAGCCCGTCCATCTGCTGATGGACCGGCTGGTCACCGAGTCCGTGCGCGGGGTGAGCCCGTCCGGTGTGCTCGGCGATCCGGCCGGGGCCCGCGCGAGCGAGGGCGAACGGCTTCTCGACGGCATGGCGGACCGGCTCGCCACCGACATCCGCGCCTGGCAGGTGTCGGCGCGGGGCCGGCTCGGGCAGCCCGCGAGGGCCGAACGATGACCGGCCCCAGGGTCGCCGTGGTCACCGGCGCCGCGCGCGGGATCGGGGCAGCGACCGTGCGGCGGCTGGCCGGGAGCGGATGGGCGGTGGTCGCCGTGGACCGCTGCGCGGACGACCCCGAGGTGCCGTATCCGCTGGCCGAACCGGGCCAACTCGATGCCCTCGCCGAGGAGTTCGAGCTGGTACGCGCGGTCCGGGCGGACGTGCGCGACGAGCAGGCGCTGAGCACCGCCGTCGACCTCGCCGAGCGCGAGTTCGGCGGACTCGACGCCGCCGTCGCCGGGGCCGCCGTCATCCTCGGCGGCGCCCCCGTGTGGGAGCAGACCGACGCCCAGTGGCGAACCCTGCTCGACGTGGACGTCCTGGGCGTCGCCCACCTCGCCCGAACCGCCGTACCCGCGCTGCTGCGCCGCCCGGAGCCCCGCAGCGGCCGTTTCGTGGCGCTGGCCTCGGCCGCCGCGCACCGCGGCCTGTGGCGGCTCGGCGCGTACTGTGCCGCCAAGCACGCCGTCGTCGGCCTGGTCCGCGGCCTCGCCTGCGACCTGCGCGGCACCGGCGTGAACGCCCTCGCCGTGTCCCCCGGCTCCACCCGCACCGCCATGCTCCGGGCCACCGCCGGCCTGTACGGCCTCACCGACGTCGACACACTCGCCGACCGGCAGCTCACCGAACGCCCCCTGGAACCGGAGGAGGTGGCCGCCGTGGTCGCCTGGGCCTGCTCGGCCGACTCGGTCTCCGTCACCGGCTCCGTACTGCACGCGGACGGAGGATTCACCTCATGACACTGGCACCCGCCCCACCGGACCTCCTCGCTCCCCCGGCCGGTGACCGGCTCCCCGACGGGTTCACCGTCGAACTCGCCCCCGGCTCTCACCGCTCGGCGGACGGGCGGCTGATGATGGGCGGCTCGCCGTTGCGACTGATGAGGCTGACCGAGGCGGCGGTACGGCGCCTCGGTGACGGCCGGTTCTCCGTGACGGACGGCCCCAGCGCCGCGCTCGCCCGGCGCCTGCTGGACGCCGGGATCGCCCACCCGCGCCCCGCTCCGGTACCGGTGCGGGACACCACCGTCGTCATCCCCGTCCGTGACCGCGCCGACCAACTCGACCGGCTGCTCGACGCCCTGCGCCGCGACCCGGCCACCACCGGTCTGCCGGTGCTGGTCGTCGACGACACCTCCCACTCCCCCGCCGCCGTGGCGGACGTGGCTCGCAGGCACGGAGCCCGGCTGCTCACGCACCCGTACAACCAGGGCCCGGCCGCCGCCCGCAACACCGGGCTGCGGCACTGTCGTAGCGCATTCGTGGCGTTCTGCGACTCGGACGTGGTGCCCGAACCAGGCTGGCTGGCGCCGCTGTTGGCGCAGTTCACCGATCCGGCGGTGGCGCTCGTCGCGCCGCGTGTGGTGGCGTTGCCGGTGCCGTCGCCGGGGCTGCTGGACCGGTACGAGAAGCTGCGCTCGCCGCTGGACATGGGCGCGGCGGAGGGGCCGGTGGTGCCGGTGTCGGCGCTGTCGTACGTGCCGAGCGCGACGATCGTGGTGCGCAGGGCGGCCGTGGGCGCCGGGTTCGACACGGCTCTGCGGGTCGGTGAGGACGTCGACCTGTGCATGCGGTTGCACGAGGCGGGCTGGCGTGTGCGGTACGTACCTTCCGCGAGGGTCGGCCATCGCCACCGCACGGACCTGCGCAACTGGCTGGCGCAGCGCGCGAGTTACGGCACCGGGGCCGCCGCCCTGGCGCTGCGGCACCCCGGGCAGGTGCCGCCGCTGTACGCGGCGCCCTGGTCGCTGACCGCCTGTGCCCTGCTGCTGCGGGGCAGGCCCGTGCCGGTGGCCGCCGCGGCCGTACTGACCGGGGTGACGGCCGTACGGGTGGCGCGCCGGATGCCCGACGCCGACCACCCGGCACGCGCGGGCGCCCTGCTGTCCGTCGCCGCCGTGCGGGGCACCGCGGAACAGTTGCTGCGCTGCGCCACCCGCCACCACTGGCCGGTCGCGCTCGCCGCGGCCGCCGTGGACAAGCGGGCCCGATGGCTCCTGCTCACCGCCGCCGTCGCCGACGGACTGCTCGACCACCGCCGCTCCGGCAGCCCGCTCCCACCGCTCACCCATCTCGCGCTGCGCCGCCTGGACGACCTGGCCTACGGCTGGGGCGTCTGGCAGGGCGCCGTGCGCCACCGCACCACCGCCCCGCTGCGGCCCCGGCTCGCCCTGCGCATGGTGAGCCGCTGGACCGGCGCCCGGCCGCAGCCGGGCTGATCGGAACGAAGGGCCTCGGCGCCGCCAACCTGCCGCCAACCCTGTCCGCCCACTGTGGCTCTCGGAGACGGTCCCGCCGCCCTCAGCGGGGCCGTCGGCCGCACCCGCACCTCACTGGAGGAACCGTATGTCGCCCCGTTCCGACCACCACAGCCGTCACGGCCAGACCGCGCAGCCCGTGGACGACCGCCTCGCGTTCTGGGCGCGGCAGGCGGGCGAGCTGGACTGGGACACCGAGTGGAGCGAGGTCCTGGACTGGTCGGACGCCCCGTTCGCCCGCTGGTTCACCGGCGGGAAGCTGAACGTGGCGTACAACTGCGTCGACCGGCATGTGGCGGCCGGCCACGGCGATCAGGTGGCCTTCCACTGGGAGGGCGAGCCGGGCGACACCCGCACGATCACGTACGCGGAGCTGCGGCGCGAGGTCTGCCGTACGGCGAACGCGCTGCTGTCGCTCGGTCTGCGGGCCGGTGACCGGGTGGCGATCCAGTTGCCGATGATCCCGGAGGCGGTGTTCGCGATGCTGGCGTGCGCCCGGCTGGGGCTGCCGCACAGCGTGGTCTTCGGCGGGTTCTCACCGGCCGCGCTGCAGTCCCGGATCGAGGACGCCGGGGCGCGGCTGCTGATCACCTCGGACGGCCAGTACCGCCGGGGCAGGGTCGAGCCGATGAAGGCGAACACCGACGAGGCGACCCGCGACACGCCGGGCGTGGAGCATGTCCTGGTGGTCCGGCGCACCGGCACCGACGTGCCGTGGACGGAAGGCCGCGACCTGTGGTGGCACGAGCTGGTGGACGTCCAGTCCGACCGGCACGAGCCGGAGGCGTTCGACGCCGAGCACCCGCTGTTCATCCTCTACACCTCGGGCACTACGGGTAGGCCGAAGGGCATCCTGCACACCTCCGGCGGCTATCTCACGCAGGCCGCCTGCACACACCGCACGGTGTTCGGGCTGGACCCGGACACCGACGTGTACTGGTGCACCGCCGACATCGGCTGGATCACCGGGCACTCGTACATCGTCTACGGCCCGCTCGCCAACCGCACGACATCGGTGCTGTACGAGGGCACGCCCAACACCCCGCACGAGGGGCGGCACTTCGAGATCATCGAGAAGTACGGGGTGTCCGTGTACTACACGGCGCCCACGCTCATCCGGACGTTCATGAAGTGGGGCGAGGACATCCCGGCCCGCCACGACCTGTCCTCGATCCGGGTGCTCGGCAGTGTGGGTGAGCCGATCAACCCGGAGGCGTGGCGGTGGTACCGCGAGCACATCGGGGCCGGGCGGGCGCCGGTCGTGGACACCTGGTGGCAGACGGAGACGGGCGCCGTGATGATCGCGCCGTCGCCCGACTCCCCTTCCTTCAAGCCCGGTTCGGCGCAGACGCCGGTGCCGGGGATCTCCGCGAAGGTGGTCGACGACCAGGGCGTGGAGGTCGCGAAGGGCGAGAGCGGCTATCTGGTGCTGGACCAGCCGTGGCCGTCGATGCTGCGCGGGGTGTGGGGCGACGACGACCGCTACCGGCAGACGTACTGGGCGAGGTTCGCGGCGCAGCGCTACTACTTCGCCGGGGACGGCGCCCGCTACGACGACGACGGCGACATCTGGCTGCTGGGCCGGGTCGACGACGTGATGAACGTGTCGGGGCACCGGATCTCCACTTCCGAGGTGGAGTCGGCGCTCGTCTCCCACCCGGCGGTGGCCGAGGCGGCGGTGGTCGGTGCCTCGGACGCGACGACGGGGCAGGCGATCGTGGCCTTCGTCATCCTGCGCGAGGGTGCCGGGGGCGAGGTCGCGGTGGACGCCCTGCGCGAGCACGTGGCGCGGGAGATCGGGCCCATCGCCAAGCCGCGGCGGATCCTGGTCGTCCCCGAGCTGCCCAAGACCCGCTCGGGCAAGATCATGCGGCGGCTGTTGCGGGATGTCGCGGAGAACCGGCAGGTCGGTGATGTGTCCACGCTCGCGGACGCCTCGGTCATGGACCGCATCCACGCCGGTCTGGCCGACGCGTCCGAGCAGTCCGGCTGATCGGCAGGGTGTGCGGTCATGGGACACATCAGTACGTTGACCGGCCGGGTCGTCCTCGTCACCGGGGAGGGCGAGCCGGCCCCGGCGGTGACGGCGAGCCTCGTGGCACGCGGGGCGCGGGTGGCAGTCGCCGGCGCGCCCGTTCCGCGGGGTTCCTCCGTGCTCGCGCTGCCCTTCACCCCGTCGGACGCTGCCGGACCCGGCCGGGTCGTCGACACGGTGGTGGAGCGGCTCGGCCGTTTGGACCACGTGGTGAACCTGGTCGCGGGCCGCCCCCGCACGGGACCGCTGATGGAACTGGATCCGCTGGATCTGCGCGAAACGTTCCAGCGGGACCTGGTGATGCCGCTGAGCTTCGTCCAGCGCGCCTACCGGCGTTGGATGGCGGCGCACGGCGGATCGGTGGTCAACGTGGTCGCGGCGACGGGGCGCGGCGGCGCCCGGGACGCCACGCTGGCCGGGCTGACCGAACTCACCGAGTCGCTGGCCGCCGAGCTGGCACCCCGGGTGGACGTACATACGCTGATCCCCAGCCCGTCGCTGGACGCGGCGGCGCACCTCGTCGGCCTGGCCGAAGTATTGTGCGATCTGCTGACCCACCGGATGGATCCGGCCCAGGGCCCGGTGCTGGTCCTCAGCGCCGAACCCGACTGCGCCTCCCGGGCCGCCTGACCACCGTGCTGCCAGAGGGAACCGACCGAACCGCGAGTCCGACAGCGGATATTGCGATCAAGCAATCGGCCGAACGGGCCACCGACGAACAGCTCTCACGGAAAGGTGCGCATCGCTGATGCGAATCATCCTCATCGGGCCTCCCGGAGCGGGCAAGGGCACCCAGGCCGTCGCCTTGAGCGAGCGGCTCGGCGTCCCCCACATCTCCACCGGAGACCTGTTCCGGGACCATGTCGCACGCCGGACCCCGCTCGGCCAGGAAGCCCAGCGCTACCTCGACACCGGGGAACTCGTCCCCGACCACGTCACCGCCGGCATGGTGCGCGAACGCCTCGCACTCCCGGACGCCAGCGGCGGCTACCTCCTCGACGGCTTCCCCCGCACGGTCCCTCAGGCGCAGGAACTCGCCGCGATGCTCACCGGCACCGGCACGGCACTCGACGCGGTGCTGGAGCTCTCGGTCCCCGAGGAGGTCGTCGTCGCGCGGCTGCTGGGGCGCGGCCGGGCGGACGACACCGAGGAGGTCATCCGCAACCGGCAGCGGGTGTACGAGAAGCAGACCGCGCCGCTGCTCGCGTACTACGCGGACCTCCTCGTGACGGTCCCCGCGGACGGGCCGGTGCCCGAGATCACGGCACGGGCCCTGGAAGGCCTGTCGGCGCCGCGCGTGTGAGCGAGGTGTCCCCTGGGCGGGACGTTCAGGTGCCGCCCAGGGTGTCCGCGTCGCGCGGACCTCGTCACGCGTGTGGCCCGAAGGCCTCCGCGTGCTCCTGCGCCCACTGGCGGAAGGTCCGCGCGGGGCGGCCCGTGACCTTCTCGACGGTGTCGGTGACCGTGCGGCCGATCTCCGGGGTGTTTCCGTAGGCTTCGAGCAGGAAGCCGATCACCTCGTCGGTGTGGCCCGCTGCCCGCCACTGCTCGACGGCCTGCTCCTCGGTCAGTTCGACGAGGGACACCGCCCGCCCCCGCGCGCCCGCGACGGCGGCCACCTTGTCCGCGACGGTCAGCACTTCGGGGCCGGTGATCACGTACTCCTGTCCGCCGTGGCCCTCCTCGGTGAGCGCGACCGCGGCCACGGCGCCGATGTCGCCCTCGTGGACCATGGCACTCAGGCGGGAGACGAACGGCTCCCGGACCTCGTCCCGGCTGACGATGCCGTCCGCCCACTCCAACGCGTTGGCCATGAACTCGACCGGCATGAGTACGGTCCAGTCCACGCCGTCGTCGGCGCGCACGGCGTCCTCCAGCGGGGTCCCCTCGCCGCCGTGCAGCACGGTGACCCGGCGTACCCCGGCCGCGCGGGCCAGCTCAAGAATCCTCGGGCCCGTCTGCAGCGGGGCGAAGTACGCGCCACCGAAGGTGATCAGGTGCAGGCCGGTCACGCCCTCCAGGGCCGGGGTCAGGGTGTCCGGGTCCGTCAGGTCGCCCTCGACCACCTCGACCCCGGCCGGGAGGTCGGCCTTCGCCGCGTTCCGGGTCAGTGCGCGGACCCGGTGGCCGCGGGTGAGGAGTTCGGCGACGACCTGACGGCCGACGGTTCCGGTGGCACCGGTGACAAGGATGTTCTGCGTCTGGGTCATGGGACGACCGTAGGAGGCGTTGCGGACAGCTTCGGTCCGCAATGCTCGCGGTCGCCGCACCCCGATCGCGTCACAGCATGACGTGCTTGACCTGCGTGTAGTCGAGCAGTCCGGTGAGGGAGAGATCGCTGCCGCAGCCGGAGTGGCCCACCCCTCCGTGCGGCATCTCCGAGACCGTCGTGCCGTGGGTGTTGACCCAGACGATGCCGGTGCGCAGGGCGCGTGTCGCGCGCATGGCCCGGTCGTGGTCGCGTGTCCACACGCTCGCGGCGAGCCCCTGCGGGACGCCGTTGGCCAGCCGTACGGCCTCGGCCTCGTCGGTGAAGGGCTGGACGGTGACGACCGGCCCGAACACCTCGCGCTGCACGATCTCGTCCAGCTGCCGCACTCCGGCGACTACCGTGGGCTCGTGGAAGTAGCCGGGCCGGTCCACCACCGCACCGCCCGAGACGATCTCCCCGTGCGCCGGCAGACGCTCCAGCAGGCCGCGTACGGCGGCGAGTTGGGCCGCGTTGGCCAGCGGGCCGAAGTCCGCGTGCCCGTCGTCCGGGGCCCCGGGGCGCAGACGCGCCACCCGCTGCGTGAACCGGGTCAGGAAGGTGTCGTGGATACGCCGGTCGACCAGGATCCTGGTCGCGGCCGTGCAGTCCTGGCCCGCGTTGTAGAACGACAGTGACGCCAACTGCTCCACCGCGTCGTCGAGATCGGCGTCCGCGTGGATCAACACGGGCGCGTTCCCGCCGAGTTCCAGGTGCAGGCGCTTGAGGTCCGCCGCTGCCGCCGCGGCGATCTCCTGGCCCGCGCGCACGCTTCCCGTGACGGCGACGAGGCGCACGTCCGGGTGGGCGACCAGGGCCCGCCCGGTGTCGCGGTCGCCGCACACCACGTTCAGCACGCCGGGCGGCAGGTGCTCGGCGGCGAGTCGGGCCAGGAGGACGGCCGAGGACGGTGTGGTGTCGGAGGGTTTGAGGACGACCGTGTTGCCGGCCGCGAGGGCCGGGGCGATCTTCCAGACGGCCATCATCAGCGGGTAGTTCCACGGGGTGATCTGCGCGCAGACGCCGATGGGTTCGCGCCGCAGGACCGAGGTGCGGCCCGGTGTGTACTCGGCGGCGGCCGAGCCGGGCAGATTGCGGGCGGCTCCGGCGTAGTACCGCAACACGTCCACGATGGCGGGCAGTTCGTCGGCGAGGAACAGGGACCGCGGCTTGCCCGTGTCGGCCACTTCGGCGTCCGCGATCCGGTCGGCCGTCCGTTCAAGGCTGTCGGCGATCCTGAGCAGTGCCGTCTGCCGCTCACCGGGCGTTGTCGACGCCCAGTTCTCGAAGGCGTCCTCCGCGGCCCGGCAGGCCGCGTCCACGTCCTCGGGGCCGGACAGCGGGGCCGTGGCGTGGGGCAGCCCGGTGGCCGGGTCGATCAGCGGCAGGGTGGCGCCGGACGCGGCCGGAACGTCCTTGCCGCCGATGTGGTTGAGTCGGTCGCTGTCAGCCACGGCGCAGCGCCTCCTCGGCCGCGGCGCGGCCGGTGCGGACGGCGCCCTCCATGTATCCGGCGACCCATTGGTCGGAGCCGCAGACGTAGAACGGCGGTTCGTGGCGGCCGTGCAGCGGGCCGACGGCCATCACCTCGCCGGGCGTCCACTGGGTGACGTACCCCTGGGTCCACGGGTCGGTGCCCCACAGCCGCAGATGGCAGGCGGTCGGCCGCAGGGCCTCGTCGCCGAACATGGCGGCGATCTCGGTGAGGAGTTCGGGGGTGCGCAGGTGGGGCGGGGTGCCGAGGAGGACGCCGTAGCGCTCGGGTGGGACCAGGGCCGACAGGACGCCCTCGTTCTGCGGCCAGGTGCTGCCCAGGACGCCCTCCGTCTCGGACAGGCCGTTCAGTCCGGCGTCCCGCCAGAAGGGGCGGTCGTAGACGGCGGCGAACTTGGCTGCGACGGCCTGGCGTTGGCGGTGCAGGGAGGCGAGGCGCTCGTCGCTGACTCCGCTGACGGCGATGTCCCTGAGCGGTCCGACGGGCAGGGCGCTCACCACGGCTCCCGCGGTGAGGACCTCGCCGGTGCGCAGGCGCACGGTGCAGATACCGGGGCGGATGTCCACGGCGGCGACGGGCGAGCCGAGGCGGATGCGCGGGCCGAGGACGCGGCCCAGGACTTCGGCGAGTGTCGCGGAGCCCTCGGCGAGGCGCAGGCCTTCCCAGTCCTCGTAGTCGTAGTCGCCGGTGCCCGAGCCGGGGACGGCGGCGCTCTTGCGCAGTGCGGCGAGCAGGGAGATGCGCTCGTAGGAGCCGCCCGCCAGGGCGAGTTGGCCGATGTCCCACAGGCGGACCACGGCGGGGCCGGCCCCGCCGGAGCGCAGCCAGTCGGCGACGGAGACCCGGTCGAGGGCGGTGGCGTCGGGGTGTGACCAGGGGTCGTCCGGGTCGACGGTGGCGGCGAGGGCGGCGAACTCCTTGCTCAGCCGTTCGTGGGTGGCCGTGTCTCCGGGGCCGAACCAGTGCGGTGGTTCGCCCGTCGAGCGGCCTTCCGGGGTGGCGCGGGTCATGCGGCCCGGTTCCTCGACGTAGCTGGGGACCAGCTTCAGGCCGAGTTCCGCGGCGAGTCGAAGGTAGGCGGTGTGGGCGTGGCCGACGACCTCGCCGCCGAGCTGGACGGTGCGGCCGTCGGGGGCGCGGGTCTGTTCGACCCGGCCGCCGACGCGGTCCCGGGCCTCCAGGACGAGGACGTCGGTGCCGGCTGCGGCGAGGTCCCGGGCGGCGCCGAGTCCGGCGAGACCGGCGCCGAGCACGATCACGTCGTGGTGCATGGGTGGGGCTCTCTTCTGTCAGGGGGAGCGCGGGGTCGGGCAGCGCGGGCCCACGTTCGCGATTCAGGGAGCGCGGGCTCCCCGGGGCCAGGGGGCTCGGGCTCAGGGGGCGCGTAGGCCCGGGGGCCTGGGCTCAAGCAGCCCAGGCCCCGAGGGGCTCGGGGCTCAGGCCAGGACCAGGCAGTGCTCGGGCCGCCAGGCGAACTCGACCGTCTCGCCGCCGCTCCAGCGGTCCTCCATGCGGGCGCGGGCCGTGTTCTGCTCCAGCACCGACAGGGTCACGCCCGGGGCGAGTTCGATCAGGTAGGTGGTGGTGGGGCCGCTGTAGACGGTCTCGCGGATGACGCCGCTGAGCTTGGCCATGCCGGGTTCGAAGTCGGACAGCCAGACCTTCTCGGGGCGCACGGAGACGCTGACGGCGGTGCCGTCGGAGATGCCGGTGCGGGTGCCGACGGGCAGGTCGGGGCCCTTTTCCAGGGAGACCTTGCCGTCGCGGTAGGTGCCGGTCATCAGGTTGGAGGTGCCCATGAAGGACGCGACGAAGCCGGTGGAGGGGTGTTCGTAGATGTCCTCGGGGGTGCCGCACTGCTCGACGCGTCCGGCGTGCATCACCGCGATCCGGTCGGACATGGTCAGCGCCTCGTCCTGGTCGTGGGTGACGAAGACGAAGGTGACGCCGACCTCGCGCTGGATCTGCTTCAGCTCCACCTGCATCTGCCGGCGCAGCTTCAGGTCGAGGGCGGCGAGGGGTTCGTCCAGCAGCAGTACGGCCGGGCGGTTGACGAGTGCGCGGGCGAGGGCGACGCGCTGGCGCTGGCCGCCGGAGAGGGTGCGGGGCTTGCGGTCGGCGAACGCGCCGAGCTGGACGAGGTCGAGCATCTCGCCGACCCGCTTGCGTATCTCGGTCTTGGGCACGCCCTTGCGCTTGAGGCCGAAGCCGACGTTGTCGGCGACGCCGAGGTGGTCGAAGAGGGCGTAGCTCTGGAAGACGGTGTTCACGTTGCGCTTGTTGGGGGGCAGGTCGGTGACGTCCTCCCCGGCCAGCAGCACCGAGCCCTCAGTGGGGTCGCTGAAGCCGCCGATCATGCGGAGCGTGGTGGTCTTGCCGCAGCCGGAGGGGCCGAGCAGGGAGAAGAAGTGGCCGGACTCGATGTCGAGGTCCAGGTGGTGGACGGCGTAGGAGTCCGCGTACTGCTTGGAGACGCCGTCGAGCCGGACGGCGGGGGTCGCGTCCATGGGGATCACTCTCCGGAGAGGAGGTCGAGGCCGCCGCGGCGGCCGAAGAGGCGCGGGATGAACAGGGCCAGGGCGATCAGGGCGATGGATCCCGCGAGCATGAGCGTGCCGACCGCGTTGATGGTGGGCTGGACGCCGAAGCGGATCGCGGAGTAGATGCGCACCGACAGGGGCTGGGGGTCGACGCCGGTGGTGAAGTAGGCGAGCACGAAGTCGTCGAAGACCAGGGCGAAGATCAGTACCGCGCTGGCCAGGGCGGCGGGCAGCAGTGCCGGGAGGGTGACCAGGCGGACCGCCTGCCAGCGGGTGGCGCCGAGGTCCATGGCGGCCTCCTCCACCTCGGGGTTGAGGGCGGCGACGCGGGAGCGCAGCACGACGGTGACGTAGGAGATGGAGAAGGTGATCTCGGCGAGCATCACCGTGAAGGTGGACAGGGGGATGCCGAGGCCCTTGAACAGCAGCATCGAGGCGACGCCGGTGACGATCTCGGGGGTGATCAGCGGGACCAGCATGATCAGTCCGGCCAGTGAGCCCAGCCGGGTGCGGCAGCGGACCAGGCCGAGGGCGAGGGCGACGCCGAGGAGTACCGAGCCGGCCATCGCCACCAGGGAGATGCGCAGGCTGGTTCCCAGGGAGGCGATCAGGACGTCGTCGTGGGCGAAGGCGCGGTACCAGCGCAGGCTGAACCCGTCGAAGACGGTCAGGGACTTCTGGGAGTTGAAGGAGAACAGGGCCACGACCGCGATGGGCAGGTACAGCAGCGCGAAGAACAGGGTGGTGATCGCGATGAGGACGCGGGGCCTGCGGCGGCCTCGGCGGCGCTTGGCCGTACGGGCGGATTCACGGGCCGGGGCGGTGGCGGTGGGGGTGCTGACGAGGGTCATCGCAGGGCCTCCGCCTCGTCCTTGCGGGTGCGCCGCAGATAGCCGAGCATCCCGATCAGCAGGACCAGCATCAGCAGCATGGTGAGCGCCGAGCCGAGCGGCCAGTTCTGGCCCTGGAAGAACTTGTCCTGGATGAGGTTGCCGATCATGATCTGGTCCGGTCCTCCCATGAGCTGTGCGCTGACGAAGTCGCCCATCGCGGGCAGGAAGACCAGCACAAGTCCGGCCGCCGCGCCCTGCCGGGTGGCGGGCAGGGTGACGAAGAAGAAGGTGCGGACGGGACCGCCGTACAGGTCGCGGCCGGCCTCGATGAGCGAGACGTCGAGGCGTTCCAGGGCCGCGTACAACGGGATGATCATGAAGACGACGAAGCCGTAGACGAGTCCCGCGATGACGCCGAAGGAGCTGTTGAGGATCTTGGTGCCCCCGTCGGCCAGGCCGATCGCGCGCAGGGCGCGCAGCAGCGGGCCGTCGTCGGAGAGGACCACCGACCAGCCGTACATCCGCACCAGGTAGTTGGCGAAGAAGGGGACCACGATCGCGGCGATCAGCGCGTGCTTGTAGCGGCCGCCGTACAGGGCGATCGTGTACGCCACCGGGTAGGCGATCAGCAGGCAGATCAGGCAGGTGAGCAGGGCGTAGCCCAGGGAGCGGGCGAGGACCTCGGTGTAGGCGGGGTCGGCGAGGGCGCGTACGGCGGACAGGTCGAAGCCGAAGCGGGGGTTGCCGAGTTCGTCGGTGGTGCCGACGGCGAGGACGGCGACCAGGAGCAGCGAGGCGACCAGGAATCCGGCCATCCACAGGGTGCCGGGGAGCATGAACCAGACCCAGATCCGGTTGCCGGAGGTGTCCCGGCGGCGGGTGCGGGAGGAGTTGCGCAGCAGTGCCATGGCTCAGCCCGCCTTCACATGGGTCCAGGCGGTGTCGCGCGCCTCTTCCGCCGCGCGGTCGCCGTTGCGGAAGAACGCGTCGGCCTTCAGGTCCTCCTGGGTCACCAGGCACTCCGGGAAGGGTTCGACGAGGTCGGCGTAGACCTTCTCGGAGCCCGCGACCGGCATCGGGTAGCCGATGTACTCGATGTTCTTCTTCACGTTCTCCGGCCGGAGCATGTAGTCGATGAACAGCATCGCGGTACCGGGGTGGGGCGCGTTCCAGGGGATGGCGTAGCAGTCGGAGTTGATCGGGGTGCCCTCCTTCGGCGCCTGGAACCCGAACACCGAGGGGTCCTCGGCCTGGTTGAGCATCGCGGCCATGTCGCCGCTCCACGCCTGCTGGATGTAGGCGTTGCCGTTGAGGAGGTTGTTGTAGCTGTCGCTGGAGAAGCCGCGCAGCCGGGGCCGCAGGTCGCCCAGCAGATCCGTGATGCGGTCGAGGTTGCCGGGGTCGCCGGTGCTGACGTCGAGGCCGAGGGTGAGGGCGGCCATGCCGAGCACTTCGTCGCGGTCGTCGAGCAGGAAGACCTTGCCGCGTGCGCGGTCGTTCCACAGGTCCCGCCAGGAGTCGGTGAGGTCACCGATCTTGTCGCGCCGCCAGCCGATACCGGTCTTGTACGCGGTGAAGGGGACGGTGTGCGCGGAGCCGGGGTCGTACCAGGGGTCGGTGAAGTAGGTGTACGTGCCGAACACGGCGTCGGCGTTGCTGAGCCGGGCGTGGTCGATACGGCGCAGGCGGCCGCCGCGGGCCAGGCGCTGGGCCCATTTGGCGGTGGGGAAGATGATGTCGTAGCGGTTGCCGGCGTTGAGTTTGGCGACCATGCCTTCCATCGAGTCGAAGTTCGACTGGATGACCTTGACGCCGTACTCCTTCTCGAAGCCTTTGAACACGGCCGGGTCGACGAAGTCGGCCCAGTTGAAGTAGACGAGATCGCCGTCGACGCGCGGCTCGGGCGGAGCGAGCCGGTCGGCGGCGGGTTTGTCGGCGGGCATGAACCCGCAGCCGCCGACCGCTGCGCCCAGCAGGCCGCAGGCGCCCGCCCGCAGAAGGGCGCGTCGGGACGGCGGTGGTACCTCGGGGGACATGGAGCGTCCTCTCCGTCGAGGAACGGCACAAGTCCAGGGCTGGACCGGCTGGTCGTTTCGCTTCGGGCCCTGAATCCGAAGGCGGGACCGGTCTGGGGAGGGCGGGGGTGCGGCTCAGCGGGCGGGGGATAAGGCGATGGCCGACGTCAGGGGCGCGGGTGCGGCGGGCTGGGGCGTCACTCGGCGGCCCCTTCCAGGTCCTGTCGGACGCGGCGGGCGAACCAGCCGACGGCGGCCTCGCGCTGCGAGAGCGGTCCGGGCTCGAATCCGGGGGTGGTCAGGCCGGCCTGGACGCGCTCCACGAGTTCGGCGTCCTCGTCGTTGGTGATCCAGCCGATGTGGATGTTCAGGCGCCGGGCCAGCCGGGTGCGGACGTCCTCGCCGAGCCGGGTGTAGAAGGCGCCGGGGATCGCCGCCCGGTCCTGGGCGGTGGGCAGGGCGGTCCACGCGAGCACGTGGTCAGGGTAGAAGTCGATGAGTGTGTTCGGGTAGATCACGGCGTACCGCCAAACCCGCCGGTCAGCCTCGGTGAGGCCGGGCATCGGGGTCGCGAGGCGCTGGTAGAGCCGCTCGGTCCAGTTCGATGAGGGCTTGTCCCGCAGGGGCGACTCGAACAGGACGTAGTTCTCCCGCACGTCCGCCTTGTACGCGGCGTAGTCGAGCAGGCGCATCAGGGCGGGGTGGGCGACCGGGACGTGGTAGCCCTCCAGATAGTTGTCGACGATCACCTTCCAGTTGGCGTTCTGGTGCTCGCCGCCCGCCGTGTCGTGGATGCGGTGCTTGCCGATCGGTACCAGGTCGGGTCCGACGTAGCGGCCCACGGCCTCGGCGAGCCCCGCGCAGCTCTCGGCGAGCGGGGTGGCCTCCATGTCGAGGTTGACGAAGACGAAGCCGAGGAAGGACTCGACGTTGACCGGGTGCAGTCCCAGCTTGGGCTTGTCCAGGCAGGGGATGCGGCGGGCCTCGGGGGCGCCGACCAGACGGCCGTCGAGTTTGTAGGTCCAGCCGTGGTAGGGGCAGCGGATCGCCTTGCCGGACGGCTCCGGGTCGGTGACCAGGCGGGTTCCGCGGTGTCGGCACACATTGAGGTGGGCGGCGAGGCCGCCGTCCTCGGTGCGGACGACCAGCACTTCCCGGCCGGCGACGGTGGCGGTCAGCCGGGCGCCGGGGCCGGGGAGGTCGGACTCGTGGCAGGCGAGCTGCCAGGACTTGGCGAAGATGCGTTCGGTCTCGGCCCGCGCGATGGCCGGGTCGGTGTAGTAGCGGGCCGCCAGGGCCGTCCCCGGGTGCTCGGGGGGCGGGACCGGCGGGGTGGGGGTGGCGTCGACGTCGGCCGGGCGAGTCGTCGGGGGGTGCATGGGGTCCTCCTCCGCGCCGCGTGGGCGGCGATGGGCGGTGAGGGGTGGCCGGGAGGCAGGTCGGTTTCCGGTGCCCTGCCGTGCGGGGGCAGGCTGCGGAGCTGCCTCGACCAGGCTGACTGATTGATTAGTCAGAGTGAGGTCGACGGCCGGGCAAGTCAAGACTTGTGGCCTGACTAATTAGTTAGTTAGTGTCGAGGGCAGACGGTCGGCCGGGGAATCGGACGGATTCCCGAAGCCCTCCGCACCGCCCGCGGACCCGGTCCGCGCCACGGCTCCCACCTACCTCTCAGTGGCACCGGAGCCCCCTCCCCCCGTCATCGCCGCGCCGCCCCCGTTCCCCTGCCCCGGGAGCGGAGCATCCCGGAGGCACGCATGAGCGCTCGCCGAAGTCTCGTCTGGCTCGGTCTCACCCCCGAGCCCGAACAGGAGCTGCCCGCAGCGGTGGCCGCCCTGCGCTCCCCGCCGGACGACCGCCCGCCCTCGGTCCTCGTCGCCGCCGAGCGCCGCCGCGTCCAGCGGCTGGTACTGCGCGGCACCCAGCGGGCCTGGCTGCGCTATCTGCACGAGGTCACCGAGCTGGTCGTCGAGGCCGCCCGGTCCCGCACCGCCGACCGGGGCGCCGCCCTGCTGGCCGGCGAGGTCGTCCTCGACCACCACCGCATGCTGATCGGCCTGCCCGGACGCGGCTACGACCGCACCGCCGCCCAGCGCCGGGACCTGGAACGGGCGCTGGCCCGCCTGCGCACCCGCACCGAGTACAGGAGCGCCGTATGACCGGGGTGTACTCCCTCCTCCCCGAGAACGGGACCGGCCTCCTCGGCGTACCGCACGGCACCGAGTACCTCGCCGCGGGCGGCTACGCGCCACTGGCCGATGACCTGCTCGACCGGATCGACGCGGCACGTCTGCGCGGCCGGGGCGGCGCCGGGTTCCCGGCCGCCGTCAAACTCCGGGCCGTCCGGGACGCGACGGGACCCCGGGTCGTGGTCGCCAACGGCGAGGAGGGCGAGCCGGGGTCCGTCAAGGACCGCTGGCTGCTGCGCCACCGCCCGCACACCGTGCTGGACGGACTGCGGCTGGCGGCCGCATTGACCGACGCGGAACGCGGATACGTATACGTCTCCGACCCCGCCGCCGAGCAGGCCGTACGCCGCGCACTCGGCGAGCACGGGCCCGGCCTGCCCGTCGATGTCGTCCGCACCGAGCACACGTATGTCGCCGGCGAGGAGAGCGCTGTCGTACGGCGCATCGACGGCGGCCCGGCGCTGCCGACGGCCAAGCCCCCGCGGCCGTTCGAGAGCGGTGTCGGCGGCGCGCCCACCCTCGTCGCCAATGTGGAGACGCTGGCCCGCATCGCCCTCCTGCACTCCCGTCCCGACGCGGCGGACGCCTACTTGGTCACCCTTGCCGGTGGCGGCGGTGGCACCGCGCTGGTGGAGGCCCCGGCAGGCACCCATCTGAAGGTCCTCGCCGATCTGTGCGGACACGGCCGCTCGGAAGCGGTCCTGCTGGGCGGCATGTTCGGCGGACTGTACGGCGAGGGCTGGCGGGACCTGACCCTCGACCACGACGGGCTGCGCGACGCCGGTGCGGCCCTCGGCTGCGGGGCACTGCACTTCCTCGGCCCCGAGGACTGCCCGGTCGCCGTCGCCGTCGAGGCCGCCTCCTACCTGGGGGCGCAGAGCGCCCGCCAGTGCGGGGTCTGCGTCTCCGGCACCGGAGCGATGGCCAAGGCCCTCGCGGCGGCCGCCCGCGGCGAGGGCGACGCGGACACACTCCCCCAACTGCGGCGCTGGTCGAGCCGGCTCCCCGGCCGCGGAGCCTGCGCCCTGCTAGACGCCGCCGCCCGTGTCGTGGCCACCCTCCTCGACCGGTTCCCCGACGTCCTCGACGCCCACCGAAGTCCGGGCTGCGCCGCCTGCGCGCGGCCGGCGCCCGACGACGGACGCCGCTTCACCGTCCCCCTGCCCTGAGCCCTCGCCCGGCGCCCCGAAAGGACCCCTCATGAAACTCCTGCTGGACTCCACCCGCTGCCAGGGCTACGGCCTGTGCCAGGAACCCGCCCCCGACCAGATCGACCTCGACGAGTGGGGCTACGCCTCCGTCCGCGTCACCGAGGTGCCGCCCGGCGGCGAGGCCGACGCCGAGGCCGCCGTCGCCGCCTGCCCCAACTCCGCGCTGCGGCTGGTGAAGTGATGGGACGTGACCTCTCCGCCCTCTTCGACCCGGTCTCCGTCGCCGTCGTCGGGGCCAGCGACGACCCGGCCAAGTACGGGCACGCCATCGCCGCCCAGGCGATCCGCGCGAACGGCCGCCGCCCCGTCCACTTCGTCAACCGGCGCGGCGGCACCGTCCTCGGCCGCACCGCCGCGCCCAGCCTGAGCGCGATCGGGGAGCCCGTCGACCTCGCCGTGATCTCGGTACCCGCCGCCGGTTTCGAGGAGGCCGTCGACGAGGCGCTGCGCTGCGGTGCCCGCGCGCTCGTCGCGATCACCGCCGGTTTCGCCGAGACCGGTGACGTCGGGCGCGCCCGGCAGGAGGCCGTCGCCGAGCGCGTACGGGCCGCCGGAGCGGTGATGGTCGGCCCGAACTGCCTGGGCCTGGCCGACAACACCACCGAACTCTTCATCGCCTCCGACACCTTCACCCCGGGCGGGGTGGCCCTGCTCAGCCAGAGCGGCAACCTCGCCCTGGAACTCCAGCTCCGCTTCCGCCCGCACGGACTCGGCTTCTCCCGGTTCGTCTCGCTCGGCAACCAGGCCGACGTCACCCTCGTCGACCTGCTCGCCGACTGCGCCCGGCACGAGGGCACCGAGGCGATCGCGGTGTACGCGGAGGACTTCGGCGACGGACGCGCCTTCGCCGAGGCGGCGGCCAACGCCGGAAAGCCGGTCGTGCTGCTCACGGCCGGGCGCGGGGACGCCTCCGCGCGCAGCGCCCAGTCGCACACCGGGGCGCTGACCACGTCCGCCGATGTGGTGGCCGCCGCGTGCCGGGACGCGGGGGTGGAACTGGTCGCCACGCCACGCGAGTTGACCATCGCGCTCGCCGCCCGGCAGGGCGGACGCCGGGCCTCGGGGCGCCGGGTCGCGGTGCTCACCGACGGCGGCGGGCACGGCGTCATCGCCGCCGACGCCGTGGAGGCCGCCGGGCTCGCCGTGCCCGAACTGGGCGAGCCGACCCAGGAGCGGCTGCGGAGCACGCTGTGGGAGCAGTCGGCCGTCGCCAACCCGGTGGACCTCGCGGGCATGGGCGAGCAGGACCCGCAGTCCTACGCGCGCACCGTTGAGGAGCTGCTGGCGGCCGAGGAGGTCGACGCGGTGCTGATGACCGGGTACTTCGGCGGCTACGCGGCCTCCGAGGGCGGTCTCGGCGGAGGCGGTACGGCGCTGGCGGACGGGGAGCGGGAGGCGGCGCGTCTGATCGCCGCCCGGCACCGGGCCACCGCCAAGCCCCTGGTGGTGCAGTCGATGTACCCCGAGTCACCGAGCTGCCGCACTCTCGCCGCCGCCGGGATACCCGTGTTCTCCGCCACCGAGGACGCCGCACGCGCCCTCGCCGCCACCGCGCCGGGCGCACCGCACACCGGCGTGGCGCCTCTGCCGAGCCCGGCGGAGCCACTGCGGGAGACCGGCTACATGGAGACCCGCCGGGCCCTGGAGGCCGCCGGGCTCGTCTTCCCCGCCGCACGCGAGGTCCGCGACGAGACCGAACTGCTGGCTGCCGCCGCGGAATTCGCTGGACCGTACGTCCTCAAGGCACTGCACCTGCTGCACAAGTCCGACGCCGGAGGCGTGGCTCTCGGCCTGGCCGGACCCGCCGAACTGCTCGCCGCCTTCCGGAAGATGCACGCCCGGCTGGGCGCCCCCTCCTACTCGGTGGAGGCCATGGCCGACCTGAGCGACGGCATCGAGCTGATCGTCGGCGTCAACCGCGACCCGCGCTTCGGCCCCGTCGCCATGGTGGGCCTGGGCGGAGTGCTCGCCGAGGCACTGCACGACATCGCCTTCACCCTCGCCCCGGTGCCCGCCGACCGCGCCGCGCACCTCCTGCGCCAACTGCGCACCGCGGTCCTGCTCGACGGAGTGCGCGGGCGCCCGGCCGTCGACATCGACGCCGCCGCAGCCGCCGTGGAGGCGATCACCACCTTCGCCGCCGCCCACCCCGAGATCGCCGAGATCGAGGTCAACCCCCTTCTCGTACGGCCCGACGGAGCCCTCGCGCTGGACTCCCGTGCCGTCCTGGCCCGCCCGAGCTGACCGACCACCCCAAGAAGAGGTCCCCATGGACATGCGCTACACCCCCGAGCAGGCCGACCTGAAGCGTCGCGCCGCCGAGTACGCCCGGCTGCTGATGCGGTACGAGGACCGGTCCGAGGAGGCCGGCGGGCCGCTGCCGCAGGAGCTGGTCGAGGAGTTGACCCGCGCCGCGATGGAAGCCGGGGTCTACGCCATCAACATGCCCGCCGAGTGGGGCGGGGCCGGTCTGAGCCTGCTCGACCAGGTCATCGTGGAGGAGGAGTTCGGCAAGGTCACCAATTGCCTGTGGGACATCCCCTGGCGGCCCGCCAACGTCCTCGCCCACGGCGACGAGCGGCAGCGCGAGAAGTATCTGCTGCCGGTGATCCGCGCCGAGAAGTTCGACGCGTTCGCGGTCACCGAGCCCGGCGCGGGTTCCGACCCGTCCGCGGGCACCTCCACGGCCACCCGCACCGAGGGCGGCTGGCTGCTGAGCGGCGAGAAGTGGTTCGTCACCTGCGGCGACATCGCCGACTTCCTGCTGGTGCAGGCGGACGCCGGTCCGGAGAAGCTGCCCACGCTGTTCTTCGTCGACAAGAACGCGCCCGGCGTGGAGATGACCCGCGTCCCGCGGTTCATGCACTCGGCCGTCAACGGGCACCCCGAGTTCACCTTCACCGATGTCTTCGTCGCCGACGAGGACGTGCTCGGCGGGGTCGGCAACGGCTACGAGCTGACCAAGGAGTGGTTCACCGACGAGCGCCTGATGATCGCCGCCCGCACGGTCGGCGCCGCCGAGCGGTGCCTCCAGCTCGCCCGGGACTGGGCCGTGGAGCGGGAGCAGTTCGGGGCGCCCATCGCCTCGTACCAGCTGATCCAGGGCATGCTCGCGGACTGCGCCGTCGACATCGCCGTCAACCGCGCCTACACCCACCAGGTCGCCTGGGAGGCCGACCAGCCCGGCACCGACCGCAAGACCCTGCACGCCAAGGCCTCCACCGCCAAGCTCGCCGCCAGCGAGGCCGCGGGCCGGGTCGCCGACCGCTGCCTGCAGATCTTCGGCGGACGCGGCTACGACCGCACCTACCCCGTCGAGCGCATGTACCGCGAACTGCGCGTGGACCGGATCTGGGAGGGCACCTCCGAGATCCAGCGGCTGATCATCGCCAACGAGCTCATCAAGCGCGGCACCAGGGCGCTGGCCCTGCCCACGCACTGACATCCCCATCCGATTAGTACAGCGAGGACTTTCATGGACTTCCGCCTCACCCCGCGCCAGGTCGAGCTCAAGAGCGCCGCGCGTGCCCTCACCGACTTCATCGCCGGTTACGAGAACCAGTGCGAGGAGGACAACGGCCTGCCCGCCGACGCGCACGCCAAGGTCCGCGACGCGGTGCTGGACGCCGGGCTCCAGGCCGTCAACATGCCCGCCGAGTGGGGCGGTGCCGGTCTCACCATCGCCGAACAGGTCACCGTGCAGGAAGAGTTGGGGCGGCTGACCGGCGCCCTGTGGGACATGGTGTGGCGGCCGGCGAACGCGCTGCGCTTCTGCACCCCCGAGCAGCGCGAGCGGTTCCTCATCCCGGTGATCAAGGGCGAGCGGCGCGACTGTTACGCCGTCACCGAGCCCGGCGCGGGCTCCGACCCGCAGAACCTGGCCACCACCGCCACCAGGAACGACCGGGGCTGGGTGCTCGACGGCGAGAAGTGGTTCGTGACCGTCGGCGACCACGCCGACTTCATGATCGTGCTCGCGGCGGCGGGCGAGGAGCGCGCGCCCACGCTGTTCCTGGTCGACAAGGACACGCCGGGCATCGAGATGACCCGCGTCCCGCGTTTCATGCACACCTTCGTCTACGAGCACCCCGAGTTCACCTTCACCGACGTCCAGGTCGGCGAGGACGCCGTGCTCGGCGGTATCGGCGAGGGCTACGACATCACCCGCTCCTGGTTCACCGAGGAGCGCCTGATGATCGCCGCCCGGACCACCGGCGCCGCCGAGCGGGCCCTGGAGCTGTCGCGGGACTGGGCGGTGGAGCGCGAGCAGTTCGGGGCGCCCATCTCCTCGTACCAGCTCATCCAGGGCATGCTCGCGGACAGCGCCGTCGACATCGCCGTCAACCGCGCCTACACCCACCAGGTGGCCTGGGAGGTCGACAACTCCGCGCCGGAGGACCGCAAGAGGCTGCACGCCAAGGCGGCCATCGCCAAGCTCGCCGCGAGCGAGGCGTCCGGCCGGGTCATCGACCGCTGCCTCCAGATCCACGGCGGCCGGGGTTACGACCGCGCCTACGCCGTCGAGCGGCTCTACCGCGAACTGCGCGTGGACCGGATCTGGGAGGGCACCTCCGAGATCCAGCGGCTGATCATCGCCAATGAGCTGATCAAGCGCGGCTCGGGCGTCCTGGACCTGCCCACCGCCTGACGGAGAGGAACATCGATGACGGACATCAAGCGCGTCGGGGTCGTCGGCTGCGGGCTGATGGGCGCCGGGATCGCCGAGGTCTGCGCCCGGGCCGATCTGCCGGTCACGGTCGTGGAACGCGACGCGGAGGCGGCCCGCACCGGACGGCTGCGCATCGAGCGCTCGCTGGACCGGGCCGCCGCCGGCGGCAGGATCGGCGCGCAGCGGCGGGACGCCGTCGCGTCCCTGATCACCGTCGTCGACGACCTCGACGCGCTCGGCGACCACGACCTGGTGATCGAGGCGGTGGCCGAGGACGAGGCCCTCAAGGTCGACGTCTTCACCCGCCTCGACACCGTGGTCATCGGCGAGCGCGCCATCCTCGCGACGAACACCTCGTCCATCCCGGTCATCCGGCTGGCCGCCGCGACGAGCCGCCCCGACCGCGTGATCGGCGTGCACTTCTTCAACCCGGTGCCGGTGCTCCGGCTCGTGGAGCTGGTGCCGTCACTGCTCACCTCGCCCGAAACCGCGGCCCGCGCGGAGGAGTTCGCGACCGGTGTGCTCGGCAAGGAGGTCGTGCGCACCCGGGACAAGGCGGGCTTCGTCGTCAACGCGCTGCTCGTGCCCTACCTGCTGGCCGCGATCCGCATGGTGGAGTCGGGCAGCGCCAGCGTCGAGGACGTCGACCGCGGCATGGTCCTGGGCTGCGCGCACCCGCTCGGCCCGCTCGCCCTGACCGACCTGATCGGCCTGGACACCACGCGGGCCATCGCGGAGTCGCTGTACGCGGAGTTCCGCGAGCCGCAGTACTCGCCGCCCCCGCTGCTGTCGCGGATGGTCGAGGCCGGGCTGCTGGGCCGTAAGTCGGGCCGGGGCTTCCACGTCTACGACGAGGGGACTTCCCGGCCCGCGCCGACCCCGGCGTGACCTTCGTGGGGGAAGATGGTCACGACTCACGGGCACCGGACGAGGGGAGCCGCAACGTGCCGACCAAGGTGCGCACAGCAGACACGCGCGAGCGCATCCTGACCGCGGCGTGCGAGGTCATCGCCGACATCGGGTTCGAGAAGATCCGGATGCGGATGGTCGCGGAGCGGGCCGGGGTGTCCACGGCCCTGCTCCACTACCACTTCGACACGCGCGAGAAGCTGTTCACCGAGGCGATGACCCACTCCTTCGCCAACACGGCGGTCGACGTGGAGCGGGACGCGGAGACGGCCCCGGCGGCGGTCGTCCTGGCCCGTATCGTGCGCAGTCTGCTGCCCACCGACCCCCAGCTGCACCAGGACTGGCGGCTGTGGCAGGAGCTGTGGGTGCGGGCGCTGCGGGACGAGACCACGCGGGTCTTCGCGGTGGACCTGTACGCGCAGTTGCACGGCTGGGTGTCGGGGGCGATCCGGCGCGGGATCGACTCCGGCGAGTTCACCCCGACCGACGTGGACGAGCTGAGCACGCTGGTGCTGTCGCTGAGCGACGGCTACGGCATCCGTCTGATGCTGCGCGATCCGACGGTCACCCCGGAGTCGGCCGTGGCCGCCATCTGGCGGCACATCGCCGCAGCTCTCGGAGCCCCCGCCGAGCCGCCCGCCTGACGGTCCCCGCTGCGAGGTGACCCGGTCCGTCGCAGACTGGGAAGGTGAGTGACACGCACCTGGGGCGTGGTGACACCACGCCCGCGCCTCGCTCGGCGCATCAGCAGACGCTGGCACTCGCGGCGATGATGTTCGCGGTCGCGATGACGTTCATCGACCAGACCATCGTCTCCATCGCCGCCCCGGACATCGTCCGGGAACTGGAGTTGTCGGCGTCCGGTATGCAGTGGGTGATCAACGCCTACTTGCTGGCTCTCGCCGCCTGTTTCGCCGTCGGCGGCCGTCTGGCCGACCTGTACGGCCCGCGGCGGATCGTGGTCATCGGCACGCTCGTGTTCGTCATCGCCTCCGTGATGTGCGGCTGTGTGCCCAAGGGGGACGTGGCGCAGGGCTGGCTCATCGCGTTCCGGGCCGTCCAGGGCTTCGGGGCGGCGCTGCTCTTCCCCGCCGCGCTCGCGGTCGTCGTCGCGGTGTTCCCGCCTGAACGCCGGGGGCGGGCCCTCGCCCTGTTCTTCGGCCTCTCCGGCGCGCTGACGGCCGTGGGACCGCTGCTGGGCGGCTGGCTCACCGCGGCGTGGACCTGGCGCGCGGTGTTCTGGGTCAACGTGCCCATGGCCGTGATCGCGCTGATCCTGACCGCGCTGGCGCACATCGCCGACCGTCGCCGCCCCGGCACCCTCGACCTGGTCGGCGCGGGTCTCATGGCGGCCGGCATGGGCCTGAGCGTGCTCGGCTTCCAGCAGTCCTTCATCTGGGGCTGGGACAACCCCGCCACCTGGCTGTGCATCGCGGGCGGCCTGGTGATCATCGGCTACTTCGTGCACTACGAGCGGGGCGTCCGCCATCCCCTGATCGACCTGCGCGTCTTCCGGGACAAGGGCTTCGCCGTGGACTCGGCGGTGCTGTTCTTCGCCATGCTCGCCTTCGTCCCGCTGTTCTTCTTCGCGTCCGTGTACGCCCAGGTCTCGCTCAGCGCCTCGCCGAACCAGGCCGCGCTGTTCCTGCTGTACGTCTTCGCCGGGTTCGCCATCGCCTCGCAGTGGGGCGGGCGGATCCTGGACAAGACGGGCGCGCGTCCGGCGCTGAAGATCGGCGGCGTCCTGGGCTGTGTCGGGTTCGCGCTGTGGGCGGGCGAGCTGACCAACCTGAACATGCACGACCAGTGGCCGTACGCGGCCATGGCGGGCGCGGGCATCGGCTTCATCCTGGCCCCGGCCTCCACGGACGCCGTCAACCGCGCCATCGGCCCGTCCTACGGCGAGGTCACGGGCATCACGCAGACCGTGCGCAACTACGCGGCGAGCGTCGGCATGGCCGTCTTCGGCACCATGCTCACCCACGTCACCCGCTCGAACATCACCAGCACCCTGGAGGCGCGGGGCCTGTCCAGCGAGGAGGCCCACGAAGCGGCGCACAGCGTCAGCAGCGCCATCACCGGCAGCGGCGACGCCGACCCGCCCTCGGGCACCGGACCGGGCTCCGACCAGCTGCGGGAGATCGTCGGCGCGGTACAGACTGACTTCGCCGAGGCCAACCAGTGGGTCTTCTACGGCATGGCCATCGCCCTCGGCATCGCGTTCCTGTTCGCGCTGCTGCACCCGGGCGGCACGGTGGCCTCGGCCAAGGAGGAGCACAAGGAGCCCGCGCCGGCACAGATGGGCTGACCGGGCTGTCCGTCAGCCGGTCTGACCGAGCCGTCCGTCACCCGGTCCGACCACGCTGTCCGTCACCCGGCCTGACCGAGCCATCCGTCACCCGGTCCCGCTGTCCGGGCGGCCGCGGGACATCCGCGCCAGGTCGGCCGCCAGGGACTCCAGCCAGCCGAGTACGGCGTAGTACTGCCGGGACGCGTCCACGGGCTCGGGGTTGAACTCGGCGAACAGCGGATCGACCCGCGGGACGGACAGGGACGGCGTGTCCGCGCCGGGGTCCAGGGCGGCGGAGACCAGCAGCATGCGCCCGGCCGTCCGCTCGCCGAGCGCGCCCACGGCCCGGGCGGTCGCCGGGGCCGGCACGGGGACGGGCGGGGTCAGCAGCCGCTCGGAGCCCCACAGGGTGTGGTGCGCGGCGATGAGCGTGGCCTGCCAGTCCACCGACGGCCCCTTGCCGGTGAGGCTGGTCGGCTCGCTCTGGAACTGCGCGTAGGCCGACTCGGCGAGGACGACGGCGTGGTGCAGCGACCGGTGTCCGGGCGGCACCGCGGACACGATCGCGGCCGCCCCACCGGCCACGGACGAGGTGGTCGCCACCACGACCTCCGCGGCCGAGCGCAGCAGTTCCGCGGCCGCGCGGCGCATCTCCGACTGGGCCCCACGGGGCCACGCCAGCAGCCCGACGACCGCGCCGATGGTGCTGCCGACGAACACGTCGAGCAGGCGCACCTCGGCGAGCTGCCAGGTGGACGGCTCCAACTGAGCGAACACCAGGGCCACCAGCACGGTGAACAGGCCCTGGGCCCAGCCGACGCCCTTGACCGGCCCGACCGTGAAGGCGAGGAGCATCCACAGCGGCAGCAGGACGGCGTACACGTCCGTGTGGGTGCCCACGAGGGTCAGGATCGCGGCGGTCAGCAGCGCCCCGGCCAGGGTGCCGGTGAGGGCGAGCCGGACGGTGCGCCGGGTCGCCTCCAGGGTGGTCCGGGTGAGGCTGAGCGTGGCCAGCGTGGCCCAGAAACCGTGCGGCAGCGTGTCGATCCCGGCGACGAGCCGCGCCACCGTGAGAGCCAGCGCGATCCGCACCGCGTTCTGGAAGAGCACCGAGCGCCGCCCGGCGTGGCCGCGCAGCCGGTGCCACCACAGCACCGGGAGCGGGACAGCGGTGTACCAGAACCGCTCCGGCGGCGCCTCCACCTCGGCATGCCGCCCGCGTACGGCACGGTCGGCGGCCGCCGCCGTCGCCAGCGCGGCGTCGGCGATCTCCAGCACGGCGGCGTGCCCGCGCAGGACGGCGGGCGGGAACCCTGGGGTGCCTGCGGGCATGGCCACCAGCGCGGCACGGGCCGTGGAGAGCGCGTCGTACTGCCGCACCGGCGAGGAGCCGCCGCTCAGGCATCCGGCCGTCGCCGTGGCGAGGTCGGCCACGGCACGCAGGACGGCGGTCACCTCGGGCTCCGGTGTTCGGGGCGGGGCGGGGAGCCACGACAGGCGGTTCAGGAGGGTACGGACGGCGAGGCCGGTGTGGGCGAGGGCCCGCGCCCGCACGTCGGGGCCCGCCGGACGCTCCGCCTCCGGCACCATCAGCGACCGCAGGCCACGGCCCGTCTGCTCGGCCGCCTCCCGGTCGGCGTCCGCCAGGGCGTACGGCGGCACGGCCAGGGTGCTCGCAAAGTGGGCGGCGATCCGGGCGCCGCGCGCGGCCCGCTCCTCGTACGGCGCCGGGGTGGGTTCGGGGCGGAACAGCGCCTCGGCCATGATCAGCAGCACCAGCCCTGTCGTCGTACCGACCAGCCGGTCGCCGAGCGAGTCGGGGTCGTAGGGCGGGAACGACGGCAGCATGTAGAGCAGTTGCAGCCCGGGTGCCGCGCCCGCCGGGCGGGGTCCGCCCACGGCGGAGAAGGCCAGCAGGAAGCCGACCGCCAGCATCCCGAGTACGGCGCTCCAGGTGCGTACCGAGAGATAGGTGCCGATGACCACCAGTGCCCAGCACACCGGCAGCACCCGCAGCATGGTCGCCGCCCGCTGCCGCCCGGTGCCCGGAATCCTCGACAGCCCGCCGAGCGACACCACGGCGAAGAGGGCGTAGGTGGCCGCGACGGGATTGTCGAGTCCGTAGCGGAACAGGTAGAAGCCGATCGCGGCGGCCAGCGCCACACGCACGGCCCGGCGGCCGGACGCGGCGTAGGCAGCCGGGAACGCGGGGGCGGCCGGGAACGCGCGGGCCGGGGCACCCTTCACTCCCTCAGGATCACCCAGTCCGGGCGGGTGTGCCGCTCGGCCGTGCCGACTGTCCGAGCGCGCGCCTTGGGGTGTCAGCTGCGTCCGGCATGTACGAAACGGCTGAAAAGAGCAGCTTCGGCCCAGGCGCGGACGGAAAGGATGTCCCGGTCATCGCGAAGGGAGGGCGCGTGACACGACGGGACATGGAGAAGTTGATCGGCGAGATCAGGGGGATGCTGGCCGACCCCACCACCGGGCTCATCGCGCAGCACCAGGTGCAGGAGAGCCGGCACGGCAAGGTTCTTGAGCATGTCACCTACAGCACGACCGGCGTGCGGGAGGAGAACCGCGAACTGCGGCGCCGCCAGGAGCGCATGCTCACCGAGCTGGGCCAGGTCCGCTCCGCGGTGGACGAGCTGCGCCGCGAGATCGCCCAGGCATGGGCGCACATCGTGGCGGTGCGCCGTGCTCCCCGTCCGGGAAAGGTTCCGGACCTGACGGTTGGTCGCCATGGGCGGCGATCACGGTTCGGCCGGGCCCGGACGGCAAGGTACGGCGCAGAAAGTCCGCGACGGACTCCCGGGCGCGGGGGTTTGGCCTTCGGGGCCCGCGCGGAGGGCTCCTCGCCCCGGGACTCGGCATCACATCCGCCCAGCAGCAGGAGAGCAGCGGCGGCGAGGGAAGTAATGCGGCAGTGGCTTGTCGCATGCATGTGAGGAACCTCCAACCTCGGTAATGCGCACCGAGGTTGGAGGTTCCTCACCGTGTCTCAAGCCGTGGGGTGTTCGAGGTTGTGCGAGGCTCTGTACGACCAGATCAACAAGGGGGAAGCCATGGCCGTCGCGCCACCCGAACCGCGGGCACCGACGCCGCCGCCTTCGTCGCCGCGCTCCACCGACTGAAGGTGTGGTCGGGTCTCGGCTACCGCCACCTCGAACGCCGGGCGGCCCAAGCGGGACACAACCCGCCCTACTCCACGGCGCCACTGTCCTCGGCAGGGACCAACTGCCCCGCGGACCAGGTCCGGGCTCTCCTGTTGGCGTACGACGACCCTCAACACCTGGAACGTCCGGCGGATTTCGATCTGGACACTTCGCGGGAGTGTTTCGCCCGGCTGGTGAGTGCCCTGGAGAAACGCTTCGGGCCGTCCCACTCCGCGCTGGCTCAGGACGCCAGTTCTACGGTGCCATCGATGTCCCGGCGAACGCGACGGGTCTTGGTCGGCCCAGCACGACCGGTACTTCGCGTACATGTGAGGCATCTACGGCTCCCTCAGCCATCCGGTCCTCCGCCAGCACCTTCCTAGACGTCTTCCGCCGCGCCTTCGGCCATCTCACGGCCTTTCACGGGTGGTGGACACGCGGCCCCGTCCGAGGGTCTCGGTCACGGTGAGGGTGGCGGGTACGGAGACATTGAGGCGCCGGGCGTGCCCGAACAGGGCCGACTCCGTACCGACCGGGTAGCCCGTCTCCGGGTCGAACAGCACGGTCTCCCGTTGCCTGCTGCCGTCGTACGTCTCGCTCTGCGACACCGCGATCGCGGAGCGGCCGTTCCAGGTCGTGGTGGTCGCCACGGTCACGCCGGTGCGGTCGGCCAGTACGCGCAGGGCGGCCGCCCGCAGACGCGGATCGACGGGGCCGGTCCTGCCCGCATAGGTGAGCATGTCGTACACCCCGTAGACGATCATTCCGCCCTCCCAATTGACCTCGGTCAGCTGTCGTGCGAGGACTCGCGGGTCGGTCGAGAAGGGTGCCACGCCGCCCCAGTCGTCGCCTTCCGGGGCGGGGAACTCCCCGGGCCCGAAGTTCCGGTCCTTCACCCCCGCGTCCGCCACCAGCCCGGCGTCCTGGGCGTCCTTGCGCTGCTCCGGGTTGGGGTAGAGGGGTTCCCCGTAGGCGCTGCGCTGTCGTCCGGATCCGTCCTCGGCGACCCACGACTCGGTCACCGTCGGGACGGCGGCGTTCGCCACACCCCCGGGGACGTCGCCTGCGGTGTGCAGCCACCATCCCCAAGTCTTCGAGTACTGGTAAGTGCCGTGCGCGGGCTCGGGTTCGAGCCGTTCGACGCGCCGCGCGAACGCCTGGAGATACGCGTACGCCGACTTCCCTTCGACCGGGTGGAGGGACAGCACGGGCGGGGTGTAGGCGACCGGCGCCCCGGCGTCGCCCTGGACGAGGTCGCCGCGTACGGCCACCACCGCGACTCCGACTGTGACGAGGCCCGCCCCCAGGAGCACTTGGCGCCGTGCCGGGCGCGGGCGGACCCGCCGCGGAGGTCGGGCCTCGCGCAACGCCTGGAGTGTGCGCTGCGCATGAGGCGTCAGCAGGGAGCCCGTGCCCTCTCCCGGATCACCGGCCGGATCGTTGGCCGCGGTGAGCAGTGCTCGTACGCGTTCCGTGTCTCGCTTCACGTCGCCGTCCTCTCCGTCATAGAGCCCTGGTCGGCAACCGCCGTTATTTCCCTTGCGAGTTCACGCTCCAGCCTTCGGCGGGCGCGGTGCAGCCGTACGGCGAAGGTGGCCTTGCCGCACCCGAGCGCCTGGGCGGCCTCCTGCGGATCCAGGCCGTCCCACGACACCAGCATCAGCACCTCGCGGTCGCGCTCCGGCAGCCGTTCGAGTACGCGAGCGGCCCCCATGCGGTCCAGGACCTCGGTGTCCGCGCCGGGTTCGCCGCCCAGGGGGTCCTCTTCGTCGCGCAACCGGCCTGCCAGCCGGTCCGCCCGCCCCAGCGACCGGCGCGCGTTCGCGGCGACCCGCCGGGCGATGCCGTACAGCCACGGCAGGGCGGCGCCCTGCCGTGTCGACCAGCGTTCCAAGGCGATCGTGAAGACCTCCGAGACCGCGTCGTCGACCAAGTCCGGCGGCAACCTGCGTCTCAAGTACCTGCTCACTGCCTGGTACGAGTCGCGGTACTCCGCCTCGAACCGAGACCAGTCGTCTGCGCTCTCCCCCACACGGCCTCCCCTTCCGATGATGCTCGCGGACTGTTTGTGTCCGACGCGGCACGGCGATTACCGGGGCTGCCGAACTTTCACGGGCGGCGTGGGCGCACCCGCCGTGCTACGAGGGCCAGACGACCAGGCCGTCCCGCACCACCAACGGCTCGGGCCGCACGTCTTCGTAGAACCGGGTCCACCCGACGGTTACGCTCCCGTCCGCCCCGCGATGGACATCGTGCGCCCTGTCCGCCAACCAGGTCAGGAGTACGCCGATGCGGTCGAAGTCGTCCGGGTGTATCTCCTGCCGACCGGTCAGGGCCCAGCCACTGCGCCACGCGTTCTCCTTGCGCAGCAGGACCGAGCACAGCGCACCCCCCACCTTGTACGCCTCGCCCTGACAACTCAGCAGAGGCTCGGGCATCTCCTCGACCTCGACCGCCTCGCCCTCCACCTCCACCACCAACGGAAACCCGGTCACGATCCTCAGCTCTGCCGGCTGGGGCCCCAGCCCCAAATGCCACTGAAGCTCTGCGACTTCGGCTTCCGACACTTCGTCACGGAGGTCGAAAGCAAGCATGAGTTCATAGATGTCAGCCACGGCAAGCACCCTAGATCCCACCACTGACAGCACGCTGGGGCAGGATCTCTTCTCATGAGTTCGCGCCACTGGGGCACCCATGGGATCGACATGACTGCGCATCGCGTGATCAAACGGTTCGCGTCCGGCAGCGACGGCCGAGCCGCACGCGAATGGCGAGGACTGACACTCCTCGCCGCCCATGCTCCGGGGCTCGCTCCGGAACCGTACGAAGCGGATCTGGCGGCCGAGAGGCCCTTCGTGGTGATGTCCCGACTCACCGGCGAACCTCTGCGTGGCACCGTCATGGGGAACCAGCAACTCGACGCGCTCGCCGAGGCCGTGACCGCACTCCACAACGCCGTACCACCCCATGCGCTCCGCACAGTCCCGTCACGGCCGGTCCTCCCACCCGACCTCGTCCGCCTGATCAACGCGTGGGCGGTCGACGGCCCGTCGTCGCGCACCGGTGGGCCCGTCGGGCAGGCCATGGACACAGGGCTGCGCTGGCTGGCCGGCACTCGGCTCCACGCGGAAGACCCGCAGGACTTCCCGGATGTGTTCGGCCCCGGCGACGGGAATCTCGCCAACTACCTGTGGGACGGCTCCCGCGTCCAAGTCGTCGACTTCGAGGACTCGGGCCGCAGCGACCGCGCCTACGAGCTTGCGGAGATCACCGAACACGTCGGCAGTTGGGTCGAGCAGCCCGTCGATGTGGCCGGGTTTCTGGCTCGCTTCGAGCTTTCCCCCGCGGAGACGGCACGGCTGCGCGAGTGTCGACGTCTGCTGGCACTGGTCTGGCTGTTTCTGCTGGCGCAGGACGATCCCGACCATCCGCGAAACCCGGTCGGCACGGCCGAGAAGCAGGCGGTGCGGCTCCTGGAGTTGCTCGGCTGACCGCGAGCCGTTCAGTCCAGGACGATCCGGTCGTCGAGCTCCACCTGGCGGCGTACCAGGTACGTCCCCGGGGCGTGGCCCATGGCGCCGTGCTCGGGGTGCAGGATGTACGCGGTCGCGCCCTCGTGGACGGCCATGGCTTCCTGCGCGGCAGTCAGCTCCGTGATGCGCCCGCCGGACTCCATGGCTCCCCTCCGCACCCCAAGAACGCTTCGTCCAAGTGACGCCGAAGGTCACGGAGCGGTTCCCGACCTGCGCGGACATGCGGGGCCGCATGGCCCGTTGCCACCCGGGCCATATCAAATCGGTGCCGAACAGGCCGTGTTGACCGTGCTCACACCCGCCTCTACTGTGCGCGATGCGGACAACACCTCTGCATGCGCACGCAAATGCGTCTACGGGTGTCCTCTGGCCGCGACTCTGCACCGCCGCGCCACCCCTGCCGCCGAAGACGGAGCCGCGCATGGACACTCCTCTCGCCACCGTGTTCCTCCCGCTCGCCCTCGCCGTCATCATGTTCGGCCTGGGGCTGTCCCTGACGGTGGACGACTTCCGGCGGGTGCGGCGCCACCCCCGGGCCGTTGTCGTGGCGATGTCCTGCCAGCTCCTTCTCCTGCCCGGCGCGTGCCTGGGGCTCGTCCTCGCCTTCGGTCTCTCCCCCGTGCTCGCGGTCGGCATGATGCTGCTGGCCGCGTCGCCCGGCGGGACGACGGCCAACCTGTACAGCCATCTCTTCGGCGGCGACGTGGCGTTGAACGTCACGCTCACGGCGGTCAACGCGCTCCTGGCCGTGGTGACGCTGCCGATCATCACGAACCTCGCCCTCGACTACTTCGAACCGGACATCGGGGAGAAGAGCATGGGGTTGCAGTTCGGCAAGGTTCTGCAGGTGTTCGCCCTGGTTCTGGTGCCGGTGGCGATCGGGCTCACCGTGCGCCGCCGCTCGCCCGATTTCGCGGGGCGCACGGACCGCCCGGTCCGGATCCTGTCGGTCGCCGTGCTCGTCCTGATCATCACCGGGGCGGTGGTGGCCGAGCGGGACAACATCGGCGGCTACGTCACGGACGTGGGGCCGACGGCGGTGGTGTTCTGCGCGCTGAGCCTTGCCATCGGGTACGCGGTACCGCGGATGGCGCGGCTGGACAAGCGCCAGTCCATCGCCTGCTCCATGGAGATCGGCGTGCACAACAGCGCCATCGCCATGACGCTGGCCATCAGCGTGCTCGGCAGCGTCAGCCTGGCCGTTCCGGCCGCCGTCTACGGCGTCCTCATGAACCCCGTCGCCGCCCTCGGGGGGCTGCTGATGACCCGCGGCACCCGCCGGGCCGAGCGGGCCGCCGCTCCACTCTGACCGGAACCGGGGCCACCCGCCCCAGGGGCCCCTCGCGTCGGCGAGCGGTTACAGTGCCAGGGACGGCAGCCTGGCTTGTGAGGGGTAGCGTGACCGACACCAGCGACACCCGACCCGCCGACGGCGCGGCGGCCCAAGCCCCACGCCCACGCAGCCGGGTGCTCCGCCTGATGCGCTACCTCCCGCTGATCACACCCGTCCTGCTGTGGGCGGTGCCGTGCGGGATGCTCCTCCACACCGGCCAGGACTGGCCGCTGCCGGTCACGCTCATCGGCACGGTCCTGTTCGCCCTCGGCCTCGTCGGTATGCCGTACGCCATGATGCGCGGGCACGGCCGACGGCAGGAGGACCGGTCGGCGATCATCGGTGACACCCTGCTGGGCGGGAGCTGGGTCCTGTTCACCTGGACGGTTCTGCTCGGCGTTCCGGCGCGCATCGCCCTGACCGTGGCCGGTGTGGGGGAAGGCCAGGACCGCGCGCGCATCGTCACCTGGGCCGTCCTCGCCGTAACGGCCCTGCTGCTCGCCTGGGGGTACGCCGAGGCCCGCCGCGTCCCCCGGGTCCGCCGAGTCGAGGTGCGACTTCCGCGCCTGGGCGCCGGGTTGGACGGACTGCGCGTCGCCCTCATCACCGACACGCACTATGGCCCGCTGGACCGCGCGCGGTGGTCGGCCCGGGTGTGCGAGAAGGTGAACGCCCTCGACGCCGACCTGGTCTGCCACACCGGCGACATCGCGGACGGTACGGCCGAACGCCGCCGCGCCCAGGCCGCCCCGCTCGGCACCGTGCGGGCCACCCACGCGCGGGTCTACGTCACCGGAAACCACGAGTACTACAGCGAGGCCCAGGGCTGGGTCGACCTGATGGACGAGCTGGGCTGGGAGCCCCTGCGCAACCGGCACCTGCTGCTCGAACGCGGCGGCGACACCCTGGTGGTCGCCGGTGTGGACGACGTCACCGCCGAGTCCTCCGGGCTGGCCGGACACGGCGCGCACCTCGCCGGGGCCCTGCGGGGCGCCGACGCCGACCACCCCGTACTCCTCCTGGCGCACCAGCCCAAGTTCGTCGACGAGGCGGCGGCAGGCGGCGTGGACCTCCAGCTCTCCGGCCACACGCACGGCGGCCAGATCTGGCCCTTCCACTACCTGGTGCGGCTGGACCAGCCCGCGCTCGCGGGACTGACCCGCCACGGCGATCGCACCCTCCTCTACACGAGCCGCGGCACCGGTTTCTGGGGCCCGCCCTTCCGGGTCTTCGCCCCCAGCGAGATCACCCTGCTCGTGCTCCGGTCACCGCGGCGCGCGGCGTAGCGACGGCACTACGACGGGCTCCGGTCACCGCAGCGCACGGCTAGCAACGGCACTAGGACGGGCTCCGGTCACCGCGGCGCGCGGCGTAGCGACGGCACTACGACGGCAGGGCGGCACCGGGCATCGGCTCGCCGTCGTCCTCCGGTTCGCCGTCGTCCTCCGGCTCCGCCGGTGGCTCGGCGAGTTGCTCGCGTACGTAGCCCCAGACCACCGCGATCAGGGCCGTGACCGGGACGGCGAGGAGGCTGCCGACGATGCCGGCCATGTTGCCGCCGAGCGTCACCGCCAGGAGGATCACGGCGGCGTGCAGGCCGAGACCCCGGCTCTGGATCATGGGCTGGAACACATTGCCCTCCAGTTGCTGCACGACCACGATGATGGCGAGCACGATCAGCGCGTCGGTCAGGCCGTTGGACACCAGGGCGATGAGGACCGCGACGAGACCGGCGAACAGCGCGCCCACGATCGGTACGAACGCGGTGACGAACGTCAGCACCGCGAGCGGCAGCACCAGCGGCACGTCGAGGATCCACAGGCCGATCCCGATCAGCACGGCGTCGATGAGGCCGACGGCGGCCTGGGAGCGGACGAACGAGCCCAGGGTGTTCCAACCGCGCGCGGCGACGGTGGGGATGTCGGTGGCGAGGCGGCCGGGCAGCTGACGGGAGAGCCAGGGCAGGAACCGCGGCCCGTCCTTGAGGAAGAAGAACATCAGGAACAGGGCCAGTACGGCGGTGATCACGCCGTTGACGACAGTGTTCACTCCCGACACCAGGGCGCTGACGGCACTCCCCAGCCCCTCCTGCGCCCGGTCCACCCCACTGTCGAAGGCCCGGTCGATCTCGGCGTGACCGATGTTCAGCGGCGGGCCCGCGGCCCACTCCCGAAGCCGCTGCACACCCTCGACCACGCCGTCGGTCAGCTCCCCCGACTGCGACGCCACCGGAACCGCGATCAACGCCACGACGCCTGCGGCGACGAGCAGGAACAGGACGGTCACCAGCCCCGCGGCGAGGGCCGGCGGCCACCCTCGCCTCCGCAGGAACCGCGTCGGCGGCCAGGTCAACGTGGTCAGCAACAGACCGAGGGTCAGCGGCCACACCACCGACCACATCCTGTCGAGCAGCCAGAGAGCCACGGCGACCGCGACCAAAACCAACAGCAACTCGGCGCACACACGCGCCGATATGTGCAACGCGGCACGAGACTTCGCCGCACTCACTTTCGCAGGCATGGGGCACACCTTATGGGGCGGTGCCGGAGGGGCACCCCGCTCCTGCGGGGCCGCACTAGATCCGCTCGGCGGCCGCCAGGAGGCTCGGCGGAAGGTACGGGGACTCGACGCGTATGTCCCAGCCCCGTCGGCGGGCGTGGCAGGTCAGGGCGAGGATGTTCAGGTCGAGGGAGCCGTCCGCGTCGTCGACGCGGTCGGCGACGCTGTAGTAGTCACGGTGGGCCTCCAGCGCGTCCAGCAGGGCGAGGTTGAAGCTCTCCTCGTCGCCCTCCACCAGCTGCGAGAGCAGTACGGCGGGCGGCATGGCGAAGCCCCAGTCCTTGGCCCGCTCCGCCTGCTGCAGCGCACGCTCCGCGGCGCCTTCGGGGTCATCGCCCTTCAGGTAGGCGTGCAGGGCCTGCCGGTACTGGGTGAACGCGGAACCGTCCGCGTCGGCGTGGTTGGGACCGGCGAGCACCAGCGGCGCCAGGTCCTCGCGTACGCCGGTGATGAGGGCGAGGTTCGTACCGATGTGCCAGGCGTAGGCGCCCGCCGCGTCGTTCCGCACGGCCGTGTAGCGGAGCTCGCGGCCGTCGACCGTCACCTCGACCTCGGTGCCGGGCTCGGCCATGGCGATACGGAACAGGGCGCCCGCGGCCTGGGAGCCCAGGCGGAGGTGCCCGAGCTGGGCGTCTGTCACGTCCGAGGAGACCGCGGACCGCCAGGTGAAGAGATGGGCCTGGTGAGCCATGACATCACTGAGCGCCCGCACGCTGAGCGGCTCACCGTCGACGGGGGTGAGCGCCTCCATGACGCGCTTCTGGTCCCGCGCGTCGAGTTCCTCGCTCTCCTGCCACTCGCGGGACGGGCGTTCCACGACGACGGGGCCTGCGGCAATAGCGGCGACCGCGTCGCGCCGCCGGTTCCGGCCGAACGGGCCGACCCGCGGACCGCGGGACTCGAATCCGCTGATCAGCGCGTGCGGCAGATACTCGGTGCGCACGGCCGGCTCCCAGCCGAGCGTCCGGTACGCGAGCGCGGTCAGGGCAAGGGGGACCAACGGCAGGAGATGACGCGGGTCGGCCGACGAACCGTGCAGCGTCCGGTGCCGGTCGAGGAGGTCGGCCAGCCCGTCGTCGAAGCCCTTGCGGTCCTCTGCGGCCAGGGCCCGCAGTGTCTGCAGGGCCACGCTGTGAGGGCGGTCCAGGAGGGGCTCCCCGATCTCCTGAGCACGGGCTTGGATCCGGCCCAGGGCCGCGTCGACGGCGGCGATCTTGGCCTGGGCGTTCGGCGGATACTCCTCGTCGTCGCCGGTGTCGTCCAGGACTACGGCCATGAACCCCGTGGCGAGTTCCCCGGCCGGCGTCCCCTGCGCCCCCTCGGCGAACTTCTCCCGCGCGAAGTGGAAGGCCTCGCCGTGCCACTTCGCCTTGTCCCGCAGGACGGTCAGACACAGCGCGTCGATCCACTCGCCGGGCGTGACCCTGTCCTCCGGGGCGTCCGAGCCGGGGTCGTAGCCCATGCCGAAGTTCACGTAGTCCAACGTGACTTGGAAGCTGCAGTGCGGGTGGTACGCGGCGTAGGCGACCGCACCGGCCGCCGCTTCGGAGGCGTCCTTGAGGACGGCTCTGGCCTCCGCCGTGTCGAGGTCGGGTGTCGCGACGGACAGGGCGCCCAAGTAGCCGAGGAACTCCTCGGCTATCGACTGCCATTCGTACACGGCCATCCGGTCCGCCCTCGACATGGACCTCACCAGACGTCCGATGCGATTGGCGAAGTCCTCACGTGCCGCCGACACGGCCGCCTCGCCCACCTGGTGACGCTCAATCCGCACGATTCCCACTCCTTGATCGAATCTGTGCGCCAGCCTAGGCGAGGGGTCTGACATTGGCCTCCTCCTCCGGGAGGTGAAGTCACGGAGGACGGGTCGGGTTCAGTGGCCCACTTGGCGGTGGGCGAAGCGGGCGAGTTGCTCGGCGGCGCCGGGGGGCATGCTGTCCACCGCGTTGTCCGGCAGGGCCAGGATGACGGTGCGCAATGAGCCCGCAAGGTCCGGGAACACGGCCCAGGACGACTCCGGAACGCTCACCACGGCGAACAACAGGTCACCCTCGTAGAAGTAGGCATCGAGCAAGGGCTCGTCGAGCAGCAGGCGCACCGCGAGGGGAAGCACGAACGGCAGACCTACCTGCTGCGACACGAGGGTGCGCAGATCCGCCGGTGTGAGCTCCCCGAGGCGCATCCGCCGCAGCGCATGCACCTTGCGCACCAAGGGGGTTGCCTCCGAGGCGGCCGACTCCTCCCAGCGGGGCGGGTCGAGTTCGTCGAGCGTGCGGTCGAGGTGCAGCAGGCGGTTCATGGCAGCGGTCAATCCATCAGCGGAGTCAGCGGATCCGGCCTGGACAGCGCCTCGGACAGCGCGAGTCCCTCCCTCGCGGCGACCGTCCGGCGTACCCGGACTTCGGCTCGTGTCCGCGGGCGGTACTTGGGCTCCTTGCCGCACCCGCACGCCGTCCGCCCTTCGTAACGCAGCCCCTCCCCCAACACCGCTGCCACGGCCGCCCACTTACGGACATCACGCCTGCGCGGCGGAGCGAAGTCGTGGCCTGCGCAGGTGAGGGGGCCGGAACAATTGGGGCACATGTGCTCCCGCCGCGGATCGGCATGCCGCTTGAAGCTGACACGGCACGACAGGCAGGCGTAATGCAGCTTGTAGGAGGCCATGGCGTAGACGCACATCCGAGCACTGTAACGGGCAGTCAGTGACGGTACCGATCGAATATCTCCTGGCTGTCAGGAGTGAAGGTCCACTGGCCCAGAGCCCGTCGCAGCTCGGGCTCGGTCAGCCAGCCGTGCCAGGACACCTCACCGGGGTCGGGGGTGCCGGTCTGCGAAAGCTCGGCATCGCACACGCCGAGCCAATGCGGGCTCAGCCCGCGCCGGTTGAGGAACTTGAACCGGAAGCGCACCGGCGCCGACATCCCCAGCTCCTCGGCCAGTTCGCGCGCGGCGGCCTGCTCGTAGGACTCGCCGACACCCGCCGCTCCCCCGATCCCGAGTTCGTAGTGGCCTGGGAAGCGGGACAGTTGATCGGCACGTCGATGGACCAGGTAGCGGGCGTGCTCGTCGCGGCACACCGTCACGCCGATCCGGTGCAGCCAGTTCTCTCTGACAGCCTGCCTCCGGCTGACCACCCCGAGTACCCGGTCTGCCGCGTCGACGCGTTCCACGAGTTCGTCCACGACGGACAGCCTCGCAGGACCCACTGACATCGTCGCGACGCCCGGTTAGTCGTCCCCGGCCGGCGGCGCCTCCGTCGACATCCCCACGACCGTCCCGTTCCCCGAGAAGATCACGCCCGGCTTCTCGGGGGCCTGGTTCAGGACCCACAGGCCCAGCAGGGTCGCCAGGGTGAAGACGACCGCGATCAGGACCGCGAGGACGAGGCGGCGGCGTCGTTCGCGGCGGCGCCATTCGCCGCGTGCCGTGCGGTAGACGTCGGGGTCGGGAGCGGCCTGGACGCCGTCGGCGAGGGCGGCAAGCGCCTCGCGGAGTTCCTGTTCCGTGCGGTCCGCACCGGTGTTGTTCATCGCCGGGCCTCCATCGCCTGGGTCAGGGCGGCGAGGCCGCGTGAGGTGTGGGTCTTGACGGAGCCGCAGGAGATGCCCATCGCGGCGGCGATCTCGCTCTCCTTCAGTCCGAGCCAGTGGCGCAGCACGAGGGCCTCGCGCTGGCGGGCGGGCAACTGCTGGAGCGCGTCCATGAGGACGCGCTGGTCGTCGCGGAGAATCGCCGTGCTCTCGGCGGAGGCGACGAGTTCGTCGGCGGGCTTCTCCACGTGCTTGCGGACCACCTGCAGGTGCCGTATCCGCATGCGGGTCAGGTTGCAGACGGTGGAACGCAGGTAGGCCTCCGCGGCGGCGGTGTCCTTCAGGCGGCGCCACTTGCGGTAGATCTGGTAGTACGCCTCCGCGACCACGTTCTCCGGGTCGTCGGCGCCGAGCAGGACGGCGAGACGCAGCATCGACGAGTAGTGCGCCTCGAACAGGCGGGCCACCCCGGCCTCGCGCTCCGCGTCCGCCGGGTCGCTCGCCGCGGGAGGCAGGGGCACGGCGGACACCGCCGTGCCGCGCTCGGGTCTCACATGCTGTCTCATGCGTTGTTGGCTCCCGTCTCGGGGTGCCGCCTGGCGAGCAGGCGTGACGGCAGGTCGGTCAGGTCGGCGCCGCGCGGGACGCCGAGGCGGCTCAGCACGAAGGTGCCGGCCACAGCCACGGTCATGTTGAGGAGCAGGGCGGCCAGTCCGGCGTAGATCTCGGGGCCGGAGCCGAGCGGCACGATCGAGGAGAACCCGCCCCGGACGACCATGGCGGTGCCCGCGAGCATGCCCACGCCCCATCCGGCCAGCAGCGCCCGCGGGTGCAGCCAGCCGGTGTACAGGCCCACGGCGACGGCCGGGAAGATCTGCAGGATCCAGACCCCGCCGAGGAGCTGGAGGTTGATCGCGTCCTGGTCGCGCAGCCCGAACACGAACGCCACCGCGCCGACCTTGGCGGTGAGGGAGACGAGCTTGGCGACCCGTACCTGGCGCTTGGGCGTGGCCGTGGGATGGACGTACTCGACGTACACATTGCGTACGAAGCTGGTGGCGGCCGCGATGGACATCACCGCCGCGGGGACCAGCGCTCCTACGGTGATCGCGCCGAAGACCAGGCCCGCCAGCGGGGACGGCATCAGGCGGTCCACCAGCATCGGCACTGCTGCCTCGGCGCCGCCCTCGGGGGCCTGCACGCCGGTCGCGAGGGCCGCGATGCCGAGGAAGCCGAAGAGGGCGAGCAGTCCGGTCCAGGCGGGCAGGGCCACCGAGACCTTGCGCAGGGTCTCCGGGCCGTCGGCGGCGAAGCCCGCGGTCAGCACATGCGGGTACATCAGCAGGGCGAGGGCCGAGCCGAGGGCGAGGGTGGCGTAGGCCGGCTGCTGTTCCGGAGTGAGGAGGAGGGCCGGGCCTCCGAGGCGTTCGGCCGCGCCGTCGAAGACGGGGCCGGGGCCGCCGAGGCGGTCGAGGACCAGCCAGGTCACCGCGGTGAGGGAGACGAACACGGCGATGGCCTTGAGGGCCGAGATGACGGTCGGGGCGCGCAGTCCGTGCCGGTAGGTGGCGATGGCCAGGCCCGCGAAGAGGGCCACCATCAGCGCGTCCCCGGTCACGCCGCCCGGGTACAGGCCGCCCGCCGCCAGCACGGCCCGTATGCCGAGCAGTTGCAGCGCGAGGTACGGCATGGTCGCGAGGATGCCGGTGAGCGCGACCACCAGGGCGAGCGGCGCCGAGCCGTACCGGCCGCGCACGAAGTCGGCCGCCGTGACGTAGCCGTGCCGGTTCGCGACGGTCCACAGGCGGGCGAGCAGGACGAAGGCCAGGGGGCAGACGATCACCGTGTACGGCACGGCGAAGAAGGCGGGCGCGCCGTTGCCGTAGGCGAGGCCGGGGACGGCGGCGAAGGTGTACGCGGTGAAGATCGTGCCGCCGAGCAGCAGCCAGGTCCAGACCGGGCCGAGGCTGCGGTCGGCGAGCGCCCAGCCCTCCAAGGAGGGGAGCCGGTCGGTCGGGCGCAGGCGGCGGGCGGTGACGGCGAGCAGCGACGCTCCGCCGATCACGGCGAGGAACGTCGTGGTCATGGCGCCGTCCGCCATGGTTCACCGTCCTTGGTGTGCAAGTGCCCTCACTCACGCAGTTGCGCGAGTCCCTCGTTCGGAGGACAGGAGACGGCGGGAAATTTCCGCGACATTTTCTCGACATACGCTGTCAACCGTCTCCGGTCGGTCGGCAACTCTTGCACAAACCCACAGCTGACGGGAGGGGAGGGCAGGTCATGGCACGCAGGGGTGACAACCGGCTACGGCGCGTCGTGATACCCGCCCTGCTGCTCGCACCCGCGGCCGGTCTGCTGGGGGTTCCGCTGTACGCCGGTGCCGATCCGCGGCTGGCGGGCACGCCCTTCTTCTACTGGTACCAGCTCGCCTGGGTGCCGGGGTGCTGCCTGTGTCTGCTGGCCGCGTACGTACTGACGCACCGACATCGCTGAGCCGCAGTTCCCCGTACTGATTCGCCTCGTTGCTCACCTTTTGAGATCGGGAGTCGTCATGCCCACATCAGCCCCGCCCGTATCCGACGGCAAGGCTCCAGGCACCTCACGGATGTCGCCCAAGTCCGTCGCCATCTGGAGCGCCGTCGCACTCGTCGGAGCGATCGCCTGGGCCGTGCTCGCCCTGTCCCGGGGCGAGGAGATCTCGGCCGTCTGGCTGGTCGTGGCCGCGCTCGGCTCGTACGCCATCGCTTACCGCTTCTACTCGCGGTTCATCGCGCGCCGCGTCCTGGAGGTGGACGACACCCGCGCCACGCCCGCCGAGCGGCTGGAGGACGGCGTCGACTTCCACCCCACCGACAAGCGGGTGCTCTTCGGCCACCACTTCGCGGCGATCGCCGGCGCCGGCCCGCTGGTCGGCCCGGTCCTGGCCGCGCAGATGGGCTATCTGCCGGGCACGATCTGGATCATCGCGGGCGTGATCTTCGCCGGCGCGGTCCAGGACATGATCGTCCTGTTCCTCTCCATGCGCCGCGACGGCAAGAGCCTCGGCCAGATGGCCCGCGACGAGATCGGCAGGGTGGGCGGAGCCGCCGCGCTGCTCGGCGTCTTCGCCATCATGATCATCCTGCTCGCGGTGCTCGCCATGGTCGTCGTCAACGCCCTCGCCGAGTCCGCCTGGGGCACCTTCTCGGTCACCATGACCATCCCGATCGCCCTCTTCATGGGCTTCTACCTGCGCTACCTGCGCCCCGGCCAGGTCGTGGAGACCAGCCTCATCGGCGTGGCCCTGCTGCTGCTCGCCATCGTCGGCGGCGGCTGGGTCCAGGACTCCTCCCTCGCCGAGCACTTCATCTGGAGCCCGGAGACCCTGGTCTTCTGCCTGATCGGCTACGGCTTCGTCGCCTCCGTCCTGCCGGTGTGGTTGCTGCTGGCGCCCCGTGACTACCTGTCCACCTTCATGAAGGTCGGCACCATCGCGCTGATGGCGGTGGGCGTGCTCGTCGCCGCCCCGAACCTCAAGGCCGAGTCGGTCACCGACTTCGCCTCCAACGGCGAGGGTCCCGTCTTCTCCGGCTCCCTCTTCCCCTTCCTGTTCATCACCATCGCCTGCGGCGCCCTGTCCGGCTTCCACGCCCTGGTCTCCTCCGGCACGACCCCGAAGCTGATCCGGAAGGAGTCCCAGGTCCGCCTCATCGGCTACGGCTCCATGCTCACGGAGTCCTTCGTGGCCGTCATGGCGCTGATCGCCGCCTGCGTGCTCGAACCCGGCCTGTTCTACGCCATGAACGCCCCCGCCGCCCTGCTCGGCCCGACGGTGGACACGGCGGCGGAAGCGGTCAAGAACATCGGCTTCACCATCACCCCCGACCAGCTCACCGCCGCCGCCAAGGCGGTCGAGGAGGAGACGCTGGTGGGCCGCTCCGGCGGTGCGCCGACCCTGGCCGTGGGCATGTCGGAGATCTTCTCCGGGGTGTTCGGCGGCGCCGGGATGAAGGCGTTCTGGTACCACTTCGCGATCATGTTCGAGGCGCTGTTCATCCTCACCACGGTCGACGCCGGTACCCGCGTGGGCCGGTTCATGCTCCAGGACATGCTCGGCAACGTCTGGAAGCCCATCGGCCGCGTCACCTGGAAGCCCGGCATCTGGATCACCAGCGCCCTGGTCGTCGGCGCCTGGGGCTACTTCCTCTACGCCGGCGTCACCGACCCGCTCGGCGGGATCAAGCAGCTCTTCCCGCTGTTCGGCATCGCCAACCAGCTCCTGGCCGCGGTCGCCCTGGCCATCACCACCACGATCCTCGTCAAGCACGGCAAGCTGCGCTGGGCCTGGGTCACCGGCATCCCGCTCGCCTGGGACGTGGCCGTCACCTTCACCGCGGGCTGGCAGAAGATCTTCTCCGACGACCCGAAGATCGGCTTCTTCGCCCTCCGCGACAAGTACTCCCAGGCCATCGACGAGGGCGAACTGCTGCCCGGCGCCGCGAACATGGACGACATGCACACCATCGTCCTCAACAACACCGTCGACGGCGTACTCATGGCGATCTTCCTCCTGCTGGTCCTCATCGTCCTGGTCAACTGCGCGGTGGTGTGCGTCCGCGCGGTCCGTACGCCGGAACCGCTGCCGACCTCGGAGGTGCCGTACGTCGAGTCCCGCCTCGACGCGCCGGAGACCTCCGACGAGGCGCTGGTGGGGACCCGGTCATGAGGACGCGGGCCGTACGGATGCTGCGCACCGTGCGCTGGTATCTCCGGGAGCTCACTGGTGAGGCGCAGTACGAGCGCTACTGCGCCCGGCACCGCGAACTGCACCCCCACCTTCCGGCGCCCACCCGGCGGGAGTTCGACGAGCAGCAGGCCAGGCAGCGGGAGGGTCAGCCCATGAGCCGCTGCTGCTGATCCCTCGGGACGCGGGGCCGACGGCGCGTAACCGCTGTCGGCCCCGTGGGTCTGCCGTGGCGCGGGTCTGCAACTCGGCACCCTGAACAGGCCCTTGATCCCGCCCCACGTGGAAGGATCACGGCCATGTCACCCAGCCTTCCCCGTCTCCGGATCGGTTCGACCGAGATCATCGCCCTCCCCGACGGTGAGGGCCCGTTCTTCACCCCGCGCGCCGAGGCGTTCCCCGGGGCCACCGCCGCCCAGTGGGCGGAGGCCGATGCCTACGACCCCGGCGCCGTGGACGCCGAGGGGCGCTGGCTGCTGCGGTTCCGGGCGTTCGCGATCCGGGACGACCACGGCGTCACCCTCGTGGACGCCGGAATCGGTCCCGCGGACAGTCCCGCCGCGGCGTGGGCGCCGGTGCCGGGCGTACTGCCCGACTCGCTCGCCGCGGCGGGGATCGAGCCGGGCGAGGTCGACACCGTGGTGCTCACGCATCTGCACACCGATCACGTCGGATGGGCGGTCGTGACCGAGGCGGGCGGGACCGGCAGCGGCCGTCGCCCCTACTTCCCCCACGCCGAATACCTGCTTCAGCGGGCCGAGTTCGACGCGCTCGACGCCCTCAACCCGCAGCTTCGCGAGACGCTGACCGATGTGCTCGCGGCCACCGGCCAACTCCGGCTCCTCGACGGTGACACGCCGCTGCGCACGGGCCGGGTGGTCGCCACGCCGGGTCACACGCCGGGCCACCAGAGCGTGTTGATCGCCGACGGACGGGAACAGGCCCTCGTCACGGGCGACCTCCTCGTCCACGCGCTCCAGCTCCTGCATCCCCGACTCGCCTACGCACACGAGGCCGACGCCGAGACGGCCAGGCTCTCAAGGCAGCGCATGCTCGACCGCCCGGCCGCCACCACGCTGCATCTGGCGACACCGCACTTGTCGGAGCCGTTCGTGTCTGCGTGATGACGGCTCACAGCTCGGGGAACGGCGGCGTCCCGTCCATCACCCGCAGCAACTCCCGGGCGGGCCCGGCCTCTTCCGGCCGCACGGAGGAGGCCGGCCCCTCGATCACCGGCCGACCGGCGCGCACGGCTGCCTTCGCGGCCACCTCCCAGCCGATCTGGCGCTCACAGCTCGTGTCCCGCTTCCGGTCCCGCGTCGCCGCCGCAGCGGCGTGCCACTCCCCCACCACGAACCCCCACGCACAGACGGCGTCGCCGAGGTCGTCCGCGCCCGCACGGGCAGTGTCCTCGTCCCCCTGGACGATCCGGATTCAGCGACGGCTCACTGGATCAAGTCGGTATGCGGGTGCTCCGGCGACTCCGGGCAGACATAGAGCTGCATGTTGTCCGTGCTGCCGACCTCGACTCCCGTCGGCTGGGCGGGGCTCAGGCCGGCGGGGTAGTCGGATGCGGCCGCGGCCCGGTCCTCGTAGGGTACCCAGCCGTCCGTCTCGCCGTCCCATTCGAAGGATGCGATGGTCAGCAGCGGGACCATCCGTGCCTCGCACACGGTGCAGTAGCACGGGTGCGGGTCGGTGCGGCCCCACGGAGGCCAGCCACCGACCTTCCAGCCCGGGGAATCGGCCAGGTCGCTGTCGTAGAACTCCGCCGGGTACTCCGCGTACGCGTCGTCCACGGCTGCGCCGGCCGCCTGCCATCGGCTCCAGTCCCCCACCACCCGGCTCAACTCCGGGCCGAGATCGAGGCTGTTGGGGTATTCGGTGACGGTTTCCGGTGCCAACAGGCAGGGCTGGGGAACGTAGCCGTCGTACTCCGCCTCGTACGGTTCCGGCGGTGCGTCGAGGATGTCGACCACCTCGGCGGCGGAGCGCCAGAACAGGGCCGTCGCGGGTTTGTAGTTCGGTTCGTGGTCGTAGGCGCACCAAAGGATCTGGAGCAGGTCGGCCTGGCCCGGCGGACGCAGCAGCGGTATGTCGCGTACATACAGTTGGGCCACGGGCAGCATGGGGACCGGGCTGTCCGCAGGCCGCGGGAGTGCGGAGTCGAGTCGCTCGCTCAGCCTTGCGGCGGCCTGCTCCTTGACGGCCGCTTCCTCGGGTGTGCAGGCGGGGCCTTCGGGGTCACGGTGCAGCCGCGCCCGTCTGCGCCTTTCCATCCGCACTTCGGCCGGCGGCCTGCGGAACCCGGCGTCCACGTGGGGGCCTTCGCAGTGCGGCCACGGCTCGTCCGCCGGCCACAGCAGGGGTCCCCCGACGGAACTCTCCTTGACCGAGGGTTCACCGGGGCGAGGGTGCAGCCGGATCGCGGGGCGCGCCAGCGAGGCGAGTTCTGGAAAGACCGCGGGCACGTCGACCGGCCGCGGTGGAGTGGTCCGTACGATAGCCATGCGGTGATCCTGCCATCAGCCACTGACAATGACCGGCTGCCCTGACGGGCTTCGGCGGGGCGCTCATCACCGCTTCGCGGTGCGGGAGTTCAGGGGTAGAGCCCGGCGCGGAAGGCGAACGAGACCAGTTGGGCACGGTCGCGTGCGCCGACCTTGGTCATGGCGCGTACCGCATGGGTCTTCACGGTGAACGGGGACACCGACATCCGGGCCGCGATCTCGTCGTTGCCGAGTCCGCTCGCGACGAGGACGACCACATCCCGCTCCCTGGGGGTCAGGGCGTCGAAGCGGCGCAGGAGTTCGCGGTCGACGACCGGGGTCCGGCTGTCGGCCACGTGTCCGATGAGCGCGGCCGTCGCGGCGGCCGACAGGGCGCCGCCTCCGCCCATGACCTCGGTGATTCCGGCGACGAGTTCGGCGGGGCTGACGGTCTTGCTCAGGAAGCCGTTGGCGCCGGCGCGCAGGGCGCCGAGAACGATGTCGTCCTGGTCGAAGGTGGTCAGCACGATCACCCGCAGCTTCTCCGGCGGGTGCTCCGCGCGGATCCGGCGGGTGGCCTCCACGCCGTCGATGCCGGGCATGCGGATGTCCATCAGGACCAGGTCGACGGGGTGCTCGCGGAGGAAGGGGGCGACCTGGAGCCCATCGGCGAGGTCGCCCACGACGACCAGGCCGGGGTCGAGGCGGAGCATCGCCCTGATACCGGCCCGGATCCCGGGCTCGTCGTCGACGATCAGGATCCTGGTCCGTGGCGTCATACGGCCGCTCCCAGGGGGCTGAACTCCGCGCGGACCCGGAATCGGCCGTCGTGCGTGTCGATCGTCAGCCGCCCGTGGGAGGACTCGACGCGCTCGCGCATCCCCACCAGGCCGAGGCCGGAGCCCGGTCCGGAGTCCGGGGACGTGTCGGCGACACGGTTCTCCACGGTGACGCGGATCCTTCCCCCGTACTCGCGCACCTCCACCGTCGCCGGTCCCTCGCCGTGCCGGTAGGCGTTGGTGAGCGCCTCCTGCACGACCCGGTAGACCGTCACGCCGACGCTCGGCTCCACGAAACCGGCGGGCAGGTCGAGCGTGGGCCGTACGTCGAGGCCGATGCTCTCGAAGGAGGCGACCAGGGCTTCCAGACCGCTGAGAGCCGGGGTCGGCCGCAGGGCCTCGTCGTCGGTGACGGTGTCCCGCAGGCGCAGGAGCTCCAGGATGCGCTGAGTCTCGACGACGACGGTGCGGGCGCTGGAGCGCGCCGAGACGAGGGCCTGCCGGGAGTCGTCGGCGTCCTCGGGCAGGCCGATCTCCGCGGCGCCGAGGTGCATGCTCAGCAAGGCGACCTGGTGGCCGATGACGTCGTGCAGGTCCCGGGCGATGCGGAGCCGTTCCTCGGTCACCCGGCGGGTGGCTTCGATCTCGCGGGTGGCGAGGGCGGTCTCGGCGCGTTCCTCCAGGATGAGCCAGTGCTCCCGGTGGATGCGCAGGGCGGCCCCGGTCGCGCCTCCCGCGATGGCCGAGAAGAGCGCGGCGGCGCCCGTGATCGCGCCGCCCCGGAATCCGCCCAGCGTCATGAACGCCCCGAGGAAGAACGCGGCGACCAGGGCGGTCGCGGCCACCGGCTGTCTGCCCCTCAGCGTGGCCGAGAACAGGACGAGCACCGCCATCATCCACACCGACAGCGGGTCGTGGCCCACGGCTGTGACGGCGAAGGACGCCGCGCTCGCCACGAACAGTCCCGCCCACGGCCGCCACCACGACAGCGCGACACCGCCGCCGGCGAGGAGCACGGAGAGGGCCGTGGGCCAGTCGGAGCCGCGCAGGACCACGGCCACGATCTGGCCGGTGAACACCAGCGCGGCCACCGCGTAGGCGGCGAGGTTCAGCGCCTCGGGGCGGCGGACCCACAGCGGGACCGCGGGCCCGTCGGGACTGTTCTGTGCCTTGACCATGGCCCGATTCTCGTCCAGACCTGCGGCGACGACGTACTTCGAACGTAGTACGCGGCCCCGCCCCCGGCCGATGAGACTCCTGACCGAGGCGACCGTCTCACTCCGAAACGATCACTTTGGGACATGCGATGACTCAGACCGCTGCCGCACATCCGACTGCCGCGTCCACGGCCGCGTCCACTGCCGGTACGACGTCCTCCGGGCTCCGTTCGCTCCACCTCGTCCGAGTGGCGTTCTCCCTCGTCTGGGTGGCGCTCGTGCTCACCACGTCCGCCTCGCTGGAGTCACCGGACAGGGTCACGGCGATCGCGGGCGTGCTGCTCGTCGTCTACCCGCTGTGGGATGCCGGGTCCACGATCCTGGAGCGCCGGCTGGCCGGAACCGGGTCCCTGGACCGTGTCGGCGCCGTCAATGTGGGGCTCGGGCTCGCCACCGCGGCAGGGATGGCCGTGGCCGCCTTCTCCACCGTCAGGGCGGCCCTGCTCGTGTTCGGGGTCTGGGCCCTGCTCGCCGGGGCCGTGCAGCTCGTCGTGGCGCTGCGGCGCCGCCGGACCGTCGGCGCCCAGTGGCCCATGATCGTCAGCGGCGGGCAGTCCGTGCTCGCCGGGGCCGTCATCGCGGGCACGTCCGGCTCGGCGGCGAGCGCGCTGTCCACCGTGGCCGGGTACTCGGCCTTCGGTGCCTTCTGGTTCCTGGTATCCGTCGTCGCGCTGAGCGTCCGGGCGCGGCGCGGGAGCCGCTGAACCTTGCCGCGCCTTGGGGTGGCGGCACGCGGGATGCCTACCTGCCGGTCAGGGGCATGACACTCCACGTGCCGCCGTGCTCGGGTTCCGCCGTCAGCAGTACAGGTTGCCGCCGGGGGACACACCGAGGATCTGCGTGAACCGCTGGTAGGTGTTCACGCGGCTCTGCACCTGCGCCGGGTTCTTGCCGTCGCACTCCAGGGAGCCGTTGATGGAGCGGATGGTCTGGCCGAATCCGGCGCCGTTGACCATGGCGTTGTGCGGGGTCATGGAGCCGGGGCCGGTCTGGGTGTTCCAGTACCACAGCGCCGTCTTCCAGGCGACGGCCGCGTCGTTCTGCACCAGCCAGGGGTTGTTGAGCAGGTCGATGCCGAGCGCGTCGCCCGCGGCCTTGTAGTTGAAGTTCCAGGACAGCTGGATCGGGCCGCGGCCGTAGTAGGCGGCCTGTCCCGCGGGACAGCCGTAGGGCCGGCTCCAGTCGCAGTAGTGCGGGTAGTTGGCCTGGTTCTGCTCCACCACGTGGACCAGTCCGCCGGTCTCGTGGCTGACGTTGGCCAGGAAGGCGGCGGCCTCCTGCTTCTTCACCGTGTCGCTGCCGGTGTTGGCGAAACCGGGGTAGGCGTTCAGGGCCGCGGTGAGGCCGCTGTAGGTGTAGAAGGAGTTCCGGTTCGGGAACATCTGGTTGAACTGCGCCTCCGACACGACGAAGCGCGCGTCGGGGTTGCCCGGCCCGTTGTCGCAGGCGTACGGCTCCCAGTACCAGGTGCTGACGGTCGGGTCGTAACCCGGGTTGGCGTGCTCGGCCACGTACGCCTTGCCGTCGGTGTAGCGAACGATGTCACCGGCGTTGTACCACTGGCCGGCGACCCAGCCGGGGTAGCTGGAGCACGCCGCGGCGGCGGCGTTCGTGGCGGGAAGCAGCACCGGGGCGGCGCCGGCGAGGGCGAGGACGGCCACGACGGCGGAGACACGACGTCTCGACACTGAATCAACTCCTTTGCGGGGCACGGCCGCTCCTCGGGGCAGCACGCAGCGAGCCCGCACCGCACGCACCGGTTGACCGGACACGGCGTGGGGGCGGCCGTGGTGGGGGGTTGTGCCACACCACTCAACCGCTTTGGTCTGTACCAGTCAAGGGTGTAGACCAGTCAGGTCTGGACCAATTCACGGGCGGGGGTGCCGGGTTGAGGCCCTCTGCGGGCGGATCGCCCGGATACGTGCGGGCCGGTAGCCGCCGTCAGGCGAGCCAGGCGGAGGTACTCCGGCGCCGTCCCAGTCCGACGGCCGCGAACTCGTCCTCATCGCCCCCGCCCACCACCACCCCCAGCCGTCGCAAGGCCTGGGAGATCGGACTCCCGACGGCGGGCGTCGACTGCCCCTCCTCCACGTGGAGCGGTCCCAGGGCGAGGGCTCCGCGGTCCCATACGACGGCGTGCTGCTCACCGGTGCCGCCGAAATACTCGGCTTCCACGTAGGCCACCGGCCCCGTGGCGGACCACGCGGAGGCAGCCCCGGCGAGACCGGCCGGCAGCCGCCAAAACCCTTCCGTGCCCGCGTTGTCCCCGCCCGCCAGGGCATCCCGGAGGGCGTCCGTCAGGGGCATCAGCGACAGGCCCTGGGCCAGTGGTGCCGGGCGGGCGGCCGGCAGATCCCGGGCGGCGGTGCGCAGCACCCGGTCGGCGGCGATCACAGCCTGCAGAACGTAGGCCATGCGCACATACCCCTCCCCGTGGCTCTCCAGGGAGACGTTAAAGCCCCCTCACCCGAGCGCCTGTCACCGGTGTCTCGTAGGCTCCTCGCCATGAACGACGGGGTATCCGGCAGACGGGTCATCGACGGGCGCTTCGAGCTGGAGGCGCGGCTCGGTGGCGGCGGTATGGGCATGGTGTGGCGGGCGCGCGACCTGGTACTGGACCGGGCCGTGGCACTCAAGGAGGTACGGCCCTCGGATCCGGGGCTGGCCGAGTACGATCCGCAGGCCGCGGCCACGCTCCGGGCCCGCGTGCTGCGCGAGGCCAGGGCGCTGGCCCGCGTCGACCATCCCAACGTGGTGACCATCCACCACGTGGTCGACGGAGGGGACCACGCCTACCCCTGGATCGTCATGGAACTGGTCACCGGGGGCTCCCTCCAGGACCGGCTCGAACAGGGCCCATTGACGCCCGTCGAGGCGGCGCGTATCGGCCGCGAGGTGCTGGCCGCGCTGCGCGCCGCGCACGACGTCGGTATCCAGCACCGCGATGTGAAGCCCGCCAACGTGCTCCTGCGGCCCGACGGGCGTCCCGTCCTGACCGACTTCGGCATCGCGGCGATCAGGGAGTCCACGGTCCTGACCATGACCGGCTCCCTCATCGGCACGCCCGACTACATGGCGCCCGAACGTATCTCGGGCGGCGAGGGCGGCCCGGGCTCCGACCTGTGGTCGCTGGCGATGATGCTGTACGTCGCCGTCGAGGGGCACCACCCGCTGCGCAGGGGAACCACGCTGGCGACGCTGGCGGCCCTGCTGAGCGAGGAGTTGCCCCCGCCCCAGCGTTCGGGACCGCTGACGCCGTTCCTCAACGCCATGCTCGCCAAGGACCCGGCGCGGCGGCCGGACACCGAGACGGCGGACCGGATGCTCGCGGCCGCCGCCGAGGCCACGGGCCCGCAGGCGGGGCACCCGGCGACGTCGTACCCTCTGGCTCCGCCGCCCGGCCCCTCCGCGCCGGTGACGCCTGCCACGCCTGCCGGGTTCGGACCGCCGCCCACCGGTTTCGGGCCGCCCGCGCAGACCGTCACCCCCGGCGGCTGGACGCCGAGTCCGGGCACGACGACCGTCCAGCCCACGGCACCGCGACCCGGTGGGCGGGGCAAGCGCGGACTCGCGGTCGCCTCGTCCGCCGCGGGCGTGCTGCTGGTCGGAACGCTGGTGTGGAACTTCCTCCCCGACGACAACGGCAAGGCCGACAACTCCTCGGCGGGCTCACCCGGGACGTCCACGCCCGACGCACGCAAGTCCTCCTCCCCCACGACGTCGGGCTCGTCCCCCACGTCCACGGCGAAGCCCGACGCGAGCCGCTCCGCTTCGGCCGACAAGATCGACGCGAAGAACGGACTGCTCACGCCGGACGGCATCCGCATGGCGCTGGCGGCGATCGAGGAGGAGACCGGCCGGAACCGTGCGGGAGACCTCACGATCTATCCCGACTACGTGAACGTGCAGCTCATGGTCGAGGGCAGTGACACGAAGTACGACAGCTACACCTACCGCCTCGGTCGTGGCGTCGAGAAGGGCATCATCAGCAGCACGATCTTCTCCGGCAACCGGCCGTTCACCTTCGACGACTTCGACTGGGACGTCGTCCCCGCCCTCCTGAGGAAGGCGGAGAAGGAACTCAACGTCGACAAGCCGACTTCGCGATACGTCCTGGTCCGCGCGGCCTCGGAAACGTTCGACACCCCTCTGGGACTGGCCGTGTACCTGGGCGACGAACACGACACCGGCTACCTGGACGCCGATCTGAAGGGCAACGTGACTCGCGTCATGCCCGCGGAGGACTGAGACCTGTGCTCCGGCTCAGCCCGACACCGATGGGTCGAGCCGGGTGATCAACGTACGGCTGACGCGCTGAAGTTCCTCGTCGTGTTCGATGTTCTGGAACCTGCCGCCGCGGCGGGGCTGGGCCATGGCTTCGTGGAGCACGGGTAGGGCGGGTGCCGCGTGGGTGCCCATGCGGGCCAGGCAGTTCACGACGTGGTTCGCCGTCGCGGGGTTCTGGGTCATGGCTTGGAGGAGGGTTTCGAGGACGGCCGAAGCCTCGGTCTCGCCGCCGATGGCCCAGAGCGCTGACGCGCAATGCACCCGCACCCATTCGTAGGTGTGCGTCAGGAGTTCACGCAGGCGTGGCAGGGCGGCGGAGGCGGGCGGGCCCATCTCGGCCAGCAGGTCCGCCGCGTCGCTGACATGGAAGGTGATGCAGTCGTCGAGCATGCGGAGCAAATGGGGCATGGCTTCGGCCCGGTCTCCGCCCACGGCCCAGAGCGCGGCGACGGCGGCGGGTCCTACCTGCGCGTCGGTGCTGGTGGTCAGCGCCCGGATCGTGTCCCGCGCGTCGGCCGCCGCCGGACCGAACGCCCGCAGCGCCTGGAGGGCCGACCGTGTGACGCCGTGCCGGTTGTGGAGCACGGCAGCTCGGAGCGTGTCCAGCACCACCGGTATCGCGGCCGGATCGCCCAGCCCGGCCAGCGCGGACAGGAGGGCGTTGGCGCTCATCTCGTCCCGCTCCTGGGACAGGTCGACACGGCGCAGGTGATCGTTGAGCCGCGGCGTCAACTGGTCCGCCGCCTGCGGCAGATGCCGCACGACCTCCACCGCACGCCAGGCGTCCACGCCGCTGTCCAGCGCCGTGAGCAGGCTCGGCAGGGCGCGTGCGTCACCGAGGCGTGCCAGGGCTCGGACCGCCTGCTGGTGGCATCTGCGCAGGCGTGCGTCCGGAGCCGCCCAGACATCGGGGCCGTGGGCCGCGCGTTGGGCGGCCGTCAGTGTGGCGAGTGCTTCGCGGGCCGGGGCGGCGACGAGGTGGCAGGACTCCAGGACGGCCGCGGCTTCGGCGGCGACTTCCTCCTCGTCCAGGGCGAGTTGGTCGGCGACCAGAAGGAGGAGGCGGGTGTGGTCTCCTCGCCAGGCCCGTATCAGCTCGCCGCTCATGCGGACCGCGTCCAGGCGCGTGCCGGGGTCAGGGCTGCGCAGTTGCTCGGCCAGCACTGTGGTGCGCTCGGGAACCCGTGCTCCCAGTGCTTCGTGGAACGTGCGCAGCAGCGTCGGGGTCAGTGCGTAGACCCGACTGTGCCGGTCGAGGTCTTCGAACGCGGCGATGATCTGAGGTGGGACCGTGTCGTTGGAGGCCGTGGTCGAGTGGTGGCTCGGGACGGTCCGGATCGGCGTCGCGGGTAGGGCGCGGAAGGTCGCGCGCAGAAGGGCGACGGCGGTGGGTACGACGTCCTCGCCGATGTCGTCCGGGGCGCAGCGGGACTGCTGCACCAGGGCCGCGAGGCGGGTCGTCGGGTCCTGGGCGGGGTCCGCCGCGATCCCGGCCAGCCAGGCTCTGACGGGCTGCGCGGCTTCGGGCAGGCGCAGTGCCAAGGTGGCGGCCGTGTCCGCGATCCACAGCCGTGCCAGGGTGCCGCGCTCGGCGGTCAGCCGTTCACGGAGCACCTCGGCGGCCCGGTCGGCGTCGTCGAGGAAGAGTCCGAGCCCGGGGATAGCGGCCAGGCGTACGTCCGGGTCCGGGTCGCGGACGAGTTCGACGAAGGTCCCGCCCCGCTCACGCAGGAACGTCCTGGCCTGTCCGTACCCCATGGGCGGGCAGTACTCGATCTCGTTGCCGTCCTCGTCCTCGTCCTCGAAGGCCCACTCCATGGTCTCGCGTCCGATGCTGACCAGCAGCGTGACGACGGCGGCCCGGTCGGGCGTGGCCCGGTCGGCGACCAGTTCGAAGAGGAAGGGCAGGCTGGCCGCGGTGGGCGGGTACACGCTGCCTTGGTGGTGAACGGCGCTGTAGTAACGGTCGAAGGCCGCGCGGCGCTCCGCCGCGTCCGGGGAGCGCATCGCCGCCAGGAGGGCCGGTACTTCCTCGGCCGATCCGTACGCGTGGTCCATCGACGCCCAGTCGATGTCGTGAAGTCCGTCGAGCATGATCGCAACCATGCCAGGGGGCACTGACATTCGTGCTCGACGGGCTCAGGCCAGGGATTCGAAGTACGCCTGCTGTGCCGGGTAGTAGTCCTCGAAGGCGGGCCGGGGACCGCCCGTGCGTGAGGTGGTGAGCAGGTCCAGGTAGTACTCCCAGCCCGGGCCGATCTCGCCGAGCTGCTCCGTGGAGGTGAGGTGCTGGACCAGGCGCAGTTCGGTGGTGCCGTCGGTCTCGGTGAGCAGCAGTTCCAGGAACCAGCCCCCCGCCTCGTCCTGCGTCACGACAGCGAGTCTGCGGGGCGGTTCGCACGCCTCGATCCGCACGGCGAACCAGGGTTCCGACTCCTCGAACAGCATCTGCACTTCAATGGTGTTGCCGGGCGCCGCCTCGCCGCGCCAGGGGCCGAACCAGCGGGCGGTGCGCTCCGGCTCGGTGACACTCGCCCAGACGTCGTCGGCGGAGGCCTTGTAGGTGCGGGCGAGGATCAGGTCGTGGCCAGTGGCAGTGGGGACGAGGCGTCCGGTGGGCTCGGGGGTCATGCGGT
>NZ_FLSP01000018.1 GCF_900091315.1 Streptomyces sp. DI166
GAGCCCCTGGCTCGGGCTCTTCCGCGGCTTCCTCACGGTCCTGCTGTTCGCCCTCTCCCTGCTGCTGACCACGGTCACCTTCACCGCGGTCACCCTGCTGATCGGCCAGCCGTTCTACGAGAGCCTCTCCGAGCAGGTCGACCGGGACGTCTCCCCGGACGGCACCGCCCCCGAGTCGGGCCTGCCGCTCTGGCGCGAGCTGTGGATCTCGGGCCGCGACAGCCTCCGTATCGTCGTCCGGGCCGCGGTCTGGGGCGTGCTGCTCTTCGCGCTGGGCTTCGTCCCGGTCGTCGGGCAGACGGTGGTGCCGGTGCTCGGGTTCATGGTCACCGGCTACTTCCTCACCGAGGAGCTGACCGCGGTCGCCCTGCAGCGCCGGGAGATCGAACTCCGTGACCGGCTGCGGCTGCTGCGCGCCCGCCGGACCCTGGTGTGGGGCTTCGGCACGCCCCTCGGTGTCGCCTTCGTGGTGCCGTTCGTGGCGGTCTTCCTGATGCCGGGCGCGGTCGCGGGCGCCACCCTCATGGCGCGGGACCTGCTCGGTGAGGAGATCGTCGAGGACGACGACGAGGACGCCGAGGAGGAACTCAGCCAGCAGTCCGCAGGATCGCCCGCACCTGGTCGATGATGTCGAGCCGGTTGCGCACGAACTGCGGGTCGGTGACCTGGGTGGTGTTGCCCGGCCCGAACTGGAGCACCGGCGTGTGCACATGGCCCGCGGGCAGGGTGTCGTGCAGCCCGAGCCGGTCGCGCAGGAGCGTGGCGCGGTAGGCGATCTCGTTGGACAGGTAGTCACCGCCGCCACCGGCCCGCGCGACCGATCCCGGGGTGGGCCCGTCCGGCCGCACCACGGGCGTCGTACCGCCCGCCGGGATCTCGGTCACGGTGGTGTTGTCGTAGACCGGGAAGCGTCCGGTGTCCGCGGCCACGATCCGCTCGTACGGCAGGGTCGTGGTCGTCCACTGCGGCTGTGTGGCCGGGTCGTCGACCGGGACCGGGCCGGTGCTGCCGAGGTTGTCGTTGTCCGGGAAGCCGCCCCGCCAGGCCCCGTTGGTCCGCTCGACGTCGAACCGTCCGACCCGGCCCTGGCTCACGGTGGTCAGCAGGTCCACGCACTTCAGGTACGGCCGCAGGGTCCGCTCCACGGTGCCGTCCGCGAAGTCCCGCCAGCGCACCGGGAACACCGCCGTCTCGATCCGCGCCGGACCGTCCGCGGTCTGGATCACCGTGCCGTCGAGCGCGAGCGCGGTCGCCCCGGAGGGGTTGGAGATCCGGATGTCCCGGTCCAGCGTGAACGGGTCGAACCCGGTGAGCAGGATCCGCTTGATCCCCTCGCCGTGCGGATACCGGATCGCGCTCTGCCCGCGCGAGGTCCGCTCCAACTCCCCGAGCAGCGCCGACCGCTGCTCCGGCGAGAGCCCGAACCCCGGCTCCCAGGACCGCAGTTCCCTGGTCATCCCGAGCCGCGCCCAGTACAGCGGCCGGTCGTCGTCCCGGCTCAGGTCACCGCCCGCCGGGCCCCGCCCCTGCGCCCGCTCCACCGCCCGCCGCCACAGCGCGCCGCCCTCCCGTACGACGACGGCACGGGCCCGCGCGTACGAGCGCGCTCCCCGCAGCGCCGCCGCGAACTGCGGTGCCACGGAGTCGAATCCGGACCGGCGCAGGATCTCCTGCGGCACCGCCAGGTCGAGCCGCCGCTCCTCCACCGTGGGCTGCTCGGCGGCGGTCGCGGCGGCGGGGGCGGTGAGGGTCGCGGTCAGCGCCAGGCCCAGGGCCCAGATCCCCACACGTATGAGATTCACGGGAGTTGTGGTCCTTCCGGTGCGGTGGGGGAACGTGACGACAGTCCGTTTCCCCGCATCGGCACGCCGGAACCGCCGCTATCGAGCCACCTGTTCCTCGCCCAGCAGGGTGAGGAAGTCCCGGAACGCCTGCGGCATGTCCACCGACTCCGGGTCCAGCAGCCACTGGTACTGCAGACCGTCCATCACCGCCACCATCAGGGGCGCGGTGCGCTCCGGGGTGAGGCCGTTGGGCAGGCGGTCGCCGTACTCGGCGCGCAGGACCTCCGCCATGGCGGCGCGGACGCGGGTGTAGCGCCCGGTGAAGTACTCCCGTGCCGGGTGGCCCTCGGTGACGCTCTCGCCGAGCAGCGCCGAGAAGGTCTGGATGATGGCGGGCCGCATCGCGTTGTACTCCACCAGCGAGGCGAGCAGATCCACCCGCCAGCGGGTGTCGGGCAGCGCGTCCCACTGGTCGCGCTCCTGGAGCACCGCCACCAGCAGGGCGTCCTTGGTCGGGAAGTAGTGCAGCAGGCCCTGCTGGGTGAGCCCGACCCGCTCCGCCACCGCGGCGAGGCTGGCCCCCCGGTACCCGCGCTCGGCGATCACCTCAAGCGCGGCCCGCACGATCTCGGCGCGGCGCTCCTCGCTCCTGACCCTGGCGTTCATGGCGTCACGGTACGGCAGGAATCCGACCTGAACATAATCGAGGGATAACGAAACCTACCGAGTAACAGGTAGCGTGTGCGCGACGGAGGGCACGGCACGGACTCACCGAGGAGGCACCGCATGGCGGGAACCCGTACCCAGGCCGACGAGGCACGCGAGACGGCCGTCGAGACGGCCCTGGCCCGGCTCGACCTCGATGCGAAGACCCGGCTGCTGGCCGGCCAGGACATGTGGACCCTGCCCGCCCTCCCTGAGATCGGCCTCGCCTCACTCGTGATGTCCGACGGACCCATCGGCGTCCGGGGCGTGCGCTGGACCGCCGACGACCCCTCCGTCGCCCTGCCCTCCCCGACCGCCCTCGCCGCCACTTGGGACCCCGAACTCGCCCACCGCGCGGGCGTCCTGCTCGCCCAGGAGGCCCGCCGCAAGGGCGTGCACGTCCTGCTCGCGCCCACCGTCAACCTGCACCGCTCCCCGCTCGGCGGACGGCACTTCGAGGCCTACAGCGAGGACCCGCTGCTCACCGGGCTGATCGGCGCGGCCTATGTGGAGGGCGTCCAGTCGGGCGGGGTCGGCACCACCGTCAAGCACTTCGTCGCCAACGACGCCGAGACCGAGCGCTTCACCGTGAACAACAAGGTGAGCGAACGCGCCCTGCGTGAGCTGTACTTGGCGCCCTTCGAGACCATCGTCGCCAAGGCCCGCCCCTGGGGGATCATGACCGCCTACAACGCGGTCAACGGCACCACGATGACCGAGCACCACCACCTGGTGAACGAAGTCCTGCGCGGCGAATGGGGCTTCGACGGCGCGAATGTCTCCGACTGGATGGCCGCCCGCTCCACCACCGGCGCCGTCGAGGGCGGCCTCGACATCGCCATGCCCGGCCCCGGCACGGTGTACGGTCCGGCCCTCGCGGCGGCCGTGCGCTCCGGCCAGGTCGAGGAGGCCCGCGTGGACGAGGCCGTACGCCGTGTGCTGCGGCTCGCCGCCCGGGTCGGCGCGCTCAAGGGCGCCGAGCCGGTGGTCGCCGAGCCGCCCGCCGAGGTCGACGGGCAGGCGCTGGCCCGCGAGATCGCCCGCCGCTCCTTCGTCCTCGTCCGCAACGAGGGCGCACTGCCGCTCCCGCCCGGCGGCTCTGTCGCGCTGATCGGCGCCGCCGCGCGTGACGCCCGCGTCCTCGGCGGCGGCTCGGCCATCGTCTTCCCGGCCCGGACCGTCTCCCCGCTCGACGGACTGACCGCCGCCCTCCCCGAGGGCAGCCTGACCTACGCCGTCGGCGCCGACCCCAACACCGAACTCGCCGTCGCGGACAAGGGATTCGCGCTGCGGGCCGTGTGCCGGGACGCGGCGGGACAGGTCATCGGCACCTGCTCCGCGCCCAACGGCCAGATCCAGTGGATGGGTTCGGACCTGCCCGAGGGCGTCACCCACGACACCCTGCGCTCCGTCGAGCTCACCGGCACCTTCACCCCGCGCGAGAGCGGCCCGCACACCCTCGGCATCAAGGGCCGCGGCCACTTCGTCCTCACCGTCGCGGGCACCACCCACTACGCCGGCAACCGGGGCGGCGGCCGGTCCGAACCCTTCGCCGCCTTCTTCGGCGGCCCCGAACCGCATGCCGTGGTCGAACTGACCGCCGGGGAGCCGGTCGAGGTCTCCCTCACCCACACCGTCAGCATCCCGGCGGACGCCCCCGTCAAGGGCGTCGGCTTCACCCTCGTCCACCAGGAACCGCGCCGCGACCCGGACGAACTGATCGCCGAGGCCGTCGTGGCCGCGCGGGCCGCCGACACCGCCGTCGTCGTGGTCGCCACCACCGAACTCGTGGAGTCGGAGGGCTTCGACCGCACCGACCTCACCCTGCCCGGCCGCCAGGACGACCTGGTCCGCGCCGTCGCCGCCGTCAACCCGCGCACCGTCGTCGTGGTCAACTCCGGCTCCCCGGTGGAGATGCCCTGGCGCGACGAGGTCGCCGCGGTGCTGCTGAGCTGGTTCCCCGGCCAGGAGGGCGGCGCCGCCCTCGCCGACGTCCTCACCGGCGCCGAGGAGCCCGGCGGACGCCTGCCCACCACCTGGGGCTCCCTCGCCGACGCCCCGGTCACCCGGGTCGCCCCCACCGACGGCGAACTGCCCTACACCGAGGGCGTCTTCATCGGCTACCGCGCCTGGGAACGCGAGGGCCGCGCCCCCGCCCACCCCTTCGGCCACGGCCTCGGCTACACCACCTGGGCCTACGACTCCCTCGAACTCGACGGCACCACCGCCAAGGTCCGCGTCCGCAACACCGGCGACCGCCCCGGCCGCGAGGTCGTCCAGCTCTACGCGGCCCCCACCGAGCCCGACGCCGAGCGCCCGGCCCGCGAACTCGCCGGATTCGCCACGGTGACCGCGAAGCCGGGGGAGACGGTGGAAGCCGTGATCGACATCCCGCGCCGGGTGTTCGAGATCTGGGACGAGAAGACCGGCTCGTGGTCGTTTGTGAAGGGTTCGTACGAGATCCAGGCCGGTCGCTCGATCATGGACCGCAGGCTCACCGGGACGATTAACGTCTGATCCGGGACCCTGTCCCCAAGCCCAGCCCCGGTCCGGGACCTGACGCCCGGACCGGGGCTGAACGCTCTACTACCGCGTCGAGAACCCGTACACCGTCTCCGAGCGGTACACCTCACCCGGCCGCAGCACCGTGCTCGGGAACTCCGGGTGGTTGGGGGAGTCGGGGAAGTGCTGGGTCTCCAGCGCGATGCCGTCGTTCGGGGCGTAGGGGGCCAGCAGATGATCACCGGTGTAGAGCTGGAGGCCCGGTTCGGTCGTCGCGACCGTCAGTACGCGGCCGGACGCCGGGTCGTACAGCTCGGCCACCTCCACGGGGCCGGCCGTAAGGCCCTTGTCCAGCACGAAGTTGTGGTCGTACCCCGGACCCGCCGTGCGCGGCTCGCGGAAGTCGAAGCGGGTCCCCGCCACGGACTCCACGCCGGTCGGGATCAGATCGGCGTCCACCGGGGTGAACCGGGAGGCGGCCAGGCGCAGTTCGTGTCCGGCCGCGCTGCCCGAGCCCGCCCCCGAGAGGTTGAAGTAGCTGTGGTTGGTCAGGTTCACCACGGTCGGCGCGTCCGTCACCGCCTCGTACGCGATCCGCAGCGCCCCGTCCTCGTCCAGGGTGTACGTCGCCGACACCTCCAGGCGGCCCGGGAAGCCCTCCTCGCCGTGCGGCGAGACCCGGCTCAGCCGCACCCCGTGCGCGACCGGCTCCGCGTCCCACAGCCGCTCGTCGAAACCGCGCTCACCGCCGTGCAGACAGTTCGCCCCGCTGTTGACGGGCAGCGCGTACGACCAGCCGTCCAGCGTGAAGCGCCCCTTGGCGATCCGGTTGGCGTACCGGCCCACGAGGGCGCCGTAGTACGGCCCGGGATGCGCGGGATACCCGGCCGCCTCCTCGAACCCCAGCACCACGTTCGCGGCCACGCCGTCCCGGTCCGGGACCTCCACCGACTGCACGATCCCGCCGTACGTCAGCACCCGCACCCGCACCCCGGCCCGCTCCAGGGTCCAGCGGTGCACGGCCGTGCCGTCGGAAAGTGTGCCGAAGAGTTCGTTCATGTGCGGAACTTTAAGTCACGGCAACTGCGCCGTGACCGCCCGGTAGGCGATCTCGGCCAGCTTCGCCTGGCCGTCCACGCTCGGATGGAACCGGTCCCAGCGGCTGAGCTGGTCCGTGCCGAACCGGACCGCGTGCACCGCGCCCCCGTCGAACCGGCACCGCTTGTCCTTCGCGCACACCTCCTCCAGCACCGTGTTGTAGTCCGCCACCCGCTCCCGCACCGTGTTCCGGCGCTCGGTCGCTGCCGAGTCCAGCGAGTCCGCGTCGGCGAGCATCGACTGGCAGATACCGGCCCACTTCCACACCTGCTTGCCCAGCGTGTCGGTCCGCCCCTGCGACCACAGCCGCTGAAGGTCCGGCACGCTCGCCACGAACACCTGCGCCTTGGGCGCCGCCCCGCGCAGGGTCCGCATCGACTCCTCGAACCGCGCCCGGAAGTCGGCCACCGACGTCATCGCCGCGGTGCTGTCCCGGCAGGCGTCATTGGCCCCCACCAGCACCGTCACCAGCTCCGGCCGCCGGGTCGCCGCCTGCGCCATCTGCCCCGGCAGATCCGCGATCCGCGCCCCGGTCACCGCGTAGTTCCAGCTCCGCTCGGCGGCCTTCGCCGGGCCCAGCAGCCGTACCGCGAGACTGTCCACCCGCTCGCTGGTGCCGGTCGCCCACGAGACCTCCTTGCAGTCCGAGAGCACCGAGCAGGCGTCGAAGCCGGTGGTGATGGAGTCGCCGACGGCCGCGATCGACCCAGGGCTGCTGTCCCACGCCGGAGTCGGCTTCGGGCTCGGCTTGCCCCGCTGCACGTTCGTCCCCGAGGGCCCCGGTGAGTTCCCGCCGACGGCGTCGCAGCCGGCCAGTCCGACAACCGCCGCGGACACCACGGCGAGTAAGGCAAGTGAGCGGTGACCGGTCCTGTGCATCCGCTGCTGATCCCCTCGCTCGACGGCCGACTTCTCCCCTCCCCATACAACGTGCGGGAGTTCCCGGGCGCCCGCGACGCAACGCCCGGGCCCCGTACAGGCGTCCTGCCGGGTGAATGGCGGGCGTTTCACGGCACCGGGACCGACGGTACGTCACACTCCTTGCGCCGCCGCACGGTAGCCTCGCCATCAACGTGGCCCTGCCGCCACGGCCGTCCACCAGTTCGCAAGATGTCCCGCTCAGCCCGGAGGTCCCGGTGACGACACGTGGAGTTCTGTACGTGCACTCCGCGCCGCGCGCGCTGTGCCCGCACGTCGAGTGGGCCGTCGCCGGGGTGCTCGGCACGCGCGTCAACCTCGACTGGATCCGGCAGCCCGCCGCGCCCGGCACCTGGCGCTCGGAGTTCTCCTGGCAGGGCCAGCCCGGCACCGCGTCGAAGCTGGCGTCCGCCCTCAGAGGCTGGCACCTGCTGCGCTTCGAGGTGACTGCCGAGCCCTGCCCCACCGCCGAGGGCGAGCGCTACAGCTGCACCCCCGACCTCGGTATCTTCCACGCGGTCACCGGCATCCACGGCGACATCCTCATCCCCGAGGACCGGCTGCGCGCGGCCCTGCAGCGCAGCCAGCGCGCGGAGACGGACCTGGAGGCGGAGCTGTCCAAGCTGCTGGGCAAGCCCTGGGACGACGAGCTGGAGCCGTTCCGGTACGCGGGCGAGGGCGCCCCGGTCCGCTGGCTGCACCAAGTCGTCTGAGACGCACCGAAAGGGCCTGCCACCTCTTGCGAGGTGGCAGGCCCTTTCACACGCCCGAGGGCGATGGTCAGACGGTGCGGAACGCCAGCACCACGTTGTGACCGCCGAAGCCGAACGAGTCGTTCAGCGCGGCGATCCGGCCCTCGACCGGCAGCTTGCGGGCCTCGCCGCGGACCACGTCCGCGCTGGCCTCGGCCTCCGGGTCGATGTTGTCGACGTTGATGGTCGGCGGGGCCACCCGGTGGTACAGGGCGAGCACGGTCGCGACCGTCTCGACACCACCGGCGCCGCCGAGCAGGTGCCCGGTCATGGACTTGGTCGCGGAGACCGCCATGTGGTCGGTGTCGTCGCCGAACACCTTGCGCAGCGCCTTCAGCTCCGCGATGTCACCGGCCGGCGTCGAGGTGGCGTGCGCGTTGACGTGCACGATCTCCGACGGCGCGAGGTCGGTGCGGTCCAGCAGGTTCTGCAGGGCGTGCGCGATACCGCGGCCCTCCGGCTCCGGCTGCACGATGTCGTGGCTGTCGGCGGAGATGCCCTGCCCGACCGCCTCGGCGTAGACACGAGCCCCGCGCTTGGCGGCGTGCTCGGCGGACTCCAGAACGATCACACCGGCGCCCTCGCCGAGGACGAAGCCGTCCCGCGCGAGGTCGTAGGGGCGCGAGGCGCCCTCGGGGTCGTCGTTGTTCTTGGACATCGCCATCATGTTGCCGAACGCGGCGATGGGCAGCGGGTGGATCGCCGCCTCGGTGCCGCCGGCGACGACCACGTCGGCACGGCCGGTGCGGATCATCTCGATGGCGTAGCCGATGGCCTCGGCGCCCGAGGCGCACGCGGAGACCGGCGTGTGCACGCCCGCGCGGGCGCCCACGGCCAGACCCACGTTCGCGGAGGGGCTGTTCGGCATCAGCATGGGGACGGTGTGCGGGGAGACGCGGCGGACGCCCTTCTCCTTGAGCACGTCGTACTGGTCGAGCAGGGTCGTCACGCCACCGATGCCGGAGGCGATGACCGCACCGAGCCGGTCCGGGTCGACGGAGGAGTCCTCGCCGGCCTTGTCGGTGAAACCGGCGTCGGCCCAGGCCTCCTTCGCGGCGATCAGCGCGAACTGGGCCGAGCGGTCCAGTCGGCGGGCCTGCGGACGCGGGATCACCTCGGTCGGCTCCACGGCGACCGGCGCTGCGATACGGACCGCCTGGTCCGCGGCCCAGTCCTGGTCGAGGGGCTTGACGCCGGAACGTCCGGCGACGAGGCCCTCCCAGGTAGAGGCCGCGTCGCCACCCAGCGGTGTGGTTGCGCCGATACCGGTGACGACCACGGTGCGATTGGTCGAGCTCACGGGAATTCTTTCTCCAACGGGATACGAGGATCAGCGGCGCCACCGCCGGGTGGCGGGGCCGGGCACATCCGGCCTAAGCGGAAACTCAGGCCTGGTGCTTGAGGATGTAGTCGGTCGCGTCGCCGACCGTCTTGAGGTTCTTCACGTCCTCGTCCGGGATCTTGACGTCGAAGCGCTCTTCGGCGGCGACGACGACCTCGACCATGGACAGGGAGTCGACGTCCAGGTCGTCGGTGAAGGACTTGTCCAGCTGGACGTCCTCGACCGGGATGCCGGCGATCTCGTTCACGATGTCGGCGAGACCGGCGACGATCTCTTCCTGAGTGGCGGCCATGTCAGGCGCTCCTTCGTAGTAATCCAGAGGGTTTGGCAAGTGCCCGCCGCGTCAGCGGCAAGCAGGTACGGCCGGTCCGGACCGAGTGAAGATCCGGCACGGAGTGCCTAGGGGAGGGTAACGACAGTGGCGGCGTAGACGAGACCCGCCCCGAAGCCGATGACGAGCGCGGTGTCGCCGCTCTTCGCCGCGCCGGTCGCCAGGAGCCGCTCCATCGCGAGCGGGATCGAGGCGGCCGAGGTGTTGCCGGTGGTGCGGATGTCGCGGGCGACCGTGACATGCTCCGGCAGTTTCAGCGTCTTCACCATCGAGTCGATGATCCGCTCGTTGGCCTGGTGGGGAATGAAGACGTCCAGGTCGTCCGGGGTGATCCCGGCCGCGTCCAGCGCCTGCTGGGCGACCTTCGCCATCTCGAACACGGCCCAGCGGAACACCGCCTGGCCCTCCTGCGTGATCGCAGGGAACTTGTCGACCTCGCCGGTGCGGTAGTCCGTCCACGGCACGGTCTGCTTGATGGTCTCGGCCTTGTCGCCCTCGGAGCCCCAGATGGTGGGGCCGATGGCGGGCTCCTCGGCGGGGCCGACGACGACCGCACCGGCACCGTCGCCGAACAGGAAGGCCGTGGCGCGGTCCTCCAGGTCGGTCAGGTCCGAGAGCCGCTCCACGCCGATGACCAGCACGTATTCCGCGCTGCCTTCGACGATCATGCCCTTGGCGAGGGTCAGGCCGTAGCCGAAGCCCGCGCAGCCGGCCGAGATGTCGAAGGCGGCGGCCTTGTTCGTGCCGAGCTTGTCGGCGATCTCGGTGGCGACGGCCGGGGTCTGCTTGAAGTGCGAGACGGTGGAGACGATCACGCCGCCGATCTGCTCGGCGGAGATACCGGCGTCGGCGATGGCCTTGCCGGACGCCTCGATCGACATGGCGGCCACGGTCTCCTCGTCGGAGGCCCAGTGCCGGGTCTCGATCCCGGAGCGCGAGCGGATCCACTCGTCGGAGGAGTCGATCTTTTCGAGGATCACCTCGTTCGGCACGACCCGGGTGGGACGGTAGCCGCCCACACCGAGGATGCGCGCGTACGGGGCACCCTTGCTGGGCCTGATCTTCGACATCTGCTCGGACTCCTTGTCAGGCACTGTGCTCGGCGATCAGCTCGCGAGCCGCGTCGAGGTCGTCGGGGGTCTTCAGGGCGAGCGTCTTCACGCCGGGCAGCGCGCGCTTGGCGAGGCCGGTCAGGGTGCCGCCGGGGCACACCTCCAGCAGCGCCGTGACACCCAGCTCCTTGAAGGTCTCCATGCACAGGTCCCAGCGGACCGGGTTGGCGACCTGGCCGACCAGCCGCTCCAGCACCTCGGCGCCGGTGGCCACGGCCTGACCGTCCTTGTTGGAGACGTAGGCGACCTTCGGGTCGTTCGCGGACAGCTCCTTGGCGGCCTCGGCGAGCGCGTCCACGGCGGGCGCCATGTGGTGCGTGTGGAAGGCTCCGGCGACCTTCAGCGGGACGACCTTGCGCACGCCCTCGGGCTTGTCCTCGGCGAGCGCGGCGAGCTGCTCCAGGGTGCCGGCGGCCACGATCTGACCGGCGCCGTTGATGTTCGCCGGGGTCAGGCCGAGCTTCTCCAGGTGCGCGACCGAGGTCTCGGGGTCGCCGCCGAGCAGCGCCGACATCCCGGTCTCGGTGATCGCGGCGGCCTCGGCCATGGCGAGCCCGCGCCTGCGTACGAGGGTGAGGGCGGCGGTGTCGTCCAGGACGCCCGCGAAGGCGGCGGCGGTGATCTCACCGACGCTGTGCCCGGCGACGGCGCCCGGAGTGACGGCACCCAGTGCCGCGGCGGACAGGATTCCGGCAGCGACCAGCAGCGGCTGGGCCACCGACGTGTCCCGGATCTCGTCCGCGTCGGCCTTGGTGCCGTAGTGGACGAGATCGAGGCCGACGGCGTCGGACCAGGCGGCGACGCGGTCAGCGGCGCCGGGCAGGTCGAGCCAGGGAGTCAGGAAGCCGGGCGTCTGGGCGCCCTGGCCGGGAGCGACGAGTACGAGCACTCTCACACTCTCTCTTGTGGACGGCCACGGCCGCCCGTGGGGACAGGGACGAAGAACAGCAGGGGGTTTTGTGGACCCCCGACAAAACCCTACGGCTGAAGATCGCCGTCGACCAGACGCCCCAGGATCAGCGCGATCCGCAGCGTGAACGCTGAACGTACGTCCGAAGGCGACCAGCCGGTGACGTCAGTCACACGTCGAAGCCGGTAGCGCACGGTGTTGGGGTGCACGAACAGCATCCGGGCGGCGCCCTCCAGACTGCTCGCCTGTTCCAGATAGACCGAGAGGGTCTCCAGGAGTGCGGAGCCGGCCTCCTCCAGCGGTCTGTAGATCTCCTCCACCAACTGCTCGCGCGCGCTGGGATCTCCGGCGATCGCGCGCTCCGGAAGCAGGTCGTCCGCCAGGACGGGCCGCGGGGCGTCCTGCCAGGCGGAGCACGCCTTCAGCCCGGCGGCGGCGGCCTGCGCGGACCGGGTGGCGGCCAGCAGATCGGGCACGATCGGCCCGGCCACCACCGGTCCGGCGGCATACGGGCCGATCAGGGACTTCGCGACGGCGAGCGGGTTGTCGCTGCCGCCCGCGATCACCACGAGCCGGTCGCCGAGCACCCCGGTGAGCACCTGGAGCTTGGCGTGCCGGGCGGCCCGCCGGATCGCCTCCACGGTCAGCTCGGAGTCCCCGTCGGGCGCGGTGCCGAGCACCACGCAGACGTGCTCCGGGGAGTTCCAGCCGAGCGCGGCGGCCCGGGAGACGGCGCCCTCGTCGGCCTCGCCGCTGAGCACCGCGTTGACCACCAGCGACTCCAGGCGGGCGTCCCAGGCACCGCGTGCCTCGGCGGCCTGGGCGTAGACCTGGGCGGTGGCGAAGGCGATCTCGCGGGCGTAGACGAGCAGGGCCTCGCGCAGCACGGACTCGTCGCCCGGGGCGGCCACCTCGTCGATGGCGGACTCCATGACCTCGATGGTGGTGCGCACCATCTCCACGGTCTGCCGCAGCGTGATGGCCCGGGTCAGCTCGCGCGGGGCGGTGCCGAAGACGTCCGTGGAGATCGCCTGCGGGGCGTCCGGGTGCCGGAACCACTCGGTGAACGCCGCGATACCGGCCTGGGCGACCAGGCCGATCCAGGAACGGTTCTCCGGGGGCATCGCCCGGTACCACGGCAGGGTCTCGTCCATGCGCGTGATGGCCTGGGCGGCCAGGGAGCCGGAGGACTTCTCCAGCCGCTTCAGGGTCGCTGCGTGCGGGTGGACGTCATGCGCTGCGGCTTCGGACTTGTGGGCTTCGGGTTCGGGCACGGGGACAAGACTGCCTTATCCGGACGGGCGAGTGCGCCGTCGGGGTCTACGGTGGGGTCCGTGATGGACGTACGGCGCGCCGACGAGCGCTACCCAGGCGGCGACGAGGAGGCCGGGATCACCTCCCGGCACGCCTTCTCCTTCGGGCCCCACTACGACCCGGACAACCTCCGGTTCGGCGCGATGATCGCCTGCAACGAGGAGCGGCTGGCGCCCGGCGCGGGCTTCGACGAGCACCCGCACAGCCACACCGAGATCGTGACCTGGGTGGTGGAGGGCGAGCTGACCCACCGCGACTCGACGGGACACGAAACGAAGGTACGGGCCGGTGACGTACAGCGCCTGAGCGCCGCGTCGGGCGTCCGGCACGTGGAACGCAACGACGGCGACACCCCGCTGACCTTCGTCCAGACCTGGCTGGCCCCGCTCCAGCCGGGCGGCGACCCCACGTACGACCACGTCCCCGGCATCGCCGACTCCACCCCGTACGCCGTCCCCGAGGCCGGCACCCTGCTCCACGTCCGCCGTCTGACCCCGGGCGAGCGCACGGCGGTGCCGGACTCGGAGCGGGTCTACGTCCATGTGGTGCGCGGCGAGATCCGGCTGAGCGACGAGACGCTGACCGCCGGGGACGCGGCACGGCTCAGTGCGGAGACGGACCTGGAGGCGGTCGCGGTGACCGCGGCGGAACTGCTGATCTGGGAGATGTCGGCCTAGCGGGCGCCCCGGACCTCCGTCAGTACGGCGTCGGTGAAGGCGGGCCACGCCTCGATCGCCCAGGGTCCGAAGGCCCGGTCGGTCAGGGCGACACAGGCGACGCCCGCGTCCGGGTCGATCCACAGGAAGGTGCCGGACTGCCCGAAGTGCCCGAAGGTACGCGGAGAGGACCCCGAGCCGGTCCAGTGGGGCGACTTGCCGTCGCGGATCTCGAAGCCGAGCCCCCAGTCGTTGGGGTTCTGGTGCCCGTACCCCGGCAGCACGCCCTTGGTCCCCGGGTACTGCACGCTCATGGCCTCGGCGACGGTCCGGGGGTCGAGGAGCCGGGGCGCCTGCACTTCGGCGGCGAACCGCAGCAGATCCTCCACGGTGGACACGCCGTCCTTGGCGCAGGAGCCCTCCAGAGACGTCGAGCCCATCCCCAGCGGCTCCAGCACCGCCTGCCGCAGATACTCCGCGAACGGGATGTCGGCCGCCTTGGCGATGTGGTCGCCGAGCTGCTCGAACCCGGCGTTGGAGTACAGCCGCCGCTCCCCGGGCGGGGCCAGCACCCGGTGCTCGTCGAAGGCCAGCCCCGAGGTGTGCGCGAGCAGATGCCGCACGGTGGCCCCCTCCGGCCCGGCGGCCTCGTCCAGTTCGACGGCCCCCTCCTCGTACGCGACGAGCGCGGCGTACGCGGCCAGCGGCTTGGTGACGGAGGCCAGCGGGAACCGCCGCGCCGTCTCCCCGTGCACCCCGAGGACAGTGCCGTCCGCCCGCACCACGCCGGCGGCGGCGTGCGGAACGGGCCAGTTTTCGATCAACGCGAGACTGCTCAGCGACATGCCTGGAGCCTAAGCCGCTCACAGGTGCAGCCGCATCGAGGGGTCCGGGTCGCGGGTGAAGCCCAGGGAGGCGTACAGGGGCTCGGCCGACTCCGTGGCGGTGAGCATGACGTAGCCCGCGTCCTTCGTACGGAACCAGGCCAGCAGGTCCTCCATGCAGGCCCGGGCGTAGCCGCGGCGGCGGGCGGTGGGGTCGGTGGCGACGCTGAAGACGTAGCCGATCCGGCCGTGCGGGTTGCCGGAGCGGCCGATGCGGTACTCCAGGGTCCCGGCGGCCAGGGCCGCCAACCCACCCGGGCTGTCGGGGTGGTCCACCACGAACGCGGCGAAGTCGTCGTCGGGGGAGGACAGTCGGGCGCGCAGGGTGGGCAACGACTCCGCGTGCCAGCCGGTTTCGCCGGGCTCCGGGGCCATGGAGTCGATCATCACCTGACGCAGCCTCAGCACTTCGGCGGCGTCCTCGGGCGTGGCACGGCGTACGAGGCTCATACGGCGCACGGTAGTTGTGGCGGTCACCGCACGTCGCCCGGATTTCTTACCGTTTCCGCTTGCTTGGAGCGCACTCCAAGGCCATAGCGTGGAGCGCATGACGGTGATGGAGACCACGGGTACCAGGACCGACACCTGCGCGGGTCCGCCCCGCGCGGACCGCCGACCGGACGGGCAGGACAGCTACACGATCAGCGAGGTCGCCGCCTTCACCGGCCTGACCGCGCACACCCTGCGCTGGTACGAGCGGATCGGCCTGATGCCGCACATCGACCGCTCGCACACCGGCCAGCGCCGCTACAGCAACCGCGACCTGGACTGGCTCGACCTGGTCGGCAAGCTCCGGCTCACCGGTATGCCCGTCGCCGACATGGTCCGCTACGCCGAACTGGTCCGCGAGGGCGACCACACCTACGGCGAGCGCTACGAACTGCTGGAGCAGACCCGCCGGGACGTGCTGTCCCGGATCGCGGAACTCCAGGACACGCTCGCCGTCCTCGACCGCAAGATCGCTTTCTACGGCGACGCCGGGCACGCCCTGGCGTCGGAAAGGCCCCGATGACCGACAACAGCAGGATCGCGACCGTACAGCTGGGCGACAAGGGCCCCGAGACGGGAGTGCAGGGCCTCGGCTGCATGGGCATGAGCTTCGCCTACGGCCCCTCGGACGCCAAGGAGTCCCGCGCCACCCTGGAGCGGGCCCTGGAACTCGGCGTCACCCTCTACGACACCGCCGACGCCTACGGCGCGGGCGAGAACGAACTCTTCCTGTCGCCCTTCTTCCGCGCCCACCGCGACGAGGTCGTCGTCGCGACCAAGTTCGCCCTGTCCATCCCGCCGGGTGAGCCCACGCGCCGGGTCATCCGCAACGACGCCCCCTACATCCGCCAGGCCGTCGAGGCGAGTCTGAAGCGGCTGGACGTCGAGACCATCGACCTCTACTACATGCACCGGCGCGATGTGAACGTCCCCATCGAGGACACCGTCGCCGTCATGGCGGAGCTGGTCCGCGAGGGCAAGGTCAAGCACCTGGGCCTGAGCGAGGTCACCGCCGCCGAACTGCGCGCCGCGCACGCCGTGCACCCCATCGCCGCCGTGCAGTCGGAGTGGTCGCTGTTCAGCCGGGACATCGAGGCCCAGGTGGTCCCCGCCGCCCGCGAACTGGGTGTGGCCCTGGTGCCGTACTCCCCGCTGGGCCGGGGTTTCCTCGCCGGTTCCTTCGGCTCGGCCGACAAGGACCTCACCGAGGGCGACTTCCGCCGTCAGCAGCCCCGTTTCACCGGCGAGAACGCCGCCGCCAACGCCGCGCTCCTCGCGCCGATCCGCAAGCTCGCGGACGCGCACGGCGTCTCCCTCGGCCAGATCGCCCTCGCCTGGGTCCAGCAGCAGGCGAAGGTCCACGGCCTGCCCGTGGTCCCGATCCCCGGCACCCGCAGGCCGAGCCGGGTGGAGGAGAACACGGCCGCCACCCGGATCGAACTGACCGCCGAGGAACTGGGGTTGCTGGAGCCGATCGCCGGACAGGTGGCCGGGGACCGGTACGCGGACATGACGTTCACGTCCGCCGGCCGCGAATAGGCGCTACAACTCGGCCAGCAGTTGGGCCTTCTTCACCGAGAACTCCTCGTCGGTGACCAGCCCGGCCTGGTGCAGTTCCCCGAGGTGACGGATCCGCTCGGCGATGTCCGCGGGGTCCCGGCGCGGTGCGACCACCGCCGGGACCGCGGGCCCCGCCGAGCGCACCGCCGCGAGCACCGACGCCGCGAACGGCAGCGATTCGTGCACCGGCCCGTACCCGAGCCCGAACACCACGGCCGCCGGATCGTGGTCGACCTGCGCCGGGGAGTCCACCCCGCGCCTGAGCAGCCGCAGATACCCCTCGAACACCTCGGGGGAGCGCCACTCCACGCCGGTCAGGTCACTGATCGCGAAGGACTGGTCGCCCGCCTTCCACTTGGCCGAGGACGCGCCCGTCCAGAACCAGCGGAAGGAGACCGTGCGCCCGTCGAAGGACGCCTTGCCGTCGTACGCCTTGAACGACCGCGGCGGCTCGGGCGCCGCCACCAGGAAACGGTCCGCGGGCCCGGACTCGCCCAACTGCCCCTTGAGTTCGTCGGCGTAGTACTCCGCGAGCGTCTCGCGGTCGGCCGGCAGCACCAGCCGGTAGGGATCGCACCCTTCCTTCAGCTGCCCGTCCGCCGCCTCCAGCAGCGGATCGGCCCCGGGCCGCAGCTCGGCGCGGAGCACCACCGTCCCGCGCTTGCCCGGCGACAGCGTCACCCCCGATATCGCCGACAGCGGCACCCGGCGCTCACCGAGCGCCTGAAGGAGCTTGGGTGTTCGCATCCCCCGTTCGTAACGGATGAGCACGGAGTCGGACTCGAACTCCCAGGCGGCATGAAATCCGGCCAGTACGTCACCCATGCGGCTCATCGTATGCGGCACGAGCTCCTCCGTCGCCTCCTCGCGCAGACCGTAGTTTCTGCGCCTCTACGCGCGTCCGACCTTCGTGGTGGCGGACAAACCCTCCCGACAGTCTTCGCCATCTTCGGCGCACTGCACCGACGCGTACTGGCCAACCCCGATCTCGGCGAAGTTGCGCACACTGTCCGTGCCCGGCTCGAAGTAGCCGCTGTGACCCTCCGCGTCCCGCGCCGACAGCACCCGGGCCCCGAAGCCCTCGGCCACCGGGTCGGCGCCGTGGCCGAGCCCGCCCAGCTCCAGGTTGGGCACGTCCGCGATCCAGTCGTCGGCGTCCCGCATCGCCCACACCCGCGCCGAGGTGCCCAGGTGGGACACATGGGCGACCCGCATTCCGGGACTCCCGGCCACCGCGATGTCGGCCACCCGGTCGGGCAGCTCGTCCGCGGCGACCCCGCACACTACCGAGCCGTAGCTGTGGCAGAACAGCGACACCGGGGAGCTTCCGGGCAGCGCCCGCACCAGCGCGTTCAGCCGTACCGCGCCGCGGGCCGCGCGGGCCGCGCTGGCGGACTCGATGCCGAGCCCGCCGGGCGCGGTGTAGTCGGCCCACGCGATCACCGCCGTACGCGTCACCGGGGAGGCGGTGCGCTCGGCCGCGTACAGCGACTGCGCCATGCCGACCGGTGCCGAGTACTTGCGGTAGCTGCGCTGGAAGGTGAGCAGATCGGTGTCGACACCGGGGACGACCACCGAGATGCGCTGGGCGCGGTCGAGGTCGCCGAAGACCTCGGCCACCCGGCCCGAACCCGCCGGGTCGAAGGCGAGGATGTGCCGTCCGGGGCTCATCAGCGCCTCGTAGCGCTCCATCCGGCGGCCCGCCTCCGCCTGCCCCGCACGCGTCAGCCGGCGGTCGTGCATCCGCTCGCGCTCCACCTTGCGGGCCTGGAGCAGCGCCACGCGGTTGGCGCGGTAGCGCAGCTTGACCGGGGCGCCGTTCATGTTGCCGACCACGAGCGGGTAGCGGCGCACCAGGGCGGCGCTCTGCTCATTGGTGAGCGTGGCGAAGAAGCGCGCGAGCAGCGCCGGTTCGGAGTCCGGGGAGGGCAGATCGCGTCCTGCTATCCGGCCCTTGTCCCAGGCGGCGAGCGATACCTGCAGCGCGGGCGTGGTGCGCTGGTTGCGCAGCGCCGTCCAGCCGGTGGTCGCCAGCATGACGAACACCACGGCCAGCGCGAGCAGTGCGCGCCAGACGTTCAGTTGCGGGGACGTGTCGAAGGAAGTCACTGGGAGGACACACTAGGAGAACGGACGGGTCTCGCGTTAACCGAGTGACCGGGATCACGTTTCGTGGTAGATCCCGGCCGCGCCGACCGTCCGCCCCCGGTCAGCCCTGCCGCCAGCTCTCGGTCAGTGCGGGTCCCACCTGTTCCAGGTAGGAGACGGTCAGTTCGCGGATTCCGGCCAGGCTGAAGTCATCGCCCTGGCTCCACTGCCGTTCCGTGACTCGCATCACTCCGCCGAAGACCGCCACCGCCAGCCGCGGCCGGGGATCGGCGTCCACGTCGAGCCCCTCGCGCTCGGCCAGCACCCGCGCGATCTTCTCCTCCGTCTCCGCCGAGCGCCGCAGATGCGCGGCGAGGAGCGAGGGCGTCGACTCCACCTGCCGGTACATCCGCAGATGCAGCTCCACCGGGACGACCGACTCGACGACCTCGCTGAGCCCGTCCCAGCCCTCCAGCACCGCCCGCCGCAGCGCCTCCATCGGCGCCTCCTCGGGCGGCCTGCGCCGTACCGCCGCCACGTAGTACGCCTCCACCATCTCCTGGACGGCGAAGGCGGCCTCCTCCTTGTTGGCGAAGTAGCGGAAGAAGGTGCGCTGGGAGACCTCGACGGCGGCGGCGATGTCGTCGACCGTCGTCTCCTCGTAGCCGCGGGTGGTGAAGAGTCCGAGCGCCGCGCGGAGCAGCGCGATGCGGGTGCGCTGCTTCTTGCGCTCGCGAAGTGTCTGCATATGCGTCAGTTACCGACTTGTGAATTGGTTTGTCAATTGTCAGTGGCTGTCACTAGCCTCGGGGCATGACTAGTCAGACCATCGTCGACAAGGCGCCCCAGGACGCCGCCCCGCCGTCAGGGCTTCGTGGGCATCCCTGGTTCACGCTCATAACCGTCGCCGTGGGCGTGATGATGGTGGCGCTGGACGGCACCATCGTGGCCATCGCCAACCCGGCCATCCAGAAGGACCTCGGGGCCACCTTCGCCGAGGTCCAGTGGATCACCAACGGTTACTTCCTGGCCCTCGCGGTCTCCCTGATCACCGCGGGCAAGCTCGGCGACCGCTTCGGGCACCGGCAGACCTTCCTCATCGGTGTGGTCGGCTTCGCCGCCGCCTCCGGCGCCATCGGTCTGTCCAGCAGCATCGGCTTCGTCGTCGCCTTCCGCGTCCTCCAGGGCCTGTTCGGCGCGCTGCTGATGCCGGCCGCGCTCGGTCTGCTGCGGGCGACCTTCCCGGCCGAGAAGCTCAACATGGCCATCGGCATCTGGGGCATGGTCATCGGCGCCTCCACGGCCGGCGGCCCCATCCTCGGCGGTGTGCTCGTCGAGAACGTCAACTGGCAGTCGGTGTTCTTCATCAACGTGCCGGTCGGCATCCTCGCCGTCGTCCTCGGTGTGCTGATCCTGCTGGACCACCGCGCCAAGAACGCCCCGCGCTCCTTCGACCTGCTCGGCATCGTGCTGATGTCGGCCGCGATGTTCTGCCTGGTGTGGGCGATCATCAAGGCGCCCGAGTGGGGCTGGGGCTCCACCTCGACCTGGGCGTTCATCATCGGCTCGGTGGTGCTGTTCACGCTCTTCGGATTCTGGGAGACCAAGGTCAAGGAGCCGCTGATCCCGCTCGGGCTGTTCCGCTCGATCCCGCTGTCGGCGGGTGTCGTGCTGATGGTCCTGATGGCCATCGCCTTCATGGGCGGCCTGTTCTTCGTGACGTTCTACCTCCAGAACGTGCACGGCATGGGCCCGATCGACGCCGGACTCCACCTCCTCCCGCTCACCGGCATGATGATCGTCGGCTCGCCGCTCGCGGGCGCGCTGATCACCAAGCTCGGCCCCCGGGTCCCGCTGGCGGGCGGTATGGCTCTGACGGCCATCGCCATGTACGGCATGTCCACGCTGGAGACGGACACCAGCAGTGGCCTGATGTCGATCTGGTTCGCGCTGCTCGGTCTCGGCCTCGCGCCGGTCATGGTCGGCGCCACCGAGGTCATCGTCGGCAACGCGCCGCTGGAGCTGTCCGGTGTCGCCGGTGGTCTTCAGCAGGCCGCGATGCAGATCGGCGGCAGCCTCGGTACGGCCGTGCTGGGCGCCGTGATGGCCTCCAAGGTGGACAGCGACCTGCCCGGCAACTGGGCCGAGGCGGGGCTGCCGAAGCTCCCCGAGGACCAGGCGGCGCAGGCGGCCGAGGCGGTCCAGGTCGGTGCCGCTCCGGTGACCGCGGACACCCCGCCGGAGATCGCCGCGAAGATCACGGACGTCGCGCACGACACCTTCATCTCCGGCATGAGCCTCGCGTCGCTGGTCGCGGCCGGTGTGGCGGCGGTCGCCGTCGCGGTCGCGTTCCTGACCAAGCGGGGTGAGAACGCGGAGGCCGGAGCGGGCGCCGCGCATATCTAAGGCCCGCTCCCGGCAAGAGGTTTCACCCGGCTTTCCCCTATCAGGGTGACAAAGCTAAAGATTCCTCGATCTCGGCACGCGCCGCGGTTCACAGTGGGTCAAGCCCTCCGTACGGCATGTTCCTCGGGCAAGTTCGTACGGCAAGGGCGCCCGGTGCTGCGGCGCGCTGCCGGAGGGGGACAGCGCGCCGCCGGCCGGAGAACCAGGGGGAGTTGAGGAGGAGTAACTCCTCCCCACTGGGTACCCGCCCGGGGAACCGAATCCAACCCACGACCGGTTCCCGGGAGTTGAGATCCATGGCGGGCTTCGGACACGGAACGCGCAGGCACCCCCGCACGCGTGGCCGCACACGGTCACGGTCCGGGCCGGATCGCGCGACCCTCGGCATCATCGGCGTCATCTGCGCGGTGGCCGGTTTCTTCACCCTGGGCATCGTCCTGGGCCCGGCGGCCGTCCTGTGCGGCTGGCTCGCGATGAACCGCACCTGGTCCGGAACCCGCTCCCTCCCGGCCCTGATCGCCGTCGTCCTGGGCGCGATCGACACCCTTCTGGCACTGGTCTGGCTGGCGGGCAGCGGGCCGATGTGAAACCGCGGGGACCCGCTTCACCCGGCGGCTTGATGTTCGCATCGAGCGGCGGCTGCCCGGAACGAACCGGGGCCGGGAGGCTCACGCCTCCCGGCCCCGTACGTGCTCACCCGTGCGGCGCTACGCGTCGCCGCCCGCCGCGCCCGGGTCCGCCGCCGAGACGTCCAGCAGCTGGTACCGGTCGATCGCCTGCTTCAGCGCCGAGCGGTCGACCTTGCCCTCCTTCGCCAGCTCCGTCAGCACGGCCACCACGATCGACTGCGCGTCGATGTGGAAGAACCGCCGCGCCGCGCCCCGCGTGTCGGCGAAGCCGAAGCCGTCGGCGCCCAGGGACTGGTACCGGCCGGGCACCCAGCGGGCGATCTGGTCCGGAACCGCACGCATCCAGTCGGAGACGGCCACGAACGGACCCTGCGCGCCGGAGAGCTTGCGGGTCACGTACGGCACCCGCTGCTCCTCCTCCGGGTGCAGCAGGTTGTGCTCCTCGCAGGCCACGGCCTCGCGGCGCAGCTCGTTGAAGGAGGTCGCCGACCAGATGTCGGCCTTGACGTTCCACTCCTCGGCGAGGATCTTCTGCGCCTCCACCGCCCAGGGCACCGCGACACCGGAGGCGATGATCTGGGCCGGGATCGAGCCCGCCGTGCCCTCGCTGAACCGGTAGACGCCCTTGACGATGCCCTCGACGTCCACGTTCTCCGGCTCGGCCGGGTGCTGGATGGGCTCGTTGTAGACGGTGAGGTAGTAGAAGACGTCCTCGCCCGGCTTGCCGTCCCCCGTCGGCCCGTACATCCGGCGCAGACCGTCCTGCACGATGTGCGCGATCTCGAAGCCGAACGCCGGGTCGTAGGCGACACAGCCCGGGTTGGTCGACGCCAGCAGCTGGGAGTGGCCGTCGGCGTGCTGGAGGCCCTCGCCGGTCAGCGTGGTGCGCCCCGCGGTCGCGCCGAGCACGAAACCGCGCGCCAGCTGGTCCGCCATCTGCCAGAACTGGTCACCGGTGCGCTGGAAACCGAACATCGAGTAGAAGACGTAGACCGGGATCAGCGGTTCCCCGTGTGTGGCGTACGCCGAGCCCGCCGCGATCAGCGAGGCCGTGCAGCCCGCCTCGGAGATGCCGTCGTGCAGCATCTGCCCGTTCGGCGCCTCCTTGTACGCCAGCAGCAGCTCACGGTCCACCGACTCGTACTGCTGCCCGAGCGGGTTGTAGATCTTCGCACTCGGGAAGAAGGAGTCCATGCCGAACGTGCGGTACTCGTCCGGCGCGATCAGCACGAACCGCTTGCCGATCTCCTTGTCCCGCATGAGGTCCTTCAGCAGTCGCACGAACGCCATGGTCGTCGCGATGGACTGCTGACCGGAGCCCTTCTTCACGGTCGCGTACGTCTTGTCCTCGGGCAGCGGCAGCGGCTTCGCCCGTACCACCCGGGTCGGCACATACCCGCCCAGCGCCTTGCGCCGGTCGTGCATGTACTGGATCTCCTCGCTGTCGCGCCCCGGGTGGTAGTACGGCGGCGCGCCGGACTCCAGCTCCTTGTCGGAGATCGGCAGGTGCAGCCGGTCCCGGAAGCGCTTGAGGTCGTCGACCGTCAGCTTCTTCATCTGGTGCGTGGCGTTGCGGCCCTCGAAGTTCGGCCCCAGCGTCCAGCCCTTGATCGTCTTGGCCAGGATCACCGTCGGCTGGCCCTTGTGCGCCTTGGCCGCCGAGAACGCCGCGTAGATCTTGCGGTGGTCGTGGCCGCCGCGCCCCAGGTGCAGGATCTGGTCGTCGGTCATCCCCTCGACCATCGCCCGCAGCCGGTGGTCGTCACCGAAGAAGTGATCACGGATGTACGCGCCGGTCTCGGTGGCGTACGTCTGGAACTGCCCGTCCGGCGTGGTGTTCATCTTGTTCACCAGCACGCCGTCGCGGTCCTGCGCCAGCAGCGGGTCCCAGCTGCGGTCCCAGACCAGCTTGATCACGTTCCAGCCGGCGCCCCGGAAGATCGACTCCAGCTCCTGGATGATCTTGCCGTTGCCGCGTACCGGCCCGTCGAGGCGCTGGAGGTTGCAGTTGACCACGAAGGTCAGGTTGTCCAGGCCCTCCCGCGCGGCGATGGACAGCTGGCCGAGCGACTCCGGCTCGTCCATCTCGCCGTCGCCCAGGAACGCCCACACGTGTGACTTGGAGGTGTCCGCGATCCCGCGCGCCTCCATGTAGCGGTTCATCCGCGCCTGGTAGATCGCGCCGATCGGGCCGAGGCCCATCGACACCGTCGGGAACTCCCAGAAGTCCGGCATCAGCCGCGGGTGCGGGTAGGAGGACAGCCCGTGCGGCGCCCTGGACTTCTCCTGGCGGAACGCGTCCAGGTTCTGCTCGCTGAGCCGGTCCAGCAGGAAGGCGCGGGCGTAGATGCCCGGCGAGGCGTGCCCCTGGAAGAAGACCTGGTCGCCGCCGTCGCCCTCGTCCTTGCCGCGGAAGAAGTGGTTGAAGCCCACGTCGTACAGGGAGGCGGAGGAGGCGAAGGTGGCGATGTGCCCGCCGACCCCGATGCCGGGGCGCTGGGCCCGGGACACCATGACCGCCGCGTTCCAGCGGGTCGCGTTCAGGACCTTGCGCTCGATCTCCTCGTTGCCGGGGAAGAACGGCTCGTCCTTGGTCGCGATCGTGTTGACGTAGTCCGTGCTGCGCATCTCGGGCACGGCCACGCGCTTCTCGCGGGCCCGCTCGATCAGCCGGAGCATCAGGTAGCGGGCCCGCTCACGCCCGCGCTCGTCGACAGCGGCGTCGAGGGAGTCGAGCCACTCCTTGGTCTCCTCGGGATCGAAGTCAGGAACCTGACTCGGAAGGCCGCCAATGATGATCGGGTTGCGATCGGATCCGGAAGCCACGCTGGTCCTTACCTGTCAGAGGGCTGATTTTCTCGGGGCTTGCTTCGGCTTGCTTCAGGGCTTGTTTCCGGCGTTTTGCTCTGTCTGCGCCGATCCCCATCGTGTACCTCGGGACGGCAAACGTCATCTCTACTACGAGGTAATCCAAGCGTGGTCCCCTCGGAGGGTTCCCAAAAGCGCAAAGAGGGCAGAACGGTGTGGCGTGTGTCACCTTGGGGTGTGGCGCGATGACGCTGGTTGGGGTGACACGGCACGGAACGTCACCGTTTCGGCGGTCCGCACGGCCGGGTACTTGCGCGATCCGTCCCGCCCGTGTGGACTACGGCCAATGCTTCGCGCACGCGCGTGGCTGAGTTATTCCCGAAGACATGATCTGGAGGCAACCCGTGAGCGCGACCGCGGACCACGCGGAGGAGCGGACGAACCCTGCCGCAAGGCTGGGGTTCCAGCCCGAGCAGGTGGTCCAGGAGATCGGCTACGACGAAGACGTAGACCAGGAACTCCGCGAGGCCATTGAGGAGGTCATCGGCAGTGACCTCGTGGACGAGGACTACGACGACGTCGCCGATGCCGTGGTGCTGTGGTTCCGCGACGAGGACGGCGACCTGACGGATGCGCTGGTGGACGCCATCACGTACATCGAGGAAGGCGGCTCGATCCTGCTGCTGACGCCGAAGACCGGACGTGACGGCTACGTCGAGCCGAGCGACATCTCCGAAGCCGCCACCACGGCCGGACTGTCCGCGTCCAAGAGCGTCAGCGTCGGCAAGGACTGGAGCGGCAGCCGGCTGGTGACGCCGAAGGCGGCGAAGTCCGGCAAGAAGTAACCCCTGGGGTCTGTCCCCGGCACACCGGACGGGCCGGCTCCGGTCGGTCCGTCCGCGGTCCCTCGGTGATCTCTGCGTAGGGTGGGCTACGACCACCCGAACAGCCTCACCGAAGGGACCAGCCGCAGATGGCCATCCAGGTCGGCGACAAAGCCCCCGACTTCGAGCTCAAGGACAACCACGGCCGGACCGTGAAGCTGTCCGACTTCCGCGGCGACAAGAACGTCGTGCTGCTCTTCTACCCGTTCGCCTTCACCGGCGTGTGCACCGGCGAGCTGTGCGAGCTGCGGGACAACCTGCCGAAGTTCACCGACCGCGACACCCAGCTGCTCGCCGTCTCCAACGACTCCATCCACACCCTGCGCGTCTTCGCCGAGCAGGAGGGCCTCGACTACCCCCTGCTGAGCGACTTCTGGCCGCACGGTGAGGTCTCCCGCGCCTACGGCGTCTTCGCCGAGGACAAGGGCTGCGCGGTCCGCGGCACCTTCGTCATCGACAAGGAGGGCATCGTCCGCTGGACCGTCGTCAACGCCCTCCCGGACGCCCGTGACCTGAACGAGTACGTCAAGGCGCTCGACACCCTGTGATTCTTCGGTTCCAGGGCCTGCGGGTCGCGGGAACCCCTCACTAGGATCGACACGTTGATCCGATATCACACGCACGGCGGGGCTCCCCGCCCCTGAACACCAATGGAGGACTCGTGGGAGTCAGCCTCAGCAAGGGCGGCAACGTATCGCTGACCAAGGAGGCCCCCGGCCTGACCGCGGTCATCGTCGGTCTGGGCTGGGACGTCCGCACCACGACCGGTACGGACTTCGACCTGGACGCCAGCGCGCTGCTGCTGAACAGCTCCGGCAAGGTCGCCAGCGACGCGCACTTCGTCTTCTTCAACAACCTCAAGAGCCCGGACGGCTCCGTGGAGCACACCGGTGACAACCTCACCGGTGAGGGCGAGGGCGACGACGAGCAGATCAAGGTCAACCTCGCCGCCGTCCCGGCCGACGTCGAGAAGATCACCTTCCCGGTGTCGATCTACGACGCCGAGAACCGTCAGCAGTCCTTCGGCCAGGTCCGCAACGCGTTCATCCGCGTGGTGAACCAGGCCGGTGGCGCCGAGATCGCGCGCTACGACCTCAGCGAGGACGCCTCCACCGAGACCGCGATGGTCTTCGGTGAGCTCTACCGGCACGGTGCGGAGTGGAAGTTCCGCGCCATCGGCCAGGGCTACGCCTCCGGCCTGCGCGGCATCGCGCAGGACTTCGGCGTGAACGTCTGAGCCGCGTCACCACCCGCGCTTCAATCGCCCGGCGCCGCACGGTTTGCGTGCGGCGCCGGACGTGCAGGGAAACAACCAAAGAAGCTTGACCTGGGGAGGACCAGCATCATGGGCGTCACGCTCGCCAAGGGGGGCAATGTCTCCCTGTCCAAGGCCGCACCGAACCTCACCCAGGTGATGGTCGGGCTCGGCTGGGACGCGCGCTCGACCACCGGAGCCCCGTTCGACCTGGACGCCAGCGCGCTGATGTGCAGCGGCGGACGGGTGATGGGGGACGAGTGGTTCATCTTCTACAACCAGCTCAAGAGCCCGGACGGCTCCGTGGAGCACACCGGTGACAACCTCACCGGTGAGGGCGACGGCGACGACGAGTCGCTGCTGATCGACCTGGTCAAGGTGCCCGCCCAGTGCGACAAGATCGTCTTCCCGGTCTCGATCCATATGGCCGACGAGCGCGGCCAGACCTTCGGACAGGTCAGCAACGCGTTCATCCGCGTCGTGAACCAGGCCGACGGCCAGGAACTCGCCCGCTACGACCTCAGCGAGGACGCCTCCACCGAGACGGCGATGATCTTCGGCGAGCTCTACCGGTACCAGGGCGAGTGGAAGTTCAGGGCGGTCGGCCAGGGGTACGCGTCCGGTCTGCGGGGAATCGCCCTGGACTTCGGGGTCAACGTCTCATAACGCTTGTAACGCGTTATGAGCAAAAGTCGGGGGCCTCTGGGGTACGAGGGACTGACGACTACACTGCGGCTTCAAAAGTTCGTAAAGCCGAGTACGGCACGGGGGAGACCCGTACATACAGGATTGGGTAGCCAGTGGTTCTGAAAACCTTCGGCTGGTCGTTCGCGGTCACCGCGCTCGGCCTCGTCGCAGCGGTCCTCTTCGGGGGGTGGACCGCTTTCGGCATCGTGGCGATCCTCTCCGTCCTTGAGATCTCGCTGTCCTTCGACAACGCGGTGGTCAACGCCGGGATCCTGAAGAAGATGAATGCCTTCTGGCAGAAGATCTTCCTCACCGTGGGCATCCTGATCGCCGTCTTCGGTATGCGGCTGGTCTTCCCCGTCGTCATCGTCGCCATCAGCGCCTCGATGGGCCCCATCGAGGCCGTCGACCTGGCGCTGACCGACAAGGACCGTTACGAGCAGCTCGTCACGGACGCCCACCCGGCGATCGCCGCCTTCGGCGGTATGTTCCTGCTGATGATCTTCCTGGACTTCATCTTCGAGGACCGGGACATCAAGTGGCTCGCCTGGCTGGAGCGGCCGCTGGCCAAGCTCGGCAAGATCGACATGCTGTCGGTCTGTGTGGCGCTGGTGGTCCTGCTCATCACCGCCATGACCTTCGCGACCCACGCGCATCTGCACGCGGGCAGCGCGGACAAGGCAGAGACGGTTCTGCTCTCCGGCATCGGCGGTCTGATCACCTACATGGTGGTCGGCGGTCTCTCCGGCTACTTCGAGGACAAGCTGGAGGAAGAGGAGGAGCGCGAGCACGAGGAGGAAGAGGAGGCCGCGCGCACGGGCAAGCCGCGCTCGGCGGTCGCCCTCGCCGGCAAGGCCGCGTTCTTCATGTTCCTCTACCTTGAGGTCCTGGACGCGTCCTTCTCCTTCGACGGCGTGATCGGCGCCTTCGCCATCACCAACGACATCGTGCTGATGGCGCTGGGTCTGGGCATCGGCGCGATGTACGTCCGTTCGCTCACGGTCTACCTGGTCCGCCAGGGCACCCTCGACGACTACGTCTACCTGGAGCACGGCGCGCACTACGCCATCGGCGCCCTGGCCGTGATCCTGCTGGTCACCATCCAGTACCAGATCAGCGAGCTGATCACCGGTTCCATCGGTGTCATTCTGATCGCCTGGTCCTTCTGGTCCTCGGTGCGGCGCAACCGGGCGCTCGCGGCGGCCGAGGGAAAAGCGGAGGCCTCGGACAGGACTGAGGTCTCGTCCGGGGTGTGACACCACTGGGTATGAGGAACGCTTCTTGACGGGGCGGCCGGTCTCCGGCCGCCCCGTTCTCCTTGCTTGACCGGCGTGTGGGGGCGGGAATGGGCTTGTTGGACGGGCTGCTGTGGCGTGGGCGCAGCCCGCAGTTCGACTCGGGAAGTGCGTCGAGCAACGCGATCGAGCTGACCAAGCGGCACGGTCAGGTCTCGCTGACCAAGCAGGACGCGGCCACCGGTCATCTGCGGATCAATCTGAACTGGCGGATGCGCAGCTCCGACATAGGCGGGCCGCAGCGGGAGAGCCTGCTGCGGCATCCGTTCAAGGCGCTCAAGCCCCCGGAGGTCGTCGCGCACAGCCAGAGCATGGTCAACGTCGACCTGGACCTGGGATGCCTGTACGAGCTGACCGACGGCACCAAGGGCGTCGTCCAGCCGCTGGGCGGCCTGCTCGGCGACGTGAACGCACCGCCGTACGTCAAGCTCAGCGGCGACGACCGGTTCGGCTCGGCGTCCGGCGAGACGATGTACGTCAACCTCGACCAGCGCGAGAACATCAAGCGGCTGCTGGTCTTCGTCTACATCTACGACCAGACCCCGGCCTTCGACCGCACCCAGGCCACGGTCACGCTCTTCCCGAGCAACGGCCCGCGTATCGAGATCGGCCTCGACGAACGCCATCCCCTGGCCCGCTCCTGCGCGGTGGTGATGATCGAGAACGTCAAGGGCGAACTGATCGTCCGCCGGGAGGTCAAGTTCGTCTACGGCTTCCAGGCCGAGCTGGACCGGCTGTACGGCTGGGGCCTGCAGTGGGGCCGCGGCTACAAGACGAAGGCGGACCGCTGACCCGCCCTCGTCCGACTCCGGTCACCGGCCGATGAACTGCGGTCCCTGCGGGGGCAGGCGGAACTCGCCCGCCGGGACCGGAGCCGGTGCCGGGGCGGGCGGGTAGCCGTAGCCGCCCGGGGCGGGCCGGCCGGTGGGCTGGGGGTAGCCGTAGGCGGGCTGGGTCGTGGGCGGCGGGGCCTGCGGAGTCTGCGGGTAGCCGTACGCCGGCTGCGGGGGGACCACGGTGGTGGGCTGCTCCGGCGGCAGCGGCTGGGACTTCGGCTCCTCCGCGGGCTCCTCGGGCGCGGCGGGGGCCGCCTCCTCCGACTCGTCCACCGAGATGCCGAAGTCCGTGGCCAGGCCCTTCAGGCCGTTGGAGTAGCCCTCGCCCAGGGCGCGGAACTTCCAGGCATCCCCGCGGCGGTACAGCTCGCCGCAGATCAGCGCGGTCTCCTGGCCCGTCTCCGGCTTGATGTCGAAGTACAGCAGCGGTTCGCCGTCGGCGACGGACGCGTCGTACAGCAGGATGCGCAGTGACCGTACGAGGTCGAAGGTCGCGCCGTCCGCCGATGCGACCAGGTAAATCTGGCTGACGTCGGGCTCGACACCCGCGAGGTCTGTCTGGATCGTGTCGGTGAGGCCCTCGGCCAGCCGTTTCTTGCCGAGCCGCCAGACCTTCCCGGAGGGGTGTCGGGGCTGGTTGTAGAAGACGAAGTCCTCGTCGGAGCGCACCCGACCGTCGGGGCCGAGGAGCAGCGCCGAGGCGTCGACATCCGGGACCCCCTGCCCGGGCGTCCACCGGAGCACGGCACGTACAGTCGTGGCTTCGAGCGGGACGTTCGACCCCTTCAGCATCGCGTGCGTCATGCGGTCATCCTGCCCTCTCGGTAGTGATCACGACAACGCGGGGGTACATGATCAGCTGACCGTGTCCACAACCGCGTTACCAGAAATTCATGCCCGGCGGGAACCCCTGACAGAGGTATCTACGTACTATTACCGGCCACCTGCGAACGGTTCACAGGGGTCGCTCAGCCACCACGGGGGAGTTTTATGCGTCATTTCGGGCACATCGCCCCTGAGGTGCGGCGCCGCCTCTTCCATCAGCAGCCGTGCGAGTTCGACGCGGACTCGCCCGCCCGGCTGCTCGCCGCCGCCCTGGGGGCCACCCTGTACAGTCCGGCCACCCGGCCCCGGCTCGCGGACGACGTCCGCAAGCAGGCCGCGCGCGGTGTCGTGTCGATGGTGCTGTGCCTGGAGGACTCCATCGGCGACGAGGACGTGGCCGCGGGCGAGGAAAACCTCGTACACCAGTTCGCCGACCTCGCCGCCGGTGACCGGTCCGCCCTGCCGCTGCTGTTCATCCGGGTTCGCACCCCCGAGCAGATCCCCGACCTCGCCCACCGACTCGGCCCCACCGTCGCCCTGCTCTCCGGCTTCGTGCTGCCCAAGTTCACCGAGGAACGCGGCATCCCCTTCCTGGAGGCCCTCGCGAGCGCCGAGGCCATGAGCGGGCGGCGCCTGTTCGCCATGCCCGTGCTGGAATCCCCCGAGCTGCTCTTCCGCGAGTCCCGCGTGGACACCCTGGAAGGGATCTTCCGGGCGGTCGACAAGTATCGTGAGAAGGTGCTCGCGCTGCGCCTCGGCGTGACCGACTTCTGCTCCAGCTACGGTCTGCGCCGGGCTCCCGACATGACGGCGTACGACGTCCAGATCGTCGCCTCCGTCATCGCCGACGTGGTCAACATGCTCGGCCGCGCCGACGGCACCGGCTTCACCGTCACCGGCCCGGTGTGGGAGTACTTCCGCGTGCAGGAACGTATGTTCAAGCCCCAGCTGCGCCGCAGCCCCTTCCTGGAGGGCCAGGCCGAACAACTGCGCGAGGCCCTCATCGAGCACGCCATGGACGGACTGCTCCGCGAGATCGCCCTCGACCAGGCCAACGGCCTCACCGGCAAGACCTGCATCCACCCCTCCCACGTCCTGCCCGTGCACGCGCTCTCCGTCGTCAGCCACGAGGAGTTCAGCGACGCCCAGGACATCCTGCGCCCCGAGAGCGGCGGCGGAGGCGTGCTGCGCTCGCAGTACACGAACAAGATGAACGAGGTGAAGCCGCACCGCGCCTGGGCCGAGCGGACCATGCTGCGCGCCGAGGTCTTCGGAGTGGCCAACGAGGACGTGGGCTTCGTGGAGCTGCTCGCCGCCGGAATCCCCGGCTGACCACCGACAACCAAGGGACGCATGAACAAGGCAGTGAACAACGGGGTCTGGTCCGGCACCTGGGTCGCCCAGCGGCTCGGCGTCGAACTGGAGGGCGACGACACCCTCAAGGACCTGCTCGGGCTGGCCCTGCGCCGCAACCCCAAGCGGGCCCACCTCCTCGTCTCCCACGTACTGGGCAAACACATCCCGCAGTCACCCACCGTCGTCTACGGCCACGGCTTCACCCTCGGCCGCCAGGTACGGGAACTGCTGGGCGCCGACCAGGCCGAGCGGGCGGTCGTCCTCGGCTACGCGGAGACCGCCACCGGACTCGGCCACTCCGTCGCCGACGGCGTCGGCTCCGCGCCCTACCTGCACTCCACCCGCCGCCCGGTCCCCGGAGTCGCCCCCGCGGGCGGCTTCGAGGAGTCCCACAGCCACGCCACCTCGCACCTGCTGCTCCCCGAGGACCCCACCCTCCTGCTCGGCGACGGCCCCCTCGTCCTCGTCGACGACGAGTTCTCCACCGGCAACACCGTCCTCAACACCATCCGCGACCTCCACGAGCGCTACCCCAGGCGCCGGTACGTCGTCGTCGCCCTGGTCGACATGCGCTCGCCCCAGGACACCCGGCGCCTGGAGGCCTTCGCACGGGAGATAGGCGCCCGCGTCGACCTCGTCGCCGCCGCCTCCGGAACCGTCACCCTGCCTGACGGCGTGCTGGACAAGGGCCAGGCCCTCGTCGCCCAGCACGAGCGACCCCACGAGCCCGCGCCGACCGGGCACCGGCCCGCCGCCGTGCGCCGCGTCGACCTGCACTGGCCGCACGGCCTCCCCGACGGCGGACGCCACGGCTTCACCCAGGCCCACCGAATACGCCTGGAGAACGCCCTGCCCGCCATGGCCGCCCGCCTCGCCGAAGCCCTCCCCGAGGACGCCCGCCGCGTCCACGTCCTCGGCTTCGAAGAGCTGATGTACGCCCCCCTGCGCCTGGCCCGCGAACTGGAGCAGATCACCGAAGCGGAGATCCGCTACTCCACCACCACCCGCTCCCCGGTCCTCGCCGTCGACGACCCCGGCTACGCCATCCGCACCCGCCTGGTCTTCCCCGCCCACGACAACCCCGCCGACGGCCCCGGCGACCGCTACGCCTACAACGTCGCCGGAGCCGGCTTCGACACCGTCGTGGTCGTCGTCGACTCCGCCGCCGACACCCCCGAACTGCACGCCCCCGACGGCCTGCTCGCCCGGCTCCGGGCCCACACCGCGCAGGTCCTCCTCGTGGTGGTCCCCTCGTACGTACCCGAAAGGCCCTCGATGCTGCCCGAGCCCCTGCGCGGCCCCGCCTTCTCCTCGTACGCCCCCGAGGAGGTCGGCTGGCTCCTCCAGGACCTCTCCGACGTCACCCTGGAGGCGCCCACCGAGGAGCGCGAGGAGGCCATCCAGAGCGGCGGCGCCCACTACGCCGAATCACTGCCCGTGGAGTACCAGCCCAGCGAGCAGTACCAGCAGCTCTTCCAGGCCGCGCTGGAGCAGTCCGCGGCCCGCCTCGCCCAGGCCGTCGGCGCGGTCACCGAGGTCGTCCTCGCCGAACGCTCACCCCGCCCGGTCCTGGTCTCCCTCGCCCGCGCCGGAACCCCCGTCGGCGTCCTCATGCGCCGCTGGGCCCAGCACCGCCACGGCCTGGACCTGCCGCACTACGCCGTCTCCATCGTCCGCGGCCGCGGCATCGACGCCAACGCCCTGCGCTGGCTCGCCGCCCACCACGACCCCAGCGACGTCGTCTTCGTCGACGGCTGGACCGGCAAGGGCGCCATCACCCGCGAACTCACCGCCGCCATCGAGGAGTTCGAGGCCGCCGAAGGCATCACCGGCTTCGACCCCGAGATCGCCGTCCTCGCCGACCCCGGCTCCTGCGTGCGCACCTACGGCACCCGCGAGGACTACCTGATCCCCTCCGCCTGCCTCAACTCCACCGTGTCCGGCCTGATTTCACGCACCGTGCTGCGCGCCGACCTGGTCGGTCCCAACGACTTCCACGGCGCGAAGTTCTACCGCGAACTCGCCGGCGCCGATGTCTCCGTCGCCTTCCTCGACGCCGTCACCGCCCGCTTCACCGAGGTCTCCGACGCCGTCGACGCCCTCGCCAAGGACCTCCTGTCCGCCGACCGCGCCCCAACCTGGGAGGGCTGGGCGGCAGTCGAGCGCATCAGCGAGGAGTACGGCATCCACGACGTGAACCTCGTGAAGCCCGGCGTCGGCGAGACCACCCGGGTACTGCTGCGTCGCGTACCGTGGAAGATCCTTGCGCGCGCAGGCGCGGGCGCCGACCTGGACCACGTACGCCTGCTGGCCGAACAGAGAGGGGTTCCGGTGGAAGAGGTCGCCGAACTGCCGTACACCTGCGTGGGCTTGATCCACCCCAAGTACACGCGGGGCGCGACGGGCGCCGACGGCAAGGCGGTGAACGCCTGATGCCGGTGCTGGTGGCCAGCGACCTGGACCGCACACTCATCTACTCCTCGGCGGCCCTCGCCCTCACCATGCCGGACGCGCGGGCACCCCGGCTGCTCTGCGTCGAGGTGCACGAGAGCAGGCCGCTGTCGTACATGACCGAGACGGCAGCCGCCCTGCTCACCGAACTCGGCGACACCGCCCTGTTCGTGCCCACCACGACCCGCACCCGCAAGCAGTACCAGCGCATCAACCTCCCCGGCCCGCCCCCCACTTACGCGATCTGCGCCAACGGCGGCCACATCCTGGTGGACGGCGTCTCCGACCCCTCCTGGCAGGCCCGGGTCACCGCCCGGCTCGCCGAGGAGTGCGCGCCGCTCGACGAGATCCGCGCCCACCTGATGGCCACCGCCGACCCCGCCTGGGTCCGCAAGCACCGGGTCGCCGAGGACCTCTTCGCCTACCTCGTCGTGGAACGGGAACTGCTGCCCGAGGAATGGGTGAAGGAACTGGCCGTCTGGGCGGAGAACCGCGGCTGGACCGTCTCCCTCCAGGGCCGCAAGATCTACGCCGTGCCCAAGCCGCTCACCAAGAGCGCGGCCCTGCACGAACTGTCCCGCCGCACCGGCGCCGACCTCACCCTGGCCGCCGGCGACTCCCTCCTCGACGCCGACCTCCTCCTCGCCGCGGACAAGGGCTGGCGCCCCGGGCACGGCGAACTCGCCGACGCCCAGTGGACGGCACCGGGCGTCAGCGCACTGCCGGAGCGGGGAGTGCTGGCGGGGGAGCGGATCCTGCGCGAGTTCCTGCGGCAGTGCCGCGCACCGCGCTAGAGGCCCTTGCTAGCCGCAGCAACCCCCACCGCAGCAGCCGCCCCCGCCGCCACCCTTGGGCGCGGGGGCGCTCGCCGTACCGCCCACCGCGACGGTGGACAGCAGCTTCACCGTGTCGTCATGTCCCGCGGGGCACTGCGCGGGGTCGGAGGACTGAGCCATGGGACGGCTGACTTCGAACGTGTCACCGCAGGTCCGGCACCGGTAGTCATAGCGAGGCATGCGCACAGATTAACCGGGGCCGGGCCACCGGGTCAGCCGCCCGAGGCCCCCCGCTCCTCCCGTATCTGTGCGACGACCCGCGCCACGGTCTCCCGGACCGCCTCCAGCTCCGTCAGGAAGTGCCAGTAGTCGGGATGCCGCCCCTCCAGCGTGCCCATCGCCCGCTCCAGACGCGCCACCGAGTCGTCCAGCGGCCGGGCGTGCCGGGGATCCGGCGTGTTCCGCCCGGCCATGGCCAGCCGCTGGGCGTCCCGGATCGCGAACCGCGTACGGTCGATCTCCGCGGCGGGATCCTTCTGCACGGCGTTCAGCCGCTGCAACCGGTCCCCGGCGGCGGAGACGGACTCATCGGTGGAATTGAGCAGCGCCCTCACCGTCGACAACAACGCCGTCGCGTCCGGCCACCGCTGCTCGTCCCGCGCGGCCTGCGCCTCCTTCAGCTTCAGCTCGGCCTGCCGCACGTTCTCCCCGGCCTGCTCGGGCACCCCCTGAAGGTCCTGCCAGCACGCCACCGTGAACCGCCGCCGCAGCTCGCTCAGAATCGGCTCGACCTGCTCGGAACGCGTGGTCAGGGCCTGCGCCCGGGTCCGCAGCGACACCAGCCGGTGATCGATCTCGGCGGCCCGCTCCGGCAGCCGCTCGGCCTCCGCCCGGACCGCCCCGGCCTCCCGGGCGACCCGCTCGGCACGCTCCAGCGTCTGCGGCACACCGTGCTGACCGGCACCCTGGTTCAGCTTGGTCAGCTCCGGCGCCAGAGCCGCGAGCCGGGCGGCGAGGTCGTCGGCCTTCAGCCCCGAGGCCCGTACGCCGTCCAGGGCGTTGGAGGCCGCCAGCAGCCCCTGCCGGGCCCGCTCCACGGCGGGCGCGAGCCGCGCGAGCTGCGTCTCGGCCTTGCCGAGCAGCGGCCCGAGCCCGTCCGCGAACCGGTCCAGCTCCCGCTTGACGTTGGCCAGCTCGTCCTTGGCCCTGGTCAGCTCGGTCCGGGCCCGCGCCGCGGCCGAGGCCTCCAGATCGTCCCGATCCAGGTCATGGGCATCCACGGCCTGGATGTACTGATGACTGACCTCGTCGATACGCCGGCTGATCGCCTCGAAATCGGCGACGGCACGCCGGGCGGCGGGGGAGTCGTCGACAGCGGTGATCGTCTCTATCGAGATCCGCAGGTCACGCTGGGCGGTGTCCAGCTCGTAGAACGCGGCCGCCGCGGCATCCTTCGCGGCCTGCGCCTCCGCCCGCTGGTTCTCCGCCCGCCCGCCGAACCAGCGCCGCGTACCGCCCCCGGCGAACGCGACGGGCAACACGAGCGCGGCGACAAGAGGCAACGCGAGCAGGGTCACGGCGTCCCCGACCACACGATGTGCACGCACCACCAACGGCGAGTCCGACTGCGATGGTGTCGCCGTCACATCCCTCTCCCGTGCTGTGGTCCGCCCTGCCCGGCGCTGTCATTCTCCCACCGGTTAATGACGAACACACGGGCCGGTTAGTTCGCGGTTCGGACCGTGACTTTCCCGTCGCCGGCGTGAGCACGCAGGACATGAGCACTGGAGGAGTCCCGAGGCACGTCCACGTCAACGCCCCCGTCCCCCGCATCGGCGCTCACCCGATAAGCACCATCGGGCACCTCAACGGTCACACTCCCGTCCCCGCTCCGCGCCTCCACGAGCCTCGGCACGACCCCCACCTCGATCTTCAGGGCCCCGTCCCCGGTCTGCGCCCGCACCTCCGTCGCATCGACCTCGGCCCGCACGGCCCCGTCGCCCGACCGCAGCCGCAGCGGCCCGGTGGAGTCGGTGACATGCACGGCCCCGTCACCGGTACGCACACTCAGCGCGTCCCGGAACCCCCGGGCCCGCACACTCCCGTCCCCCTCCTCGACCTCCACGGCGAGGCCCCGCGGCACCTCGACCAGATGTTTGACGGCACAGTCGGCGAAAACCCCGGAACACTTCATCCGCAAGGTGAGCCGATCGTCCTTCATCCTCCAACTGACCTCGGGCTCACCCCCAACGGCAACGGACCCCTTGAACCACCGCGTAACCCGAACCTCCCCCTCCGGAACCCGCTCACTCGCCACAACCTCCAACGCGGAATCCCGGGAATCCACGACCAGCCTCGCCCCCTGCACTCCGAACACCCGCCGCTCGGGCTCCCGGTCCTCATCGGCAGAGGCACACCCCGCCACCCCAGCAACAACCAACGCCACCAAACCCCCCACAACCCCAACCCGCCCACGCCCCACGACGACCTCCCCGACAGAGCTCCCAAGACCTCCTCCGACCGTACGAACCCGGCCCCCAACCAGGCATCCGGCCCACTCCCGACTTTTGGGTGGGGTTAACCCCCCTGGCGTGCCACGTCCCGTCCGCCCGGGATACCGGATTGCGGCACAGGGCGCGGGACAATGTAGGCTGACGGCCTGTCCCGGGTGCGTAGCTCAGGGGTAGAGCGCCTGCCTTACAAGCAGGATGTCGGCGGTTCGAAACCGTCCGCGCCCACCGGTCGTCGGCCCTCGGAGTTTCTCCGGGGGCCGTCGTCGTTTCAGCCGGTGAAGTCAGGGGCCTGGTGCGGGGTCCACCAGTTGGTCAGGGCCCAGATGCCCAGGGCGGTTGCGGTGGCCGTGGTGAGGGCGGCGAGCCAGGGGCGGCGGGAGTAGCGCAGGGTGAGCAGCCAGCAGGTGAGGGGGACCAGGGCGCCGCCCGTGGCGACGAGCGGTAGGTCGATGTACAGGACGCTGAGGTCCCGGCGTTCCCCCTCGAACCCGCCCTCGATGTTGACCCGTGCCAGTGGAGCCCAGGCGAGCAGGGCCGCTGCGGCGCCCAGGGCGGCTGCCAGGAAGCCGGTGAGGGCTTTGGTCTCTTCCTTCACACCGGCTCGGACGCCTCGGGCGTGGTCCTCAGTTCCGGCAGGTGGGGCGTAGGGGTGGTTTGGGCACGGGATACTGCTGGTCTTTCCGTGGCGTGCTCTACAGGGGGGAACCTGTGCCCGACGACAAGCCGCAGCGTCCGCTTCGGCCGGACGAGGAGGAGGCGCTTGCTCGCTTCCACAATGGGGACACGCTCGACAACATCCCGGTCGTGCGGCTGCCGGCGCGGCGGGCCCGGTGGTGGCCCTGGGCGGCGGTCGTGGTGGGGGTCGGGGTGCTGGGTGGGCTCGTAGGGGCCGGGGTTGCTCTGTTTCAGGGGCGTGGGAGTGAGGTGGAGGTGCAGGCAGGGCCGGGGGGCAGTGCTTCGCCGAGTCAGTCCTTCGGAGAGGACCGGGGGTCCTCCTCGCCCTCGCCCTCGCCCTCGTCCTCGGCTGTTGCCAGTGAGGCGCCGCCCTCCGTTCTCGCCGAGCCCTCGCCCAGTGGGCTGGAGCAGGTTCGGGTCATTCAGACGCCGCCCACCGGTGGGGACCCCGGGGCCTCGTACTGCCTCGTGTACACCGGGAGTGCGTCCGGGCCCGAGCGGGAGGCGATTCTGTTGATGAACGCTCCCGGGTATCAGTGCCACGACCTGCTGCCCTTCGATCCGACCGGGCTGACGCCGGCCTTCACCACGGACGCGCCCCTGTGCGCGGCGCCCTCGCGGGCGGCTGTCGTGAACTTCGCCGAGGTCGGGGGGTGGGAGGGTGAGCTGATGTACACCTGTCTCACCCGGCACAGCGGGGCCTAGGTGGTGTCCTAGTCCGCCTTGCGGGGTGTCTGGCCTCGGATTTCCAGGCCTGCGAGGAGTCTGGCCGTGGCTTCCGCGATGGCGTCCACCGCCTCGTCGAAGACCTCCTGGTTGTGGGCCGCGGGCGCTCTGAAGCCCGAGACCTTGCGGACGTACTGGAGGGCCGCCGCCCTGATGTCGGCTTCCGTGGCCTCCTCGGGCAACGCCGGGGGGCGGAGGGTCTTGATGCTTCGGCACATGGGTCCAGTCTTACTCGCGGCACTGACAACCGGGGTCTGTCATGATCCTTGACTGGCGGCCACCCGAACGTGGGGCCGACCGTTGAGGAGGAATCAACCGTCATGACCGGTCGATCTGTACTTCGTGTCGCGGTGCTCGGGCCCGGTGGGATCGGGGGGCTCCTGGCCGGGCTGCTCTCCCGTGCCGGGCATCGTGTGGTCTGTCTCGCGGGGGAGGAGAGCGTGCGGGTGCTGCGGGAGTCGGGGGTGTCCGTGCGCAGTGGGGTCTACGGGGACTTCAACGCCTCCGTGGACGCCGACACGGTGCTGCGTGAACCCGTTGACGTCTGTCTGGTGTGCGTCAAGCACACCTCCCTCGACGCCGCGCTCCGGCGCGTGCCCGCCGACGTACTCGGGGACGCCCTTTTCGTGCCGTTCCTGAACGGCGTCGAGCACCCTGCCGTGCTGCGCGACCGTCACCGGGACGAGCTCGTCGCGCCCGGCGTCATCCGCGTCGAGTCCACCCGGGTCGCGCCCGGGGTCATCGAGCACGGGAGTCCGTTCTGCGAGGTCGATCTGACCGGGGACCGTGTCGCGCGGGAGCGGCTTGAGGAGCTGGGGGAGGTGCTCCGGGCCTCCGGGCCCGTCACTCGCGTCCTCGACGACGAGGTCGGCGTCCTCTGGGCCAAGATGTCCTTCCTCGCGCCCTTCGCGCTGCTCACCACCCGGTACGGGCTTCCTCTCGGTGACGTCCGCACCCGGCACCGGGACGAACTCGTCGCGCTCGTCGAGGAGACCGCCGCGGTGAGCCGCGCCTGCGGTGGGCCCGGGGATCCGGCGCAGGCCCTCGCGCGGTACGACGCCTTCCCGGCCGGCACCAAGTCCTCCATGCAGCGGGACGCGGAGGCCGGACGGCCGCTCGAACTCGACGCCATCGGCGGGGCGCTGCTCCGGGCCGCCGAGCGGCATGGGATTTCCGTGCCGGTTGCCACGCGGGTGGTCGCGGAACTGGGCAGCTAGCGGCTCAGCCGGTTTTGCCGGGGCCCTTCGCCGTCGCCCGTAGCAAGTCCCGCAGCAGGGTCTCGTCCACTGCGTCGGGGTTGCGGAAGCGCAGGCAGCCCTTGCCCATGTCCTGGTCGGCCAGGCGGTCGGCGAAGGCGTCCCGGACGTCGCCGCGCATCAGGTAGAAGGAGACGTACTGCTTCTGCGACGCGAAGGCGATCTCCGGTTCGCCGTCGCGGGTGTAGACCGGCATGCCGTACGCCATCACCTCGGTGTGGGCCGGGAGTTCGGCCCGGCACAGGTCCCGCAGGCGGGTCAGGGCGGGCCTTCGGGCGTCCGGCAGCTCCGCCAGGTAGCTGTCCACGTCCTTCGCTTCGCTGCGCATCTCAGACTCCGAAGGGTTTGGCGTACCGGATCGTGCCGGAGGGCAGCGGGGCCTCCGTCAGGGCTTGCGCCATCAGGGACTCGTCGGGGACGTCGAAGGTGACCCCGATGCCGTGCGCCGAGGCTCGGGTGAAGCCGAAGCGGGGGTAGTAGGCGGGGTGGCCGAGGACGGTCACGAAGCGTTCGCCCAAGCGGGCCGCAGCGGTCAGCGCCGCCTCGATCACCGTCCCTCCCGCGCCCGTGCGCTGGTGGGCGGGGTGGACGGCGACCGGGGCCAGGCACAGGGTCGGTACCTCGTCGATGTGGCAGCGGGTCAGGAGGGCGTAGCCCACGGGGGTGCCGGTGGCGTCCGTCGTCACGTACGACAGGCCGTCGATCCATGCCTCGTCGGTGCGCAGCGTGTCGACCAGGTCGGCTTCCAGGGGTGTTTCGAACGCGGCGAGGACGGTCTCGCGTACGGCGTCGATGTCGTCGGTGGTCTCCGGGCGTGCGGTCCAGGTCCAGTGCGGGCTCATGGGTTCATTCTGGGCCCGGCGTCCAGCCCGGGGCCCCCGCACACGGCTTGGAACCCCCGCCTCCGCTCGCGCACCCGTTCGGATGAACCCCGCGAAGCAACTCGCGACCAAAAATCGAACAGGCGTACCATTGAGGTCGTGGCTACGACCTATGATTTTCCCAGTGACCTCCTCGCCGGTCAGGAGGAGCTGCATCAGGTCAGGGCCGAGCTGTCGGCCCTGCTCAAGCGGCTGCCCTGGTCGGTGGAACCGCTCGACGGCTTCAGTGACGACAACGGCTGGCGGAAGGTGGAGCGCCCCGCTTCCCCCGGCTGGACCGCCGATGAGCAGGCAGCCGTGGAGAAGCTCAGGCGCCGCGAGCACGAGCTGGCGGTGTTCGTCAGCACGCACCGCTTCTGGTCGGAACTCCCGCCCGAGGACCGGGTGGAGGCCCGGATGCGGGCCAAGCGCGCCCGCCCGCCCGCCGAGGAGGACTCGGACTAGCGCAGGACCACCAGCCGCTGCGTCGCCCTGGTCATCGCCACATAGCGGTCCACCGCACCCTCGATGCCCCCGCCGAACCCTTCCGGGTCGACCACGACCACCAGGTCGAACTCCAGCCCCTTCGACAGTTCCGGCGCCAGTGACCGGACCCGGGGTCGGGCCCGGAAGGTCGGGTCGCCGATCACACAGGCGATCCCCTCGGCGTTCGTGGCGAGCCACTCCTCGATGATCGCGTCCCGGTCCGTGCGCGGGGCATACCGGACCGGGATGCCCGAACTGCGGATCGAGGTCGGCACGTTCGCGTCCGGCAGCGCCGCCCGGATGACCGGCTCGGCCTCCGCCATCACCTCCGCCGGGGTGCGGTAGTTGACGCTGAGGGAGGCCACCTCGACCCGGTCGAGGCCGATCCGCGCCAGCCTCTCCTCCCAGGACTCGGTGAAGCCGTGCCGGGCCTGGGCGCGGTCCCCGACGATGGTGAAGCTGCGGGACGGGCAGCGCAGCAGCAGCATCTGCCACTCCGCGTCGGTCAGTTCCTGCGCCTCGTCGACGACGATGTGCGCGAACGGCCCGGCGAGCAGGTCCGGGTCGGCGGGGGGCAGTTCGGACTCGTCGACCAGGTTGCGCTGGAAGTCGGCCCGGCGCAGCTGGATCATCAGGCCGTCGAGGTTGTGGTCGGCGGCGATCAGGTTCTCCACCACCTGGTTCATACGGTCGCGCTGGGCCTCCAGCACGGCCTGTGCGCGGCGTCGGCGGCGGGCCGCGGCCGGGTCGCCGAGCCGCTGGCGTGCCGCGTCCAGCAGGGGCAGGTCGGAGACGGTCCACGCCTGCGGGGCGTCCTTGCGCTGCAGCAGCCGTACCTCGTCGGGCGTCAGCCAGGGTGCGCACAGGCGCAGATACGCCGGGACCGACCAGAGGTCGCCGACCAGGTCGCCGGCCTCGATCAGTGGCCAGGCCCGGTCGAGGGCCTCGGTGATCTCCTCGTCGCGCAGCAGCGTCCGGCGCACCCGGTCGTGGGGGATCTCGTCGTCGAGGGGGTCGAGCCGTTCCATGAGCATCGTGACCAGTTCCTCGCGGATCGGCTCGCGCGCCTCGTTGTGCGGGGTGCTCGGGCCGGGCGCCTGGAAGGCTTCGGCCCAGTCGTGGGCGGTGATCCGGAACTCGGCCCAGGGGGTGGTGACGGTCAGGGGTTCGGTGGGCGGGTCCTCGTAGAAGCGGACGGCCTTCTCGATCGCCTGGACGATGTCCGCGGAGGACTTCAGGCGGGCGACCTCCGGGTCGCTCTCCTCCGGCGCCCCGTCTCCCTCGGCGACGAGGTCGCGCACGGTGCAGGTCTGTACGCCCTCCTCGCCGAGGCTGGGCAGGACGTCGGAGACGTACGACAGATACGGCTGGTGCGGGCCGACGAAGAGCAGTCCGCCGCGCTGGCGGCCGACGCGGGGGTCGGAGTAGAGCAGGTAGGCCGAGCGGTGCAGGGCGACGACGGTCTTGCCGGTGCCGGGGCCGCCGTCGACCACGAGGGCGCCGCGCGAGGAGGCGCGGATGATGGCGTCCTGGTCGGCCTGGATGGTGGAGAGGACGTCGCGCATCCGCTCCGAGCGGTTGGTGCCGAGGCTCGCGATGAAGGCGGACTGGTCGTCCAGGGCGGCGTGCCCCTCCAGTCCGTCGGTGGTGAAGACCTCGTCCCAGTAGTCGCTGACCAGCCCGTTCGTCCACCGGTACCGGCGGCGGCTGACCAGGCCCAGCGGGTTGCCGTGGGTCGCGGCGAAGAACGGCTCGGCGGCCGGGGACCGCCAGTCGACGAGCAGCCGCCGGCCCGTGCGGTCGGTGAGGCCGAAGCGGCCGATGTAGAGGGGTTCGGGGTCGTCGGCGGTGACGATGCGGCCGAGGACCAGGTCGAGTCCGAACCGGCGCAGGGCGCGCAGCCGGGCCGAGAGACGGTGCACCTCCGCGTCCCGGTCCATCGCGGCGCGGCCGGTGCCGCCGGGCGCCCGCAGTTCGGCGGCCAGCCGCTCGGACAGTTCGTCGATCGTTTCTTTCAGGCTCTCCGCGATCGCAGCGAAGTGCCGTTCGTCGTCGGAGATCAGCGTCGGATCGGCCTTGGCGGCGAGCCGCTCGGGAAGGTCGAACGCGCTGCGCAGCAAGGGGGCATTCACTTCGCGAATCACTCATTTCCGCAGCTACTGGCGTTGGATGAGCGATTGTGCGGGATATGGGGGGCCTTGCCGCAAGGCCCCCCATGCGCTATATGTTGAGAGTGGCAAGGGATATCCGAACTCCCTTGCCTTTGTTTATGTGCGTCGGAATTCGCCGCCGGCGGCAGGACTTCGCCGTTGTTGGTGAATTGACTGCCGTACCGGCCTTGTTCAGGCGGGCTCGCGCCGTACCAGGTACGTCGCCACCGCGCCCACCGCCGCCAGTGCCGCGAGGGACACGCCCGTCGCCACCCAGCCCGCGCCCATCCACTGCGCGCCGAAGTAGCCGAGCGCGACGCTGAAGCTGGCCCAGGACAGTCCGGCCAGCGCCGACCAGGGCAGGAAGTCACGGGCCGGGCGCTGTGCGGCTCCGGCGCAGAAGGAGACCACCGAGCGGCCGGCCGGGGCGAAGCGGGCGAGGACGACCAGGGCGCCGCCGCCGCGCGAGAGAGCCGTGCCGAGACGTTCCTGCGCGAGGGTCAGCCGCCGGGAACGGGCGAGGGCGCGGTCCAGCCCGCCGTGCCAGGCGAGACGGTAGGCCACCAGGTCGCCCAGGACGGACGCGGTGGCGGCGCACAGCGTGAGCGCCAGGATGTCCGGGACCTGGGTGGCCCGGCCGGCCGCCGCAGCGGTCGCGGGCAGGGCCGCCGCGGTCGAGGCCATGATGACCAGCACGCCGCTGGGCAGCACCGGCAGGAACACGTCCAGCAGGACCGACAGGGCTACCAGCCCGTAGATCCATGGACTTGCGGCCAGTGATCCGACACTTTCGAAACTTTCCAGCACCCCGACTCCCCGTTTCCCCCGTGGTTGTACAGCGTACGCGGCGGAGCGTGACGCGTGGTTCACAGGGGTCCCGTGTGTTCAACACGTGATGTTCACCCGGCTGCCGGTTCCCGGGGAGCGGGGCCGCGAAGTGTCCCGTAGCACGGGAGAGGGGGTTTTCCGGATCCAGTGAAGTGAGGAAGATCATGGTGGCAGGCATATGCGCGGGCGTCCTCGCGGCGGCCGTGCTCGCCGTCGGCGGCGGTGACGGGGCCGGTGGTGACGGCGCCGGTGGCTATTCGATGCGCACGGACGCGCGGTTCGCGCCGCCCGGCGCCTTCGTCCCCTCGGCGGCGCTGACGTACGACCAGGAACTGGTCCCGGCGGCCGCCTGGATCGAGGTCGAGCAGCGGATGTCCTCGGGCGGCGCGACGAGCGTGCGGCTGCGGGTGAGCGGCCTGAAGCCGGGGCACGCGTACGGGGTCCATGTGCACCGCAATCCCTGCGGCGCCGATCCCGCCGCGTCCGGCGGGCACTACCAGCACGTGGTCTCCTCCGAAGCGCACCACGTCAACGCCGACAACGAGGTGTGGCTGGACTTCACCACCGACGAGCGCGGCGCGGGCCGGGCGCGGGCCGAGCACTCCTGGGGGTTCCGCAAGGGGGAGGCCGCCTCCGTCGTCCTGCACGACCGGCCGGGCAGCAGGGAGCGGGCGGGCTGCTTCACGGTGCCGTTCGGCTGGGTGGCCTGAACCGGCCGGGAGGACGACCGCGGCGCCCGTCCCTGCGGAGGACGGGCGCCGCGGTGTGCCTCAGGCGGCCACCGGCGCCTGCTCCCGGGGCCGTTCGTCCCGCTCGGAGGAACGCCTGGCGAGGAGCCGGTCCAGGCCGAAGGCGCCGGAGCCGGTGAAGACCAGCAGGAACATCGACCAGCAGTACATCGCGGCACCCTCACCGCTGTTCTGTATCGGCCACAGCGCCTGCGGCTGGTGCACCTTGAAGTAGGCGTACGCCATCGCGCCCGAGGAGACGAACGCGGCGGCGCGGGTGGCCAGGCCCAGCAGGACCAGGCCGCCGCCGACCAACTCGATGACGGCGGCGTACCAGTTGGGCCAGGCGCCGGTCTCGACGCTCTCACGGCCGAGCACGCCGAAGAGGGAGGAGGCGCCGTGGCAGGTGAAGAGCAGTCCGACGACGATGCGGAACAGGCCGAGGGCGTACGGCTGGGCGCTGTTGAGGCGTCCGGTCATGTGGGGGGCTCCTTGGGGCCGTGGGGACGGAGTTCCGGTGAGCCTCAGGCTAGGTACGCCTCATGGTGCTTGCAAGTTCAACATTTGGCCATGTGGCGTGGCTAGGCGCCGAGTTCGCGCTCCATGACCGTGCGCAGCCGGGCCCCGTCCTTCTCCGGGTACGCTCGTTGCAGACGGAGACGGGCCGAACGGCCGCGCAGGGTGAGGGTCATGAGCTGGTTGCCGAACCAAGGGCCGCCCGTGCGGCGCCAGTTGATGCTGGGCCGGGGGACTCCGCCGTGCCCCGCGATCCGCCGGCCGAGCGCCCGTGCGGGGCCGCTCCAGCCGAACCGGAAACCGAGCCGGATGTGGAACGGGACGGAGTTGTGCACCGGGGAGCAGGTGAGCTGGACGACCCGGGCGCCGGGCTGCCGGTCGGCGCCGGGCCAGGACGGCTCGGCCACGTACGCGTGGTGCACGTCCCCCGACAGCACGCACACCGTCGCCGGCGCGCCGGGCCCGGAACACGCCTCGCGCAGGGTCTCGGCCAGCGCCTCGAAGGAGTCGGGGAAGGCGGCCCAGTGCTCCAGGTCGGCCGCGCGCCTGAGCCGCTCCCCGAACCGGGCCCAGCGCTCGCCCTTGCCGCCCCGGCACAGCGCCGCGTCCCACGCCTCGGCGTAGTGCACCAGATGCGGCAGCAGCCAGGGCAGTGAGGTGCCGATCAGGAGGTGGTCGTAGTCCCCGCGCCCGTCCTCGATCTGCGCGCGCAGCCAGTCGGCCGTCCCGGGGTCGATCATCGCGCGACTGTCCTCGTCGAGGACGCGGGCGGCCCTGCTGTCGAGCATGAGCAGCCGCACCCGGCCGAAGTCGCGCCGGTAACTCCAGCGCACGGAAGCCGGATCGGCGTCGGCGCGGGCGGCGAAGGCGCGCAACTCGTCGGTGCCGTCGGGGGAGTGGCGTACGGCGGCGTAGAGCGGGTCGGTGGCCAGTTCGGCGGGGCTGAGGTTGCCCAGGTGCTGGTGGACCCAGTACGACATCAGCCCGCTCAGCAAGCGCTCCTGCCACCACGGGGTGGCCCGCATGTTGGCGAGCCAAGAGGCGGATGTGTTCCAGTCGTCGATCACGTCGTGGTCGTCGAAGATCTGGCAACTGGGGACCGTGGAGAGCAGCCAGCGGACCTCGGGGTCGAGCCAGGACTCGTAGTAGAGGTGGGTGTACTCCTCGTAGTCGGCGACCTGGCTGCCGGGCGGGTCGCTCAGGTCACGGCGGGCGGCCAGCCAGCGGTGGGTGTCCTCGGAGACCTCGTCGGCGTACACCTGGTCGCCGAGCAGCAGCAGGACGTCGGGGCGCTCGCCCTCGGGGTCGGCCGCGACCCGGGCGGCGAGGGTGTCCAGGGCGTCCGGTCCGACCGGGTCGTGGCCGCCGTCCGGCGGGGCGGCCCAGCGGCAGGAACCGAAGGCGACGCGGACGGTGTCGTCGTCCGGTGCCGGGGTGCGGATCACCGAGGGCGGGAACGGGGAGTCCGGCAGCGGCCACACAGGGGCGCCGTCGAGCAGGACCTCGTACGGCTGACTGGTGCCCGGGGTGAGTCCGCCCACCTCGATCAGCGCGTAGTGGTGCCCGGCGATCTGGAAGGTGCGGGACTCGCCGCGGGCGCCCGAGCCGCCGCGCACCTCGGCCAGGCACGGGCGGCTCGTCTCGACCCAGACGGTCGCCGACGAACCGTCGGCGTACCTCAGCAGCGGGCCCAGTCTGAGATCGGCCACGGTGATCCCCTCTCCGTCGCCCCGTACGGTACGGAACGACGGAGGCCGGTGGACAGGTTCCGGAGCCCTCGGATCGGCGCCGGGATCAGCAGGCGTTCAGATAGCCGGTGAGCGCGCTCTTCTCGGCGGAGTCCACGGACAGGTCGTAGTAGTACTTCACCTGGACCCAGGCGCGGACGTAGGTGCAGCGGTAAGCGGTGCGCGAGGGCATCCAGGTGGCCGGGTCCTGGTCGCCCTTGGCCTGGTTGACGTTGTCGGTGACCGCGAGGAGCTGCGGGCGGGTCAGGTCGTTGGCGAAGGCCTGGCGCTTGGAGCTGGACCAGTTGTCGGCCCCGGAGTCCCAGGCCTCGGCCAGCGGGACGAGGTGGTCGATGTCGAGGTCGGAGGCGGCGGTCCAGGTGGCGCCGTCGTAGGGGGAGTACCAGCTTCCGCTGGTGGCGGCGCAGGAGGAGTTGGTGACGACGTTGGTGCCGTCGCGCTTGAGGACCGTCTCGCGGGTGTTGCAGGTGCCGGAGATGGTGATCCAGTGGTTGAACAGGTCGCGGTCGTAGCCGGTGCGGTCCTCGGCCGCCACGGTGAGCGTGGCGAGGTAGGAGCGGGCGGTGGCGGCGCTGACCGGGGTGGGGAGGGCGGCGGAGGCGGTCGGTCCGTTGAACAGGCCGACGGAGGCTATGAGACCGGTGAGTGCGGTGACTGTGCTCACGCGTCGACGCGCGTAGAACTTCGGCATGCGAACTTCCTTGGGGAGTGGGGGCGTTGGCGGGTGGGTGTGGGAATGCTCGCCACGTCCTGTTGCGGGGAGATGAGCGCTGCGTGGCAAGGTAGTGACGGGTGCATGACATGACAAGGTTTACGGCGAAACGATCGCGTAGGATGGTCGGCGCAGAAGGGGAGTAGCTCTTCGCCGGAACGTCGACATACTGCTCAGCTCGTCTGAGCCGGCGCCCGGAGGCGGGCCCCTAGGGGCGCCGCCAGCGAGACCTTCGGCAAAGCAGTGCATTGACCGTGCGCTGCCGTGCCGAGGTGTCTTTTTCGCGAAGAGGACCAGCACTCTCGGTGGGGCAGCCCCGACCGATTGAGGAACCTTGATCAGCTTCACTGTGACGGCCGTCGCGTTCGGCGTCGTCTTTCTCGCGGAACTGCCCGACAAGACGGCGCTCGCGGGGCTCGTGCTCGGTACGCGGTACCGGGCGTCCTATGTCTTCGCGGGGGTGGCCGCCGCGTTCGCGCTGCATGTCACGCTCGCGGTCGCGGCGGGGAGTGTGCTGACGCTGCTGCCGCAGCAGGTCGTGAGTGCGATCACCGGTGTGCTCTTCCTGGGCGGGGCGGCGATGCTGCTGCTGAAGAAGGACGACGGCGAGGAGTCGGTCCGGCGGCCGGAGGACCAGTCCTTCTGGAAGGTGGCCGGGGCCGGGTTCATGCTGATCCTCGTCGCCGAGTTCGGGGATCTCACGCAGATCATGACCGCGAATCTCGCCGCGCGGTACGACGATCCGCTGTCCGTGGGGCTGGGGGCCGTGCTGGCGCTGTGGTCCGTGGCGGGGCTGGGGATCGTGGGCGGCAAGGCGCTGATGAAGCGGGTGCCGCTGACGTTGATCACTCGGATCGCGGCCGTGCTGATGGGTGGGCTCGGGGTGTGGAGTTTGTGGGAGGCGGTTGCGGGCTGAGCGGTCGTGGTGGTGGTCGCGGGCGGAGGTTCGTGGTGGTGGCCGCGGGCGGAGGTTCGTGGCGGTGGTCGCGGGCTGAGCCCGTGGGGGAGTGGCGGGATCATGGGACGGTTTTGTACCGTGGGGGAACAAAGTGGATCCCGCCCGTTCTCCCTGACCGGCGGGTGGGGCCATTTTGTTTCCTTCCCTGGTCTTCCCGACCTGTCCCTTGGAGCTGCCGATGTCGGCCACCACCGTGCTCACCTGCCGTGCCCTGCTGCTGGACATGGACGGGACCCTCGTCAACTCCGATGCCGTCGTGGAGCGGATCTGGCGGCGCTGGGCCGAGCGGCACGGGCTGGACGGGGACGAGGTCATGAAGGTCGTCCACGGGCGGCAGGGGTACGCCTCCATGGCGCTGCTGCTGCCGGAGCGGCCCATGGCGCAGAACCACGCGGAGAACGCGTGGATGCTGGAGCAGGAGACCGCGGATGTGGAGGGCGTCGTCCCGGTGCCGGGGGCCGGGGAGTTCTTGGCGTCCCTGGTGGCTGGATCTGTGCCGCATGCGCTGGTGACGTCCGCGGATGTCGCGCTGTCCACGGCGCGGATGCGGGCGGCGGGGCTGGGGATGCCGGATGTGCGGGTGACCGCGGAGTGTGTGGGGGCCAGCAAGCCCGATCCCGAGGGGTTCTTGAAGGGGGCCGCCGAGTTGGGGGTCGAGCCCGGGGAGTGTGTGGTGTTCGAGGACTCCGGGGCGGGGATTGAGGCGGGGCGGGCTGCGGGGATGCGGGTTGTGGGGGTGGGGGCTCGGGCGGGTTTGCACGGGCCGGATGTGGTGGTGCCGGATTTGAGGGCGGTGCGGGTGGGGGTTGACGGAGGGGTTGTGCGGCTGTACGTGGGGTGACTGTTGGGGGTTTTCGCCCCCGCCGCCCCTTCCCGTTCCCGTCCCCAGGGGCTGCCGCCCCTTCGACCCCGCCCAGGGGGCTCCGCCCCCTGGACCCCCTATCGGCCCTGAACGGGCCCCGTCCGTCAAGCGCCGGACGGGCTGGAGGAGCCGACCTGCGTTTCAAGTGCGGGGCGGGCTGGTGGTGCCGACCTGCGTTTCAAGCGCCGGGCGGGCTGGTGGTGCCGACCTGCGTTTTCAAGCGCCGGGCGGGCTGGTGGTGCCGACCTGCGTTTTCAAGCGCGGGGCCGGCTGAAAGGCTGCCCCTACGGTTCCGTCGTTTCCGATTCCAGGGCCGCTCTCGTTTCCGCTGTGTAGACGCCCAGGGTGTCTCTGCCCACCCCTCGGCTCCACTGGTAGTTCATCAGGGCGTTTTCCACGCGCCAGTTGAAGTTGCCGTTGATTTCGTCGTTGTAGAGGTAGAGCTGGCGCAGGCGGAGTTGGAGTTCGACTACCTCGGGGCCCTTGTCGCCGCGGCGGAGGACCGGGCCGCCGGGCTGGGCGGTCGGCTGTTCGGCCGGGGGCTCCTCCGAGGCCTTGGCCGGGGTGGAGGTCGGGGACGGCTCCGTGGTGGTGGGGGACGGGGAGCCGGAGGGTGACGTGGTGGAGTCCGAGGGTGTCGGTGAGGGTGATTCCGATTCCGTGGCCGACGGGGACGCCGACGTTTGCGTCGGGGTGGGGGTCGCGTCCTTCGGGTTCGACTTCTGCGTCGTCTCCGGGGTTTCCTCGGGGACGCTTGCCCGCACCGGGTCCGGGAGGGAGGTCTCCCGCGTCGGGGTTTCGTAGTTGAACAGGCCGCTGGCCATTCCCGCTGCCGCCAGGACCGCCACGGATGCCGCTGCCGTGCCTATGAGCAGCCTGCGGCCCCGGCGGCGGTTTCCCGTCGGGTGGGCCGGGTCCGGGTGGTGCTCCGGCTGCCGCGGGTGCGTCGACGGTTCGAACAGGCTCAGGTCCGGGGTGGGGGGCGGGGCCTGGGCGCGCAGCGCCATCGTTGCCTCCGGGTCCCCGGACGGTTCCTCCCCGTGACCCTCCAGGTCCACGTACGGACGTATGCGCAGCGGATTGAAGTCCTCCGCCGCTGCCGCCTGTGCCTCGCGCGCGTCGCGCAGGGCCTCCGCGGCTCGTTCCGTGCAGCCGCAGGACGGGGTGCCGTCGGCCCCCCGGGGCGCCCCGCATTCCGGGCACCCATGGTTCCTCTGCTCTGTCACGCGCTTGTCCCTCCCCTCGCGACTCCCCTCGCGAACTCCAGAGATTATGCAGATTTGCTTCACACCGTCATCGACACGCCCCCCGGAACGTCACGTTTCACAGGATTCAACAGGCCATAACTGGTCACACCGACCAGGATGGAAGGTGCGTCGAGTTTCGGGAGGACTCGGGAGGTCGGCATGGCAGGGGACAGTCAGGTCCAGGAACGCGTGCCGGGGAACGTGCTCGTTCCCATCGGTGCTCTGCTGCTCGGGTTGCTGCTCGCGGCCCTTGACCAGACCATTGTTTCCACCGCTCTGCCCACCATCGTCAGCGATCTGGGGGGTATGGAGCATCTTTCGTGGGTGGTCACCGCCTATCTGCTCGCCTCCACGGCCGCCACGCCGCTGTGGGGCAAGCTCGGTGACCAGTACGGGCGCAAACGGCTCTTCCAACTCGCCATCGTCATCTTCCTGATCGGCTCCGCGCTGTGCGGCATGGCCCAGGACATGGCCCAGCTCATCGGCTTCCGGGCGCTTCAGGGGCTCGGGGGCGGCGGGCTCATCGTGCTGTCCATGGCCATCGTGGGAGATCTGGTCCCGCCCCGTGAACGCGGGCGCTACCAGGGGCTGTTCGGGGCCGTCTTCGGTGCCACCAGTGTGCTCGGGCCGTTGCTGGGCGGGGTGTTCACCCAGCATCTGAGCTGGCGGTGGGTCTTCTACATCAACCTGCCCGTGGGAGTCGTGGCGCTGGTCGTCATCGCGCTCGCGCTGCACATTCCCCGGCGCTCCGCCCAGCACGTCATCGACTATCTCGGCACATTCCTCATCGCCGCCGTCGCCACCTGTCTGGTGCTCGTCGCCTCCCTCGGCGGGGTCACCTGGGCCTGGGGGTCCTGGCAGATCGTCGGGCTCGCCGTGCTGGGCGTGGTGCTCGCGGTCGCCTTCGTCGCCGTCGAGCGGCGGGCCGTCGAACCCGTGCTGCCGCTCAAGCTGTTCCGCATCCGCACCTTCACCCTGGCCGCCGTGATCAGCTTCGTCGTCGGGTTCGCGATGTTCGGGGCGATGACCTATCTGCCGACGTTCCTCCAGGTCGTGCAGGACGTGACACCGACGATGTCCGGGGTGCACATGCTGCCGATGGTGGTGGGCATGCTGCTGGCGTCCACCGTCTCGGGGCAGATCGTCAGCCGTACCGGCCGGTGGAAGGTGTTTCCCGTCGCGGGGACGGGAGTCACGGCGCTGGGGCTGCTTCTGCTGCACCAGCTCGATGTCAGCAGCTCCACCGGCGTGATGAGCACCTTCTTCTTCGTCTTCGGGCTCGGACTCGGGCTCGTCATGCAGGTGCTGGTGCTCATCGTGCAGAACGCCGTGCCCTACGAGGACCTCGGCGTCGCCACCTCCGGCGCGACCTTCTTCCGGTCGATCGGTGCCTCCTTCGGCGTCGCCGTCTTCGGTACCGTCTTCGCGGGCCGGCTCGACGACAAGCTCGCCGATGCCTTCCGCGGCGTCGAACTGCCGCCCGGGGTCTCGGCGGACGCGCTGGAGTCCGACCCGCGGGGTATCGCCGAACTGCCCGGCTCGCTCCAGCCCGCGGCGGTGGAGGCGTACGCCACCTCCATCACCGATGTCTTCCTCTACGCCGCCCCCGTCGCCCTGCTCGGCTTCGTACTGGCCTGGTTCCTGAAGGAGGACAGGCTGCGCGGCTCGGTCACCGCGCCGGACATCACCGAGACGCTGGCCAGCAACCCGGTGGAGCGGTCGTCCTACGACGAGGTGTGCCGGGCGCTGTCGGTGCTGGGCACCGGCGAGGGGCGGCGCGAGATCTACGTCAGGATCACCGAGCGGGCGGGCTACGACCTGCTGCCCGCGGCGAGTTGGCTGCTGCTGCGCATCCGCAAGTACGGCTCGGTCGAACCCGCCCAGCTCGCCGAGCGCAGTACGGTCCCGCTCGCCGTCATCCTCGCCGCCGCCCGGCAGGTGGAGGAGCGGCGGCTCGCGGTGCGTACGGGGCCGGATCTCGTACTGACCGATGAGGGCTGCGAGGTCGCTGAGCGGCTGGCGCAGGCCCGTGAGGACTCCCTCGCCGAACTCCTCGGCGACTGGTGGGGTCCCGACCGGCCCACCGACCTCGTGCACCTGGTCAAGGAGCTCAACGACGAACTGTGCGGTTCCGAGCGGGAGCAGCCCCACGCCACCGCCCGCGCGCAGCTCAGCTGACCGGCGTCAGCTCCTTGCGGAACCAGTGCTCGGCGTAGGGCTCGTCGTTGTGCCGCTCGGTCTCCGTGTAGCCGAGCCGGGTGTACAGCGCGCGGGCCTCGGTCAGGTCGCTGCGGGTGTCCAGGACGATGTGGGCCGCGCCCATCGCGCGGGCTGCGTCCTCGGCGGCCCGGACCAGGAGTTCGGCGCCGCCCTTGCCGCGGTGCGCCGGGCGGACGTAGACGCGCCGGAGTTCCGCGGTGTGCGCGTCCAGCAGATGGACGCCCGCCGTCCCGGCCGGTTCGCCCGCGTACCGCGCCACCAACAACCGGCCGGTGGGCGGGGTGAGTTCCGCCCAGGTCTGGGCCGCGATCTCCCGTTCCAGCTCCGCCGGGTCGGTGCGGTGGCCCTCGAAGCGGAGATACCAGCGGTCGCTGACCTCCGTGTAGTACTCCCGCCAGAGCGCGGTGGCGGTGGCGGAGACGGCGGGTTCCGTGGTGATGCTCCAGGTCATGGGGGCATTGTCCGTCGGTTCGGTTTGGGGACGGCCGCCGGGGCTACCCGGGGCGGGTACCGGTTCGCACGGAGACCGGTTGGGTCGACAACTGTGGAAGGCGTCCATGTCCACTGGCCTGATCATTGCCTTGATCGTGATCGCGGCGGTCGTCGTCATCGGCGCGGCCGTCCTCGCCCTGCGCGCCCGGGGGCAGGGAAACGGGCGGAGTCTGAAGCGGCGCTTCGGGCCCGAGTACGAGCGGACGGTGGCCCGGCACGACGGGGACACCAAGGCGGCCGAGCGGGAACTCGCCGAGCGCGTACGGCGCCACGGTGACCTGCGGGAGCGTGAGCTGGAGCCGGAGCGCAGGCAGGAGTACGAGGCGCGCTGGGCGGCGGCCCAGGAGCGGTTCGTGGAGTCGCCGAGGGAGGCCGTCGGCGAGGCCGACCGGCTGCTCGCCTCCGTCGCCGGGGAGCGCGGGTTCCCCGACGGCGGGCAGTACGAGGAGCAGCTCTCCGCGCTCTCCGTGCACCACGCCGGTCATGTCGACGGCTATCGCCGGGTGCATCGCGTGGCGGCCGACGGCGGCGACGGCAGCACCGAGGAGATGCGGGAGGCCATGGTCGAGGCGCGGCACCTGTTCGACGAGCTGGTCGGGTCCGACGGACACGGCCGCCGCCGGCACGCCCGCCCGGCCGCAACCAGCCACGGCAGCAGGGGAGTTGAGTGACCATGCCGGAACACACGCCGCTCATGCGCCGCGAGGAGTGCGACAAGCTCGAACTGCGGCTCCAGCACGCCCTGTCCGACTTCGTGGAGCAGCCCCGGGCCGCCGTCGAGGAGGCCGACCTGGTGCTGGAGGAGGTCTCCGGGCGGGTCACGGAGGCGCTGGCCCAGCGGCGCCGGACGCTGCGCGGCTCCTGGCAGGACGACGAGTCCGCGACCGACACCGAGCAACTGCGGCTCGCGCTGAAGGACTACCGCGAGCTGGCCGACCGGCTGATGCGCATCTGAATCGGAGCATTGCGCATCCGGATCGGCGCACTCGGCCTGCCCGAGGGAGCCTTACGCGCCTTCGCGCCCCTGCGCGCCTCCGCGCTCCCGCCAGAGCCGTACGACGTCCTCGACGTCGTACGGCTTCTTGCCGAGCGGGGGCCCCGGCGGAGGCTTGAACATCATCTCGCGGATCTTGGCGTTGACCTCGGTGATGATCTTCCGGACGTGATACTCCGAGGGCGCCCCGAGCGCCGCCTCCAGGGCGTCCTCCGCCTCCTTGCGCAGGGCGAGCGTGGGCGGGAGCACCGCCAGGCCCTCGCGGGCCATCTTCTGCTTGATCCACCACAGTTCGTCGTACGTGGTGTCCGTGCCCGGCGGCAACGGCTGTCCCGCGCCCGGGAGACGGGCGAAGTCACCGCGCCGCTCGGCGTCGCGGATCTGCTTGTCCACGAAGGACTCGAACGGGACGCCCGGTGGCTTTCGCTCGGTCATGACTCCATTGTGCCGGACACGGTCGGGCCGGGCGATTTATCATGCGGCGGCTGAACAAGGACACTTCAGGAGGACGCACGTGCTCGAACTCACCATGGCCGCCGTCACCGCGGCGGAGGAGGGTGCCACGGCCGGCATGCTCATGGCCGACGCGCCCAGCGAGCCGGGAGCCGTGCTGCGCGTGGGCCGTGACAAGGCCCAGTGCCGGCTGCACACCCCCGACGACTGGCTGTTCGTCTCCCGGGTGCACCTGGAGTTCCAGTGCGGCTCCGACGGTGTCTGGCAGGTGACCTGGCTGCGCGGCTCGCAGCCCGACCCGTCCTCCGAGGTCAAGATCACCGTCGGTGAGTACGCCCAGGCGATCGCCTACGGCGGCAGCTTCCGGCTGCCCCGGGGCGGCAGCGGTGAGATCGTCGTCCACGACCGCACCGCCCCGCGCAGCATCAACGTCGGCTTCTACCACGAAGTCTGACGCGCTCCGGCGGGTTCAGGCGAGCACACGCGCCAGTGCGAACCCGTCGTAGCCCTTGCTCCCCACGGTCTGGACCGCCGTCCCGCTGAGCCGCGGGTGGCTGCCGATCATCTCGATGGCCTTGCGCGTGCCCACGACGTCGGGCGCGTCCGCGTCCGCGTCGGCGACCCGGCCGCCGCGCACCACGTTGTCCACGACGATCAGGCTGCCCGCGCTGGTGAGCCTGAGCGCCCACTCCAGGTAGTGCGGGTTGTTCGCCTTGTCCGCGTCGATGAAGACCACGTCGAAGGGCGCGGGGTTCTCGTCGGCGAGCCCGGGGAGCAGGTCGAGGGCGGCGCCGACGCGCACCTCGACCACCTTGTCCAGGCCCGCGCGGGCGATGTTGCGGACGGCGACCTCGGCGTGCTTCGGGTCGTACTCCAGGGAGACCAGGCGCCCGTCCGCGGGCAGGGCGCGGGCCAGCCAGATGGTGCTGTAGCCGCCGAGCGTGCCGATCTCCAGGGCGGTGCGCGCGCCCTGCAGCTCGGCCAGCATCCGCAGCAGCTTGCCCTGGGTGGGGCTGACGGCGATCTGCGGCAGGCCCGCGGCGTCGCTGTCGCGCAGGGCGGCCCGGAGCGCCTCGTCGTCCTGTGCGAGGTGGGCGGTGAAGTAGTCGTCGACGGTGTCCCAGAGGTGCGACTCGCTCATGTACCTGCGCCTTTCGCATGGCTAGTTAGAGCATCTAAGTAGTGTCCCTAAGGAATATAGTCCGGTGATTCCTTCGGGTGCCGGACGAACCGCACAATTCCAGCCACCCCTCCCAGCCTGAGCGCGCCCCGGGTTGAGAGCAACCACGCTTCGGCGTTCACTCGTTCAGGGGACGTGTTTCCTCCCTGGTGGCGAGTGATCGCAACTGCCAAGAACCGGCCCGTGCGGGCCGCGCGAAGGTGGCCGTGACGGCTTCGCACACAAGCGTCAGAAGTCGGTCACCGCTATCGTCATCCGGACAAAAGGCAGGCGGATGGCGGGTGAATCCGAGGTCGCCTGCGTCTCTTCCAGGGGCGGTGCGAGCCGCATAGGGTTCGTAAACGGGCATCTCTCGCGTGATGCGCGGGACCGACGGGGCGGGAGGCCGACTCGGCGTGGCGAATGCGCAGCAGCACAGCGGACGACCGGCGAATGCGTTCGGAGCGACGGCCGTGGGCACTGCGAGAGCGCGCCTGCGCGCCGCCCGGATCGGCCTGTGGATCATCGCCGCCGTCCTGGCCGTGAGACAGGTCATCGTCGTCCTCACCACCCCCAGCGACGAACGGCTGACCGACCTGGAGACCTGGGTCGGCACCGGCGGCGTCCTGCACGTCAACGGCTCCCTGTACGACTCCACCCGCTTCACCGGCACCCCCTTCGGCGGCCTCGTCCTCAAACCGCTGACGAAGTCCGCCGAGCAGACGCTCGGCTGGGGCTGGACCTTCGGCACCCTCCTCCTGGTCGTCGCCCTCGGCCTGGTCGCCGCCCGGGCGCTGCCGCAGCCGGTCAGCCGGCGCACCTCCCTGCTCGCCGCGCCCGTCGCGGTCAGCCTGCTGATGCTGTCGCTGCCGGTCCGCAACAGCTTCTGGCTCGGTCAGACCGGCATCATCCCCGTCCTGCTGGTCCTCCTCGGCTGCTTCGCCGTGCGCGGCCAGCGCTCCAGCGGCGCGCTCATCGGCCTCGCGGGAGCGCTCCAACCGACCCTGCTGCTGTTCGTGCCGCTGCTGTGGTTCACCGGCCGAAAGCAGGCCGCCGCCGCGACCGGCGCCACCTTCGCCGGGGCCACCGTGCTGGCCTGGGCGGCGATGCCGCACGACTCGTACACCTACTGGGTCCACCACCTGGCCGGGGTCGGCCTTGGCGGACCCGCCGACGACCTCGCCAACCAGTCCCTGCACGCCGCCCTGCTGCGGCTCGGCCTCGACGGGCCGCTGGAGATCACCCTGTTCCTGGTGCTCTCCGCCGCCGTCGCCGCCTTCGGCGTGAGCCGGGCGGTGCGCTACGCACGCGACGGACAGCTCCTGCTCGCCGTGGCCGTCACCGGCTGCACGGCGATCGTCGTCTCACCCACCGCCTGGCAGCACCAGCTGCTGTGGGTACTGCTCGCGGTCGTCGGCCGGGTCGGCAAGAAGGCCTCCGACCGGTACGTCTGGCCGGTCGCCGTGGTGCTGGTGATGACCCTCCCGGCGAAGACGCTGCTGCCGAACATGGAGGCGCTCTACCCCCTGCGGGAGAACGCCGTCCTGCTCGCGGCGCTCGCGGCGGCCACCTTCGTGCCGTTCCTGTCCCGCACCTCGCCCTACTACCAGACCCCGATCCCCACCCGGTACGCCGATCCCGTCCCCACCCGCTTCAAGCACGTCCCCCTGGTGCCGTTCCTGCGCCGGGTGCTGTCCCGCCCCAACCTGCTGCTGGAACTGCTGCTCATCCGGGTCACCTACGCCGCCTACGCCAAGGTCCGCCTGGCCGCGACCGGCGGCAGCAACTCGGCGGGCCGGGCCCGCGCCGAGGAGCACGGACAGCAGATCCTCGACCTCGAACGATTCCTGCACATCGACATCGAGCACACGCTCAACCACGCCGTGGTCAAGGTTGGCTTCCTGCGGGAGTTCTTCGACTTCTACTACACGTCCTTCCACTTCGTGGTCCCGCTGACCGTCCTCGGCCTGCTGTACTGGCGCCGCCCCGTCGACTACCGCTGGGCCCGCTCCGCGCTCGGCTTCGCCACCCTGCTCGCCCTGGTCGGCTTCTGGCTCTATCCGCTCGCCCCGCCCCGCCTGATGCCGGGCCTCGGGATCATCGACACCGTGCACGGCGTCCAGGACTTCACCAAGCCCGACTACGGCACGCTCACCGCACTGACCAACCAGTACGCGGCGATGCCGTCGCTGCACTTCGGCTGGTCCCTGTGGTGCGGGCTGATCATCGCGATCGTCGCCCCCAGGGTGTGGATGAAGCTCCTCGGCCTGCTGCATCCCGCCTTCACGCTCACCGCGATCGTCGTCACCGGCAACCACTGGCTGCTGGACGCGGTCGGCGGCGCCGCCGTCGTCGGCGCCGGTTTCGGGCTGACGTACCTGCTCCAGGGCCCGCGCGCCCGGCTGGTGACCCAGGCCGCCGTCAGCAGCGATCCGGAGCCGCTGAAGGACCGTACGCGGAGCTGAGCCCGTACTCGCCGGGCACGGATCTCGGGGGAGGCAGCAGCAGGGCGCAGGGATGGGGGTTGCTCCTGCCTCCCCCGGGTCTGTCAGTCCAGGGTGACCTGGAGGTGTTTCACGCCGTTGATCCACGCCGAGCGCAGCCGGTCCGGCTCGCCGGCCATCCGCAGCTCGGGCATGGCGTCCGCGAGGGCGTTGAAGATGAGGTCGATCTCCAGCACGGCCAGGGACTTGCCGAGGCAGTAGTGCGGGCCCCCGCCGCCGAAGCCGAGGTGCGGGTTCGGGTCACGGGTGATGTCGAAGCGGTGCGGGTTCTCGAAGACCTCGGGGTCGTGGTTGGCGGCGGCGTAGAACAGCCCGACCCGGTCGCCCTTCCGGATCAGCTTGCCGCCCAGTTCGGTGTCCTGAGTGGCGGTCCGCTGGAAGGAGTTGACCGGTGTCGCCCAGCGCACGATCTCCTCGGCCGCCGTCCCGGGCCGCTCCCGCTTGAACAGGTCCCACTGTTCGGGGTGGGTGAGGAAGGCGTGCATGCCGTGGGTGATGGCGTTGCGGGTGGTCTCGTTGCCCGCGACCGACAGCATCAGCACGAAGAAGCCGAACTCGTCCGAGCCCAGGTTCCCCTCGTCCTCCGCCGCCACCAGCGCGGTGACGATGTCCTTCGCCGGGCACTGCTTGCGGTCGGCCGCCATGTTCATCGCGTACGCGATCAGCTCCGTGGCCGATTCCGCGCCGACTTCCTCGGTGATCGCGTACTCCGGATCGTCGTACGAGATCATCTTGTTGGACCAGTCGAAGATCTTGGCCCGGTCGTCCTGCGGGATGCCGATCAGCTCCGCGATGGCCTGGAGGGGCAGTTCGCAGGCGACCTGGGTGACGAAGTCGAAGGGCCCGGGGTGGGCGCGGGCCTCGGCGACGATCGACAACGCCCGCTCCCGCAGCCGCTGTTCGAGCGCCCGTATCGCGCGCGGGGTGAAGATGCGCTGCACGATCTGGCGGACCCGGGTGTGCTCGGGCGGGTCCATGTTCAGCAGGATCAGCCGTTGCGCGTCGATCGCGTCGCGCTCGATGTGCTCGTTGAAGCGGATGATCGCGGTGTTGACCCAGGAGGAGAACAACTCCGGGTGCGTGGACACGTACTTGACGTCCGCGTGCCGCGTGACCGCCCAGTACCCGTCGTCCTGGAACCCCGCCAGCCCGGCCGGCTGCGGTATCCAGCGCACCGGCTCGGCCCGGCGCAGCTCCGCGTACTCCGCGAAGGGAACCCGGTGTTGGAGGAGGTCGGGGTCGGTGAAGTCGAACCCGTCGGGAAGCGCCGGACAGGGCATGGCGGCTCCAGCCATCTGACGGACCATCAGTTCTCGCGAACGTAACGGCGGGTGCCGAAGACTGCAAGACCCTTGCGGTGATGGGCGTCACATCAGCAGACTGCACAGTAACTAGAACACGTACTAGTTGTGCGTGTGCCTTGTCAGGCCCTGCTGGCCTCTGGACGAGAGGACCGCCCCCCATGGCCGCCGAACCCGTGATCGTCGAAGCCGTCCGCACGCCCATCGGAAAGCGCGGCGGATCGCTGGCCAACCTGCACCCCGCCTACCTCCTGGGCGAGACATACCGCGAACTCCTCGGCCGCACCGGCATCCCCGCCGACTGCGTCGAGCAGATCGTCGGCGGCACGGTCACCCACGCCGGCGAACAGTCCATGAACCCCGCGCGCACCGCCTGGCTCACCATGGGCCTGCCCTACGAGACGGCCGCCACCACGGTCGACTGCCAGTGCGGCTCCTCCCAGCAGGCCTCCCACATGACCGCCAACATGATCGCCGCCGGGGTCATCGACGTCGGCATCTCCTGCGGCGTCGAGGCCATGTCCCGCGTCCCGCTGGGCTCGGGCTCCAAGCACGGGCCGGGCAAGCCGTTCCCCGACGAGTGGAACGTCGACCTGCCCAACCAGTTCGAGGCGGCGGAACGCATCGCGCGTCATCGGGGGCTGACGCGCGAGAACGTGGACACGCTGGGACTGCTGTCGCAGGAGCGGGCGGCCACCGCCTGGGCCGAGGAGCGCTTCAAGCGCGAGACCTTCGCCGTACAGGTCCCGACGACGGAGGAGGAGCAGCGCGCCGGGCAGGGCATGTGGCGGCTCGTGGACCGCGACGAGGGGCTCCGCGACACCTCCATGGAAGCCCTGGCGGGCCTGAAGCCGGTCATGCCGACGGCGATCCACACGGCCGGCAACTCGTCGCAGATCAGCGACGGAGCGGCGGCCATCATGTGGGCGTCGAAGAGGATGGCGCGGGCGCTGAAACTCCGTCCCAGGGCCCGGATCGTGGCGCAGGCCCTGGTCGGCGCCGACCCGCACTTCCACCTGGACGGCCCGATCGACGCCACGAACGCGGTGCTGGGCAAGGCGGGGATGTCGTTGAAGGACATCGACCTCGTCGAGATCAACGAGGCCTTCGCGTCAGTGGTGTTGAGCTGGGCCCAGGTCTTCGAACAGAACCTGGACAAGGTCAACGTCAACGGCGGTGGCATCGCACTCGGTCACCCCGTCGGGGCGACCGGAGCGCGGCTCATCACTACGGCCCTCCATGAACTGGAGCGCACGGACAAGGAGTTCGCGCTGGTGACCATGTGCGCCGGGGGCGGACTGGCCACCGGCACGATCATTCAGCGTCTGTAGCGGCCCAGTTGGTGAAGGTAGCGAAGGCGGCGGGGGCGATCGTGAGGATCGGTCCCGCCGGGGTCTTGGAGTCGCGGACGGCGACGGTGGCCTCGTTCTCGGCGATCTCGATGCAGTTGCCGCCCTGGTCACCGCTGTACGACGACTTACGCCAGTTGCTCTCCATAGCGGTCCTCCATTACGCGCCGGATCAGCTCCGCCGAGTCCTTGAGGGAGAGAGCGGCGGCCTGAAGATGATCGTAACGGAGCGAGCAGTCCTTGACGGTGTCTGGGTTGGCGGTGGGATGCCCGCTGCCGTACCCCTCCGTATAGACGATGGTCGGGTCGCTGGCGAAGCGGTAGATGTCATACGAGCCTTGCAGGCCCGCATGTGCGCCGGACTTGAACGGCAGAACCTGGATGTTCACGCGGGGGTTGGTCTCGAACGACAGCAGGTGGGCTAGCTGCTCCCACATGACTTCCGGGCCGCCCATCTCCTGGTACAGCGCTGCCTCACTGAGAACCGCCCAGAACACCGGCGGTTCCTCCTTCTCGAAGATGCTCTGCCTGGCCAGTCGTACGGCTACGCGGTCGTCGAGGTTGGTGGAGTCGAGCACCCCGAGCACCGCCCGCGCGTAGTCCTTGGTCTGGAGGAGGCCATGCACCATGTGCGTTTCGAAGGAGCAGATCTCGATGGCCCGCGCTTGCAGCTCCGCCACCTGCTGGAACCAGGCCGGAAGTTGACTGCGCATCACCAGTACGACGAGCCGGGACAGTAACCCTCCCGTGTTGAGCGCCGCGTCGGCCCGTTGGCTGAACTCCACCGTGGGAAGCTTGCGTGCTGTTTCGATCTGGCCCACGAGGGAGCCCGTGTAGTTGAGGATGTCTCCGAGCTGGCGTTGGGTGAGTCCGGCGGCCTCGCGGTACCGGCGGAGTTCGAAGCCGTAGTAGTCGAGAGCCGAGGCTCCAGGGTCCAGAACGTTGACGTTTGTCACGGTTTGCCCCCACGGGTGAACGGGTTGTGTCCGATCCGTAGCTAAGGGTAGTTGCGCCAGGTCAGCCTCGTGGCGTGAACGAATACATTCCCCCCGCGCTCGCGACGCCCCACACCGTGCAGTACGCCATGCACCTCACCGTCGGCGAGCATTCCGCGCGGCACATCCGCCGGATCGTGAGGTCCCTGCTCACCGACTGGGACCTGCCGGAACTGTACGACTCGGTGGCGCTGGGCGTGACCGAGCTGGTGGCCAACGTCGTACGGCATGTGCCGGACCGGCGTTGCCGCGTACTGGTGCTGCGGCAGGAGGCCGGGGTGCGGGTCGAGGTGGCGGACGGGTGTGCCGAAGTGCCGTGCATGGAGGGCCGGTTGCCGTTGGAGGCGGAGGGCGGCCGGGGCCTGGTGCTGCTCAGTGAGGTGGCGGACAAGTGGGGGGTCGATCGGCGGAGTGGGGGTGGTAAGTCGGTGTGGTTCGAGTGCGGTTGATGAGGAGGGCGATGAGGTCGGCGAGGGCGAGCGCGCCTTCGGGGTCGTCGGCACGGCGCTGGATGCGGCGGATCGGGCCGACCTGGTCGAGGGTGACGTCCGCGCGGGCCAGGACGTAGGTGAGGGTGAGGAAGGCGGAGCGGGCGTTGCCGTCGTCGAAGGGGTGGAAGAAGCAGACGTCGAGGTAGGCGCGGGCGGCTCGGGCGGCGAGGGGGAGTTCGTCGGGCTCGGACTCGGACTCGGACTCGGAGTCGGCTTCGGCGAGGCAGGTGTTGAGGCGGGCGGGGAGGTCCGGGGAGATGCCGTAACGCTCGCGGCCGTCCTTGGCGTAGGCGGGGTGGCGGCGGAAGGGGGCCTCGGGGGTGCCGAGGACGAGGCGTTGCCAGGAGCTGAGGAGGTGGAAGGAGAGGGGGGTGTGCGCGGCGGCGTCCTCGCGGGTGCGGGTGAGGGCGGTGAGGAGGCGGGCGGCACGGGCCGGGTCGCGGGCGTGGTCGAAGGTGCGGATGTCGTGGGCGGCGCCGTCGCGGAGGGGGCGTGGGGCGGGGAGGGCGACGGGGCGGGAGCGGTGCCAGGGGATCTCGTCGCGGAGGGCGAGCCAGGTGCGTAGGTGATCGGCCATGTCGGGTCACTTGGGGGGTGGTTGGGGGCGGGGTGTCGGGTCCGCGGGTGACCCGGGAGTTCCGATCACCGTCCGTGGGTGCGGCGTTCGTCCTCGTACCAGTGGAGGCGGGCGGTGATGTAGTGGTGGGGGAGGGTCTCGGGGTCCGGGGCGGGGGGTGTGGCCAGGGAGTCGGCCAGCTTCTCGGCGACGTCCGTGACGAGAGTGTCCTCGGGGGTGCTCCAGCTCGCGAAGCGTCCGCCTATGGCCTCCTCGACCAGGGCGTGGGCGGTGTCGGGGTCGACGTTCCAGCGGGAGAGGAACCAGGTCAGGACCCGGCGGCAGTGCGCGTACCAGGCGTCGCCGGAGCCGGTGCGGTCGAGGGAGTGCAGGATGAGCTGCTGGGTGGCGCGCTCCCAGGCGTCGTGGCGGTCGGCGGCGGGGAGGTCGGGGAGCGGGTAGCGGTCGAAGAACCGGGCCAGGAACTCCAGCCAGTCACGCCATTCGCAGAGCGAGGTGGCGATGCGGTTCAGGGTCTCGTCCGGGGTTGTGATCGAGTGCAGGGAGCAGCACCAGTGCCCGACGGGGCCGCCTCCGAGGTCCCCCTCGTCGTGCGACCAGCGCCAGCCGCTGGCCCACACCCCGTACCGCTCCACGAGCGCCGCCGTCATGGCGTCGGTCCACTCCGCCCCCACGGTGCGGGACCAGTCGATGACCACCTGGTACCGCTCGCTCCGCTCTTCCCAGTTCTTCACATGCCGCCACTCCGGCCGCGTGGGCGCTCGCCCCGCCGGCTCCAACCCCCGTACGACGTCAAGCGCTTCGGCGGCGTCGAAGGGATGCGTGGCGGGGTCGACTTCGGACCAGGGGAGCCAGTAGGGGAGAACGCTCAGTCTCACCGGACGGATGTTCCATGACGGGCGGGCCGTACGCAACGGAGTTCCCGGCGCCGTGGCCTGTGCCCTGTCTTCGTGAGGCGTCTACTCGTACTGGCCCAGCAACTCGGTGTAGGCGCCTTCTGCTTGTCGGCCGGCGGCTGTGCCGACGGGAGCGAACCTGAGGAAGGTGTCCGTGGTGCCCGAGTGCAGGATCCGGCCCTTGGCCAGGACCGAGACATGATCCGCGTCCTCGGCCAGATCGGCGACATCGTGCGTGGACATGAGGATGCTCACGTCGCCGGTGAGGTCACGGAGAAGGTCCCGGAACACCCGGCGTTGGCGTGGGTCCATCCCGGCGGTGGGTTCATCGAGGAGCAGGACCCGGGCGCCGTGCACGAGGGCGGCCGCGACTCCGACTCTGCGCAGTTGGCCACCCGAGAGAGTGGTCGTCCTGGCCTCGCTGTGCTCGGTCAGTTCCACACGGGCCAGCACTCGGCGTGCCGACTTCCAGGCATCGCTGCGGTTCATCCCCTTCAACCAGCCGACGTAGGCGACGTATTCACGTGCGGTCAGACCGGGCAGAGGGACGATATCCTGCGGCATCCGGGCGACTGTCCTGCGGAACTCCTTCGATGTGCTGGGGATACGGCCGCAGACGACGCTGCCGCGATCGGGTCGGACCACGGACGCAGCGACTTTGAGCAGAGTGGACTTGCCCGCGCCGTTGGGACCCAGCAGAACCGTGAGCCCCGGCGGCAGTTGGTAGTCGAAGTCGCTGAGCACGGTCTTCTTGCGCCGGCCGTGGCCGTAACCGTAGGTGCAGGAGATCAGCTCAAGGGTCATGAAGGGGTCCTTGTGTATCGGATCTGAACGACAAGTCCGGCACCGAACATCAGCACGGCCCCGGCAGCGGCATGCGGCGCGCCGAGGGGTTCGGGAAGGACGGTCCAGGGGTAGGCGTCGTTGCCGGGCCGGAATCCGCAGAGGCAGACCGCCAGGATCCAGGCCGTGGGCAGGAGAACACCGGGAAGGCCGAACAACGCCCGCCCGATCAGCATCAGTCCCGTCAGGAAGAGGGTGTTTCTCCCGACCGCCTGGATCGCCGGGTCGCCCAGGGCCCCGCCCGCCAGCGTACTCATGGCCGCTGCGACAACCGCCACCGTGATGACGAGGCCGCAGTCCAGATACCGGACCGGGCGTATGGCCGTGCTCTCGTCGGCGTGAAGGCGCGTGTCCAGGCACAAGGCCAGGCCGGACACCAGAGGGATCGGAATGAAAAGGGCGAGGACCACGTGGGTCGCGCCCGAGGTCAGAGAGGGAAGCGCCACCGAATCGCCCTGAAGGAAGACGAGGAGCAACGCGAAGAGACCCAGAGTGGCCGGCAGGACGGTGTGGGCGCGGCGCGCCTTGACCCACCACATCATGGTTGCTGCCGGCAGCCGTTGGCGAGACTCTGGCGATACCATTCCGCTTGCTCGCGGGGATCTGACGCCAGGACGTTGCGGACCGTCCGTCGAACCTCCTTCTCCTTGGGGAAGGCGCGGCCCTTCATATGGGCGTCGTAGGTGGCCTGTTCACCCGTGACGGTGGCTGCCCACAGCACCACGGCGTTCCCGTGCACGGGATCGACGCGAAGGCAGGGGAACTGCACGGCGGCGCGAGTGATCTGGTAGCGGAGTTCGCCTTGCTGCAGGCCCCTGGTGAGGCTGACGCGCCAGGTGTTCGGCGTCGACGGGTGCGGGTAGCGACCCTCGCCGAGGCGGTCGACGATTACGTCCGGCGTTTGCGGGTAACCCGCGGCGTGCAGATCGGCCAGGACCGAGGCCGCGGCCTTCCTGACCGTGGCGGCGTCGGCCGGACCGGCCTGGGGAACGCACACCTTCGGCGCCCCTCCGGCGCATTCCATGGCCGCCTGGTTGGCCAACAGCGGCGGATTGGCGGTCCAGCCCTGCACTGCCTGGACGGCCAGCACCGAACAGACGACGGGAACGGCGGCGGCGAGCAGTCCGCGAGCCGCCTTTGAACGTAGCGGCAGCCAGAGGACGGCGACTCCTGCCGCTATTCCTCCCGCGAGCAGCAGAGGCGGGACGAGCGACTTGTAGGTGGCGGTTTCGCCGAACATCAAGGTGGTGGGGTATTGGCCGGACACGTGCCGCATCCAGAAGGCGTCACTGGACCACGAGAAGGCGACCAGTACCCAGACGATTACGGCCATCAACGGTGCGGCGACGACCGGCGGGGCCAGAATGCCGACACCGAACCCGATCGTCGCGTGCGCCACGCACAGGACCATGGCCATCACCAGTGGGCCGAGGCCGGCCGGGGTGGGAAGAGCAGCGACGCTTCCGAGCGCGAGAGCGACCGGCAGCACCAGCACGACCCACGCGGTTGCGACGGCAGGGATGATCCCGTTCCACGCCACCCGGTAACGGGAGCGCACCGGGCCCATGGCCCACACTCCACCCTTCCGTAGGCGTGCGCTTTCCCATACAGCGAGTGCGGAGGCGATCGCGTACGCGACCGCATAAAGGGTGCCCAGTGCGGACGAAACCAAGGCCGGGGAATAGCTGAATGTCTCCCGCGGGGTTCCGCTTCCGTAGTAGTAAAACAGCGACAGCGCCACAGCGAATGGGATCGCCCATTTTGCACTGCTGCTCAGCAGTACGGCTCGTATGCGCACAAGATTCTCTCTAAAGTGTGGGGGTGGAAGGGCGCACCAGTTCGTGGAGCGCCCTTCGCTTCATTAACGCGTCACATGCGCCCTAATCTGCCTTCGTGGTGTCGATATAGACCACGCCTACATTCAAAAGCCGCACGAAAACGCCCCCCGCGGACGGTTCGAGCGCGAGGGGTGTTAATGATCCACTGGAGGATATTCACTTGATGATCATGTGTCAATCGCTCGGGTATTAGGGATGGCCCTGTTTGCGAGGGCCTGTCCCGTCTGTTCCGTGCGGAAGGGTGAATGAATCTCCTCAGTGTGGGTGTCTGGTGAGCGGTGAAAACGGCAGAGGCGCCTCCCGGGTCGTAAGTCCGGGAGGCGCCTCCTGTGGTGACTGTGGGCCGGTTGGCTCAGTACCAGCCGTTGGACTGCCAGAAGTTCCAGGCGCCGCAGGGGCTGCCGTAGCGGTCCTTCATGTAGTCGACGCCCCACTCGATCTGGGTGGCGGGGTTGGTCTTCCAGTCGGAGCCGGCGGAGGCCATCTTCGAGCCCGGGAGGGCCTGGACGAGGCCGTAGGCGCCGGACGAGGCGTTGGTGGCGTTGACGTCCCAGCCGCTCTCGTGCTCGACGATCTTGGAGAAGCACTGGTACTGGGCCGAGTCGCCGATCATCTTCTTCGCGGTCGCCTGAGCGGAGGCCCCGGTCGTGGCGGCCTGCGCGGGCGCCGCGGCGAAAATCGCGCCGGTGGCGGCAACGGCCACAGCGGTACCGGCGAGAGCCTTCTTCGGAGTGGCGATGCGGCGGATGACGGAAACGGCGGACAAGGCGTTGACCTTTCGTCGGGGACGGGGCGGTCGCTGCGTGCCGTCGTCATGCGGTGCGTGACGCTGACATGCGTCGGCGCCGAGGCCCGTGGGCTTGTCGGCGCCGTGCGACGTCATCCACAGAACCAGGCCGAGCCGGGGTCCGCAATGCCCGGTTTTGCTAGTTGTATTCGTATGTGGGGTACACGCTTCTCGTGTGACGCGACTCTCAATGCGCAGGTCAGGAAGTGGATTGGCGTGGACATGGCGTCCGATATGTACTACTAGCGTGGATCGTACGTGATGTGGGTCATGTGGGGTGCTTCACCGTCGTGATCACGGTCCGCGTGTACGCCCTTACCGAGCGGTCCCCTCGAATGTGACCGGCGCCTCGAAAGCCGCCCGCCGGGTCGCCCGGCGCAGTGCGCGGAGGATCGCCGGGCCCAGGGTCAGGGTGAGGAGCACCGTTACCAGGGCGCGGCCCAGGTCCCAGCCGAGGGACGTGGCCAGGCAGTACACGACGAAACGGGCCAGGTTGGCGGGGACGCCCGCCTCCGGGTCGAAGGCGATGTTCGAGGCGAGGCTGTTCATGAACGGCCAGCCCGCGAGGTTGGTCAGCGTGCCGTAGGCGAAGGCGGCCAGGAAGCCGTACGCGGCGAGCATCAGGCGCTCGGGGAGTCCGCGCAGGCGGTCGGGGCCGGGGAGCAGGCCCGCGCCCATCGTGAACCAGCCCATCGCCAGCATCTGGAACGGCATCCACGGCCCGACCCCGCCCGTGAGCAGGGCGGAGGCGAACATGCTCAGCGCGCCGAGCACGAAACCGAAGCCCGGACCGAGGACTCGCCCGCTGAGCAGCATCAGGAAGAACATCGGCTCGATGCCCGCGGTCCCCGCGCCGATCGGCCGCAGGGCCGCGCCGGTCGCGGCCAGCACCCCGAGCATCGCCACCGCCTTCGGGCCGAGGCCCGACTCCGAGATCGTCGCCGCGACCACGGCCACCAGGAGTACCAGCAGGCCCGCGAAGAGCCAGGGCGCGTCCTCGGAGTGGGCGTTGACCGCGGCCTCGGGCGGGGCGAGCAGGGGCCAGCCGAGGGCGGCGAGGCCGACGGCGCTGACCAGGATCAGGGAGAGGAGGGAGCGCGGGCCCAGACGGATGGGCCGGGACTGCGGCGTGGGCTTGGTGGTGGTCATACGAGGGCCTGCCTGACCTGGGTGACCGTGAGCCACTGCTGCGGCGCGAGGATCTTGGTGATCTGCGGGGCGAAGGAGGGGGAGGAGACGACCACCTCCGCCGTCGGGCCGTCCGCGATGATCTCGCCCTCGGCCAGCAGCACGACCCGGTCGGCCAGCTCGGCGGCGAGTTCCACGTCATGGGTGGCCAGCACGATCGTGTGGCCCTCCGCCGCCAGTCCGCGCAACACCGTGACCAGGCGCGCCTTCGCCGCGTAGTCCAGTCCGCGGGTCGGCTCGTCGAGCAGGAGCAGCGGCGGGCGGGCGGTCAGCACCACGGCCAGGGCGAGAGTCAGGCGCTGGCCCTCGGAGAGATCGCGGGGGTGGGTGTCGTCCGCGACCCCCGGCAGCAGCTCCGTGACCAGGGCACGGCAGGTGCCGGGGGCCGCCTCCGCGTCGGCGTCGGCCGCCGCGCACTCGGCGGCGACCGTGTCGGCGTAGAGGAGGTCCAGGGGCTCCTGGGGGACCAGGCCCACGTGGCGGATCAGCTCGGGGGGCGGGGTGCGGTGGGGGGTGCGGCCGTGCACCTCGACGGTGCCCCGGGTGGGGGTGATGAGGCCCACCAGGGAGTTCAGCAGCGTGGACTTCCCGGCGCCGTTGCGGCCCATGAGGGCGACCGTCTCGCCGGGGGAGACGGTGAGGCCCACCTCGTGGAGGGCGCGGATACGGTCCCGGGTGACGGTCAGGCCCCGCACTTCGGCGGTGTGGGGGCCCTGCGGTGCAGCCGGTCGGGCGGTGCGGTTGAACCAGCGGCGGCGGGGTGGGGCTGCCGGGCGGGGATCGGCAGGGGAGGTCCGGGGCTCTCGGATCTCGGGGCTCCGCGCCGCCAGCCGGTCCCGGAGGTCTCCGGCCCGGCGCCGCGCGTCCCGCACGGTCAGCGGGAGCGGGGACCAGTCCGCCAGTTTCCCCAGGTCCACGACGGGTGGCGTCACCGGGGAGACCGCCATCGCCTCCGCCGGGGAGGTGAGGGTCAGCGCGGCGCCGGGGGAGGGGAGCAGGGCCACCTGGTCCGCGTACTGGATCACGCGCTCCAGCCGGTGTTCCGCCATGAGGACCGTCGTACCGAGGTCGTGCACCAGGCGCTGGAGCACCGCCAGTACCTCCTCGGCCGCCGCCGGGTCCAGGGCGGAGGTCGGTTCGTCGAGGACCAGGACCTGGGGGTGCGGGGTGAGGACCGAGCCGATCGCCACCCGCTGCTGCTGGCCTCCGGAGAGCGTGGCGATCGGGCGGTCGCGCAGGTCGGCGAGGCTGAGGAGGTCGAGGGTCTCCTCCACGCGGCGGCGCATCACGGCGGGGGAGAGGCCCAGGGACTCCATGCCGTAGGCGAGTTCGTCCTCGACCGTGTCCGTGACGAAGTGGGCGAGCGGGTCCTGGCCCACCGTGCCGACCACGTCGGCCAGTTCGCGGGGCTTGTGGGTACGGGTGTCACGGCCCGCGACCGTGACCCGGCCGCTCAGGGTGCCGCCCGTGAAGTGCGGCACGAGGCCGCTGACGGCGCCGAGGACTGTGGACTTGCCGACGCCGGACGGGCCGACCAGGAGGACGAGTTCGCCTTCCGGCACCTCGAAGTCGATGCCGCGGACGGTGGGTTCGGGGCGGCCGTCGTACGTCACGGAGACGTTCTCGAAGCGGATCACGACGGTTCCTTGGTGGGTTTCGGGCTGGGTTTCGGGCTGGCTTTCGCGGGGGCTACGAATGCCGGGAGCAGCGCCAGGAGGATCGCCGCCGCGGGCCAGAGGGGGAGAGTGGGGGCGGTGAGCGGGATGACGCTCGGTTCCAGGGCGGCGGGGTTCTCCGCCTCGGCCAGGAACATCAGCGCGGTCACCGCCACGCCGGAGCCGGTGACCAGCCAGGCCCGCAGGTCCCAGGGGTCGGGACGGTAGCGGGTGCGGACCGCGCGGCGACCGCCCAGGCGCAGGCCGACCAGGGCGGCGGTGAGGCCGAGGAGGAGGACGGGGAGGCCGTACGTGCCGCCCTCCGCGGTGAGGACTCCGTACGTACCGGCGCAGACGCCGAGCAGGCCGCCGAGGGTGAGGGCGGAGGTGGTACGGCGTACGGCCGGAGGGACGTCGGCGGTACGGCCGTAGCCGCGGGCGTCCATCGCGGCGGCCAGGGCGACCGAGCGTTCCAGGGCGCCCTCAAGGACGGGGAGGGCGACCTGGAGCAGGCCCTTGAAGCCGCGGTCCGGGCGGCCCCGCAGGCGGCGGGCGGCGCGCAGGCGTTGCACGTCGGCGATCAGGTTCGGGGCGAAGGTCAGCGCCACGACCACCGCGACGCCCATCTCGTACAGGGCGCCGGGGAGGCATTTGAGGAGGCGGGTGGGGTTGGCGAGGGAGTTCGCGGCGCCTACGCAGATGAGGAGGGTGGCGAGGCGGAGGCCGTCGTAGAAGGCGAAGACGAGGGCTTCGGCGTGGACTCGTCCGCCTAGGCGGATGCCCTGGGCCCAGTCGGGGAGGGGGACTTCGGGGAGGGTGACGACTGTGTGGGTGCCGGGGATGGGGGAGCCGAGGAGGACGGCGAAGGCGAAGCGGAGGGCGATGACGGCGAGGGCGAGTTTGAGGAAGGTGTTGTAGGAGCGCGACCAAGGGGCGTTTTGGCGGCAGGTCGCTACGACGTAGGCGGATGTCGCGATGAGGAGGGTGAGGAGGAGGGGGTTGGTGGTGCGGGTGGCGGCGGTGCCGAGGGACAGGGCCCAGAGCCACCAGGCGCCGGGGTGGAGGGGGGTGCTTGCCGGTGCGTGCCGGGTGCGGCTGGGTTGGGGTCGGCGTGGGGTGGGTGCGCTCGCCGGCGCTTGCCGGGTGCCGCTGCGCCCACCCGTGCCGCCCCAGCGGCACGACTGCCCGCAGCTACGTTCAGTGTGGCCGGTGTCAGTCATTGCGGCGGCGGCGGGATTGCCAGAGGGCTGCTGCGCCCAGGGCTGCCACGCCTGCTGCTCCTGCCCAGAGGCCCAGGGACGGGGAGTTGTCGGAGTCGTTCGTGCTCTTCGACTGGCTCTTGTCGGTGTCCTTGCCCTTGTCCCTGCCCTTGCTCAGTTCCTCGCCGCAGCCCGCGCTCGGGTAGCCCTCGATGGCACAGAGCATGGCGCTGGAGTCGTAGCGCAGGGGCTTGGCGACCTCGGCGAGGGCCTCCGCCGTGGTCGCGTCCTCCGGGACCTGCGCGCAGACCGTGCGCAGGCGGGGCGGGGTCTCGCCCGAGGGCGCGTCCTTGGCGGTACCGAAGTCCAGGACGAGGGCCACGCGCTTCTGGCCGTCGCGTTCCGGCGTACGGGCGCAGATGGTGCCGAAGGTCTGCTCGCCGCGCGGCTGGGCGGCCTGGGCGGAGTCCTCGCTGACGGTGAAGCGGAAGCCCTGGACGTCCCCGTCCGAGGGGACGGAGACGGAGGGGCCGACGGTGGCGTACGTCCACTTCGAGCCGTCCCGGTCCCAGAACGACCAGTAGCGGTACGTCGCCGCCTGCGCCGGAGCGGCCACCGTGCCGAGGACCAGCGCGGTCAGCAGCAGGGTGAGGGCCCGGCGTATCACTTCCGCTGTCCCTTCTTGCGGCTGCTGATCAGGAAGCCGACGCCGATGCCGCCGACGAGTCCGACGCCGATGATCCACCAGACGCTGACGCCGTCGTTGTCGTCCTTCTTCTCGTCCTTCTTCTCGGCCTCGGCTCCCTGGGCGGCTGCCTGCGCCTTGGGTGCCGGGCCGGTCGCGTTGAGCTGCTCGACGAGGTTCACTCCGCCGAAGTCGCGCGGGTCGGCGCCCGCGGTGTCGGCGGCGAGGATCAACTGGGCGTAGGCGGCCGGGCCGTTCTCCTTCGCCCAGTCGGTGGAGTTCTTCTCCAGCCAGGCCAGCGGCTTGGCCGCCGCCTCGGGACCGCCGGTCGCGGCGAGGGCGACGACCGCGTCGGCGGTGTTGCCGAAGTCGGGCTGGTCCTCGGCGCCGGGCATCGCGGAGACGAGGTAACCGCTCTTCTTCATGGTCTCGGCGAGGTAGGCGGCGCCGTTCGCGGCGACCTGGGCCGGGGTCGCCTTGGTGCCGTCGGTGCAGGTGAGCGCCTGATCGGAGGCGGCCATCACGGAGTTCAGGGCCATGCCCTTCAGACCGACGACGGCCGCCGCGGTGGCGTCCGCGTTGGCGACGAGCTTGCCCTTCTTGTCGGGCTGGTAGGCGAAGGCGCCGCCGTCGTCGCAGGGCAGGGCCAGGGTGCGCAGGGCGTCGAAGGCGGACTTGCCGCCGGTCACGATGGTGTCGGGGTCCTGGCCGGTCGCGGCGAGAGCGCCTGCGACGATCGCGGTGGAGTTGGCGTCGCTGGCGCCGCCCGGGGTGTAGCCCCAGCCGCCGTCCTTGTTCTGGACGCTCTTCAGCCACTGGGCGGCATTCTGGGCCTGTCCCATGTACTTGCCGTCACCGAGCCCGGCCAGGGCCTGGGCGGCGGCGGCCGTGCTGTTGGTGTCGACCATCAGCTTCGCGTCGCACTCCTTGGCCGGGTCGGCGCGGAAGGCGGCGAAGCCGCCGTTGGCGCACTGCTGCCCGAGCAGCCAGTCCACGGCCTTGGCGGAGGGGGCGACGCCGACGCGGGTCTGGGCTATCAGGGCGAGGGAGTGGCGCCAGACGCCGTCGTAGGTCGGGTCACCGGAGCCGTAGAGCCCGGAGGGGAGTTCGACGGACGGCGACGGGGACGGGGTGGCGGCCACGGCGGGGCCGGCCAGGACGGGGGTGGCCAGGCCGATCACGGCGGTGGCGGCCAGGGCCGCGGCGCTGCGGCGGACGTTCATGATCGGCGGGTGCCTCTCCCTGAGGGGAGCCGGGCAGCGCGGGACGGACCCCGGGCGGCTCGGCTCCGCAGACCTCGACGGTGCCATGCGCCGACGGGATGCCGACGCACGTGAGCCGTTCACGTACCGCGCGGGGTAGTCCGGCTCGCAGCGCCTGCGCGCTGCTCACGGTTGCGGGTCAGCGCCGGATTTGCACCGGCTTCCCCCCGTACGGGTGTGATGACGACGCGGCCACTCTACCGGCCCGTAGGAAGGCGCCGGCGGGGAGGCCGGGGGCGGGGGGACCGGCTCGGCCCATAGGAGAACGGGCGTGTTGAACGGCTCACACCACCTGTGTGGCTCACACCGCGACGTACGTCACCGGCTCGCTCCCGCTCACCACCTCCGCCCGCCCCAGCTTCACCAGCCGCCGCAGATGGGACTCGGCCTCCGACACCGCGATGTTCCTGGACCCGTACGGGATCTGTTCCCAGGGCCGGTTCCACTCCATGCGCTCGGCCAGTTGCCAGGCGGTGAGCGGAGTGGAGAGGAGGGCGAGCAGTCCGGTGAGGCGGGACTCGTGATGGGCGAGGAGGGCGTCGACCCGTGAACCGGCGTCGGTGAAGGCGTGCTGGTGGGCCGGGAGGATCTCGGCCGGGGCGAGGCGGGCGACGCGTTCGAGGGAGTCGAGGTAGTCGCCGAGCGGGTCGGTGACGGTGGCGTCGTCGGGGTCCTCGTACAGGCCGATGTGCGGGGTGATCTCCGGGAGTACGTGATCCCCGGAGAACAGGCGGCCGTTGCCGGGGAGTCCGGCCGGGTGGGCCTCCTCCAGGTGCAGGCAGACATGGCCGGGTGTGTGGCCCGGGGTCCAGATCGCGCGGAGGCGGCGGCCGGGGAGGGTGAGCAGTTCGCCGGGGACGATCTCGCGGTCCGGGAGGGCGGGGTTCAGTCCGGGCAGGTTGCGGCGGCGGGCGGCGCGCAGCGGGGCGACGTGTTCCTCGGGGGCGCCGGCGGCGGTGAGCTTGGCGGCCATGTACGTGAACCAGCGCTCGGGTTCGGCGGACCGGGTACGCCGCACGATGGCGGTGTCCGCCTCGTGCATCGCGATCCAGGCCCCGGAGGCCTCGCGCACCTTGCCGGACAGGCCGTGGTGGTCGGGGTGGTGGTGGGTGATGACGACACCGTGGATCTCCCCGACGGCCGTCCCGCACTCCGTCAGCCCCTCGACGAGGGTGTCCCAGGCCGCCGGATCGTCCCACCCGGTGTCGATCAGCACGGGCCCACGGTCGGTGTCCACGACGTACACCAGCGTGTGCCCGAGCGGATTGTCCGGAATCGGCACCCGAACGGACCGTACGCCCCCACCGAGGTCCTGCGTTCCCGCCATCTGCCCTCCACCCCACGAGCCTGGCTCACTATAACTAGAACCAGTTGCAAAAGTAGCCCGAGTCGACCGATGCTCCCCATTCTCCGGGTCCGGCCCGCCCGTGGACTCCTCCCAGTAGAACTGGTATCAGTTCTGAAACAGCGTCAGAAATCAAGCGCTCCAGGTCCGCAGGAGGCGTCGGGCATGACCGAGCTCGTGGAACACGGACAGCTGTTCATCGGCGGGGAGTTCACCGACCCCCTGGGTGAGGACGTCATCGAGGTGATCTCGCCGCATACCGAGGAAGTCATCGGGCGGGTGCCGCACGCGTGCGCCGCCGATGTCGACCGGGCGGTCGCCGTGGCGCGACGGGCCTTCGACGAGGGGCCCTGGCCGCGGATGAGCCTGGAGGAGCGGATCGAGGTCGTCGGCCGGATCAAGGACGCCATCGCCCTACGGCACGAGGAGATCGCCCGCGTCATCTCCTCCGAGAACGGCTCCCCGTTCTCCTGGAGCGTCCTCGCCCAGGCCCTCGGCGCCATGATGGTGTGGGACTCCGCGATCACCGTGGCCCGGAACTTCCCGTACGAGGAAGCCCGTGACGGAGTCCTCGGCAAGATCCTCGTGCGGCGCGAGCCGGTCGGGGTCGTGGCCGCCGTGGTGCCGTGGAACGTCCCGCAGTTCGTCGCCGCCGCCAAGCTCGCCCCCGCGCTGCTCACCGGCTGCACGGTGATCCTCAAGCCGTCCCCGGAGTCACCCCTCGACGCCTATCTCCTCGCCGAGATCGCGACCGAGGCCGGGCTGCCCGAGGGCGTGCTGTCGATCCTGCCCGCCGACCGCGAGGTCAGTGAGTACCTGGTCGGGCACCCCGGCATCGACAAGGTCTCCTTCACCGGTTCCGTCGCCGCCGGCAAGCGTGTCATGGAGGTCGCCGCCCGCAACCTCACCCGCGTCACCCTCGAACTCGGCGGCAAGTCCGCCGCGGTCGTCCTCCCGGACGCCGACGTGGAGACCGCCGTCGCCGGTATCGTCCCGGCCGCCTGGATGAACAACGGCCAGGCCTGCGTCGCCCAGACCCGCATCCTGCTGCCCCGCTCCCGCTACGACGAGTTCGCCGAGGCCCTCGCCGCCGCCGCGAACGCCCTGGTCGTCGGCGACCCCCTCGACCCCGCCACCCAGGTCGGCCCGCTCGTCGCCCGCCGCCAGCAGCAGCGCAACCTCGACTACATACGCATCGGACAGGAGGAGGGCGCCAAGATCCTCACCGGCGGCGGACGGCCCCCCGGCCGCGACCGGGGCTGGTACGTCGAGCCGACCCTCTTCGGCGACGTCGACAACTCCATGCGCATCGCCCGCGAGGAGATCTTCGGCCCGGTCATCTGCCTGCTGCCCTACGGCGACCAGGACGAGGCCGTGAAGATCGCCAACGACTCGGACTACGGGCTCTCCGGGAGTGTGTGGACCGCCGACGTGGAGCGCGGCATCGAGGTCGCCCGCCGGGTCCGTACCGGCACGTACTCCGTGAACACCTTCAGCCTCGACATGCTCGGCCCCTTCGGCGGCTACAAGAACTCCGGGCTGGGGCGGGAGTTCGGGCCCGAGGGGTACGGCGAGTACCTGGAGCACAAGATGATCCACCTGCCCGCCGGGTGGGAGGCGTAGGCGATGGGCGACCGCTGGCACGTCGAGGTCGACCGGTCCGTGTGCATCGGCTCGGCCCAGTGCGTCCACCGCGCGCCCGCCGGCTTCCGGCTCGACACCGCCCGCCAGTCCCATCCCGTCGAGCCGGACATCGACGCGGCGGAGGGGGTGCTTGCCGCCGCCGAGAACTGCCCGGTGGAGGCCATCATGATCACGCTGCTGGACAGCGGGGAGGCGGTGTTCCCGCCGGAGGAATAGCCCCGGACCTATTCCTGAGGGGGTGCCGTCAGGTCGATCAGGCGGCACACCGTCTCGATGTCGATCTTCACCTGCGCGATCGAGGCCCGGCCCGACAGCCAGGTGATCAGCGCCGAGTGCCAGGTGTGCTCGATGACCCGGACCGCCGAGAGCTGTTCGGGCGTCGGGTTCTCCTGGCCCATCGCGTCCAGGATGATCAGCGTCGTCTGCCGGGACACCTGGTCCACCTCGGGCGAGACACTGCGGTCCGCGAAGGTCAGCGCGCGCACCATCGCGTCGGCCAGGTGCGGCTCCCGCTGCAGGGCGCGGAAGGCGCGCATCAGCGTCTCCGCGACCCGCTCCGCCGCCGTGTCGCCCTCCGGCGGCTTCTTGCGCAGGGTGCCGTGCATCCGCTCCAGCTGGTCCTGCATGGTCGCGACCAGCAGATGGATCTTGGACGGGAAGTACCGGTACAGCGTGCCCAGCGCCACCTGCGAGGACTCCGCGACCTCGCGCATCTGCACCGCGTCGAACCCGCCCCGGCTGGCGAGCTGCGCACTCGCGTGCAGAATGCGGCGGCGCCGCGCCTCCTGCCGCTCGGTGAGGGGCGCGGTGACCGGTCTCGCGGTACTGGCTGCCACCTTGTCCACCTTGTCCCCTCGCCGTTCTCCTCGCCAGAGCCCGACCGTGGCGTGAATCACCTGATCCACTGCTCACGCCGTCTCTACCTGCCGGTAGATTCGGAAGCTCTTGAACGATCAAGTCTGTAACTTGTTCTACATTAGCGTCCCGGCATAATCTCGCGGGACCAGAGCAGGGAGAAGGGGGCCCGGAGTGACCGCTGAGGCCAGTCGGACGGGGTCCCCCGAGGAACCCGCCGCGGACGGCGAGCGACCGCTCGACATCGCGCTTCTCACCTACAAAGGGAACCCGTTCTGCGGCGGCCAGGGCGTCTACGTCCGCCACCTCTCCCGCGAACTGGCCCGCCTCGGCCACCGCGTCGAGGTCATCGGCGCCCAGCCGTACCCGGTGCTCGACGAGGGCGTGCCGCTCACCGAACTGGCCAGCCTCGACCTGTACCGCTCCCCGGACCCCTTCCGCACCCCGAAGCGGGACGAGTACCGGGACTGGATCGACGCCCTCGAAGTGGCCACCATGTGGACCGGCGGCTTCCCCGAACCGCTGACCTTCTCACTGCGCGCCCGCCGCCATCTGCGCGCCCGGCGCGGCCAGTTCGACGTGGTCCACGACAACCAGACGCTCGGCTACGGCCTCCTGGGCGACGTGGGCGCGCCCCTGGTCACCACGATCCACCACCCCATCACCGTGGACCGGCAGTTGGAGCTGGACGCGGCCGAGGGCTGGCAGCGCCGCTACTCGGTGCGCCGGTGGTACGCCTTCACCCGCATGCAGAAGCGCGTCGCGCGCCGCCTGCCGTCCGTCCTCACCGTCTCCGGCACCTCCCGCGCCGAGATCGTGGAGCACCTCGGGGTGCGCGAGGACCGTATCCACGTCGTCCACATCGGCGCCGACACCGACCTGTTCTCGCCGGATCCGTCGGTCCCGCGGATACCCGGCCGGATCGTCACCACCTCCAGCGCCGATGTGCCGCTGAAGGGGCTCGTGTTCCTCGTCGAGGCGCTCGCCAAGGTGCGCACCGAGCACCCCGCCGCCCACCTCGTCGTCGTCGGCAAGAAGCCCACCGAGGGCCCGGTCGCGCAGAGCATCGAGCGCTACGGCCTCGACTGCGCCGTCGACTTCGTCAAGGGCATCTCCGACGCCGAACTCGTCGACCTGGTGCGCTCGGCCGAGGTCGCCTGCGTGCCGTCGCTGTACGAGGGCTTCTCCCTCCCCGCCGCCGAGGCCATGGCCACCGGCACGCCCCTGGTCGCCACCACGGGCGGCGCGATCCCCGAGGTGGCCGGACCCGACGGGGAGACCTGCCTGGCCGTACCGCCGGGCGACGCGGGCGCCCTGGCCGCCGCCCTCGGACGCCTGCTCGCCGACCCCGACCTGCGCACCCGCCTCGGCCACGCCGGACGCGAACGGGTGCTGGAACGCTTCACCTGGGCGCGCGCCGCACAGGGGACGGTCGCGCACTACCGGGAGGCGATCGCGAAGGCGGGCGGCCACCGCCCCGCCCCGCAGGCTTCCGCAACTTCCCCCACCCCCGTACGTTCCGAGAGCTCCGAAAGCAGGGCCACGTGCTGACCGTCGACTTCTCCCGGTTCCCGCTCGCCCCGGGCGACCGAGTCCTGGACCTCGGCTGCGGTGCCGGCCGGCATGCCTTCGAGTGCTACCGGCGCGGCGCGCACGTCGTCGCCCTCGACCAGAACGGCGAGGAGATCCGCGAGGTCGCCAAGTGGTTCGCGGCGATGAAGGAGGCCGGGGAGGCCCCCGAGGGCGCCACCGCCACGGCGATGGAGGGCGACGCCCTCGCCCTGCCCTTCCCCGACGAGTCCTTCGACGTCGTGATCATCTCCGAGGTCATGGAGCACATCCCGGACGACAAGGGCGTCCTCGCGGAGATGGTCCGGGTGCTCAAGCCCGGCGGCCGGATCGCCATCACCGTCCCGCGCTACGGCCCCGAGAAGGTCTGCTGGGCCCTGTCCGACGCCTACCACGAGGTCGAGGGCGGCCACATCCGCATCTACAAGGCGGACGAGTTGCTGGCGAAGATCCGCGAGGCGGGCCTCAAGCCGTACGGCACCCACCACGCGCACGCGCTGCACTCGCCGTACTGGTGGCTGAAGTGCGCCTTCGGCGTCGACAACGACAAGGCGCTGCCGGTGCGCGCGTACCACAAGCTGCTGGTCTGGGACATCATGAAGAAGCCGCTGGCCACGCGGGTGGCCGAGCAGGCCCTCAACCCGCTGATCGGCAAGAGCTTCGTGGCGTACGCGACCAAGCCGCACCTGCCGCGGGTGGACGCCAAGTGACCACCCCCCGGACGGAACACCTGGTCCTGCCCGGGGTCCTCACCGCCGAGCAGGCCGCCGCCACAGTCACCGGACTGCTCGCCGTGCAGCGCGAGGACGGGGCCATCCCGTGGTTCCGCGGCCACCACCTGGACCCCTGGGACCATGTCGAGGCCGCGATGGGCCTGGACGCGGCCGGCGAGCACGCCGCCGCGGAGCGCGCCTACGAATGGCTGGCGAAGCACCAGAACGAGGACGGCTCCTGGTACGCCGCCTACGCCGACGGCGCCTTCGACGACGTCACCGACCGCGGCCGGGAGACCAACTTCGTCGCCTACATAGCCGTCGGTGTGTGGCACCACTACCTCTCCACCGGCGACGACACCTTCCTGGACCGCATGTGGCCGGCCGTCTACTCGGCGATCGAGTTCGTGCTGCGGCTCCAGCAGCCCGGCGGCCAGATCGGCTGGCGCCGTGACGACGACGGCACCCCGACGAACGACGCCCTGCTCACCGGCTCCTCCTCCATCCACCACGCCCTGCGCTGCGCGCTCGCCATCGCCGAGCAGCGCGAGGAGCCCCAACCGGACTGGGAGTTGGCGGCGGGCGCCCTGCGCCACGCGATCCGCCGCCACCCGGAGCGGTTCCTGGACAAGGACCGCTACTCGATGGACTGGTACTACCCGGTCCTCGGCGGCGCCCTCACCGGCGCCGAGGCCAAGGCCCGCATCGAGGAGTCCTGGGACCGTTTCGTCGTCCCCGGGCTCGGCGTGCGCTGTGTGGTCCCCAACCCGTGGGTGACGGGCGGCGAGTCCGCCGAACTGGCCCTGGCCCTGTGGGCGACGGGCGAGTCCGACCGCGCCCTGGAGATCCTCCAGTCCATCCAGCACCTGCGGGACGACGAGACCGGCCTGTACTGGACGGGCTACGTCTTCGAGGACCAGGCCATCTGGCCCCAGGAACTGACGACTTGGACAGCGGGCTCCCTGCTGCTGGCGGTCGCGGCACTGGGGGGTCATGAGGCGACGTGCCAGGTGTTCGGGGGCGAGCAGCTTCCGCTGGGGCTGGACCCGGACTGTTGCGACAGGCCCTGAGCCTGTTCTAGCGGCGCTGCACCCGGTTGGCGATGGCGTGGCCGATGAACAGGTACACCACCGCCGCGAGGCCGTAGCCCGCCACCACCCTGGCCCAGGCCTCGTCGAAGGTGAACAGGTCGTGGGACCAGCCCGCCAGCCAGCGGGCGGTGTCGTGGACGAACTCCACGAAGGCGTTGCCGCGGTTGGCGTCGAGCAGGTACATCAGGATCCACAGGCCCAGGATGAAGGCCATGATGTCGGCGACGGCCGCGATGACCGTGCCGGCCTGGTTGGTGCCGTTGCGATATCGAGGGGACATGCCCGGCGGGTAGCCCGGTCCTTGTGCGGCAAACCCCCGTTCAGCGGTTCAGCTCGGCCAGCACCCGCAGCGACTCCTCGTCCGGCGCCAGCGCCAGCAGGTCGGTCACCGGGCCCTTGCGCCACAACTCCAGCCGCTCCGCGATCCGTTCCCTCGGTCCGACCAGGGAGATCTCGTCGGCGAAGGCGTCCGGCACGGCGAGCACGGCCTCCTCCCGGCGCCCGGCGAGGAACAGTTCCTGGATCCTGCGGGCCGCCTCCTCGTACCCCATGCGGGCCATGAGGTCGGCGTGGAAGTTGCGGGTCGCGTGACCCATGCCGCCGATGTAGAAGCCGAGCATCGTCTTCACCGGCAACAGCCCCTCGGCCACGTCGTCGCAGACGCGGACCTGGGCCATGGGCGCCACCAGGAAGCCGTCCGGGAGGACTTCGGGGAGGGCGTACGCCTCGGGGCGGGTCGGCGACCAGTACAGGGGCAGCCAGCCGTCGGCGATACGGGTGGTCTGGGCGACGTTCCTCGGCCCTTCGGCGCCGAGCAGAACGGGGAGGCCGCCGGGGCGCAGGGGGTGGGTGATGGGCTTGAGGGCCTTGCCGAGGCCGGTGGCGTCCTCGCCCCGGTAGGGGAGGGGATGGAAGCGCCCGTCGAGTTCCACCGGCCCCTCCCGCCGCAGCACTTGCCGTACGACGTCCACGTACTCGCGCGTCGCGGTCAGCGGCGACTTCGGGAACGGACGCCCGTACCAGCCCTCCACCACCTGCGGCCCGGACAGACCGAGGCCGAGCATCATGCGTCCGCCGGAGAGGTGGTCGAGGGTGAGGGCGTGCATCGCGGTCGTGGTGGGCGACCGGGCCGCCATCTGGGCAACCGCCGTCCCCAGCCGGATCCGTGAGGTGTGGGCGGCGATCCAGGTCAGCGGGGTGAAGGCGTCGGAACCCCAGCTCTCGGCCGTCCACACCGAGTCGTACCCGAGCCGCTCGGCCTCCCGTGCCAGCGGCAGGTGCGAGGCGGAGGGGCCGCGGCCCCAGTAACCGAGGGCAAGACCGAGCCGCATGGCAACAACTCCTGACGGTATGTCAGTTCACGGAGGCTGCGACTGTACGACAACGGCCCCCCGCCCGGAAGGGCGAGGGGCCGTGACCGTTGTGAGCGCGTCGGCCGCGCTGGCGTGATCGCGTCAGCCGCGCTGGATGCCGCTGGTGTCCTGGAGCACACCGCGACGCCCGTCCTGCGTCTGCGCGATGAGCTGCGCACCGCGCTGCTCGACCGCCAGGTACCAGGTACCCGGAGCCAGCTCGGCGATCGGCGTCGGCGAACCGTCCTCCGCGAACAGCGGACGGGCCACCGGAACCGCGAACCAGAACGGCGAGAAGTCCCCGGCGGGCTGCGGCGCCGGAGCCTGCGGCTGGGTACCGCCGAACGGCTGCTGCCCGCCCTGCGGCTGCGGCTGACCACCGAACGGCGGCTGACCGGCCTGCGGCTGCGGCGCACCCGGGTACCCGTAACCGCCCTGCGGCGGCTGGCCGCCGTAGGGCTGGGGGGCGGCGGGGCCGGGGGCCGGGAGGAGCGGGGCCTTGAGGGCCGGGACCAGCGGTGTGGCAACGGCGGCGCCGGCCATGATCAGCGTCGCGACCAGGGCGAGGATCAGCCCCGTGCCGGCGTCGGGAGCACCGTCGTTGGAGCCGCCGAAGTTGTCGAAGCCACCGGGCACGTCGAAGATGTTGCCCAGCGCACACCATGCGGCGAAGACGGTGAACGCGGCGCCGAACTGGCCGAGGTCGAGTCCGGCGACCTTCAGGGGCTGCGGACGACCCCGGGTGATCACGACGAGCGCGCCACCGATCAGGCCCGCCAGTACGACCCCGAGCAGGACCGGCCCGCTCTCCCACAGGTTGGGGAGGTCGAAGCTGTCCGGAACTCCGTCGACGGAGTACAGGTCGAGGAACGACGCGATGAAGAGCAACACCGCTGCTCCGATCACCACGCCGTCGCCTCTAGTGAGGGAGCGGATATTCACTTCAAGGTCCTTCAGTTCAGTCGTCTCGTCATCAGAAAGAGGCGTCGCTGTCACCATGTCGCCCTCAGGCCCGGTGTGAAGCGCGGGGGTGACCCCTCATCGTAGGGACGACACTATCGTCCGTCCCGTCACGGTGTCCCCCGGGATCATCGTTTGTGAACGTCCCGCCCGCTACCTGCGCAGGAAACTCACGGTTCCTCCGGTCAACGGTTCTGCCCCGCCCGCGCGTCCCCTACATGTCGATGACAGTTCCAGGAGAGGCGGACATGGCAGGCAGACGCGACGAAGAGGCGTTCTCCGAGTTTGTGCAGCTCCGTTCAAGAGCCCTGCTGCGCACCGCCTATCTCCTCTCCGGCGGCGACCACGCACTGGCCGAGGACCTGCTGCAGTCCGCGCTGGTCAAGGCGTACGTCGCCCTGCCCAGGCTGCGTGAGCCGCGGGCGCTGGAGGCCTACGTCCGGCGGACGCTGGCCAACACCGCCACTTCCTGGTGGCGCAGCAGACGCGTGCGCGGCGAGCGACTGACCGGCGGTCTGCCGGAAGGCGCGCTCGACGTGCCCGACCCCGTTGCCCCGGACGGAGCCTCGGAGGTCGACGAACGGGAGCGGATCTGGGCCTGGGTGTGCTCGCTGCCGCCCCGACAACGCGCGGTGATCGTACTGCGTTACTACGAGGACCTCACCGAGCCGCAGACCGCCGAGTTGCTGAGCTGCTCGGTCGGCACGGTGAAGACCCAGGCCCACCGGGCCCTGAAGAAGTTGCGCGCGATGGTCGCCGGGGGATTGCCGAACGCTGTGGAGGAAGCGCTGTGACGGAGCGGAGCGAAGAGCAGGAACAGGGCGGCCAGGTGCGGGAACTGCTCGCCACACGGGCGGACGAGGTGTCCCTGCCCGACGGTTGGGCGGACCGCGTGCTGCGCGACGGCAAACGCGCGGTGGGGCGGCGGCGGTTGGCCGCGACGACCGCAGCGGTGGCCGCGGTCGCGGCGGTCGGGGTCCTGCTGAGCGGTCTGCCGGGGACCGGCGAGCAGCCGCCGGCCTCGCGGCCGGAGTGGGCGACCGCGGACTCGGTACCGCAGGCGCTGCGGAAAATGCCCGTCGGGCCGGACACGGATGTGCCGTACGGGACGCGCGGCGAGCAGGGAAAGGGAGCCCTGCGGGTCATGCTCGGCGGCCGGGCGATCCCCATTCCGAAGGAGTACACCGGGCTTCGGATCTGGCGCGCCGGAGACAGGGGATTCGTCTATCTCGCGGACGGGCCCGGCGATGTCGCGGTCGTGGTCCATGTCGACGCGGACGGAACCTCGACGGAACTCGAACGCACGGCGAAGGGCGAGTACACCACCCAGCTCAACGTCTCCGAGGACGGGCGGTTCGCGGCGTGGACCGTGCACCCCAACGAGGGCCGGTCGCAGGTCGTGAAGCGCGCCGATCTGACCACCGGCAAGGTCGGCTCCCGTTCCTACGACGACATCGACTCGGTCCACGGTTTCGCCGGTGACGACGTACTCATCAACTGGGACGCGCGCGTCCAGAACATCGGCAGCCTCGACCGGGACGGAACGCCCTGGCCGTCCGCGGACCGGGACGGGGGGTGGAGGACTACTCGGTGGCCTCGGACACCGTGCTCCTGTCCACGTCCGACGGCTGCATGCGCGCCTATTCCATCGCGCAGCCGGACAACCAGCGCTGGAAGGTTTGCGACATGGAGGACGTGCACTTCTCGCCGGACGGGCAGCGGTTCGTCGCCCTGCGCGAGGGCGGATACGTCGTGAGCGACACGTCGAGCGGCGAGGTGACGGGCGGGCTGTGGTCGGTCCCATCGGTCCATCCCCAGGACATGGCCTGGGAGGACGACGACACGGTGCTACTGGAACTGGCCGAGGCGAAACCCGCTCGGACCAAAGACGGAATGATTGCCCCTATCGCCCCGCAGTACGGGCCGTCCTACTTGGTCCGCTGCCACGTGGAACAGGAACGCTGCGAACTCGTGGACACGGGCGGCCCGGTCAAGGCCTTCCCCAGCTCCAGCTCGTAGGCACGGGCGCCGGGCTTCCTACTTCTCAAGGAAGCCCGCGATCCCCTCGGCGATCCCCTGTGCCGCCTTCTGCCGCCAGGTCTCGCTGGTCAGCTGGGCCGCGTCCTTGCTGTCGCGCATGTTGCCGCACTCGATGAAGACCTTGGGGACCGTCGACAGGTTGAGACCGCCCAGGTCCTTACGCGTGACGAGACCGGTGCCGCCGCCGACGTAGTTGGAGGGGGCGCTGCCGGTGACACGGACGAAGGCGCCGGCGATGCGTTCGCCGAGGTTCTTGGAGGGGGCGACGATCGGACGGGTGTCGGCGGCGCCGGAGTTGACCGCGCCGGGGAGGATGACGTGGAAGCCGCGGTTGCCGCTGCCCGCGCCGTCGGCGTGCAGGGAGACCACGGCGTCGGCCTCGGCCTTGTTGCCGATGCGGGCCCGCTCGTCGATGCACGGCCCGTACGAACGGTCCCCGTCGTGGGTGAGTTCGACCGTGGCGCCCTGCTTCTCCAGCAGCGTGCGCATGCGGTGGGCGACGTCCAGGGTGAAGTCGGCCTCCCGGTAACCGGAGTTCGTGGCCGTGCCGGTGGTGTCGCACTCCTTCATGCCCGTACCGATGTCCACCTTGCGGTTGATCTCGGAGGCGTGCTGGAAGTTGCCCGGGTTGTGGCCCGGGTCGATGACGACGACCTTGCCCGCGAGGGGACCGGTGGCGGCGGGCTCCGTGGAGGGGGACGAGGTCGGTTCTTCCGTGGGCGTCTCGCTCGGCCGCTCGGAGTCGGTGGTCCGGGCGGAAGCCGTCGGTGTTCCCACCGCCGCCTTGTCCGAGCTGCCTCCCCCGTCGTCCGAGCCGCCGAACGCCGCGTACGCCCCCCATCCGAGCAGCGCGCCCGGCACGAGCGCGACGAGCGCCACCGTCAGGGGGCGGCGACGGGGGCGGCGGGGCGGCTGCGGATCGAAGTCCGGTCCTACGTACGACACGACTGCGACTCTAACCGCGCCCTCAGATCCCCGCCCCCGTTCGACGCAGCACCCGCAGCGAGTCCGTGACGGAGATCTCCTCGAACGCGCCCGACTCCAGCGCGCGCAGGTAGACGCGGTACGGGGCCTGGCCGGTGAACTCGTCCACCGGGTCCGGGAAGACGTCGTGGATGACGAGCAGGCCGCCTTCGGCCACATGGGGGGCCCAGCCCTCGTAGTCGGCGGTGGCGTGCTCGTCGGTGTGGCCGCCGTCGACGAAGACCAGGCCGAGCGGCGTCGACCAGAGGCGGGCGATCTGCGGGGAGCGGCCGACCAGGGCCACCACGTGGTCCTCCAGGCCCGCCCCGTGCAGGGTGCGGCGGAAGGCGGGCAGCGTGTCCATCACGCCCAGCTCGGGGTCGACCGTCTCCGGGTCGTGGTAGTCCCAGCCCGGCTGCTGCTCCTCGCTGCCGCGGTGGTGGTCGACGGTGAGGGCGGTCACCCCGGCGGCCCGGGCCGCGTCGGCGAGCAGGATCGTGGAGCGCCCGCAGTACGTGCCGACCTCCAGCAACGGCAGCCCGAGCCGCCCCGCCTCCACGGCCGCCGCGTACAGGGCGAGGCCCTCACCCGTGGGCATGAACCCCTTCGCCGCCTCGAACGCGGCGAGGATCTCGGGCTTGGGGGCCGGGTGTGCCGAGGTCATGGGCGGGGCCTTCCGGTCGTACGGGCTTGTCGGCGCCCCATGCTGCCGTACGTCCCCTTTGGCGCGGTGACGGGGCTGGGTGTCAGCGGGTGCGGAGTTCCGCGAGAGCACCGCTCTCCTCGGTCACCGCCGCCTCCCCTTCACTGCTGGCCCGCAGCCGCGGCGCCCGGTCCGGCTTGGGCAGGAACAGGGCCAGCAGCAGGCCGACCGCCACCGCGGCGGTCGCGATCAGGAACGAGACGCGGAAGCCGTGCATCGTGGGGACCGCCACACCGTTCACCGTGTCCGCCGTGTTGGCCAGCACCATGCCGATGACGGCGCTGGAGACGGACGTACCGATGGACCGCATCAGCGTGTTCAGGCCGTTCGCCGCGCCCGTCTCGGAGGCCGGGACCGCGCCCACGATCAGGGCGGGGAGCGAGGAGTAGGCGAGGCCGATGCCGGCGCCCAGCAGCACCGAGATGACCAGGGACTGCCAGGCCGCGCTCATCAGACCGAGGCCCGCGCCGTAGCCGACGGCAATGATCAGCAGGCCGAGGATGAGGGTGAACTTCGGGCCGTGCTTGGCGGAGAGGCGGGCGTAGACCGGCGCCGTCACCATCATCGTCAGGCCCAGCGGCGCGACCAGCAGGCCCGCGACGACCATCGACTGGCCGAGGCCGTAGCCGGTGCTGGTGGGGAGCTGGAGGAGCTGGGGCAGGACCAGGGAGACGACGTAGAAGGAGACGCCGACCATGATCGAGGCGAGGTTGGTGAACAGGACCGCCGGGCGGGCGGTGGTGCGCAGGTCGACCAGCGGGGCCTTGGCGCGCAGCTCGTAGGCGCCCCACAGGAGCAGTACGGCGGCGGAGGCCGCGAACAGGCCGAGCGTGGTGGCGGAGGACCAGCCCCAGTCGCTGCCCTTGGTGATGGGCAGCAGGAAGAGGACCAGGCCGGTGGACAGGCCCAGCGCTCCCGGCAGGTCGAAGGAGCCCTGGGCGCGCATCGGGGTCTCCGGTACGACGAGCAGGGTGAGGGCGATGGCGAGGGCGCCGAGGCCGGCGGCGCCGTAGAAGAGGGCGTGCCAGTCGGTGTGCTGGGCGATCAGGGCCGCGCCGGGCAGCGCGAGTCCGCCGCCGACGCCGATGGAGGAGCTCATCAGCGCCATAGCCGAGCCGAGCCGCTCGCGGGGCAGCATGTCGCGCATCAGGCCGATGCCGAGCGGGATGGCGCCCATCGCGAACCCCTGGAGGGTACGGCCGACGATCATCGGCACCAGGGCGCTGGTCACGGCGCTGACCAGGGCCCCGGCCACCATCACGGCGAGGCTGAGGACCAGCATCCGGCGCTTGCCGTACAGATCGCCGAGGCGTCCCATGATCGGCGTGGCCACGGCGCCGGAGAGGAGGGTGGAGGTGAGGACCCAGGTGGCGTCGGCCGGTGAGGTGTCCAGCAGCTGCGGCAGGTCCTTGATGACCGGCACCAGCAGGGTCTGCATCACCGCGACCACGATGCCCGCGAAGGCGAGCACGGGGACGACGGCGGGCCGGTCGTTGGTCGTACGTGTCATGTGTAGCTTGAAGTCGGTGCGCCGGGGCAACTATTCCGATGCTTCGGCTTACTAACTAAATCTTGACCTTCTCATGGGGTCGTGCCGACGGGGGTGCTGACCGGCCGCCCACGACCTACGTCCAAGGACCGAGCAAGCTCACGGCCAAAACCTGATGCCAGGACCGTTCCGGTGTTGAGAGCATGACGCCCATGCTCGATGCCGCCGAAGTCAGCCGTGTGCCCCGTCGTACCGCGCCGCCGATGTGGCTGGTGGTGGCGCTCGCGTGTGCCGGGCAGTTCCTGGTCGTGCTGGACGTGTCCGTGGTGAACACCGCGCTGCCGTCCATGCGTACCGGGCTCGGGCTGAGCGAGCACGGGCTGCAGTGGGTGGTGAACACCTACACCATCGCCTTCGCCGGGTTCATGCTGCTCGGCGGCCGGGCCGGTGACCTCTACGGGCGCAAGCGGATGTTCCTGGTCGGGCTCGGCCTGTTCACGCTGGCCTCCCTCGGCGGCGGGCTCGCCCAGGACGACTGGCAGCTGCTGCTCGCGCGCGCCGTGCAGGGACTCGGCGCGGCCGTACTGGCGCCGTCGACCCTGACCATCCTGACCTCCGCCGTCCCGGAGGGCCCGGCGCGGGCGCGGGCGATAGCCACCTGGACCGCGGTCGGCGCGGGCGGCGGCGCCGCGGGCGGACTCGTCGGCGGACTGCTCGTCGAGGCGCTGTCCTGGCGCTGGGTGCTGCTGATCAACGTGCCGGTCGGCGCGGTCGTGCTGTTCGGCGCCGCCCGCTGGCTGGCCGAGAGCCGCGCGGGCGACGGACGCCGGCTCGACCTGCCCGGCGCGGTCCTGGTGACCGCGGGCCTCGCCACCCTCGCCTACGGCATCTCGCAGACCGAGGCCGAGGGCTGGACGGCCACCGCCACCCTGGTCCCGCTGGCCGCCGGGCTCGCCATGATCGCCCTCTTCCTCGCCGTGGAGGCCCGTACGGCGGCCCCGCTGATGCCGCTCGGGCTGCTCGCCCGCCGCTCGGTGTCCTCGGCGAACGTGTCGATGTTCCTGTGCGGCTCGGCGATGTTCTGCATGTGGTTCTTCATGACGCTGTACGCCCAGAACGTCCTCGGCTACAGCCCCCTGGAGGCCGGACTCGCCCTGGTCCCCAGCTCCCTCGCCGTGGTCGTCGGCTCCAAGCTCGCCCCCCGCTTCATGCCGGGCCTCGGCGCCCGCGCCCTGGCGGCGATCGGCACCCTCGTGGCCGCCATCGGCTTCGCCTGGCAGTCGACGATGACCGTGGACGGTTCCTACCTCACCGCGATCATGATCCCCGGCATCCTGATGATGTTCGGCGCCGGTCTCACGGCCACCCCGCTCGCCGCGCTGGCCACCTCCGGGGCACCGCCGCAGGAGGCGGGACTGGTGTCGGGGCTGGTGAACACCTCGCGGACGATGGGGGGTTCGCTGGGACTCGCGGTGATGTCCACCATCGCCGCCACCCGCACCGGGTCCGGGGACTCCGCGGAGGCGCTCACCGAGGGGTACGCGCTGGTGTTCCGCACGGGCACCGGAGTACTCGTGGCCGGGACGCTGCTGATGCTGCTGTGGCTGCCGCGGAGAATGTCCGCGGAGTGAGGCAACGGTCCGGGTGGCTCATGGACTCCTTTACTCATCTAGGAGGTGCCCATGGGGGAACGGACAAAGGCGCGGGACGAGGAGTTCCAGCACTTCGTCGCCGGCCGCTGGCCGCGGCTGATGCGCACGGCATTTCTCCTCACGGGGGAGCAGCACGCCGCGGAGGACCTGGTCCAGTCGACGCTGGAACAGGTCTACGTGGCCTGGCGCAGAGTCGGCGCGGCCGACGAACCGGACGCGTACGTACGGCGGGTGATGATCAACGCCCATGCGCGCAAGCACCGCAGACGGCTCGTGGAGTTCCTGGCGCCCAGGGACGACTCCGGCCTGGTCCGTGAGGTGCCGGACACCGGTGACCGCATCGCCCAGGCAGACGACCGGGGCGTGCTGCTGAAGGCGCTGGCCCAACTCCCGCCCCGCCAGCGCGAGGCGGTGGTCCTGCGCTACTGGGAGGACCTCACCGAATCCCAGACGGCGGAGGCGATGGGCTGCTCGGTCGGCGCGGTGAAGAGCAACGCGGCCAAGGGGATCGCGAAACTGCGCGCCATACCGGGGCTGGCGGAGACGGTGACGTACGGGGGGCGGAAGTGATGCACGCGGACCGGGAGTCGAACGGCGACATGACACACAGGGACATCGCCCTCCTGCTGGCCGAGGCGGCGGACGGGGTCGAGATCGGTATAGCCCCGACCCAGACGGTGATCCGCCGGGGCCGCAGGCGCCGGGCACGCAGGTGGGCGGTGGCGGCGGTCACGGCACTGGTGATCGGTGCCTCGACCGGGGCGCTGGCGGTCACCGGGGCGGTGGGCGGCCGGGACGACGGGCAGGTGGCCTCCGGGCAGGTCGACCTGACGTCCCCGCACCGGACCAGGCTGGCGAGCGGCACGGACCGGGGCCGGGAATGGTGGGTCTCCGTCGATGTGTGGTCGGCCCCGCGCGACGAGGCCGAGGCACGGACCGTGTGGGAGGCGATGTCGAAACAGGACGGCACCCCGCAGGACGCCGAACAGCCCTCCGACCTGATCGGCACGATCACCTACTACGTCAAGCGGACGTACGGCGTGGAGACGACGATCGTGCTGGAGAACCGCATCCCACTGCGGGCCGTGGCGTACACACCGGACATCCCCACCGCCGCGATCCCCCTGGTCCCCGACAGTGGCGGCCCCGAGCGCCTGGTCGTCGGCCAAGTGCTCAGCAGCGCCCAGGACATCAAGTGCCGTTGGAAGGACGGCACCGCCACGGAGGTGCGCCGCACCGACAAGGAGGAGTCGATCAGCGCCGACGAAGGCGTGCTCCGTGGTGTCCAGGGCTCACCGGTGGACATGTTCGTCTGTCTGGCTCCCGAGGGGACGTCCTTCGCGATGACGGAGGGCGACTTCCCCGCGTCGTAAACGGACGCCGGCCAGCAGGGCCTGCCGTTCGGGATCAGCCCGGCCATGGCCGACCCACCCCTACAACCACCCCTGCTCCCGCGCCGCCCGTACCGCCTCGGGGCGGCTGCGGGCGCCGACCTTGGCCGTGGCGGAAGAGAGGAGATCGACGACCTCGGACTCGGGGAGCCCCAGCGCGGCGGCGATGTCGGCGAGGGCCGAACCGTCCACCGAGGCACGCAGCACCGCGCATTCGGTGGCGGTGAGCGGACTGGGCCCGGCGTTCAGCGCCGCCGCGGCGAGCGCCGGGTCGATGACCGTCTCCCCGGTCAGCACCCGGCGGATCGCCAGCGCCAGTTCGTCCACCGGGCCGTCCTTCACCAGGAAGCCGACGGCGCCCGCGGCCAGGGCCCGCCGGAGGTACCCGGGGCGGCCCTGCGTGGTGAGGATCAGCACCCGGCAGTCGGGTGCCTGGTCACGCAGGTCGGCGGCGGCCTCCAGGCCGCCGCGCACGGGCAGTTCGACATCGAGCAGTGCCACGTCCGGCCGGTGGACGAGGGCCGCGTCCACCACCGCGTCACCCGAACCGACCTGCGCCACGACCCGAAGGTCCGGCTCCATCCCGAGCAGCACCGCGAGAGCGCCCTGCCCGCTGCCCCGGCCCTCGGCGAGCAGTATCCGGACGGACTTGGCGGGACGGTAATTACGGGGCATTTCGTTCACGGCTCAAGGGTAGGGCGAATGGACGGTATCGGGGCAGGTGGAAGGTGCCCAGGCAGGGTCACAAAGGTGCGCCGGGCGGAGCTGACGCCGTGTCAGGAGTATTCACAACTACAGAACCCTCGGCTATAACGAGTCCGCTGGACTGGAACGCGTTCTAGATCCGCCGATGTCCCTGTGTTCCGATCCACCCTCGCGCGACCTCGGCGCGGCCGACGGTGCGGACGACCGTGCCGAGGTCTCAGACCCGTCAGGAGCCCCATGCCCATCGACCCCGCGAAGGCCCTCGCCGCCGAACCCAAGTCCGGGGAGATCTCCTGGACCGCCAAGGACGTCCTGCTCTACCACCTCGGCATCGGCGCCGGAGTCCCCGCCACCGACCCCGGCGAGCTGCGCTACACCCTGGAGTCCCGGCTCCAGGTCCTGCCCAGCTTCGCCACGGTCGCCGGAGCCGGCGCGCCCGGAGTGATCAGCGGCCTGTCCATGCCCGGCATCGAGGTCGAGCTGGCCCGCGTCCTGCACGGCGGGCAGAGCCTGGAGATCCACCGCCCCCTCCCGGTCGAGGGCACCGCCACCTCCACCAACCGTGTCGCCGCCGTCTACGACAAGGGCAAGGCCGCCGTCCTCGTCCTGCGCACCGAAGTCACCGACGCCGACGGCCCACTGTGGACGAACGACTCCCAGATCTTCATCCGCGGCGAGGGCGGCTTCGGCGGCGACCGGGGTCCCTCCGCCCGGCTGGACCCGCCCACCGGCGAGCCCGACAAGACCGTGGAGCGCACCCTGCGCGAGGACCAGGCGCTGCTCTACCGGCTCTCCGGCGACTGGAACCCCCTGCACGCCGACCCCGAGTTCGCCGCGCAGGCCGGTTTCGACCGGCCCATCCTGCACGGCCTGTGCACCTACGGCGTCACCCTCAAGACGGTCGTCGACACCCTGCTCGGCGGCGACGCGGGCCGCGTGCGGTCGTACGCGACCAGGTTCGCCGGGGTGGTGTTCCCGGGGGAGACCCTGCGTATCCGGATGTGGCACCGGGACGACACCGTCCGGGTCACCGTCACCGCCGTCGACCGGGACGACGCGCCCGCGCTGACGGACACCGTGGTCCGCCACACCTGAGCCGAGCCCCGCACCCGCCACGCACGGAGCCGAGCCTCACGTCCGCCGCCCGCGGGTCCGAACCCCGCCGCATCCACTCCAGAGCTCAAGTCCCAAGCCAACGCCGAGGGGAGCCGCACCATGCGCGCAGCCGTACTGCACGAGACCGGCCAGGACAAACTGGAGGTCCTCGACGACGTGGAGGCGGTCGGCTTCGGCCCCGGCCGGGTACGGATCCGGATCCGGGCCACCGGCCTGTGCCACTCCGACCTGTCCGCGATGAGCGGCGTCCTGCCCCAGCCGGTGCCGTTCGTGCCCGGTCACGAGGGCGCGGGCGAGATCGTCGAGGTCGGAGAGGGCGTCAGCCACCTCAAGCCCGGCGACCGGGTGGTCGTCTGCTGGCTGCCCCCCTGCGGCGCCTGCCCCGCCTGCAAGCGCGGCCAGAGCCAGCTGTGCCTGGCCGGGTTCATGAACGCCGGCACGCCCAACTTCAAGCGCCCCGGCGGCGATGTCTTCGGCTTCGCGGGCACCGGCACCTTCGCCGAGGAGGTCGTCGTCGACGCCGGTTGCGCGGTGCCGATGCCCGAGGACGTGCCGTTCGACATAGCCGCCCTCATCGGCTGCGGCGTGACCACCGGACTGGGTGCCGCGATCAACACCGCCCAGGTGCGGGCCGGTTCCTCGGTCGCCGTGATCGGCTGCGGAGGGGTCGGGATCTCGGCGATCCAGGGCGCCCGTCTCCAGGGCGCCGCCGAGATCGTCGCCGTCGACCCCGTGGAGGGCCGCCGCGAGGCCGCGCTGAGGTTCGGCGCCACCAAGGCCGTGAGCCCCGACGAACTGCCCGACGCCAAGCAGCAGATCACCGCAGGCGAAGGCTTCGACTACGTCTTCGAGGTCGTCGGCAGGTCCGCCACCGCCCGCACCGCCTACGACAACACCCGCCGCGGCGGCACCCTGGTGATCGTCGGCGCGGGCGCCATGGACGACAACCTCCAGCTCAACATGTTCGAGCTGTTCTTCGACGAGAAGCGGATCCTGCCGTCCCTGTACGGCGGCGGCGATGTCCTGCGCTCCTACGAGCGGACCGTCGCCCTGTGGCGGGCGGGCAGGATCGACCTGGCCGGACTGATCACCCACCGGGTGCCGCTGGCGGAGATCAACGAGGCACTGGACCAGATGCGCACGGGCACCGCGCTGCGCACCTGCATCGAGCTGTGAGGGCGGGGCCGATGGAAGGGCAGGTGGAGAACTCCCCGGCCGGGCCCCTGGACAGCCCTCTGGACAGGCCCCTGGAAGGGCTGGCCGCGATCGTCACCGGCGCGGGCCGGGGCCTGGGCCGTGCCGAGGCGCTGGAGCTGGCCCGGCTCGGGGCCGCCGTCATCGTCAACGACTACGGGCAGCCCGGCCGGGACGGTTCCGGTGAGGCCTCCGCCGGACCCGCCGAGGAGACCGCCGCCGAGATCCGTGCCGTGGGCGGCCGGGCGGTGGCGCACACGGGAGACGTCGCCGACTTCCAGGAGGCCGCCCGGCTGGTCGGGCTGGCGATCGAGGAGTTCGGCAAGCTGGACATCCTCGTCAACAACGCGGGCATCCTGCGCGACCGCATGGTCTTCTCGATGACCGAGGAGGAGTGGGACTCGGTGATCCGGGTCCATCTCAAGGGTCACTTCAACACCACCCGGTTCGCCGCCGCGCACTGGCGCGAGCGCTCCAAGGCGGCGGGCGGGCCGGTGTTCGGGCGGATCGTGAACACCTCCTCGGAGGCGTTCCTCGCCGGATCGGCGGGCCAGCCCAACTACGCGGCGGCCAAGGGCGGAATCGTCGGACTGACCACCTCCACGGCTCTGGCGCTCGCCAAGTACGGGGTGACCGCCAACGCCATCTGCCCCCGGGCCCGGACCCGGATGACCGAGGACGTGTTCGGCGAGGCGAGCGCGGAGGGCGGGCTCGACCCGCTCGCCCCCGAGCATGTCGCCCCGCTCGTCGGCTACTTGGCCTCCCCGGCCGCCGCCCGCGTCAACGGCCAGCTCCTCGTCGTGCACGGCGGCATGGTCGCGGTGGTGGAACGGCCCCGGGTACGGGCCCGGTTCGACAGCGGGCAGGAGACGTTCACCTACGACGAGCTGGACGCCGTACTGACGAAGCACTACGCGGACCGGCCGCCGGGGGAGACGTTCGCGGCGGCGGAAGTGCTGGCGCTGAAACGGGCGTAGGGCCGCCGGGCATACGAACGGCCCCGCCCCCCTCGTACAGAAGGGGGCGGGGCCGCTCGGTCGTTCAGGCCGCCGTCTCGGTCGGTTCCGCCGGCTTGCGGTGACGGCCGCGGGGGGCCGCCTCCTGGTCGTGGGACGAGACCGGACCGCGGTGCCTGCCGTGACCGGTGGACTGCTGGTCCTGGGCAGGCGGCATGGTCGTAGTGGCGTCGCTCATCGGAAGAAATTCACCCCGTCAACATGATCTTTCAGACAGCCGGGCGAGTTTAACCGTCGCACCTCGGGCCGAATCCAGCCGCACACGCCAACCGCCACTACTTCGTTACAAGACGCCCCAATGGGGCCTGCTGCAACGGCACCGGACGGGCCATCACCGGCTCCGGGGGATCCGTGTCCGCGGTCTCGGCGGCGTCGGTCGCAGGGGCGTGTGCCGCCGCCGTCGCACCGTCCCGGACCGGATCCCCCGAAGCGTCCTCCCCCTCCCCAGTGGGAGGTCCGACGGGACCGAAGGCCGCCACCCGCTCCACTCCGCACGGCACCGCGTCGGTGGCGTACGGGAGCAGCAGCTCCCCGTCCCGGGTCCACAGTCCGGCGCCCGCCAACCACCCCGTGGGCGCCGGGAGATGACGCATCCTGCGTTCGGCGGGCCGCCACACCCCGACCCAGCTGCCGAGCGGCCCGTCCACCCGCAGGGCCACGCCGCAGTTCTCCGGTTCCAGCACCTGCCCCGGCTGGATCGCGAACGGTGTCACCGCGCAGTCCGGCACCCGCAGGCACTCCGGGAACCGCACCGGCAGCATGCTGCCCAGCACCCCCCAGCCCAGCCGCGCGCCCCGCCCCGGCTCCGGCGCGTCCGAGCCGATCAGCAGAAGCCCGCTGTCCGGGTCGGCGAGCAGCAGCCGGTCGTCGCTGTCCGCCGCGATCTGGAGCAGCGGGGAGACCTCACCGGCCCGCTCCAGGTCCACCACGACGGCCTTGGTACGCCCGCCGACCTCCCGGTCCAGCGCCAGCATCCGCCCCGTCCGGTCCAGCCACACCCCGCCCGAGCAGCGCCCCGGCAGTTCGGCGACGTGCTCGGGGCCGAAGGCGCCGCCCGCCACCAGCCACAGGGTGCTGGTGTGCCGGCCCACGGCGAGCGCGTACGCCCTCAGCCCGCACGGCGCCGGGGGCAGCAGCCGGAGCCGGGTGCCGGGCTCGGGGCACTCCACGGCACCGATCAGCAGTTCACCGGTGCCGGGGCCGGTCGGGTAGAGCAGGGAGAAGACATGGCGTCCGTCGGCCTCCCGGCGGATCAGCACCCGCCCGTCGCCCATCGGGTGCACCTCGGTGCCCGGCTCCTCGGGTTGGTTGCCGGGCAGCGGCACCGCGTACGGCTCCGGTCCGTCCAGCGTCCAGCGCTCCGGGAACCAGTTCTCGCCGTCCCGCGCGAGGCGGGCCGCGTAGGCGCCGTCCGCGGTGATCGCGCACTCCGCCCGCGGCGTCCCCGCGTCGGTGGCCGGGGGTTCGGCGGCCGGCGGTTCGGCAGCCGGGGGTTCGATGGCACAGGCCGTCATCGTCTGGTCACCTCCGGCGACGAAGCTAGTTTTCGCACGCACAGACGTGGGACCGGCAGGCTTCCCCTTCACACAAAGGGGTGGCCCAGGAACGATTCGCCTGAGGAAACGGGGGCCGTTGTGCTCCACGGGGGCCGTGCCGTGCCCGGGACCCCGCGCCGGTACTGCGGCGCAGAACAGGCAGGTAGCCTTTTCCCCGTGCCCCGTCTGTCTGAAGTCATCGCCGCGCTGGAGAACCTGTGGCCCGCCGAGCGGGCCGAGTCCTGGGACGCGGTCGGCACCGTCGTGGGCGACCCCGACCAGGAGGTCGGCCGGGTCCTGTTCGCCGTCGACCCGGTCCAGCAGATCGTCGACGAGGCGGTGAAGCTGGACGCGGACCTGCTGGTCACCCACCACCCGCTCTATCTGCGCGGGACGACGACGGTGGCGGCCTCCCACTTCAAGGGCCGCGTCGTGCACACGCTGATCAAGAACGACATCGCGCTGCACGTCGCCCACACCAACGCCGACACCGCCGACCCGGGAGTCAGCGACGCCCTCGCCGGCGCCCTCGACCTCAGGGTCGTACGCCCGCTGGTGCCCGACCCCACCGACCCCTCCGGCCGCCGCGGCCTCGGCCGTGTCTGCGAGCTGGACCACCCGCTGACCGTCCGCGCACTCGCCGACCTCGCCGCCGCCCGGCTGCCCGCCACCGCGCAGGGCATCCGCGTGGCCGGCGACCTCGGGGCCACCGTCCGCACGATCGCGGTCAGCGGCGGCTCCGGCGACAGCCTCTTCGACGTCGTCCGCGCCGCGGGCGTCGACGCCTTCCTCACCGCCGACCTGCGCCACCACCCGGCGTCCGAGGCGGTCGCCCACAGTCCTCTCGCGCTGCTCGACGCGGCGCACTGGGCCACCGAGTGGCCCTGGTGCGAGCTGGCCGCAGCCCAGCTCGACGAGATCTCCGACCGCCACGGCTGGGACCTTCGGGTCCATGTCTCCAAGACGGTCACCGACCCCTGGACCAGTCACTCCCCTTCACCTGGAGCCCCCAACTGAACGCCGCGCCCGCCGACCAGATCCGCCTTCTCGACGTCCAGGCCCTCGACGTGCGCCTCCAGCAGCTCGCGCACAAGCGCCGGTCGCTGCCCGAGCACGCCGAGATCGAGTCGCTGACCAAGGACCTCACCCAGCTGCGCGACCTGCTCGTGGCCGCGCAGACCGAGGAGAGCGACTGCGCCCGCGAGCAGACCAAGGCCGAGCAGGACGTCGACCAGGTCCGCCAGCGCGCCGCCCGCGACCAGCAGCGCCTGGACTCCGGCGCCATCACCTCGCCGAAGGACCTGGAGAACCTCCAGCGCGAGATCGCCTCCCTCGCCAAGCGCCAGGGCGACCTGGAGGACGTGGTCCTGGAGGTCATGGAGCGCCGCGAGTCCGCCCAGGAGCGGGTCGCCGAGCTGACCGAGCGGGTCTCCTCCGTGCAGTCGAAGATCGACGACGCGACCGGGCGCCGGGACGCGGCGTACGAGGAGATCGACGGCGAGGCCGCCACGGTCACCAAGGAGCGCGAGGTCGTGGCCGGTTCCGTCCCGGCCGACCTGCTCAAGCTCTACGAGAAGCTGCGCGAGCAGCAGGGCGGCATCGGCGCGGCGAAGCTGTACCAGCGCACCTGCCAGGGCTGCCGCCAGGAGCTGTCCATCACCGACATCAACGACATCCGCGCCGCCGCCCCCGACACGGTGGTGCGCTGCGAGAACTGCCGCCGCATCCTGGTGCGTACGGCCGAGTCCGGACTGTAGGGAGCCTGCGGCGTGCGGGAGTTCATCGTCGAGGCGGACGGCGGGTCCCGGGGCAACCCCGGGCCCGCGGGCTACGGCGCGGTGGTCACCGACGCGGCGACCGGCCAGGTTCTGGCGGAGCGTTCCGAGTTCCTCGGCGTGGTCACCAACAACGTCGCCGAGTACCGGGGCCTGCTGGCGGGTCTGCGAGCCGCGTACGAGCTGGACCCGACCGCCTCGGTGCACGTTCGGATGGACTCCAAGCTCGTCGTGGAGCAGATGTCGGGCCGCTGGAAGATCAAGCACCCCGACATGAAGCCGCTGGCCATGGAGGCGTCACGGGTGTTTCCGTCGGAGCGTGTGACGTACGAGTGGATTCCGCGCGAGCGGAACAAGCACGCGGACCGGCTGGCGAACGAGGCGATGGACGCGGGGGCGGAAGGGACACCGGGGGCACCGGGGACCACCGGGGCACCGGCTCCGAAGGCCGAGGCCGACGTACGCGCCGCCAGGACCGTCGCCGGGGCGCCCGACGCGAAGACCGTGGCCACCCCCGGCTGGGCCCCCGCCGACATGGGCGCGCCCGCGACCTTCGTACTGCTGCGGCACGGGGAGACGGCGCTGACGCCGCAGAAGCGGTTCTCGGGCAGCGGCGGCAGTGACCCGGTGCTGTCGGAGATCGGCCGGGAGCAGGCCGAGCGGGTCGCCGAGGCACTGGCCCGGCGCGGCACGATCCAGGCGATCGTGGCGTCCCCGCTGGCCCGTACCCGGGAGACCGCGGAGGCGGTGGCCAAGCGCCTGGGCCTTGAGGTGGCGGTCGAAGAGGGCCTGCGCGAGACGGACTTCGGCGCGTGGGAGGGCCTGACCTTCGGCGAGGTCCGCGAACGCTACCCGGACGACCTGAACGCCTGGCTCGCCGACCCCGAGGCCCGCCCCACCGGCGACGGCGAGAGCTTCACCGAGACCGCCACCCGGATCGCGGCCACCCGGGACAAGCTGATCGCGGCCCACGCGGGCCGCACGGTGCTGCTGGTCAGCCACGTGACCCCGATCAAGACCTTCATACGGCTCGCACTCGGCGCCCCGCCCGAGTCCCTGTTCCGCATGGAACTCTCGGCGGCGTCCCTGTCGGCGGTGGCGTACTACGCCGACGGCAACGCGAGCGTACGGCTCTTCAACGACACGTCCCACCTGCGCTGAGCCCCGCCGCCGCACGCGCCAGCGCCTCGACCCGGGCCCAGTCCCGCGCGGCGACGGCATCGGCGGGGAGCATCCAACTCCCGCCGACGCACCCCACGTTGGGCAGCGCGAGATACTCCGGCGCGGAGTCGGGCCCGATCCCCCCGGTGGGACAGAACCGCGCCTGCGGCAACGGCCCGGACAGGGACCTGAGATAGGCCGTACCGCCGGCGGCCTGCGCCGGGAAGAACTTCATCTCCGCCACCCCCCGCTCCAGCAACGCCACGACCTCCGAGGCGGTGGACACCCCCGGCAGGAACGGCACCCCGGCTCCCCACATGGCGTTGAGCAGCACGTCGGTCCACCCGGGACTGACAAGAAACCGAGCCCCGGCCCCGACGGCCGCCTTTACCTGCGCGGGCGCGATGACGGTCCCCGCCCCCACGACAGCCTCCGGAACTCCGTCCGCGATGGCCCGTATGGCATCGAGCGCGCGGGGCGTCCGCAGGGTCACCTCGATGGCGGGCAGACCTCCGGCGACGAGGGCCCGGGCGAGGGGTACGGCGTCGGCGGGATCGTCGATGACGACGACGGGGAGGACGGGGGCGAGATCGAGAAGGGAGGACGGCGGCACGCTGCTCATGCGAGACATCGTGCCGCCGAGAAGCGCCCTGCGCAAAGGTCATTGCGCATGATGCAATGGCGCTGGTCTTGGCTTAGTGAATCTCCTCCACAAGCACGTCGAGTGACCAGGCGGTGTTGCCCTTCTTCGGCGCCTCGGCCTCGACGACGTACCCGAGATCCCGCAGCGCCTCCACCAGCTCGGCGGGCCCGGCGGGCCGCACCCCACCCACGAGCAGACTCCGTACGATGCGCCCCTTGGTGGCCTTGTTGAAGTGGCTGACGACCTTCCGGGTGGGCGCGTGCAGCACCCGCACGCTGGCGGTCCGCCCGGCGACCTCCCCCTTGGGCTTCCAGGCACCGGCATAGGCGGCCGACCGCAGATCCAGCACCAGCCCGCCCCCGGCGACCTCGGGCAGGACGTCGGCCATGGCGGTACGCCAGTGAGCGGCAAGGGCACCGAGCCCAGGCAGCTTGACGCCCATGGAGCACCGGTAGGAGGGGATCCGGTCGTTGACGTGCACGGCGCCCCACAGCCCGGAGAAGACCAGCAGCGACCGCGTGGCCTGCCGCTTGGCGGCGGCGTCGAGGGAGGCAAGGTCGAGGGCGTCGTAGAGCACGCCGGTGTAGATCTCCCCGGCGGGCCGCGCCCCCGCGGTCCTCAGCCCGGCATTCTTGGCGATCTCGCCCCGCAGCCCCTCACTCAGCCCGAGCACCTCACGCGCCTTCTCCTCGTCCGAGGCGCACAGCTCGACAAGCTCGTCGAGCACGGCCGCACGGGCCTCCGCCAGACCGGGCAGCGACAGCGACTCCGGCTTCAACGGGGCCCCACGACCGGAGGACGCCTTGCCTTCGGAGGGCGGCAGCAGGACAAGCACGGGTGGATCTCCTTCGCTAGAGCTCGGCCACAGCGTACGGCGTGCCACCCGGCGCCCCCCGCCCTACGCTCGCTGTATGCCCCGCCGCCACATCCGCGTGACCGGCGCCCCCAAAGCCCCCCTCCGGGCCGCGCTGGCAGCGCTGCGCACCGAACTGGACATACCGGAGAGCTTCCCGCCGAAAGTTCTGGCGGAGGCCGAGAAGGCAGCAAGGGACCCGTCCCTCCCCCTGGACGACGCGACGGACGTCCCCTTCTTCACCATCGACCCGCCCACGTCGACGGACCTGGACCAGGCGATGCACCTGTCCCGCCAGGGCACGGGCTACCGGGTCCGCTACGCGATAGCGGACGTGGCGGCCTTCGTGGCCCCCGGCTCGCTCCTGGACAGGGAGGCCCACGCCAGGGTGATGACCCTGTACTTCCCGGACACCCGCGTCCCCGTGCACCCCACCGTCCTGAGCGAGGGCGCGGCAAGCCTGCTCCCTGGCGAAACCCGCCCGGCGGTGCTCTGGACCCTGGACCTGGACGCGGAGGCCCGCCCCCTGTCGGTGGACGTGCGCAGAGCGCTGGTCCGCAGCAGGGCGAAGCTGGCCTACGAGGCCGTGCAGAAGGAGATAGAGGGAGGGGGAGCAGAGGAGCCGTTGGCGCTGCTGAGGGAGATAGGCAGCCTGCGGGAGTCCCTGGAAGTGGACCGGGGAGGCATCTCCCTGCGCGTCCCGGAGCAGGAAATCATCGAACGGAACGGCGGCTACGAACTGTCGTACCGGGCCCCGTTGCCGGCCGAGTCCTGGAACGCCCAGATCTCCCTGATGACGGGCATGGCGGCGGCGGACCTGATGCTCGGCTACGGCACCGGAGTACTCCGTACGCTTCCGGCGGCCCCGGACGGAGCGGTGGGCCGCCTGCGCCGTACGGCCACGGCCCTGCACATCGACTGGCCGCACCATGTCTCGTACGCGGAACTGGTCCGTTCCCTGGACCCGAACCAGCCGCACCACGCGGCGTTCCTGCTGGAGTGCACGACGCTGCTGCGGGGCGCGGGTTACACGGTGTTCCGGGACGGCGCCCTCCCGGAGATCACGACGCACGCGGCGGTTGCGGCCCCGTACACCCACTGCACGGCGCCCCTGCGCCGCCTGGCGGACCGCTACGCGACGGAACTGTGCCTGTCGGCGGCAGCGGACACACCGCCGCCCGAGTGGGTCCTGTCCGCCCTGTCCGACCTCCCGAAGGAGATGACGGAGGGATCGCGGAGAGCCGGCACGGTGGAACGCGAGTGCGTGGACATCGTGGAGGCGGCACTGCTGACGGACCGGGTGGGGGAGGAGTTCGAGGCGTGCGTGGTGGACGTGGACGAACGCAGGCCGGGCGTGGGCACGGTGCAGCTGGTGGACCCGGCGGTGATCGGCAGAGTCGAGTCTCCGAGCCCCCTTCCGCTGGGGGAACGCCTGCGCGTACGCCTCACGCAGGCGGACCTGGGGGAGGCGCGGGTGAGTTTCGCCCCCGTGTGAGGAGCAGCTCGACGGCCCGCCGGAGGGCCTCGGCCTGGGCGGGGGCGAAGTCGGCGTAGAGGGCGCGGAGGAAGGGGCTGTCGAGGTCGATTCCCTCGCGGTCATCGGGGAGCAGCCCGTCGGGAAGCGAGCCGACAAGCGCTGTGGCCGCCGCCTCCACCCTTGGATCATCAACCTCGGCGTCTGCCAGGTCGTCGAGGAGGGCGTAAGCGGCCCGCGCCCGCTCGATCCCGTCGGGGCCGCTGAGGCTGCCGCTGATGAGGGAGACGAACCGTTCCCGGTCCTCGGGCCGGGTGCCGGTCTCGATGAGAGCGAGGACCTCCCGGTCCTTGGCGGCCATGGGGGAGTCGGCGAGATGGGCGGTACGCCGAAAGAGCGAGGCAAGCTCGTCGGACACAGGCCCCTCGGAGCCAATGCCGCCGTCCATGAGCGCCCGTAGCCGTGCCCTCCGCTCCCGAATCTCGGCCTCCTGCCGGGCAAGGTCCTGATCAAGCTCGGCAAGCACCTCACCGAACTCCTTGCCGGCATCGTCGGCGAGCACGTCCCGCACCTCGGCCAGCCCGAGCCCCAACTCGGTGAGCCGCCGAATCCGCGCCAGCAGGACGGCATGCCGAAGCCCGTAGTCCCGGTACCCATTGCTCAGCCGCTCCGGCTCGGGGAGCAGCCCGAGGTGGTGGTAGTGCCGGATGGCGCGGGTGGTGACACCTACGGCGTCGGCGAGCTCTCCGATGCGCATGGGGACAGTAGAAACCTTGACGGGGCGGGAGGGTCAAGGGTGGTGGGCTTCGGGGGTCTCGTGCGGGTGATCTTCCGCGATCCGGGTGCTGAGGACGGCGCGCGGACCGTCGTATAGGCGCCATGACGCACCACGACCCGATCACGCAGAAGCTCCTGCTGGACTGGTTTGTTGGCTTGGAGATGCCGAAAGGGCTGAAGGCGGAGTTGCTGGAAGGAGAGTTCGCGGCGACACCGGTACCGGACGGACAGCATGAGCACTGCGTCAGCAGGATCGTCGAGCAGGTGACCGAGCATTCCGCGACCAAGATGCAGTTCGCGGCCAACAAGGGCCTGACGCTGGGGAGCGCGGAGGGGTGCCTGCCGGACCACGTGATCCCGGACGGGACGTTCGCCCGCAAGAAGCGAAGGCTGTTCCGAGGAGCCGATCCGTGGATGCCGTGCGAGGGCGTGACGATGGTGCTGGAGGTAACCAACCGCAGCTCGGAGCGAGACTGCGCAACGAAGCGCCGCTGCTACGCCCGAGCGGGCATCCCCCTGTACCTCCTGGTCAACCGCGAGACGAACTGGATCACGCTGCTGCGGTCCCCGAAGTCGGACGACTACCAAGAACTCCACGCGGTGGCCCTGGGCAACCCCCTACCGCTCCCGAAGCCCTTCTCCTTCGACCTGGAGACCAGGGACTTCCTCTGACCCCCCGCCCGGTACCATGGTCGACACGGCAGACGAGCCGGGCGGACGGCCGCGTGGGGTTCCTTCGGGAACCTCCCGAGGAACGTCCGGGCTCCACAGGGCAGGGTGGTGGCTAACGGCCACCCGGGGTGACCCGCGGGACAGTGCCACAGAAAGCAAACCGCCGGGGACCTCGCGTCCTCGGTAAGGGTGAAACGGTGGTGTAAGAGACCACCAGTGCCCAGGGTGACCTGGGCAGCTAGGTAAACCCCACCCGGAGCAAGGTCAAGAGGGGCGCCGTAAAAAGCGCCCTGCGCGGACGTTCGAGGGCTGCCCGCCCGAGTCCGCGGGTAGACCGCACGAGGCCGGTGGCAACACCGGCCCTAGATGGATGGCCGTCGCCCCGGCCCCCGCGAGGGAACCGGGGAACAGAACCCGGCGTACAGCCCGACTCGTCTGCCGCTGCCTGCGGCCTTGCCTCGTTACGCGGCCACAAGTCCCTCGGGAGTCCCTCGGACAAGGCTGAAGGTCGCTGAAAAGTCCCTGGAGCGGATGGGCGGGCACGTAGGGAGCGGATCGCAGTCCCTGGCGGTTGGCCTTGGACCGGCGATTACGTGGCCTCGGCGTTGGTGGTTCGTGTGGGGTCGTGCGGCCCATTTGGCGCGCGCTGCGGCGAGCCTGGGCGCACCGCGCGAAGCTCTTCCAACCGCCCGGCCACCGTCTCGATGAACTCGGCCAGCTGGTCGTGATCCATCGGACGGGTGTACAAGTCGACGGCCACTTCCACCAGAACGTGCCGTACAGCTGCGGGTGGACGTCGGCCGGGTGGGGCGTTCCATCCATGTCGCCGGTGTGATCGACCGTGCACCAGGACGGACACGTGACGGTGTGCCGGATACCGTACCTGTCGTCGTACGTCCAAGTGTGGCCAGCCGTTGCCGCGGTCGCCATGGTCTGCCCGGACATCAGGCCGGCGATCTGCGTACGTGCTGCCCGGAGCTACGCCAGGTGCACGCTCATGTCCAGTCCGGGCGCTTCGTCGTTGACCTGGGACAGGTGGAACGCTGCTCATTTGAAGAGCACCTTGGCTACCGCCTCACCGATCTTCGTGGCCAGGTCCTGGCGGGTGGTGACGAACATGATGGCCCCCATGACGATTAGGTACCAGCGCAGGCTCGATGCCAGTTCGCTTTGTGCGATGGCCGGGATAAGGGGAAGGAAGATGCCCGCGGCGATCAGCACTGCCGCAGGAATGAGGCGGAGGATGGCGGCGGCGAATCTGTTCACCCGTGGGGCGGCCTGATCTGGGGCGTTGGCAAGGAGCGCGGTTCGGTCACCGGCGCAGAAGGCCTGAGTGCCGCGTACGAGGGACGTGACTACGGCGTCCACGTCGTGTGCCGAGTACGCCTCGGCGAGGGTGCGTTTGTGGCTGCGTACGATGGCGGCGATGCGCCGGGCTTCGTCTCGCAGCTCCGTGTGCGTGCCGTCCTCCGCTGTGCCGAAGCGCCGGGAAAGCGAAGCATCGCGCTCCACTTGGGCCGCGACGATCTCCAACCATGCTCGCCACTTCGTGACTTGGCTGTCGTCGTGCCAGCGGCGACGTTCGCGATGAATGGATGCCGCTGTTCCGAGTAGGAAGAGGGCGATGTGGTCGTAGGGGCGGCACCAGAGGGCGTCCAAGTAGTTCGTCAGCCAATGGTTGAACGCCAGGCTGCCATTGGCGACGATGACAATGCCGGACAGGGTCAAGGCACTCATCGAGGCTGCGGTGGCGTTGAAAGCGGAACCGTTGGGATCGGATTCCCATGTGGTAACGGCGAAGAAGAGGAAGACCAGGCAGGCCGACCCGAACATCGTGTAGAGAGTGAGCTTCTCGAACAGGCGGCCAAGCGAAGGGGCGAGCAAGTAGGTCGTGAGTGCCACTGCCGCGGCTGGTGCCAGCATGAGCACGCCGGCTGCTCCGGCTCCGCCCATGTAGCTGAGCAAGGATCCAGCCGAGCTGCCGGACGGAAACTCGGAATGCGCGAGTACTACGGCGATGACGATGACGATCACGGGCAGGCTGAAGAG
>NZ_FLSP01000019.1 GCF_900091315.1 Streptomyces sp. DI166
CTGCTCCTGTCCCTGCCCGGCTCGCCGATCCTCTACTACGGCGACGAGATCGGCATGGGCGACAACATCTGGCTCGGCGACCGCGACGCCGTCCGCACCCCGATGCAGTGGACGCCGGACCGCAACGCGGGCTTCTCGTCCAGCGATCCGGGGCGCCTGTACCTGCCGACGATCATGGACCCGGTCTACGGCTACCAGGTGACGAACGTCGAGGCGTCCATGGCCTCGCCCTCCTCCCTGCTGCACTGGACCCGCCGGATGATCGAGATCCGCAAGCAGAACCCCGCCTTCGGACTCGGCTCGTACACCGAACTCCAGTCGTCCAACCCGGCGGTGCTGGCGTTCCTGCGCGAGTACGAGGACGACCTCGTGCTGTGCGTGCACAACTTCTCGCGGTTCGCGCAGCCGACGGAGCTGGACCTGCGGCGGTTCAGCGGACGGCATCCCGTCGAACTGTTCGGCGGGGTGCGATTCCCGGCCATCGGGGAACTCCCGTACTTGCTGACGCTGGCGGGGCACGGCTTCTACTGGTTCCGCCTCCGCAAGGAGAACAGCTAGACGCACATCCAGGACCACGGCCGGGGCGACCGGTGCACGGCCCGGCGGGGCGGTTTCCCCCGTCCCGCCGGGGGCACGCATCACTCACACCCCGCCACTCCCGGGGAAAGGACGCGACGTCATGTCGGAAGCCGTCAGCCGTAGCCTCACCTCGACTCCGGGCCTGCTGGAATCGCTGGATCCGCTGCTGCGGGAGTGGCTGCCACGGCAGCGGTGGTTCGCCGGGAAAGGGCGTCCCGTCACCGGGTTCACCCTGGTCGGCGCCACCGAACTCCTGCCGTCCGACAGCAAACTGGGCCTGTACCACCTGCTGGTGCGCGCCGAGCAGTCCCCCGTGCCCGGCGACTGCTACCAGCTCCTGATAGGTGTGCGCGAGGCGCTGCCGCCCCGGCTGGCGCCCGCGCTGATCGGCCATGTGGACCGGGGCCCGCTCACCGGACGGACGGTGTACGAGGCCCTGTACGACCCCCGGCCCGCCGAGGTGCTCCTGGAGGCGCTGCGCGCCAGGGCACGTATCGGCGGGCTTTTCTTCGAGGCGGAGAGGGAGCAGGAGATCCGCCCGGGCCTGGTGCCCCGGGTGGTGACCTCCGAGCAGTCCAACTCCTCGATCGTCTACGGGGACACCTACATCCTGAAGGTCCTGCGCCGGGTGGTGCCCGGCGTCAACCCCGATCTGGAGCTGCCGCTGGCGCTGGCCCGCGAGGGCTGTCCCCGGGTGCCCCCGCCGACGGCGTGGATACGGGCGGAGCTGGACGGGGAGCCGTATGTGCTCGGGGTGCTCCAGCCCTTCGTGCAGGGCGCCGCGGACGGCTGGGAGCTGGCGCTGCGCGAACTGGCCAAAGGGGAGGACTTCGTCGCCGAGGCGAGGGCGCTCGGGCGGGCCACCGCCGAGGTGCACACCGCCCTGGCCCGCGCCCTGCCGACGGTCACTCTCGGCCGGACGCAGGTGGAGCTGATGGCCTCGGCCATGACGGAGCGCCTGGTGGCGGCCGCGCAGGCGGTGCCCGCGCTGCGGCCGTACGAGCCGGGCCTGCGGTCCGCGTTCGAGGCTCTGGCCGCACTGGCGGCGGAGGGCCGCACCTGGACCGCCCAGCGGGTGCACGGCGATCTGCATCTGGGTCAGTGTCTGCGCTCGCCCGCCGGGCAGTGGTGGCTGATCGACTTCGAGGGGGAGCCGGCCAAGTCGCTCACCGAGCGGAGGATGCCGCAGCCCCCGCTGCGGGACATCGCCGGAATGCTGCGCTCCTTCGACTACGCGGCCCACTCCACCCCGTCGCCGGTGCCGGGCTGGGCGGAGAGCTGCCGGGCGGCGTACTGCTCCGGCTACGCCGAGGTCTCCGGCGCGGACCCGCGCACCGATCCGGTACTGCTGCGGGCCTGCGAGACCGACAAAGCGGTCTACGAGGTCGTCTACGAGGCACGCCACCGCCCCGACTGGCTTCCGGTACCGCTGTCGGCCGTACGCCGTCTCGCCTTGGACGACGGCACCCCTGCCCCGCTCACCTCACCCGCGCCCAGGAGGCCCCACCCGTGACCCGCCGAGCCCCGTCCCCCGGTCCGGACCCGCACGAGCCGGCCGAGCAGACGTCCGAGGAGAAGAGCATCGCGAAGAAGGCCGCGAAGAAAGCGGCGAAGAAGGCCGTCAAGCAGACCGCCAAGAAGTCCGCCGCGAAGAAGGCCACGGCCGAGAAAGCGGTCACGAAGAAGGCGGCCTCGAAGAAGGCGGCGGTGAAGAAGGCCCCCGCCAAGAAGTCCGGGGAGAAGAAGGCTCCCGCCAAGAAGGCTCCCTCCAAGAAGACCCCGGCGAAAAAGCCCGTACCGCCCCCCGAGATCACCGTCTCCCCCGCCGTGAACGCCGACGACCGTGCCCGGCTGCTGGCCGGCACCCATCACGCACCGCACGCCGTCCTCGGCGCGCACCTCGTGCCCGGCGGTGTGGCCTTCCGGGCCTTCCGGCCGTACGCCCGTTCCGTGACCGTGCTCACCGGGGACGCCCAAAGCGAGCTGCACGACGACGGCGACGGGTTCTTCTCGGGGCTGCTGCCGCTGGCGGAGGTGCCGGAGTACCGGCTGCTCGTGGTGTACGACGGCGCGGAGCTGGAGACCGAGGACCCGTACCGCTTCCTGCCCGCGCTCGGTGAGCTGGACCTGCATCTGATCGGCGAGGGGCGGCACGAGGAGCTGTGGCGGGCGCTCGGCGCGGAGCCCATGACGCACCAGGGCGTGTCCGGCACCCGGTTCACGGTGTGGGCGCCGAACGCGCGCGGGGTGCGGCTGGCGGGCACCTTCAACTTCTGGGACGGCACCGGGTTCCCGATGCGCTCGCTGGGCGGGAGCGGGGTGTGGGAGCTGTTCGTCCCGGCGATAGGCGAGGGCGAGCTGTACAAGTTCGAGATCACCCGGCCCGACGGTTCACGGACCTTGCGCGCCGACCCGCTGGCCCGCCGTACCGAGGCCCCGCCGAACACCTCCTCGATCGTGCACGCGTCGGCGTACGAGTGGGGCGACGCGGAGTGGATGGCGCGGCGTGGGGAGACCCCCGTGCACGAGGCGCCCTTCTCCGTCTACGAGCTCCACCTCCCCTCCTGGCGGCCGGGGCTCACCTACCGGCAGCTCGCCGAGCAGCTCCCCGCGTACGTCAAGGACCTGGGCTTCACGCACGTGGAGTTCATGCCGGTCGCCGAGCACCCCTTCGGGGGTTCCTGGGGCTACCAGGTCACCGGGTTCTACGCGCCGACGGCCCGACTGGGCATGCCGGACGACTTCAAGTTCCTGGTGGACGCCCTGCACCGGGCGGGCATCGGGGTGCTGATGGACTGGGTGCCGGCCCATTTCCCGCGCGACGACTGGGCGTTGGCCGAGTTCGACGGGCGCCCGCTGTACGAGCACGAGGACCCGTTGCGCTCGGCGCATCCCGACTGGGGCACGCTGGAGTTCGACTTCGGCCGGCGCGAGGTGCGCAACTTCCTGGTGGCGAACGCCCTTTACTGGTGCGAGGAGTTCCACATCGACGGGCTGCGGGTGGACGCGGTCGCCTCGATGCTCTACCTCGACTACTCGCGCGAGCCGGGGCAGTGGACGCCGAATGTGTTCGGCGGGCGGGAGAACCTGGACGCGGTGGCCTTCCTCCAAGAGATGAACGCCACGGTGTACCGGCGTTCGCCGGGTGTGGTGACCATCGCGGAGGAGTCGACGGCCTGGGAGGGTGTCACCCGGCCGACCGACAGCGGCGGGCTCGGCTTCGGGCTGAAGTGGAACATGGGCTGGATGCACGACTCGCTGGGCTATCTCGCCCATGAGCCGGTGCACCGCAAGTACCACCACCACGAGATGACCTTCTCGATGGTGTACGCGTACAGCGAGAACTACGTGCTGCCGATCTCGCACGACGAGGTCGTGCACGGCAAGCGGTCGCTGGTGTCGAAGATGCCGGGCGACTGGTGGCAGCAGCGCGCCAACCACCGGGCGTACCTGGGCTTCATGTGGGCCCACCCCGGCAAGCAACTGCTGTTCATGGGGCAGGAGTTCGCGCAGGGCGCCGAGTGGTCGGAGGCGCACGGGCCGGACTGGTGGCTGCTGGATCCGGCCTACGGCGCCGAGCCGGACCACCGGGGGGTACGGGACCTGGTCCGGGACCTGAACACGGTGTACCGGCACACCCCGGCGCTGTGGCAGCGGGACACCGACCCGGCCGGTTTCCGGTGGGTGGTCGGCGACGCGGCGGACGACAATGTCTTCGCCTTCCTGCGCCACGCCGCCGACGGCACTCCCCTGCTGGCGGTCTCCAACTTCTCGCCCGTGGTACGCCACGACTACCGCCTCGGGGTGCCCGAGGAGGTCCCGGCCTGGTACGAGGCCCTCAACACCGACGCCGCCCGGTACGGCGGCGGCGATGTCGTCAATCCGGAGGCCCTGAAGCCGGAAGGCCAGCCCTGGCACGGCTTTTCGACGAGCGTCCGCCTGACGCTGCCACCGCTGTCGACCGTCTGGCTGCGCCCCGCCTAGGCCGCCAGCCCCTCGGGCAGGTTCCCGGTGTGCAGGACGCCCAGCCTCTGCGTCGCCCGGGTCAGGGCGACGTAGAGGTCGCTGGTGCCGTAGCGGCCGGGTTCGACGACCAGGACCGAGTCGAACTCCAGGCCCTTGGCCTGGCGCGGGTCCAGCAGGACGACGGTTCGGGTGAGGTCCGGTTCCGCGCCCGCCGTCACCCCGTCGAGGCGGGCGGCGATGCGGCGGTGCAGGTCGCGCGGGGCGATCACCGCCAGGCGGCCCTCCTCCGGGGTGAGTTCGGCGACCGCCTCGGCGACCGCGCCCGGCACGTCGTCGGTTGCGCGGACCCAGGGGCGTACGCCGGTGGACCGCACCGAGCTGGGCGGCTCGAAGTCCGGGTTCTCGGCGCGGACCACGCCCGCCGCCAGCTCCATGATCTCGGCCGGGGTGCGGTAGTTGACGCCGAGCCGGGTGTGCGTCCAGCGGTCCTCCACGTACGGGCCGAGGATGTCCGCCCAGGCGCCGACGCCCGCCGCCTCGGCGGTCTGCGCCGGGTCGCCGACCAGGGTCATCGAGCGGGTCGGGCTGCGCCGCATCAGCAGCCGCCAGGCCATCGGGGACAGCTCCTGCGCCTCGTCGACGATGATGTGCCCGAACGCCCAGGTGCGGTCGGCCGCCGCGCGCTCGGCGGCGCTGCGGTGGTCCTCTTCCTCCTGCCGCTCGGCGAACCGCTCGGCGTCGATGATGTCGTGCGCCGAGAGCACCTCCGACTCGTCGTCGTCCTTGTCCTCGAACTCGTAGGTGCGGGAGGCGTAGGAGACGTCCAGCACACCCTGCGCGTAGGCGACCTGGGTCTCCCGCTCGCGCTCGGCCCGCAGCCGGGCCGCCCGGTCGTCGTCGCCGAGGAGTTCGGCGGCCTCGTCGAGCAGGGGGACGTCCGCCACCGTCCAGGCCCGGGTCACCGGGCGGCGTACGGCGGCCGCGTCGGCGTCGGTGAGGTAGCCCTCGGGCTCGGCGAGGAAGTCGGCGACCAGGCGCTGCGGGGTGAGCACCGGCCACAGCTGGTCGATCGCGGACCAGACCTCGGGGTTCTCGGCGAGTTCGTCGCGGATCTGGGTGATGTCGGTAGGGTCCAGCAGGTTCGTACCGTCGTAGGGGTCGGTGCCGATGCGTTCGGCGACCATGTCGGTGAGGGTGTTGAGGATGTGGCCCTCGAAGACCTCGCGGGCCGTGTTGTGCGGGAGTTCGGCGGCGCGGGTGCGGTCGCGGGCGACGCTCACCAGGCCGTCGTCGAGCATCAGTACCTCGCGGTCGTGCTCGATGGCGATCACCGGGTCGGGCAGGGCCTGCCGGTCGCGTACGACCTCGGCGAGCACGTCGGCCATGTCGGCGCGGCCCTTCACGGCGGCCGCCTCCGGGGTGTCCACGGCGGTCGCCCGTACGCCGGGGAACAACTCGCCGACGGTGGCCAGGAGTACGCCGGTCTCGCCGAGGGAGGGCAGGACCTCACCGATGTAACCGAGGAAGGCGGGGTTGGGGCCGACGATCAGAACGGCCCGGCGGGCGAGGAGTTCGCGGTGCTCGTAGAGGAGGTAGGCGGCCCGGTGCAGGGCGACGGCGGTCTTGCCGGTGCCGGGTCCGCCCTCCACGACCAGGACGCCGCGGTGCGGGGCGCGGATGATCTCGTCCTGTTCGGCCTGGATGGTCCGCACGATGTCGCCCATGCGGCCGGTGCGCGCGGAGTTGAGGGCGGCGAGCAGCACGGCGTCGCCGCTCGGGTCCTCGTGGCCGGTGCGCTCCTCGTCGCCGAGATCGAGGATCTCGTCGTGCAGCGCGGTCACGGTCCGGTCGTGGGTGCTGATGTGCCGACGCCTGCGCAGGCCCATCGGGGTGTGGCCGGTGGCCAGGTAGAAGGGGCGGGCGACATCGGCGCGCCAGTCGATGAGGATCGGGGTGCGTTCGGTGTCGTCGGTGCGCAGTCCGATACGGCCGATGTGGTGGCTGACGCCGGAGGAGAGGTCGATTCGGCCGAAGCAGAGCGAGCCGTCGACCGCGTTCAGGGCGGCGAGCAGTCCGGAGCGTTCGGCGACCAGGATGTCCCGCTCCAGACGGGCCTGCATCGGCGTGTTTCCCTGGGCGAGCGCGTCGGTGACCCCGGCCTGGGTCTCGCCGCGCAGCTCGTCCACGCGCGCGTAGAGGCCGTCGATGAATTTCTGCTCGGCGCGCATTTCGTCGTCCGGAAATTCGCTGTTTGACAATTCCACTCCCGCCCGGATATACTGCACTTACTCAGCTTCTTCGCGATCAAATTCTTCTGAAGTCGCGAATCATTGAATATACGCAAAGAAATCCCCCGGACGCAATTACCCGGGGGATTTCCGCTGTTCCGGACCGGGTTCAGACGACGTCGGCCAGCTCCTCCAGCAGCCGTCGCTTCGGCCGCGCCCCGACCATCGACTTCACCGGCTCCCCGTCCCGGAAGACCATGAAGGTGGGCATGGACAGCACCTTGTAGGCGTTGGTGATGTCGGGATTGCGGTCCACGTTCAGCTGCACCACCTTCAGCCGCTCCCCGGTCTCCTCGTCCAGCGCGCGCAGCACCGGCCCCATCTGCCGGCAGGGCGGGCACCAGTCGGCGGTGAACTCCACCAGCACCGGCTGCCCCGCCCCGATGACCTCGCTCGCGAAGTCGCCATCCGTCACTTCCTGCACCACGGCTACCCTCCCAGTTCGCACTTCGGATCCTCCGCGAGCGCGAGCCGCACCCCGATCTTCGCCCGCACGGCCTGCAACTCGCCGATCAGCGCGTCGAGTTCGTCCAGCTTGCGCCGGTACACCGCGAGCGAGGCCGGGCACACGTCGCCCTCGGGATGCCCGGCCCGCAGACACTCCACGAACGGCCGGGTCTCCTCCAGGTCGAACCCGAAGTCCTGGAGCGTCCGGATCTGCCGCAGCAGCTTCAGATCGCTCTCGTCGTAGGTCCGGTAACCGTTAGTCGTGCGCCGCGCGGGCAGCAGCCCCCGGGACTCGTAGTACCGCAGCGTCCGGGTCGTGGTCCCGGCCCGCTCGGCCAGCTCGCCGATTCGCATACGTACGACCGTAGACCTTGACGCGGACGTCAAGGCAACGCCCTCCTCGAAGCGCGGACGCCCGCCGAACATGGGCTCGGCACCAGGGAATTGAGGCCCGGCTTGGACATGGACAAAGCTTTTGTACACCCGATCGGATGACCGGACTGAGCCGAGCGGGTGACCGGCGGGCGGAACGTCACTTCGGTGCGTTTTGGATGAAGTCCATGATCTTTTCTGCAGCGACCGGGACCCGCTCCTACCCGGTCGGCGACTCTGGTTTCCCGCTTCCCGTGCACCGGGCCGTCGCCACCGTCGCACTCCGCGCACCGGACCTCCCCGCCGTCGTGGAAGAGGGTGGCAGGACTTGGTCGTACCGCGAACTGTGCTGCTGGGCACAGGAGTTGGCCAACCTGCTGCGGGCGGCCGAAGTCGGACCGGGTACGGCGGTCGCGCTGCGGCTGCCGCGTTCGGCACGGCTGATCGCGGGGCTGCTCGCGGTCTTCGAGACCGGTGCCGCCGCCGTCGTGCTGGATCCGCGGACCCCCGCCGAACGCCTGGCCGCCATCGAGGACGACGCGGGGTGCGTGGCGGTACTCGTGCCGGACGCGGAGACCGCGCGTCCGGGCGGTCCCCGGCCCGTGCCCGTTCCCGTGCCCGCCGTCTCCCCCGGCGGCGAGAGCCTGGGTTCCGGCTCACCGGACGGCGAGCCGGACCGCGTGGCCTGCGTCTTCTACACCTCGGGATCAACCGGCCGCCCCAAGGGTGTGCAGCTCACCCACCGCAATCTGGCGAGCTTCGCCGCCGACCCCCGCTGGGAGCGGCCCGGCCACCGGGTCACGGCGCTGGTCTCCGCCCTCGGTTTCGACGCCCTCAGCCACGACCTGTGGCTGCCGCTCCCCCGCGGCGGCACGGTGGTCGTACCGGCCGAGGACCGGGTGGACGCGCACCGGCTTGCCGCGCTGGCCGCCGGTCACGGTGTCACCGGTGTCTTCCTGACCACCGCCTGGTTCAACCAGATCGCCGCCGACGACCCCGGCGCGCTGCGCGGACTGCACACGGTCCTCACCGGCGGCGAGGCCGCCGACCCGCGAGCGTTCGCCCAAGTCCGGGCAGCTTGCCCCGAGTTGGGGATCGAGCACGTCTACGGCCCCACCGAGTGCACCACCTTCACCACCCGGCACCCGCTGCCGCCGGGCGAGCCGGTCCCCGGGGAACGGGTCCCGATCGGCACGGGTCTGCCCGGGGCCACCGTACGGCTGCTCGGCCCGGATCTGGCCGAGGTGGCTGTCGGCGAGCCCGGCGAGGTGTATGTCGCCGGCGAGCAGGTCGCCCTGGGGTACCTGGGGCGGCCGGGCCTGACCGCCGAGCGGTTCGTCGCAGACCCCTACGGCCCGCCGGGCGCCCGTATGTACCGCACCGGGGACCTGGCCGTCCGCCGGTTGGACGGCGCCCTTGAGTACCTGGCGCGCAACGACGACCAGGTCAAGATCCGCGGCCACCGGGTCGAACCGGGCGAGGCACGCGCCGCCCTGGCCGCCCTGCCCGGAGTGGCCCAGGCGGTGGTGGTCGTACGGGACAGGCGGCTGGTCGGCTACGCGGTACCCGAGCCCGACGCGACGGAGCTCACCGGGGAGGAGCTGCGCGCCCGCCTCGGCCGTGTACTGCCCGAATACCTGGTGCCCACGGCCGTACTGCTGATCGACGAGATCCCGCTGACCGTGAACGGCAAGGTCGACCGGGCGGCACTGCCCGCCCCCGCCGCCGTACGCGCCGGGGCGGGGGTCCCGCGCACGCCCGCCGAGCGGGCGCTGTGCGCGGCCTTCGCCGAGGTGCTGGGGCTGCCCGGCACGGGCACCGACGACGACTTCTTCGCCCTCGGCGGCGACAGCATCACCGCGATGCGGCTGGTCAGCCGGGTTCGCCGGGAGAACGTGGCGATCAGCTCGCAGGACGTCTTCCGGCTGCGCACCCCCGGCGCCCTGGCCGCCGCCGCGCAGGCGGCGACCCCGGCCGCGGACCTGCTGCACCAGGAGGCCACCGGCAGGCTCCGGATGCCGCCGATCGCGCTGTGGCTGCGCGAACAGGGCCCGGGAGTGAAGGAGTTCGTCCAGTCGGCGCTGCTGGAGACACCGGCCGGTCTGGCGCGGCCGGCGCTCCTCGCCGCCCTCCAGGCGGTGCTCGACCGGCACGACGCGCTGCGCACCCGGCTCCCCGACCCGTCCACCGACGCCGTGTGGCAGCCCGAGGTGCTGACACCGGGCGAGGTCGAGGCGAGCACCCTGCTGGACGTGGTGGACGTGCGGGAACTGCCGGGAACTCCCGGCCCGCACGCCGTCCGGGAGGCGGTCGGGCACGCCATGCGGTCGCTGGACCTGCCCGCGGGCCGGACCCTGCGCGCGGTGTGGTGGGACGCGGGCGCCGAGCGGCCGGGCCGACTGCTGCTGGCCGTGCACCATCTGGTCGTGGACGGGGTCTCCTGGCAGGTGATCGCCCAGGACCTGGCGCGGGCCGCCGAGGACCCGCGGTCCCTGGGCGCCTGGGGAACGGCCACCCCCTACCTGCGCTGGGTGCGGGAGAACAACGACCGGACCGACAGTGACGAGGTGCTGGCGACGCTGCCGCACTGGCTGGCGGCGGGCGTCCCGGCGGAGCGGCCCTGGCCCGCGCGCGGGCCGCTGGACCCGGAGCTGGACACCGTCGGCACGTCCCGCTCCCTGGAGTCGGTGCTGCCGGCCGAGGTCGGACGCGCCCTGCTCACCACGGCTCCGGCCCACTACGGCGCCACCACCCAGGAGTTGCTGCTGGCGGCGCTGACGGTGGCCGCGGCCCGGCGCGGCGGTTCCCGGACGCTGGTCCTGGACACCGAGGGGCACGGTCGGGACGGCGCGGCGGGTGCCGAGGGGGCCGATGTGTCCGCCACGGTGGGCTGGTTCACCTGCATGTTCCCGGTGCGCCTGGAGTGCCCCGGGCAGGCGGCGGACCCGGGCGCGGGGGACGCGGCCCTCGCCGCCGCGGTGCGTGCCGTCCGCGAACAGTGGCAGCGGGTGCCGCGCGACCGCGCCTCGTACGGACTGCTGCGGCACCTGCATCCGCAGACGGCCGGTCTGCTGTCCGCCGCGCCCGGACGGCCCGTCCTCTTCAACTACCTGGGCCGGTACGCCGTCGCGGGCGCCGAGGGCTGGCCGTACGCCGCCGAAGCGCCCGTGCTCGGCATCCACCGGGCCGCCCGGCAGCCGCTGTCGCACCCGCTGGAGGTCAACGCGGTCGTCGACGAGCGCACCGGGGAGCCGCTGCTGACGGCCGTGTGGCGCTGGTCGGCACGGCTGGTGGACAGCGGCGACGCCACGGGCCTGGCCGCGGAGTGGGCCGACGTGCTCACCGCTCTCGCCCGCGCGGCGGAGACCGGGGAGCGGGTCGGGGCGCGGTCGGTACCCGCGCGGCGCGAGGGGGATCGGTGGCCCTGCTCCCCGTTGCAGGAAGGGCTGCTGTACCACGCCCACCGGGACGCCGACGGCGCCGATCCCTACCATGTGCAGACCGTGCTGGACCTGGCCGGACCAGTCGACACGGCCGCGCTGGGCCTGGCCCTGTCCCGGCTCACCGAGGCGCATCCGGCGCTGCGGGCCGGGTTCCGGTGGGACTGCCGGGGGCAGGCCGTGCAGTTCGTGCCCGGGACCGTCGAGGTCCCGTTGCGGGAGGTCGACCTCTCCCGGCTGCCCGAGCCGGACCGCGCCCGTGCGGCCGAGGAGGAGACCCGCCGGGACCGGGACGAGCCGTTCGACCTGGGCGCGCCGCCACTGCTGCGGGCGGTGCTGCTGCGGCTGGGCGCCGACCGTTCCAGGCTGCTGCTGAGCTACCACCACATCCTCATGGACGGCTGGTCGATGCAGGTGGCGCTGGCCGACCTGGCCGACCTGTACGGCCGGTTCGCCTCCGGAGAGGTGCCGGGTCCCCTCGCCCGGCCGTCCGCGCTGGACTACCTGCGCCATGTGGCCGACCAGGACGCGGAGTTGGCGGGCAAGCACTGGCAGGGGCTGCTCGCCGACGTGACGGAACCGACGCTGCTGATGCCGCCGGGCGCCGAGCGGCGGGGCCGTCCGCACACGGTCCTGCTGGAGCTGTCCGCCGAGCGGACGGCGGCCCTGCGGGCGCGGGCGCGTGAGCGGGCGCTGTCCCTGAACACCCTGGTCCTGGGCGCGTGGGCGTTGGTGCTGGGGCAGTTGACCGGCCGTGCGGACGTGGTGTTCGGCACGGTCGTCGCCGACCGTCCGCCGCATCTGGACGGGGTCGAGTCCATGGTCGGGCTGATGAACAACGCGGTGCCGGTACGGGTGGACACCGCCGCGGCCGGGGACCGGGGCGCGCTGCTGGCGGCGATTCAGGAGCAGCGGACCGAGCTGATGCCGTACCAGCATCTGGGTCTCGCGGAGATCATCCGGGTGTGCGGGCTGCGCGAACTGTTCGACACCGTGGTAGTGCTGGAGACGTACACGGACGCCTTCGCCACCCGGTGGGGTGCGGAGCTGCGGGTGACGTCCAGCAGGGTGGAGAACGGCACGCACTATCCGCTGTGCCTGCTGGTGTCGCCCGGTGAACGGATGAGCATCCGGGTGCAGTACCGGCCGGGGAACATCGGCGAGAGCGGTGCCCGTGGGATCGGTGAGCGGTTCGTCGAGGCGCTGGACGCGCTGACGGCGGATCTGTCGGCGCCCGCGGCACTCCCGGTCGCCCCGGCGCTCGCCGTGGGCCGGTCAAAGACGCGCGTGCCGCTGCCCGCGCCGGTGCCCGTGCTGGAGCGGTTCGCGGCATGCGTGCGGGCCGAGCCCGGCCGGGCGGCCGTGGTCGACGGCGACGGAGCACTGGACTACCGCGGCCTGGACGCGGCCTCGGACCGGCTGGCCGGGGAACTGGCCGCCCGCGGCATCGGCGCCGAGGACGTGGTCGCCCTGTGCCTCAGGCGCGGCCGGGACGCGGTGACGGCGATGCTGGCGGTGCTCAAGGCCGGCGCCGCCTACCTGTGGCTGGACCCGCGCCACCCCGCTCCCCGGGTGGCGGCGCTGGCCGCCGAGGGGCGCCCGGCCCTGCTCGTACGGCATGAGGAGTTCGACGAGGCCCTGGCGCTCGTCCCCACCTCCGTACCGCGCATGCGGCTGCAGCCCCGGCACGTGTCGCCCGAGCCGGTGCCCGACGCCGACCGGGTCCGTCCGGTCCGGCTGCCCGGTCAGCCGGCGTACGTGGTGCACACCTCCGGAACGCAGGGGACGCCGAAGGCCGTGGTGATGCCCGGGGCCGCCATGGACCGGCTGGTGGACTGGCACGAGCGGCGGTTCCCGGCCGAACCGGGCGCGGTGACCGCCCAGTTCACGTCGATGGCGTTCGACGTCGCCACCCAGGAGGTCCTCACCGCGCTGTGCACGGGCCGCACACTGGCCGTGCCGGACGCGGACACCCGTGCCGACGCGGCCGCGTGGACGGCCTGGCTGCGCGAGCACCGGGTCACCGAACTGTTCGCGCCCACGCCCGTGCTCGCCGCGCTGTGCGAGTTCGCCGACGGGGCCCGGGAGACCCTGCCCGACCTGCGGCATCTGGTGCAGGCCGGGGAGGCGCTGGTGGTGGGACCGCAGTTGCGCGCGCTGTGCGCGAGCGACGGCAAGCGGCTGCACAACCATTACGGACCGGCCGAGACGCACGTCGTGACGGCGGGCGAGGTCGAGGGGGAGTCCGCCGACTGGCCGGCCCGCCCCCCGATCGGCCGCCCGGTGCCCGGTTCGCGGGTGATGGTGCTGGACACCGGACTGCGACCGGTGCCCGACGGGCTGGTCGGCGAGCTGTACCTGGCGGGCGACCAGGTGGCGCGCGGCTATCTGGGACGGCCGGGGCTCACCGCGGCACGGTTCGTCGCCGACCCGTGGGGGCCTCCCGGATCGCGGATGTACCGCACCGGCGACCTGGCGCGCCGACTGCCGGACGGCTCACTGGAGTTCACCGGCCGCAACGACGACCAGGTCAAGATCCGCGGACACCGGATCGAGCCGGACGAGGTGCGTGCCGCGCTGGCCGCGCTCCCCGGCGTCGTGCAGGCCGCGGTGGTGGCGGGGCCGGACGGCCGCGGCGGCAAGGAACTCACCGGATACGCCGTGGGCGCGGCGCTGGACGGGGGTGCCCTGCGGGCCGCGCTGGCGGAGGTGCTGCCGGACTTCATGCTCCCGGCGCGGGTGATGGTGCTGGACCGGATGCCGCTGACCGTGAACGGCAAGGTGGACCACCGTCGGCTCCCCGAGCCGCAGCGGGCGCCCGCCGTGCTGCGGGAACCACGCACCCCGGCCGAGCGGGTGGTGGCCGAGGCCTACGCCGAGGTGCTGGGGCTCGAACGGGTCGGTGTCGACGACAACTTCTTCGACCTGGGCGGGCACTCGCTGCTCGCCGCCCGCCTGCTCCAGCGGCTGCGCGAGCGCCTCGACCCGTCGGCCTCCCTGGCCCAGGTGATGCAGCGGGCCACACCGGCCGCGCTGGCCGCCGCGCTCACCCCGGAACCCGCGCCGGTGCCCACGGAGCCGGGCGCCCACGACTGAGCGAACGCCGGTCCCCGCCCCTTCAGCAGTGCTCTCTCCCGACGGACACCGCTTCACATCCGGCGGTGCTTGACGCCGCCGCCGCACAAGGAGACCCATGCCCCCCTTCAACCCCATGAGCCCCATGAACCCCTTCGACGACCCCGACGGCACGTTCCTCGTGCTAGCCAACGACGAGGACCAGCACAGCCTGTGGCCCGCCCACATCCCCGTACCGGACGGCTGGCGCGAGGTGCACCCCCGCGCCGACCGCGCCACCTGCATGGCCTGGATCGAGACGGACTGGACCGATCTGCGGCCGCGTTCACTCCGGACCGCCGGAGCCGGCCGGTGACCGCCCCGGACCCGCCCGCCCTGCGCGTCGGCGTCGTCGCGGCACTGCCGCAGACCGCGCCGCCGCTGGTCGAGGCGGTACAGGCACTCGGCCACCGGGTGCCGGTGGTGATCGGCTACCGGCGCCCCGCCGACTGGCCCGGACATGTGCTCGGCGAGCACGATCTGCCGCCGGGAGTGGACCTGGGAATCCCGTTCAGCACGGAGTCCGTCGCCGGGCTGCTGCGCGCCTACGCCGTGGACGCGGCCGTCAGCTACGGCTACCCGAAGAAGCTGCCCGCCGCCGCTGTGACCGTGCCCCGCCTGGGCACCGTCAACTGCCACCCGTCCCATTTGCCCTCCTACCGGGGCCCCAACCCGGTGGGCTGGGCCGTGCGCAACGGCGAACGGACCATCGGTGTGACCTGGCACCGGATGGACGCGGAGCTGGACACCGGCTCCGTACTGGCCCGGACCACGATCCCGCTCGACGAGGAGATCTGGTCGTTCACCGGAGTCAACTCCCGGGTCCTGCAAGCCGCTTCGGAGCTGCTGCCGCAGGTCCTGTCCCGGCTGGTGCGCGGCGAGGCGGGCGAACCGCAGCCGCCCGGTGAGGGCTCCTGGGCCGGGTTCTTCTCGGAGGACTACGCCACGGTGGACTGGTCGGCGGACGCCGCGCGGATCCACACCCAGGTCAGGGCGTGGAACATCGCCGGTCATCACCCGCGCGTGCAGGGGCCGGTGGCGGTGATCGACGGGTCACGGTGGCGCCTGCGCCGCACCACCCTTCAGGAACCGCCCCCGGGCACCGGCCGCCGCATCACCTGCGGCACGGGCCGCCTGTGGGTGCTGGCGGCGGACCCGCTGGACTAGCGCCGACCAGCCGGGCGGGTGGGGCTGGCCGGCGCGTGGGCGTACCCGAAACCGGCTTCGGCATCGCCACGTACGGCTGGTGCCACCGCAGCATGGACTCGCTCCTCGACGAGGCGTTCCAGCGGTCACCGAGCCCGGACGCACCCCGCCGAGTGGCAGGGCTGTACGCGGCCCTGCCACCGGTGCTACGACGGGCCCGCCCCCACACGAGGGGCGGTCCTCGACGTCAGGCCCCGTCCGAGCACAGCCTCTCGCCGGCGTCCACCCACTCCGCGTACGCGTCGCCGTCCTTGCCGTCCCACAGCAGTACGCCCGCATTGCCCTTGAAGAAACCGGGCTGGGCGATCGTCCCGGTCAGCAGGTAGTTCTCACCGTCGTCCGCGTTCAGGTACGCGCCGCCATTGGCCGCGTCGCTGCACGCCATCACGACATCGTGCGACTTCCACGGCCAGCCCTTGCCGTACGTGCCCCGGTTCGCGGTGACACCGTCCGCGCTCTGGTGCACCTTGCGTCCAGGGAACAGTGCGGCCGACGGTGACGCCGCCGTATCGGCCGCCGAACTCGACGGCGACGCGGTCGGGGTCGGAGTTGGACCGGCGCTCGTGGGGGCGGGCTTGCTGGGCGTGTTGCTGGCCGGGTGCGTCGAGGCCGCGGTGCCCGTGGTATCGGAGTCGGAGTCGGAGTCGCATGCCATGCATACCGCAGCAACCAGGACTGTGACCACAAGAGTTCTGAGCTTCCTCACGGACGGCACCATGCCACTAACGCAGCGCAGCAGGCGGGGTGTGACCAACCTGTGACGGCACCGGGGTATCGGGTAGGTCGCTTGTGCGACTGGTAGTTGGGCTCAGTCCTGTGCCGACCGGAAGTGTGCTTGCTGTTTGCAGGGGCTATTCATCTGTTCTGCCGTTCGGAGGGGCGGGTGGTGCTGCCGAGGCAGGCCCTGGGGAGGTCGAGCGAGCCGCAGTGCAGGATGGCGCGGGCGGCCGGGCACAGGACGACACCGGCTGCCCGGCAGGCTATGCAGCTTCTGGAAACGGCAGAAGGACTGAGTGACGGCTCTTGCAACCAATGCCGAGCCAAACCCAGTCTTTTGGGCCGTGAATCCACACCTACCATCGCGACGCCGCGCGCAGCGACCCGGTCTGCGCTTATGGCCCGTCGGCACTGTCCTGGCCCTGGCCTTCACCGCCGCGCTGGCAGCGGCCTCACTCGTCTTCTACGCCGGGTGGGAACTGCTCGACGTCCGCGGGCTCAAGCCCGAGCGCCGCATCGACTCCAGGACCCTGTTCGACCTCGTCAAACTCGCCATCGGCGTGGTGGCAGGAGCGGGCGCCCTGGTCGCCCTGGCCGTCGCCTACCGCCGCCAGCGCGTCGACGAGAACGGCGCCCTTTGCGATACCACCCGGTTGCACACCGAACGCTTCACCACCGCCGTCTCCCAACTCGGCGACGACTCACCCGCCGTACGCCTCGGCGGCGTCCACGCCCTATCCGGACTCGCCGACGAGCGCAAGCTCAAGCGGCTGCAGAAGGACCTCAGCCGGCTCCGCACCGACATGCGAAGGAGATCGACAGCCTGAAGGCCGACGTGAGCGAGCTGAACAAGGGGCGGTTGCCCCTCGCTCAACTCGGCGCCTGGTCGGAATCGGCGACCTGATCGCCGCCGTGGTCTCCCTGCTGCCCAACTGATCCATCTGTAGACGTCTACAGACGTCTGTGGCCCCGAAGCCCCCACCGCCATCGTGCGGTGAGGGCCCTTCGTCATGCCCCGATAGCCTCGCCCTCATGATTCGCGCTGTGATCTTCGACGTTGGCGAGTGCCTCGTGGACGAGACGACCGAGTACAGCAGCTGGGCCGACTGGCTCGGCGTGCCCCGCCACACTTTCCATGCCATGTTCGGCGCGGTCATCGCCCAGGGCCGGGACTACCGCGACGTGTTTCAGGAGTTCCGGCCAGGCTTCGACCTGTACGAGGAGCGGGAGAAGCGCGCCGGCGTGGGCAAGGCGGAGACCTTCGGTGAGGCCGACCTGTATCCGGACGTCCGTGACGCGCTCGCCGCGCTGCGGGCGGACGGCCTGTGGCTGGGCATTGCGGGCAACCAGACCGTGCGCGCCGGGAAGATCCTTCGGGAGCTGTTCAGCAGCGCCGTGGACCTCATCGGCACGTCCGACGACTGGGGCGCCAGCAAGCCCGACCCGGGCTTTTTCGACCAGGTCGCCGAGGTCGTTCCCGCCGCGCGCGGGGAGATGCTGTACGTCGGCGACCGCATCGACAACGACATCCGTCCGGCCGCCGCGGCGGGAATGCAGACGGCGCTCGTGCACCGCGGGCCATGGGCCACCATCCAATGGAACACCGAGGAAGCCCAGAAGCTCCCGACGTTCCGCGTCGACAGCCTCACCGAACTCGCGCCGCGTATCCGGCAGTTTAACGGGCGAGAGCACTGACCGTCGTCGCCCACCCGTACAGCCGGTCATCCAGCTCCCGTACACACCGCTCGTGCTGGTGCGGCGCTAGGGCGCGCCGCACCTCCCGCACCCGGTCCATGCCGGTCGCGTACCAGGTGCGCTCCAACTGATCGAGCGCCCGCACCGCGTACTTGCATGCTGCCTCGGGGTTGCCGGCCGCGGCCTCGACGGCGGCCAGGTCCCCGAGGACGACCGAACTCTGCTTCTCTTCCGCGGGGTCGAGGGCGTCGAGGACTTCAAGCAGCGTCACTCGCGCCTGCGGTAGGTGCCCCGCCTTCAGCTGGGTGTTGCCCTTGAAGGCGGCCAGCCTGACGGCGTTGAACCAGTCCAGCCACTCGGGGCTTTCGTGCTCGCTGCCTTGGGCCAGCAGGTCCTCGGCGTGCCGGATCAGGTGCAGCGCCGTCCTTGTGTGACCGCATCTGGTCTCGCATTCTGCCTCCACCGCGTCCAGCCAAGCGAGCAGTTCGGCAGAGGCCGGGCCGCGGCGGGCATACGTGCGCGCGGCCACCATCCGCTCCACCGCCGCATCCCGGTCGCCCGCCCACCCCGGAATGAACGCGGTGTGCGCGAGGACCGCAGCGCCGAGCAGGGGATTGTCGGCCTCGCCCGCCGCCTGGAGCGCGCGGAGGAGAGTCTGCTGCGCGCGGTCGGCGTCGCGCAGGTCGAAAAATTCGATCCTCCCAGCAAGCAAGTACGTCTCGGCGAGGGCTGCGGCGACGCGCTGCCGGCTCTGACCGACGGTCTCGGGGAGCAGGGCGCAGCCGAGGGTGGCGTGGGAGACCGCGGCGGGGTGGAGGGTGGCGGGGGCAACGGACCAGTACAGGCGGCGGTGCGAACGGGTCACGGCCCCGTAGTCTGCGGCGACGGAGGCGGGCTGGACCGCGAGGGCCTGGGTGGGGACGGCAGCCAGGCCCACCGCCGCGGCGGTTGCGGCGAGCACAGTGCGGCGCCCGTGACCGGGGGCCTCGCCTGCGGGTGGGGTGAAACCGAGCGCGGCCAGGTCCTGTCCGAGAATGCGTGTGAGAGCCTGCCCGACCTCGGGGTGAGGGGACGGCGGGTTGTCGGATTCCCACCTGCGGACTTGTCTTACTCCGATGCCGAGGGCGTCGGCCAGTGCCTGCTGGGACGGGTATCCGGCCGCTACGCGGGCCGCCTTGAGTCGGGTGTTGCCTACGGGCCGTGCCACTGCCGCACCTCCAGAATTGAGCGCTGCCGCCGCTAGTGTCGCCGTAGGCCCTGCGTCTGGCCAGTCGTCACCCACCAGGAGCAGAAAAAGTCCTCTTTCCGGCAGGGAAGAGACCTGTCCAAGTCCTTGGAAGCGGTCTCTTCAGGGGCCATTCTTGTCGGCACCTGATCACTCCGGGCGCCCGAGGAGCCTCGCTTGTCGATGCAGACCACCCGCTTACCGTCCGCCACCGGCCCTGCCTTGCACGACGCCGGGCACTACTGGGATGCGATCCGCGTGCCTCGCAGCGTCGGTCTCTCCGCCATGGCCATCCTCGGTGCCCGCTGCGGCGCCGTCGTCCAGGACAGGAGCGTCCTCTACTTGTTCGTCCGCGTTGGCACCGCCGCCGAGTGGGATGTGGAGAACACCCGCGCCCTCGGTGCCGGGGCCAGCATCACGATCCCGCCGCCGAGGCGCGCGGAGGGGCCGGGCCCGTACTGGCGGATGTGCCCCGGCGACGGCGGCTGGCTCACTGATCCTGACGTCCTGCGCGCCGCCATCGCGGACGCTTTCGGGCCCCGCCTCGGTGAGGAGCAGGGAGAGACGGCGTGAGGAGCGTGACGGCCCGGCTGGGCCAGGTGCTGACCGGTCGTGCAGGTACGGCGTACCGGCGATTCATGGATCACTGCGCGGCCTGCCGGACGTGCAGGCCCGAGCTGGACTGGATCGGCCGCGCGGTCGGTACGCCGGAACTGTGCCCGGAGGCGGAGACGCTGCGTCAAGAATGGGATGCCGCGCGCAAGGACATGCCTCGGTGAACGCGGCGGAGCGTCGTCGGGTGGCGGAGGCGTCGGCTGGACGGGCAGCACTGCACCCGGCGCACGCGCGCAGACTTGGCCACTCGCTGCCGGCCCCTGTACGACGACTACGAGGCTCGACGTACTCCGGCCGCGTTCACGATTGCTGCGTCAACACGGTCCGCTGCACCGGCCGCTGACCGGTCGCCCTGCCCCGGCGTCAGGGGCCCCACGGCGACCGCAGGGTCAGGGTCGCACCCCTCGAACGCCCGTCCCGCCGGGAGACCGCAAGCTCCCCGGGGGACGGGTCAGCACACAACCGAGGAAGAGAGGAAAGCCCTTGTTCGCTCACTCCGACCGGCTCCCGACCGGGACACCTCTGCCGTCCGACGCGGTCACCCCGCCCCCCTGGGGCGTGCGGCGCATGGCCCCATACCCGACGATGGCGCCGGGCTACGCCCGTGCCGAGATCGAGCCGACCACCCAGACGACGCACTACTTCGACGCGGACGGCCGTGTGCTGGAGATGGGGAAGCACGGCACCAGCACTGGAACGAATCCGGCGACCAACACCGGCAACCCGTCCGATGGCGCTGGCCCCGGCGGTGGTGGCGGCGGCGGTGACCAGGACACCGGGAACGACACCGACCAGTGAGCGATGCCGGTCCGGTGCTGGTCGTCACCAACCTGGACGACCCCACGGCCGACGTGGTGATCACTGAGCTGCACGACCGGGGTGTCCCAGTCGTGCGGTTCGACTCGGGGGATTTCCCCCACGCCCTGTCGGTCGCGGCCACGATCACGTCGAACGGCGTGGAGGGCACGTTGTCCACGCCGTCGCGGACCGCCGACCTGGCACAGGTCCGGTCCCTGTACTACCGGCGGCCTTCCGGCTTCGCCTTCCCGCACCTGGACAAGCAGGACGCACGGTTCGCCCTCACCCAGGCCCGTTACGGGCTCGGCGGCGTACTCGCCTCGCTCCCTGGCTGCCTGTACGTCAACCATCCCCACCGCATCGGGGACGCAGAGTTCAAACCCTCCGGCCTGGCCGCAGCCGCGGCCGTGGGCCTGCGCTTCCCGCCAACGCTCATCACCGCGGACGCGGATGTGGCACGGGCGTTCATCAAGCAGTACGCCCCCGTGATCTACAAGCCGCTGTCGGCGCCGCTGTACCGCATCGACGGCGTGTCCTGCACGGTGGAAGTCGCCGACGTGACGGCTGAGGAAATCGGCGAGACCGCATTGGGCACGGCTCACCTGTTCCAGCGACGGATCGAGAAGACCGCGGACGTCCGGGTGACCGTCATTGGGGACCGGGTGTTCCCCGTTCGCATCGACTCCGGCCTGCTGGACTGGCGCACCGACTACAGCCGCCTGCACTACTCCGTTGTCACCCCGCCGCCCGGCATCGCCGAAGCCCTGCACGCATACCTGGCCCACTTCGGTCTCGTCTTCGGTGCTTTCGACTTCGCCATCGACCGGCAGGGGCAATGGTGGTTCCTGGAGTGCAACCCGTCCGGCCAGTGGTACTGGCTCGAACCCGAGACCGGACTGCCCATGCTCGCCGCCACGGCAGACCTTCTCGAAAGGAAACGCTGCCGATGACCCTCATGGACTCCACAGCCCTGCGCCGGGCGCTGGCCGACCGCCTCGCAGAAGGCGGCTTCCTGCGCACCGCGTCGTGGCGCACGGCTGTCGAAGCCGTGCCTCGCCATGAGTTCCTGCGCAGCGGCTTCTTCGAGCAGGTCGAAGGCTCAGCGCCGACCGCATGGCGGCCGGTCCTGCCCGACAGGGCCGACTGGCTGGAACGCTGCTACGCGGACGAGTCGCTCGTCACCCAGATCGCCGGAACCGTGATGCCCGGTGACATCCTCGGTGAGATTCTGCGCGCCCCCACGTCGTCCAGCACCCTGCCGAGCCTGGTGGTGCGGATGCTGGAGGAACTCCGGGTCGAGGAAGCCAGCCGGGTGCTGGAGATCGGCACGGGCACCGGCTACTCGACCGGGCTGCTGTGCCACCGGCTTGGAGACGAGCTGGTCACATCGGTGGAGGTGGACGTCGAAGTGTCCCGCCGCGCCAGTGTTGCTTTGGGGTCCTGCGGCTACTTTCCCCAGCTGGTCGTCGGTGACGGCCTCGCCGGGCACAAGGACGGTGCACCGTACGACCGGTTGATCGCCACCTGCGGCGTCCTGGAGGTACCGCACGCCTGGATCGAACAGACCGCACCGGGCGGGGTCGTCCTCGCCACGGTGTGCGGATGGCTGTACGCGTCGGAGCTGGCCCGGCTGACCGTCGACGGCGACGGCGTGGCACACGGCGGATTCCTCGGCGGACAGATCTCCTTCATGCTCGCCCGACCACAGCTGCCCCCATCGCTCGGCATGCTCCCCGACCTCGAATCCGGAACCGAGCGGGAGGCCCGGCTCGGCCCGGACGTCCTGGACGACTGGGATGCACGGTTCGTGGCGCAGTTGGCCGCCCCGCGCGCCCAGCACATCAGCCTGGCACTGGCGGGTGCCACTCAGCACGTCCTGGTCGATGTCGAGGCCGGCGCGTGGGCGACTCTCGCCAGGGACGGCGAGCGCTGGGCCGTCCGCCAGGGCGGGCCCGTCCCGCTGTGGGACATGGTCGAGGACCACGTGCTGCGCTGGCGGGCCGACGGTTCTCCCTCCCTGGAGCGCTTCGAGGCCACCGTCACCCCCGAGGCTCAGCGGGTCACTTGGCCGAAGGCCTGACGGCCCGCTGACCGGCCCCGTCTGCCGGTGTCTTCTTGGAGACCAAGCATCCCGGACCCCTACCCGTTCCGCTCGACCCGCTTGCCGACGACGGGGCCGTTGAAGACGCCGCCCCGGAAATCGATGTGGTCGCCGCCGTAGCGAGCGCCCTCCCGGTCGGTGGAGGCAGCGGCGGAACTGCCTCGCGGCCGGTGCTTGCGCAGCACCGCCACCGCGACCTCCGCCGCACGCGCCGCCGCCCGCTCCTGCGAACCGCCCTTGTCCGCGGCGGACTTGTCGGGATCGGCCGCGTCGCTGATGCCACGGATCACCAACGCGTCCACCTGCCCGCTGACGTGCGCCGCGTGGACCGCGCCCGCGCCCTCCATCTCGATGGCGTTGGAGTCGTTGTAGTGGCGGCGGACGAACTCGGCGAAGGCCGACTCCTGGTCCGTCAGGACGACGTCACCGCAGGCGATCGGCTTCAGATGGCCCCGTACGCCGTCCAGCCCGCGCAGCGCCGAGCGCGCGGCCTGCACCAGGCGGTTCGAGCCGTGCCACACCTCCGGGCGGGCGTGGAAGCCGTCCGGGGTCACCTTGCCGCCCTGCACGGCGTACACCTTCGTGCCGATCACCACGTCGCCGATGGCCACGTCCTCCTTCAGCGAGCCCGCGACCCCCACGAACAGCACCGCCTCCGGGCGCAGCCAGCCCAGGATCTGCGTGGTCAGCGCGGCCGCGTTCATCGAGCCCTCGCCCAACTCGGCGACCGCCAGCCGCCAGTCGGTGCCCGCGAGCCGCCCGCACTCCACGCGGGTGCCGTCGTCGTGGACCAACTCCTCGGATCCGTCGCCGAGATGGGCCCGCACGGCGTCGTACTCGACGGGCAGTGCGGTCAGGACGACGACGAGGGGTGAAGTCTGCGGCACGCGTTTAAGGTACTGCCAGGAACCGTCACCGGGGGAGGAAAAGTACATGGCGGAGCCGGATGTGACGATTGGTCAGCTGCTCCTCGCCGAGTACCAGACCGTCAAGGACGAGCAGAAGACCCGGATCGGGTTCCGAGACAATCTCCTCTACGTCACGCTCACCGTCGTCGCCGCCGTGATCGCGGCCTCGGCGCAGGCCGGGCAGTCCGCGATGCTGCTCGCCGTCCCGCCGGTGTGTGTGGTCCTCGGCTGGACCTACCTGGTCAACGACGAGAAGATCTCCGCGATCGGGAAGTACGTCCGTGAGGACCTGGGGCCCCGGCTGACCCAGCTCTCCGGGGCCGAGGGCGCTTTCCGCTGGGAGACCGCGCATCGCACCGACGCGCGGCGGCAGTCCCGGAAGATCGTGCAGTGCGCTGTCGACCTGCTCGCCTTCTGCGTCGTCCCGCTCGCCGGACTCGCCGTCTACTGGGGCGCCGGGCAGACCTCCGCGGGGCTGGTCGTCGTGTCGGTGTTCGAGGCGCTGGCGCTGCTCGGGCTCGGCGCCCAGGTCGTCCGCTACGCGCTGCCGTTCAGCTAGGGCCCGTCACCCATCGGTACTGGAGCTCCGGCCGCCCCACCGTCCCGTACTGGGGGCTGCGGGCCGCGCGGCCCGCGTCCACCAGGTGCTCCAGGTAGCGGCGGGCCGTGATGCGGGAGATGCCCACCGCCTCCGCGACGCCGGTCGCCGTCAGGCCCTCCGCGGAGTCCCGCAGTGCCACCGTGACCCGCTCCAGGGTGGGGGCGCTCAGGCCTTTCGGGAGGGCGGCCGGGCTGGGGGCGCGCAGGGTCGCCAGAGCGCGGTCGACCTCGTCCTGGCCGCTGGCCTCGCCCGCCGCCGCGTGGAACTCGGCGTACCGGACGAGACGGTCACGCAGGGTCGCGAAGGTGAACGGCTTGAGGACGTACTGGACCACACCCAGCGAGACCCCCTCCCGGACCACCGCCAAATCGCGTGCCGAGGTCACCGCTATCACGTCCGTGTGGTGTCCCAACGCCCTGAGCGAGCGGGCGAGTTGGAGGCCGTGTACGTCGGGGAGGTGGAGGTCGAGCAGGAGCAGGTCCACCGGGGTGCGGTCCAGCGCCCGGCGGGCCTCCGCGCCCGTGTGCACCTTGCCGACCGCGACGAATCCGGGGACCCGGTTGACGTACATGACGTGGGCATCGGCGGCGACCGGGTCGTCCTCCACAACCAGGACCCGGATCGGTGTGTCGGTGCTCATACGTCGCCTCCAGAGACTGCGCCCCCAGAAACTACGCCCTCACCGGCCGGTACGGCGCCCAGGGGCAGCCGCACTTCGAACTCGGCCCCGCCCCCGGCGGCGTCGGTCACCGTCAGGGTGCCCTCGTGGCGTCCCACCGCCTGCCGGACCAGTGCGAGCCCGAGGCCCCGGCCGCCGGGACCCGCGGCGGGCTTGGTGGAGAAGCCCCGCTCGAAGACCGCCTCGGCGTGCTCCGGGTCCACCCCGGCGCCGGTGTCCGAGACTTTCAGCACCAGCTCGGACCCTTCCGTGTACGCGGTCACCGTGACCCGCGCCCGGATGCTGCCCTGCGCCGCGTCCACCGCGTTGTCGATCAGGTTCCCGAGGATGGTCACCAGGTCCCGGGCGGGCAGCGACACCGGCAGCAGCCCGTCGTCGAGGCGGCTGTCCGCGGACACCACCAGCTCCACGCCCCGCTCGTTGGCCTGCGCCGTCTTGCCCAGCAGCAGCGCCGCCAGCACCGGTTCGCTGACCGCCGCCACGACCTGGTCGGTCAGCGCCTGGGCCAGCTCCAGTTCGGCGGTGGCGAACTCCACGGCCTCCTCGGCGCGCCCCAGCTCGATCAGCGAGACCACGGTGTGCAGCCGGTTGGCGGCCTCGTGCGCCTGGGAGCGCAGCGCCTGGGTGAAGCCGCGCTCGGAGTCCAGTTCGCCCATCAGGGACTGGAGTTCCGTCACATCGCGCAGGGTGACCACGGCGCCGCGGCGCTCGCCGCCGGAGACCGGCGAGGTGTTCACCACCAGCACCCGGTCCGCCGTCAGATGCACCTCGTCCACCCTCGGCTCCGAGGACAGCAGCGCGCCGGTGAGCGACGGCGGCAGCCCGAGCTCGGCGACCGAGGTGCCGACCGCCTCCTCGGAGACGCCGAGCAGTTCCCGGCCGCCATCGTTGATCAGCGCCACCCGGAACTGCCCGTCCAGCATGAGCAGTCCCTCGCGCACCGCGTGCAGCGCGGCCTGGTGGTAGTCGTGCATCCGGCTCAGCTCGGCCGCGTTCATGCCGTGGGTGTGCCGCCGCAGCCGGGCGTTGATCACGTACGTGCCCACGGCGCCCAGCGCCAGCGCGCCGCCCGCGACCCCGAGCAGTGCGGCCAGCTCGTCCCGCACCCGCTTGCTGATCTCCTCCACTTTGATGCCCGCGCTGACCAGGCCGACGATCCGCCCGCCGTCCCAGATCGGGGTGACGGCGCGGACGGACGGGCCGAGGGTGCCGGTGTAGGTCTCGGTGAAGGAGCGGCCCTGAAGGGCGGGGTCGATATGGCCGATGAACCGCTGGCCGATCTCGTCGGGGTTCGGGTGGGTCCAGCGGATGCCCCGCGGGTTCATGATCGTGACGAAGTCGACCCCGGTGTCCTGCTGCACATGCACGGCGTACGGCTGGAGCGAGGAGGACGGGTTGTCGGTGCGGATGGCCTGCCGTACGGAGGGCGAGTCGGCTATCGAGCGGGCCACGGCCAGTGCCTGGCGGCCCGCCGCCTCCTCGGCCTGGTTCTGGTCGCTGACGTAGCTGAACAGCGCGTATCCGGTCACGAGCACCGCGATCAGCACGGCCTGCATGGCGAACAGCTGGCCGGCCAGGCTGCGGGGGCGGGGGACGGGGATGCGCATGTCGTCAGTGTGCATCGGGACGTATGCGCATGTCGTCGGTGGGTGTCCCGACGTAAGCGCGAACTAAATGAACGTAAGGGTGACCGCCCTCACACGCCGGGAGATAGTCACGGCATTCCTCAAAACCCCCGGGCGTGAGCCGCACGCCGGTGATGCCGACGACGACGTCAAGGAGGGCGACCGTGGCCGCCAGTACCCCCAGGACGGCACCCGCTGCCAAACGGGACCGCACGCACTATCTGTACATCGCGGTGATCGTCGCGGTCGCCCTCGGCATCGCCGTCGGGCTGATCGCGCCGGACTTCGCGGTGGAGCTGAAGCCGATCGGTACGGGCTTCGTGAACCTGATCAAGATGATGATCTCGCCGATCATCTTCTGCACGATCGTGCTGGGCATCGGCTCGGTGCGAAAAGCCGCCAAGGTGGGCGCCGTCGGCGGTATCGCGCTGGGTTACTTCCTGGTCATGTCGCTGGTGGCCCTCGGTATCGGCCTGGTCGTCGGCAACATCCTGGACCCGGGCTCCAGCCTCGCGGTGACCGACGCCGTCAAGGAGGTCGGACAGGCCCAGGTCGACGCGGAGGCCAAGGACACCACCGAGTTCCTGCTCGGCATCATCCCGACCACGATCGTGTCCGCGTTCACCGCGGGCGAGGTGCTCCAGACCCTGCTCATCGCCCTGCTCGCCGGGTTCGCACTGCAGGCCATGGGCAGCGCCGGGCAGCCGATCCTGCGCGGTGTCGAGCACATCCAGCGCCTTGTCTTCCGCATCCTCGCCATGGTGATGTGGGCCGCCCCGATCGGCGCCTTCGGTGCCATCGCCGCGGTCACCGGCTCGGCCGGCGTGGACGCCCTGAAGAGCCTCGCGGTACTGATGCTCGGCTTCTACACCACCTGTGTGCTGTTCGTGTTCATCGTGCTCGGCGTCCTGCTGCGGGTGGTCGCGGGCCTGAACATCTTCACGCTCTTCAAGTACCTGGGCCGGGAGTTCCTGCTGATCCTGTCCACCTCCTCCTCCGAGTCCGCGCTGCCGCGGCTCATCGCGAAGATGGAGCACCTGGGCGTCAGCAAGCCCGTCGTCGGCATCACGGTCCCGACCGGCTACTCCTTCAACCTCGACGGCACCATGATCTACATGACCATGGCGTCCCTGTTCATCGCCGACGCCATGGGTACGCCGATGTCGATCGGCGAGCAGATCCCGCTGCTGCTGTTCCTGCTGGTCGCCTCGAAGGGCGCGGCGGGTGTCACCGGCGCCGGGCTCGCCACCCTGGCGGGCGGTCTGCAGTCCCACAAGCCCGCGCTGGTGGACGGTATCGGCCTGATCGTCGGCATCGACCGGTTCATGAGCGAGGCCCGCGCCCTGACGAACTTCGCGGGCAACGCGGTGGCCACGGTGCTGATCGGCACCTGGACCAAGGAGATCGACCGCGGCCGGGTCGACCAGGTGCTCGCCGGACACCTGCCCTTCGACGAGAAGACGCTCCTCGACGACGGGCACGAATCCGAGGAGGCGGCCCCGGCGGAGGTGCCGGAGCAGGGCGGCGAGAAGGAACTCGCCAAGGCGTAGGCCAAGGGCGCCGAGGACAAAGACGGTCCGAGGCACAGACCGGACAAGATCCAGGACCCGGCGGGTCCCGGTCCTGACCACCAGGACCCGCCTCCCCGAAAGCCCCGAGCGGTTAGGCGCTTCCCCCGCCTGCCTGACCGCTCGGGGTTTCCTGTTGTCCGGGGCCCCAGGGGTCGGTGATCTCCCGGAGCAGGGTGAGCGCCTCGCGGAGCTGCTTCATCCGCCGCCTGCCCAGGTGCTCCTCCCACTCCCGCTCCACCTCGGCGACCACGGAGTCGGCGACCTCCTTCGCCGCCAGCGCCTTGTCCGCGAGGCACACCAGCCGGGCCCGCCCGTCGGTGGGGTCCGGCTCGCGCCGTACGTACCCGGCCCTCTCCAGCTGGTCGACCAGGAAACCGGCCGTCTGCTTGGTGATCTGCGCCTGCTCGGCCAGCTCGGTGAGCCGGGTGCCCTCGGGTCCGACGCGCTGCATGACCCGGGCCTGGGCCGGGGTGAAGTCGTCGAATCCGGCCTCGGCGAGGGCGGCGAAGACCCGGTCCTCCAGGGCCCGGTAGGGCAGGAACAGCAGAACGCCGGTGCTCGGCTCGCTCTCGACGACCACGGACGACGCCCCCTCGAACGCACCTTGACATTGGTCAGTCTCTCTGACTAATTTGGTCAGAGAAGCTTACCACTTGAGTGGGTGGTGATTCCTGTGACCGTCGTCCTGGGCACGGACGAGCGCTGGCGGATCGTCGACGAGCAGCGCCGGACGCTCGCCGACCTCCTGGACGGGCTCACCCCGCCCGAGTGGGAGACCCCGACCGCCTGCGGCGACTGGCGGGTACGGGATGTCGCGGCCCATCTGACCCTGGCGCCGCGCTTCTCCTACGGCGACCTGGTGCGCGACATGGTGCGCGCCCGGGGGAACATGGACCGCCTGATCCACGACACCGCGGTGCGCGCGGCGGCGAAACCGACCGAAGAGATCGTCGCCGATCTGCGCGGCATCGTCGGCTCCCGCCGGCTGGCCCCCATGACCACACCCCGGGAGCCCCTGCTGGACATTCTGGTCCACGGCCAGGACATCGCCCTGCCCCTCGGCCGCCACCGCGAGATGCCCCCGGCTGCGGCCCGCGACGCGGCCGACCGCGTCTGGACCATGCGCTTCCCGCCCCGCCCCTGGCCCCTGCCCCGGAAGAAGCTGGTGGCGACAGACATCGAGTGGACCCGGGGCGAGGGCGAGGAGATCCGCGCCCCCATCGCCGATCTGCTGATGCTGCTGACAGGTCGGGAGCGGGCGGCGCGGGCCCGGAAGTAGGCCACTGCGGGACGGCGGACCGCACGGTTTGCGCCGCGCCGTCCACGCCGATCCGCGCACCGCCTACGGCGCACTCGTCTTCGACGTCCGATCACCCGGACGAAGCACCAACCGCCCCGACGGAACCGGTCATGGGCAAGCACCGGAGGTCCGGCGCCCGCAAGCATCCGCGAATATGCCCACTGAGCTTGCCGTTCGACCCCGCGCCCCAGCCTCGCGCCCCCGCGCGAACGCCCCGGCGCGCAGAGCACTCGCATGCGCCCCCAACCCCACCGGCGATCTTCGGCCACGCCTCCCGAACGGCCGGAACCGTACGTTCCTACAATCCGTGATCCTGGCCGAACAGACCGTAGTCACCACTCCCGCGCGCCCCTAGCTTGAGGCAAGTGCGCCGACCCCCTGCTCAGCCGAACCGCCCCAGCCCGCCGACTCCCCCGTTCAACGCCCCCGCCGTCCGCCGCCTGCGCGCCGCCCTCAGCATGGGCCCCGAGCACGTCGCCTACGGCATGCGGGTCTCCTACGGCCTGCCCTACGTCACCCCGGACCTCGTCACCGCCTGGGAACGCGGGGTCGCCGTCCCCAGCAACCCCGAACTCACCGCTCTCGCCGGCGTGTTGTGGTGCTCGCCCGGTGAACTCCTCGGCCGGCCCAGGACCCTGCGCGAGCACCGCATGGCCCGCGGGCTGGCGCCGGAGGATGTCGCGCGTGCCGTGGGGCACGAGTTGCAGGCGTACCTGCGGATGGAGGAGGGCGACGACTGGCGCGGCACCGAGCGGCAGTCCGCCGCCCTCGCCGAACTGCTCGGACTGCGGCTGCCCGACCTGGTCACCGTCACCGGGCGGGACGCCAGGCTCGCCGATCTGCTGCGCAGCGCGGTGACGACGCGCTGGCAGGCGTACGCGCGCCCGGTCGGCAAGCTGGTGCCGCTGGACCGGCGGCTGGTGGAGGACGCGCTGCAGGAACTGCACCGGGAGTACCACGGCCAGATGGTGGCCACCCTCAGCTGGGGCAGCGAGGGCGGCACCAGCGCGGCGGGCCGGGAGTTCCTGGACCGGATCGTCGACCACTTCTGGACCAGGGTCAGCGACCGGGCGCCGGGGGCGATCTGAACCGCCCCCGGTACATACGGCGATACAGGCGGTCTAGAAGACCGACTCCGCCTCGTCCATCCGGTCCTTCGGGACCGTCTTCAGCTCGGTGACCGCCTCCGCCAGCGGCACCATCACGATGTCCGTGCCGCGCAGGGCGGTCATCTTGCCGAACTCGCCCCGGTGCGCGGCCTCCACGGCGTGCCAGCCGAAGCGGGTGGCGAGGACACGGTCGTACGCGGTCGGCACACCGCCGCGCTGGACGTGGCCGAGGATGACCGGCTTGGCCTCCTTGCCGAGCCGCCGCTCCAGCTCGTACGCCAGGGCCGTACCGATGCCCTGGAAGCGCTCGTGGCCGAACTTGTCGATCTCGCCCTTGCCGTAGTCCATGGTGCCGTCGGCCGGGTGGGCGCCCTCGGCGACGCAGATCACGGCGAACTTCTTGCCGCGCGCGAAGCGCTCCTCGACCATCTTCACCAGGTCGGCCGGGTCGAACGGACGCTCGGGCAGACAGATGCCGTGGGCGCCGGCCGCCATGCCGGACTCCAGGGCGATCCAGCCCGCGTGACGGCCCATGACCTCGACGACCATCACCCGCTGGTGGGACTCGGCGGTGGTCTTCAGGCGGTCCATCGCCTCGGTGGCGACACCGACCGCGGTGTCGAAGCCGAAGGTGCGGTCGGTGGAGGAGATGTCGTTGTCGATGGTCTTCGGGACGCCGACCACGGGCAGACCGGCGTCGGACAGCATCCGGGCCGCCGTCAGCGTGCCCTCGCCGCCGATCGGGATCAGCGCGTCGATACCGAAGTCGCGGATCATGTCGGAGGCGTTCTCGCAGGCCTCGCGAAGCCGGTCGCGCTCCAGCCGGGAGGAGCCCAGGATGGTCCCGCCGCGGGCCAGGATGCCGCTGACGGCGTTGAGGTCCAGCGAGCGGTAGTGGCCGTCCAGGAGGCCGGAGTAGCCGTCCTCGAAGCCGATGACCTCGTCGCCGTACGTCGTGACGGCCCGGTGCACGACCGACCGGATCACTGCGTTCAGGCCGGGGCAGTCGCCGCCTGCGGTGAGAACTCCGATACGCATCGTGCTGTGTCTCCTGCTCGCTGTTGATACCACCGGTGAGCCAGTCCGATTGTTTCACGTCCGGGAGGGCGATGCCGCACCCTCGGACTGACGGGCGCCTTAGCTACCGGCGGAGGTATTGTCAAGAGGGTTCTGCTCACCTCGGTGGGCGATTTTTATGACACCCGACGGTGCATGCCACCCGACGGTGCAGGCCACCCGGCTTCGGTCGTTGGACGAAGGGGAGAGCACGCGTGACGCGCAGCGTGTACGTGACGGGGATCGACCGCGGGGACGGTCGCCAGGTCGTCGAACTGGGGGTGATGGAGCTCCTGACCCGCCAGGTCGACCGGGTGGGCGTCTTCCGTCCCCTGGTGCACGAAGGGCCGGACCGTCTCTTCGACCTGCTGCGGTCCCGCTACCGGCTGACCCAGGACCCGGCGACGGTCTACGGCCTCGACTACCACGCGGCCTCCGCCCTCCAGGCCGAGCAGGGCACCGACGAACTGGTCTCCACCCTCGTCGACCGCTTCCACCGGGTGGCCCGGGACTACGACGTGGTCCTCGTCCTCGGCACGGACTACGCCGACACCCAGTTCCCGGAGGAGCTGTCCCTCAACGCCCGCCTGGCCAACGAGTTCGGCGCCTCCGTCATACCCGTCGTCGGCGGCCGCAGGCAGACCGCCGAATCGGTGCTGGCCGAGACCCGCAACGCCTACCGCGCCTACGACGGCCTCGGCTGCGACGTGCTCGCCATGGTGACCAACCGGGTGGCCCGGGAGGACCGGGACGCGATCGCCGAGCGGCTCTCCGGCCGGCTGCCGGTCCCCTGTTACGTGCTGCCCGACGAACCCGCGCTGGCCGCGCCGACGGTCGCGCAGGTCGCCACCGCCCTCGACGCGAAGGTGGTGCTCGGCGACGACTCGGGGCTGGCCCGGGACGCGCTGGACTTCGTCTTCGGCGGAGCGATGCTGCCGAACTTCCTCAGCGCCCTGACCCCGGGCTGTCTGGTCGTCACCCCAGGGGACCGGGCCGACCTGGTGGTCGGCGCGCTCGCCGCGCACAGCGCCGGGACCCCGCCGATCGCCGGGGTGCTGCTCACCCTGAACGAGGTGCCGGGCGAGGACATCCTCACCCTGGCCGGCCGCCTCGCCCCCGGCACCCCGGTGCTCTCGGTGCCCGGCAACAGCTTCCCCACCGCCGAGCAGCTGTTCTCCCTGGAGGGCAAGCTGAACGCGGCCACCCCGCGCAAGGCGGAGACCGCGCTCGGCCTGTTCGAGCGGTACGTCGACACCGGGGACCTGATCAAGCGGGTGAGCGCGCCGAGCAGCGACCGGATCACCCCGATGATGTTCGAGCACAAGCTGCTCGAGCAGGCCCGCTCCGACCTCAGGCGCGTGGTGCTCCCCGAGGGCACCGAGCCGCGGGTGCTGCACGCCGCCGAGGTGCTGCTGCGCCGCGGGGTGTGCGAACTGACCCTGCTCGGCCCGGTGGACCAGATCCGCAAGAAGGCCGCCGACCTCGGCATCGACCTCGGCGACTCCCAGCTGATCGACCCGGCCACCAGCGAACTGCGCGACTCCTTCGCCGAGAAGTACGCCGCCCTGCGCGCCCACCGGGGCGTGACGGTGGAGCTGGCGTACGACGTGGTCTCGGACGTGAACTACTTCGGCACGCTGATGGTCGAGGAGGGTCTCGCCGACGGCATGGTGTCGGGCGCGGTGCACTCCACCGCGGCCACCATCCGCCCCGGCTTCGAGATCATCAAGACCAAGCCGGGAGCCTCCATCGTCAGCAGCGTCTTCTTCATGTGCCTCGCCGACCGGGTGCTCGTCTACGGCGACTGCGCGGTCAACCCCGACCCGGACGCCGAGCAACTGGCGGACATCGCCGTCCAGTCGGCGACGACGGCCGCGCAGTTCGGCGTGGAGCCGCGGATCGCGATGCTGTCGTACTCCACCGGTACCTCCGGTACGGGCGCCGACGTGGACAAGGTGCGCGAGGCGACGGAGCTGGTGCGGCTGCGCAGGCCCGACCTGAAGATCGAGGGCCCGATCCAGTACGACGCCGCGGTGGAGCCGTCGGTGGCCGCGACCAAGCTGCCCGGTTCCGAGGTCGCGGGGCAGGCGACGGTGCTGATCTTCCCGGACCTGAACACCGGCAACAACACCTACAAGGCCGTGCAGCGCTCGGCCGGCGCCATCGCCGTCGGCCCGGTGCTGCAGGGTCTGCGCAAGCCCGTCAACGACCTGTCCCGCGGCGCGCTGGTGCAGGACATCGTCAACACCGTCGCCATCACGGCGATCCAGGCCCAGTCCCCCGTCGAGAAGGCGTCCCAGCTGTGACCTCGTCCCGTGTCCTCGTCCTGAACTCCGGCTCCTCGTCGGTGAAGTACCAGCTGCTCGACATGAGCGACAGCCGGCGGCTCGCGCAGGGCCTCGTCGAGCGGATCGGCGAGGAGACCTCGCGTGTGAAGCACAGCCCGGCCGACGGGGAGACCCGGGAGTGGTCCGGGGCGATATCCGATCACGACGCCGCGCTGAAGGCGGTGGCCCAGGAGCTGTCCCGGGACGGGCTGGGCCTGGACTCCCCGGAGCTCGCCGCGATCGGGCACCGGGTGGTGCACGGCGGCAAGCACTTCACCGAGCCGACGGTCATCGACGACACCGTGCTCGCCGAGATCGAACGGCTGATCCCGGTCGCCCCGCTGCACAACCCGGCGAACCTCACCGGCATCCGCACCGCGCAGGCGCTGCGCCCGGACCTGCCGCAGGTCGCCGTTTTCGACACCGCCTTCCACACCACGATGCCGGAGTCTGCGGCCCGCTACGCGATCGACGTGGAGACGGCCGACGCGCACCGCATCCGCCGCTACGGCTTCCATGGCACCTCGCACGCCTACGTCTCCCGCGCCACGGCGAAGCTGCTGGGGAAGGCGCCGGAGGAGGTGAACGTGATCGTGCTGCACCTCGGCAACGGCGCCTCGGCCTCGGCGGTGCGCGGCGGGCGGTGCGTGGACACGTCCATGGGGCTGACCCCGCTGGAGGGGCTGGTGATGGGGACCCGTTCCGGGGACCTGGACCCGGCGGTGATCTTCCACTTGATGCGGGTCGGGGGAATGTCCGCCGACGAGATCGACAATCTGCTCAACAAGAAGAGCGGGCTGATCGGGCTGTGCGGGGACAACGACATGCGGGAGATCCGGCGCCGGATCGAGGAGGGTGACGAATCGGCGCAACTCGCCTTCGACATATACATTCACCGGTTGAGGAAGTACATCGGCGCCTATTACGCGGTGCTCGGCCGGGTGGACGCGGTGGCCTTCACAGCGGGAGTCGGGGAAAACGCGAGCGCGGTGCGGGAAGCTGCCGTGGCCGGCCTGGCGGAGCTGGGCCTCGCGGTGGACGACGAGCTGAACGCCGTACGGAGCGACGAGCCGCGGCTGATCTCGCCGCCGTCCGCGAGGGTGGCCGTGGCGGTGGTACCGACCGACGAGGAACTGGAGATCGCGACGCAGACGTACGCGCTGGTAAAGGGCTCGGACATTCTCACCTGAGCGGCATCCCGCCCTTTTGTATTTTCCGCCAGACGGAATATTCCGCAGCGAAACAAACCGATAGGATCGCCCCATGCGCCGTTCGAAAATCGTCTGTACTCTCGGCCCCGCGGTCGACTCCCATGAACAGCTCGTCGCGTTGATCGAGGCGGGCATGAATGTGGCCCGCTTCAACTTCAGCCACGGCTCGCACGAAGAGCACCAGGGCCGGTACGACCGGGTCCGGGCCGCCGCCGCCGAGACCGGCAGGGCCATCGGTGTGCTCGCCGACCTCCAGGGCCCCAAGATCCGTCTGGAGACCTTCGCCGAGGGTCCGGTGGAGCTGGAGCGTGGCGACGAGTTCGTCATCACCACCGAGGACGTCCCCGGTGACAAGCAGATCTGCGGGACCACCTACAAGGGCCTGCCCGGCGACGTCTCGCGCGGCGACCAGATCCTCATCAACGACGGCAACGTCGAGCTGAAGGTCCTGGATGTCGAGGGCCCCCGGGTCAGGACGATCGTCATCGAGGGCGGTGTCGTCTCCGACCACAAGGGCATCAACCTGCCCGGCGCGGCCGTGAACGTGCCCGCGCTGTCCGAGAAGGACGTCGAGGACCTGCGGTTCGCGCTGCGCATGGGCTGCGACATGGTCGCGCTGTCCTTCGTGCGGGACGCCAACGACGTGCAGGACGTGCACAAGGTCATGGACGAGGTCGGCCGCCGCGTCCCGGTCATCGCCAAGGTGGAGAAGCCGCAGGCGGTGGCGAACATGGAGGACGTCGTGATGGCGTTCGACGGTGTCATGGTCGCCCGTGGTGACCTGGCCGTCGAGTACCCCCTCGAAAAGGTCCCCATGGTGCAGAAGCGGCTCATCGAGCTGTGCCGCCGCAACGCCAAGCCGGTGATCGTGGCGACCCAGATGATGGAGTCGATGATCACCAACTCCCGTCCGACCCGCGCCGAGGCCTCCGACGTGGCCAACGCGATCCTGGACGGCGCCGACGCGGTCATGCTCTCCGCCGAGTCCAGCGTGGGCGCGTACCCGATCGAGACCGTCAAGACGATGTCGAAGATCGTCCAGGCGGCCGAGCAGGAGCTGCTCGCCAAGGGCCTGCAGCCGCTGGTGCCGGGCAAGAAGCCGCGCACGCAGGGCGGTTCGGTCGCCCGCGCGGCCTGCGAGATCGCCGACTTCCTCGGCGGCAAGGGCCTGGTCGCCTTCACCAAGTCCGGTGACACCGCCCGCCGGCTGTGCCGCTACCGCGCCTCCCAGCCGATCCTGGCCTTCACCACCGACGAGTCCACCCGCAACCAGCTGACCCTCAGCTGGGGTGTGGAGTCGCACGTCGTGCCGTTCGTCAACAGCACCGACGAGATGGTCGACCTGGTCGACGGCGAGGTCACCAAGCTGGGCCGGTTCAACCAGGGCGACGTCCTGATCATCACGGCCGGCTCCCCGCCCGGCGTCCCCGGCACCACCAACATGGTCCGCGTCCACCACCTGGGCGGCGACCAGCACAACTGACGGCCCCACGAAGGGTCTTGAGTACGGCGCTGAGGGCGCCCCCTGGATCAGGGGGCGCCCTCAGCGCGTGGTGCGGCTCCCGAACGGGCGGGACGCGGGCCGCCTCAGTCGGTGACGAACTGGTGCAGGCCGGGGACGTGCAGGGTGCCGCCGAACTGGGCGGCCTGGACGACCTTCACCTTGGTGAAGTAGATCAGCGGGATGTTCAGCGGCGGCGGGTTCTCCGGGCTGAACGTCACCGGGATCAGCCCCAGCAGATTGCCCGAGATGGACTCGGTGTACATGATCGTCTTGCCGTCGCGGATGGTGGACGTGGTGCCCTTGCCCGCCTGCACGTGGTACGTCTTGCCGGTCTGCGGGTCCTTCACCGTCTGGTGCAGGTCGCCGATGTCGGTGCCGTCGGATATGACGTACTTCAGCACTTCCTTGGTGCTGCCGTTCGCCGTACGGACCTTGACGATGCCCTTGTAGTCGGCGCCCTTGAGCAGCAGCGAGCTGGCGTTCAGGTACCACGGGTCGTCGGGCACCGGCACCGTGTTGTCGACACCGCCCTCCGCGTCCGTGGCGGCCGGGCAGTCCTCCGGGTCGACGCTCTCGGTCGCCGACGGGCTGGGCGTGGCGGTGGCCTCGTCGGCCGCCTCCTCGACCGCCTCGGCGGCGTCGTCGGCCGCCTCGGCAGCCGCGTCGGTGGTGTCCTTCGCCGCGTCCTTGACGGTGTCCTTGGCGGTGTCGGTGACCTTCTCGGCGGTCTCCTTCACCGGCTCTTCGGGCTTGTCCTCGTCGGCGCTCGGCGACTGCGTGGCGGACGGGGTGGCCGACGGCGTGGGGCTCGCGGTCTCCTCGTCGTCCTTGCCGGGCGTGAAGATGTCCTCCAGCGCACCGCCGATCTGCTCCAGCAGATTGGGGTCCGACTCGGTGGGGGTCGGCGTGGGCGTGGCCGGGGTGGCCTCGCCGCCGCCGGACTGCGGCTCGGGGGTCTTGCTCGCGGACGGGGTCGGCTCGGGCTCGTCCTTGTCGTCGGAACCTGAATCCGACGAAGAGGAACCGTCCGTGCCGGTCCCGGCCGTCTCGGTCGGGGTCGGCTCCGCCGACTCGTCCTCGGCGGGGGACTCGCTCTCGCTCGCGGACGGCGACGGGGACGCGGACTCCTCGGCCTCGCCCTCCAGGGCGAGCACGCAGTCCTTGTACTCGTCGGCCGTGAGGCTCTTGGCGGCCGGCTGGTCCTCGGCGTTGGCGAGCGTCGGCGTGAACCCCATCCCCATGAGGACCGCCGTCGGCATCGCGGCCAGGGCTATCGCCTTGCCGGCCGGCATGTGGAACCTGGTGAACAGCGGCTTCTTGGGAGCCGCATGCCGCGGCCCGGTTCTCGCACGGGACGTGTCCACGTCAGTCCCGTGGGTCACCTCGTCAGCCGGCACTGTGCCTCCCGTTCGCCCCGTTCGCCGGGCTCGTTCCTGACAGATCGTTCGGCTCGTCCACCGCGTCCTGCTCGGCCGGGAGTTCGCCCTCGGGGGCGGCCTCCTGCTGGTCCGCGCTCTCCTCCGCCTGCTGCGGCTGCTGCGGCACCCCGGGCGCCCATGCGACGGCCATCGCGCCGCCCACGAGGGCGAACAGGAAGCCGATCAGGAAGCCGCCCAGATTGGAGACGGGAATGGACACCAGCGCCAGCAGAATCGCCGCGACGCCCGCGAAGACGCGCACGTGCTTCTGGAACCAGAGGCTGACGCCGAGCACCATCAGCAGCACACCGATGATCAGGGAGCCGGCGCCCGCGGTCGTCGACATCGCCAGGGTCAGATGACCGATCTGGAGGTTCGCGTACGGGAAGTAGGCGATCGGGAGTCCGCCGAGCATGACGAACAGACCGGCCCAGAAGGGCCTCGCGCCCCGCCAGGCGCGGAAGTTCCGCCTCATGACCCGGAGGTAGTGCTCATCACGGCCGGGTACGGCAGGAGTCTCGGCGCTCATGGAAAACAGCTCCCTGCTGCGGCGTTGCTGTGGTGGTGAGTTGTGATGCTGGGGGTGCGGACGTGTGAAGAGGACGCCCGGATGGTGGACGGGCGGGGGCGCCACCGGCTCCCCCGCCCGTCAGTGAGTGCTTAGTAGCACTCCTTGACACCCGTCGACAGCTTCATCGACAGACCGCTGAGCTTGAAGGTTCCGGCGGTGGTGGCCCACGCCGTCTGCTTCACGTCCTTCAGCACGACCGAGTCGGCCTGCTGGGCGAAGCCGAACGGGTTGGCCTGCTCGCCGCCGCCCTTCATGCCCGGACCCTTGCTGGCGTCCTTGGCGGCCACACCGATGTCGATGCCCTTGAACGTCGCGTCGGCCTCAAGGTCGGCCACGTCGATGTACAGGTTCTCGGCCTCGACCGGCTTCTTCGGGTCCTCGCCGGCCCGAAGGATCAGGCTGACGTTGCCGAGGATCGGAATGTCAGGGGTGACAACCGACTGGCACAGGCTGTTGATGGTCGCGGACTTGAAGGCCGAGACCGCGACGGGGTGAACCGTCTTCTTGCCGCTGAGCGTGTAACCCTCGTCGAGGGCGCCGTACTGGGCGAAGCCCGTACCGTCGAGCTGCTTCGTCGTCACCTTGAACGACTGGCCCGACACGCTGAACGACGCGGCGAGAGCGCCCTGCGCGAGGGCGACACCTATCGCAGCCGTGGCGGCGACGCTGGGCACCATCACGACGGCGAACCGCTTCCATCTGGTCCCGCCACGCACCTGGGACTCCATATTTCCTCCTTCTCGGACGTACATCTCCTGGCCCTGACTGGCTCGTACGACTCGACGGCTCAGCCGGGCAGGGATGGGAGAAGTGCTACGTCCTCGGGAAGGAGAGCGCCCGCACTCGGCGGCGCGGGAACCGCGCCCGAATCACCGGCGATCACCCCCGAGCGACAACCACTGGTCGCGCCTGACACGCATCACGCACAACCTTGCTGGACAGGCTTCGCCGGAGAGCGAAGACCCCCCTGCCCAAGAACCGGCGTCATTGCCGCCGGTTCTGCCCGGTGGGGACCCTGGACTCCCGTCACCCCGGCTGGCTGTCGGGGCAGTTCGGGAATGGACCGAGCGTGGCCGATCGTGGTGCATTCTGGCCGCCCGCACAAGGGGGTTCGTTACTCGCTAGTAACGGCCGGATAACCGAGGGGCGACCCGCCGGTCTCGGACGGCGACGCTCGGTCGCCTCAGGGGGGTGAACAAATCCAGGAATCACCGGACAGAATCCGACAGACCAACGCCCTTGATTTACTGGCAGTAACAGCGGCCGCGATTACCAAGATTTGGTAAAGCGCGGCCGCAGTGGCACCAGGTTGGCCGGTTCCTTCACTCCCGTCACACGCGCTTGCGCATGCGGTGACCGGTCAGAACGGGCTTCGTGACTCGCTCAGAACAGGGCTCGCGCCAGGGCCCGGCGCGCCGCCGCCACCCTGGGATCGTCGGCCCCGACGACCTCGAACAGCTCCAGCAGCCTTACCCGTACGGCCTCCCGGTCGTCACCGGCGGTGCGCTGCACCGTCTCGATGAGCCGGCCGAAGGCGTCCTCCACATGACCGCCGACCAGGTCCAGGTCGGCGGCGGCGATCTGCGCCTGCGGGTCACCGGGCCTCTCGGCGGCCTCCTTGCGCACGGTCTGCGGATCGGCGCCCTGCACCCGCTGGAGCAACTCGGCCTGCGCGAGCCCCAGTTTGGCCTCGGTGTTGCCCGGGTCGTCGCCCAGAACGTTCTGGTACGCCCGGATCGCCCCGGACAAGTCGCCCGCGTCCAGGGCCTGTACGGCGGCCTCAAGCAGCGCGTCGTGCGGACCGGCCGGGGCGGCGGGCGCCGACCGGTCGCCAGGCTGGGCCTCCGGGTCGACCTGCAGACCGGTCAGCCCGAACCGCTGCTCGGCCACGGTCACCAGCTGGTCGAGGGTCTCGCGGATCTGCTGCTCGCCCGCGGCGCCCTGGAAGAGCGGCAGCGCCTGTCCGGCGACGACGGCGAACACCGCGGGGATGCCCTGCACGCCGAACTGCTGCATCAGCATCTGGTTGGCGTCGACGTCGATCTTCGCGAGGAGGAAGCGGCCGTTGTACTCGACGGCGAGCCGCTCCAGGACGGGGCTGAGCTGCTTGCAGGGCTGGCACCACTCGGCCCAGAAGTCGATGACGACGGGTACCTCGGTGGACCGCTGGAGTACTTCTCGCTCGAACCCGGCCTCGTCGACATCGATGACGAGGTCCGCGGGTGAGACGGCCCCGCCCCCGCCCTGCCGGGCCGCTTCGGCGCGCGCCTGCTCCGCCTTCGCCTTGGCCTCCTGGGCCGCCTTCACCGCGGCGAGGTCGACGACTCCGCTCATGGACATGTTCCGTGGCTGCATGCGTCTATCCTCCCCCGTTCTCGCGCGCGAGTGAAAAGCGATGAGAAAGCCGGTCAAGCTTTCGATGCGGGGGGTCCCCACCCCACGCCAGTGGTTTCGCTACGAGTCGTAGCGTAATGGCACCGAGTGCCTCCCGGGGACGCGGGGGCGGTGATCTGCCTCACGGCGCCGACGCACAGCAGGCGTGGTTATCGTGCTTGGCATGCAGAGCAGCACTCCGGCCCCACGGGCCACCGGACGCCCCCGCAGCGCGGCGGCGGACGCGGCGATCCTCGCGGCGACCCGGGAGGCGCTGGTGGAGCTGGGCTGGTCGAAGCTGACGCTGTCCGACGTGGCGACCCGGGCGGGGGTCGCGAAGACGACGCTGTACCGGCGCTGGGCGGGCAAGAACGAACTCGTCGTGGACGCGGTGGCGGAGCTCTTCGACGAACTCGAACTCCCCGACTGCGGGACGCTGGGCGCGGACATCGAGGGCGTGGTCCATCAGTTCGCGGCGATCCTGGCGCGGCCGGAGGCCAAGAGCGGGCTGATGGCGGTCGTCGCGGAGTCGACCCGCGACGAAGCCCTTCGCGAACGCATCCGCGCGTCCATCGTGGACCGCCAGAAGCGGCTCGTCCTGGAGGGCCGCGCCCGCGCCCAGGCCCGCGGCGAACTCCCTCCGGAAACGGACGAGTCCGAGGCCTCCCGCACGGTCGACCTCATCTTCGACGTGGTCGCCGGCGCGGTGGTCCACCGCTGCCTGGTCAGCGCGGAACCGGCGGACGCGGCGTGGGTCCACCGGTTCACGACGGTACTCGTGGCGGGCCTGGCGGCCGCATCTGCCGACTGAGGTTTCGTCGCGGACTGCGGGTGCGTGGATGACTGGTCGCGCAGTTCCCCGCGCCCCCAGGTAGCTGCAGTCGACCTACGTCGCCATGGCACGCACGCAGCTGCGGGCAGCCGTGCCTCCCCCAGAGTGGGACCCCAGGCGGCACAAACCGGCATAGCTGCGGGCAGTCGTGCCGCAGGGCGGCACGGGTGGGCTGGGGGTCCCCCCTCCGGGGGAGGCCCCCCGATGGCGCCGGGCTGCGCACCCACCCCCGCCGTCAGCCTCAGAAGCCCGCAGGCTCCGTGTACACCCCCCACTCGTCGCGGAGCACCCCGCAGATCTCCCCGAGTGTCGCCTCCGCGCGCACCGCGTCCAGCATGGGCTCGATCATGTTCGACCCGTCCCGCGCGGCCGCGAGCATCGCGTCCAGCGCGGCCCGCACCGCCGCGTCGTCCCGCCCGGCCCGCCGCTCCCCGAGCACACGGACCTGCTCCCGCTCCACCTCGTGGCTGACCCGCAGGATCTCCAAGTCCCCGGTGACGGACCCGGTGTGGACGTTCACGCCCACCACCTTCTTGTCACCCTTCTCCAGGGACTGCTGGTACCGGAACGCCGACTCGGCGATCTCCCCGGTGAACCACCCGTCCTCGATCCCGCGCAGAATGCCGGAGGTGATCGGCCCGATCGGGTGCCGCCCGTCGGGATGCGCCCGCATCCCCCGTTCCTTGATCTGGTCGAAGATCTTCTCCGCGTCCGCCTCGATCCGGTCCGTCAACTGCTCGACGTACCACGAACCACCCAGCGGATCCGCGACGTTGGCGACCCCGGTCTCCTCCATCAGCACCTGCTGCGTGCGCAGCGCGATCTCCGCCGCCTGCTCCGACGGCAGCGCCAGCGTCTCGTCGAGCGCGTTGGTGTGCAGCGAGTTCGTCCCGCCCAGCACCGCCGCCAGCGCCTCGACGGCCGTCCGCACGACGTTGTTGTACGGCTGCTGCGCGGTCAGCGAGACACCCGCGGTCTGCGTGTGGAACCGCAGCCACTGCGCCTTCTCCGACTTCGCCCCGTACACGTCCCGCATCCAGCGCGCCCAAATGCGCCGCGCCGCACGGAACTTGGCGATCTCCTCGAAGAAGTCGACGTGCGCGTCGAAGAAGAAGGACAGGCCAGGGGCGAAGACGTCCACGTCCAGCCCGCGGGACAGCCCCAGCTCCACGTACCCGAAGCCGTCCGCCAGCGTGTACGCCAGCTCCTGCGCGGCCGTCGCCCCGGCCTCGCGGATGTGGTACCCGGAGACCGACAGCGGCTTGTACGCCGGGATGCCCGCCGCACAGTGCTCCATGAGGTCGCCGATCAGCCGCAGATGCGGCTCGGGCTGGAACAGCCACTCCTTCTGGGCGATGTACTCCTTGAAAATGTCCGTCTGCAAAGTGCCGTTGAGCACCGCGGGGTCGACACCCTGCCGCTCGGCCGCCACCAGGTACATGCAGAACACCGGCACCGCCGGGCCGCTGATCGTCATCGAGGTGGTGACATCACCCAGCGGGATGTCCTTGAACAGGACCTCCATGTCGGCCGCCGAGTCGATGGCGACCCCGCAGTGCCCGACCTCGCCGAGCGAGCGCGGGTCGTCGGAGTCCCGCCCCATCAGCGTGGGCATGTCGAAGGCCACGGACAGACCGCCGCCACCGTTGGCGAGGATCATCTTGTAGCGCTCGTTCGTCTGCTCGGCGTTGCCGAACCCGGCGAACTGGCGGATCGTCCAGGTCCGCCCGCGGTAGCCGGTGGGGTACAGGCCCCTGGTGTAGGGGTACTCCCCCGGCCACCCGATCCGCTCGAAGCCGTCGTAGGTGTCCCCCGGCCGGGGCCCGTACACCGGCTCCACGGGATCACCGGAGAGCGTGGTGAAGTCGGCATCGCGCTTGCGCGAGGCGTCGTACCGGGCCTGCCAGCGTCGGCGGCCCTCTTCGATGGCGTCAGCGTCCATACCTTCGAATTTACTAGGACGTCCTAGTAAATGTCGATGGCAAACCGCCGTGAGCAGTTCCTCACGACGGTGTGCGACTACGCCTTGACGGCGGCCGGCTGAGCGCCCTCGACCAGCGGGAGCGTCTCCCGGGCGATCCTGCGCTCGACGAAGAAGGCGGCCAGCGGGATGGTCCCGGACAGCAGCACCCACAGCAGCTTGCCGAACGGCCACTTCGCCTTGGAGCCCAGGTCGAAGGCGAAGATCAGGTAGATGATGTAGAGGACGCCGTGGATCTGCGAGACCGCGAAGGTCACGTCCTCGCCCTTGTCGAACCCGTACTTGAAGATCATGCAGGTGCACAGCACGAGCAGCATCACGGCGGTCACGTACGCCATGACGCGGTAGCGGGTCAGCACGCTGGATTTCATGCCGTCGAGCGTAACCGCAGGTTCCGGGCGATCTTCGCGCGGGTCCGGGGCCCGCTCCGGCCCCCTACTTCTCCTCGAAGTCGTGCGCCGCGATCCGCAGCGGCCGCAGCATCGCGAAGATCTCCTTGCACTCCTCCGCGTCGTACACGCCCAGCCCGAAGTCCATGGCCATCAGGTCCCGGGTGGCCGCCTCGACCACCTCGCGCCCCTTGTCGGTGATGGAGGCGAGGGTGCCGCGCCCGTCGTTGGGGTTGGGCCGCTTGGCGACCAGGCCGGACTTCACCAGCCGGTCCACGGTGTTGGTCACCGAGGTGGGGTGCACCATCAGACGCTCGCCGATCTTCGACATCGGCAGTTCCCCGGCCTTGGAGAAGTTCAGCAGCACCAGCGCCTCGTACCGCGCGAAGGTCAGCCCGTAGGGCTTGACGATCGCGTCGACCTCGCCGAGCAGGATCTGCTGGGCGCGCATGATCGAGGTGATCGCGGCCATGGACGGCACATTGCCCCAGCGCTGCTTCCAGAGTTCGTCGGCGCGGGCGATGGGATCGAAGGGAAGACTGAGCGGCTTCGGCACGGCAATAGACCTTACCGGCCGGTCATATCGTGGTCAGCCCCGTCTCGCCCATCGGTCCGCGGGAGGTCCGCCGCACCTCCAGGACGAGGCCGAGACAGCAGGCCGTACCGAGCGCGCCGACCACCCCGACCACGGTCGCGACCGGCCAGAACTCCGCCGCCGCCCCGGCCAGCGCCATGCCGATGCCCTGGATGGTCATCAGACCCGCGGTGTGCACGGTCATCGCCCGTCCGCGCAGTTCCTTCGGTACCGCGTCCACGAACCAGCGGTCCAGCCCCAGGGTGTACGCCCCGGCCAGCCCGGTGACCAGCAGCGCGGCCAGGATCCAGACCAGGCCGGGGGCGAGCGGGTAGACCAGCAGGGGCAGCAGTCCGCAGGAGGCGAGCGGGAGGACGATCCGGGAGCGGGCGGCGGGCGAGAGGGCGGAGCCGGCGTACACCTCGCCGATGATGGTGCCGACCGGCATGGCGGCCATCAGCAGGCCGACCGTGGCCGTGCCGATGCCGATCTCGTCCGCGTAGGCGGCGGCCAGCGCCTCGGGCGCGACCATGAACATCGGCGGCACCCACAGGAGCAGCAGCAGCGCGCGGATCCTGCGGTCGCCGAGCACCTCGCGGGCGCCTGCGAGGGAGTACCGCACGAGCGAGCCGCCCTGTGCGGTGGCGGGCCTGCGCCGGGTGCCGAACCGCAGGAGCAGCGCGGAGCACAGGTATGTGGTCACGGTGACGGCCAGGGCGCCGCGGGGTGTCACGACGGTGAGCAGGACGCCGCCGAGTCCGAAGCCGATCAGTACGGCGCTCTGCGAGACCATCCTGAGCAGGGAGCGGCCGAGGACGAAGAGGTCGCCGTCGCCGAGGATCTCGGCGAGGGTGGCGGTGCGGGTGCCGCTGAACACCGGCGAGACGACGGCGATCACACAGCGCAGGGCGAGCAGTGCGGCGACGGGGGTGCCGGGCGCCGCCATGACCAGGGCGCATCCGGCGCAGACCAGGTCGCACACCACCAGTACCCGCCGTGCGGGGTACCGGTCGGCGATGCCCGAGAGCAGGGTGCCGCCGAGCAGGTAGGGCAGGAAGCCCATGGCGAAGGTGAGCGCGCTGAGCAGCGGCGAGCCGGTGAGCCCGTAGACGAGGACGGTGAGCGCGATCTCGCCGACGACGGTGCCGAGCAGGGAGAGCGCGAAGGCCGCGAAGACGGCCTGGAACTCCCGTACGGCGAAGACGCGGCGGTAGCCCGTGGGTTCCTGGAGGTCCGCCGACGCGGGCGGGCTGGTCTGGTCCGGCATGGGCGGCATCCTGCCCAGGGGTGGGCCGCCCGCCGTAGAGTTTCGGCGACAGCCGAATGTTCCGGATCAGGAGGAGGTGCCGTGCCGTCCCATCTGCGCTTCGGCGACGACGATCTCCTCCGGTGCCGGTTCGCGATCTCCCCGCTGTGGGAGACCCAGGACGCGGTGCGCACCCTGCGCCGACGGGACCGGCACGGCTACCACCCGCAGTGGCTGCGCCGGATCCAGGAGTCGGCCCGCGCGCTGGACCTGGCTCCGCTGTGGCTGCTGATGCCCAGGCGCGGGCACACCCCGGACTTCCTCGGCCCGCCCCCGATCGGTCCCGCGGCCGACTTCGAGGAGGAGCTCGCGGCGGTCCGCTCGGCCGATCCGGAGGCGGCGCGCGACGACATGGCACGCGCGCTCGCCGACACCCCGGGCGCCCTGCACTCCCCCGAGGGCCGGGCGCTGCTGGCCGACCCCGCCCGCACCGTCCAGGAGCTGGCGGATCTGCTGGCGGAAGCCTGGCGCGTCCTGGTGGCCCCGGACTGGCCGCGGCTGCGCTCCCTCCTCGAAGCCGATGTCGCCTTCCACTCCCGGCGGCTGGCGGAGGTGGGTCTGGGCGCGCTGCTGCCCGAGCTGGACCGGCGGCTGTCCTTCCGCGGCCGCACGCTGACCATGGAGGTGGCCGCCGAGCATGTGCGCGATCTCGGCGGGCAGGGGCTGGTGCTGATGCCGAGCGTGTTCTGCTGGCCGGACGTGGTCAGCGGCTTCGAGCCGCCCTGGCAGCCGACGGTGGTGTATCCGGTCCGGGGCCTGGCCGGGCTGTGGGCCGAGCCCGCGGCCGGTACCTCCGAGGCACTGGTACGGCTGCTGGGCCGGGGCCGGGCGGCCGTGCTCGCCGCGCTCGACGAACCGGCCACCACCTCCGCCCTCGCCCACCGTCTGGGTCTCGCGCCCTCGTCGGTGTCCGCGCACCTGACGACGCTGCGGGACACGGGGCTGTTGGTCTCCCGGCGCTACGGCCACCAGGTGCTGTACGAGCGGACGCCGCTGGGGATCGCGCTGGCCTCGGGCGGCGCCTGAATCATGTCGATTCCGTAATAATTGTCCCCTTTGTGGAACGATTGGTGACGTACCGTCACCTCCGCTCCAGGGAGCAGCATGTCCCGGCTGATCCACACCCTCGCGGGTCTCGCGGTGCTCGCACTCGTGGTGGGCTGTTCGTCCGAGGCCGACATCGACGAGGCGTCCGTCGCCGCCGCCTCGTCCCGGCAGGCCGCTCCGGCGCCCGGCTCCCCGTTCTGGGTCGACCCGGGCAGCCCCGCGGCCCAGCAGATCGAGCTGTGGCAGCGGCAGGGCCGGACCGAGGACGCCAAGCTGCTGCGCCGGATCGCGGACCGGCCCGCCGCCCTGTGGCCGACGGGGGAGAGCGACCCCGGGCCCGCCATCCGCGCGGCCACCGCCGCGGCGGCCGCCGAGGGGCGTACCGCGGTGTTCGTGGCGTACGACATCCCGCACCGGGACTGCGGGCAGCACTCCGCGGGCGGCGCGCCCGACGCCGACGCCTACCGGCGGTGGATCGAGCGGTTCGCCCAGTCGCTCGGCGGCAGCAAGGCGCTGGTGGTGCTGGAGCCGGACGCCGTCGCGCACATGGTGGACGGCTGCACGCCGGGCGAACTGCACGCCGAGCGGGAGCAGTTGCTGAGCGAGGCGATCCGTCGTTTCAAGCGGCAGCCGCACACCAAGGTCTACCTCGACGCGGGCAACCCGGCCTGGATCAAGGAGCCGGAGAAGCTGGTCGAACCGCTGCTGCGGGCCGGGATCGCGGAGGCCGACGGGTTCGCGCTCAACGTCTCCAACTTCCAGACCGACGAGGTCACCAAGGAGTACGGACGGGTGCTGTCCCGGCGGCTGGACGGCAAGCACTTCGTGATCGACACCAGCCGCAACGGCAACGGCCCGCTGCCCGGCGTCTGGTGCAACCCGCCGGGCCGCGCCCTCGGCAGCGCGCCCACGACGAGGACCGGGGATCCCGTCGTGGACGCCTACCTCTGGGTCAAGCGGCCCGGGGAGTCGGACGGCACCTGCGCGGGCGGCCCGCCGGCCGGCCAGTGGTGGCCGGAGTACGCGCTGGGCCTGGCCCGCAACGCCAAGGGCTAGCGGGTCACTTCACCTGGATCCACTTGGCCACCGAGGGTGTGCCCTCGGCGTCCGTCACGAACAGCATGTACCAGCCGGGCGGCACCAGGGCCGGGTCCTCGGGGACGGTGACCGTCACCGAGTCCTCGCCCTTGGCCAGGCCGAGCGCGATGGAGCGCTGCTCGACGTCGGTGGTGTGGGTGACCGCGCTGGGCCGCATCAGACGGGCCTTGGCGATCCGTTCGGGGTGGTCGGTGGTGAAGGTCGCCTCCCGGTTCTCGGGCAGCGCCTCGGGGCCGTCCTTCAGTACGGGCCGGTCGGCGCCGTTCTTGTGCAGGGCGGGCGGGGTGAAGACCTCCATGCGCTGCTCGAAGTGGCCGAGCTTGGTGTTCTGCTGGTCGTCGAAGAGCGGGTCGGAGCCGAAGGTGGCGATGCGGCCGTCGGGCAGCAGCAGCGCCTCGGAGTGGTAGTTGCGGCCCACCTTGGGCGCGGCGGCCTCCCGGAAGCGGTTCTCCTTGGGGACGTAGAACTGCGCCTTGAAGATGTTGCTGGCGCTGCGGCCGCGGTAGTCCTCGGAGCCGTTGGTGGTGAACACCGTGTCGTCCGGCATGATCACGCTGTTCAGGTAGCGGGTGCCCTGCGGCAGGTCGGGGCCGTCCTCGAAGGCCGGGTTGTCCTTCTTCAGATCGACGACCGCGGTGCGCGGGGTGGACTTCTTCGACTCGCCGACGCCTCCGCCGCCGAGGATCATCACCTTCTGGTCCTGCGCGGGCGGCAGCAGCAGCGAGGCGGCGGTCTCGGTCTGGTCCAGGTCGCGCAGCCCCGGCACCTTGGTGAAGGTGTTGGTCTCCAGGTCCCACAGGCCCGGTTCGCGGCCCTGGTCGGCGGGCCCGTAACCGGCGTTGGCGGCCGGGTAGAAGAGCTTGCCGCCCTTGGTGAGGAACAGCGCCGGATAGGTGGGGAAGTAGCGCTTGGGGCCCGGGGACCACTTCTTGGTCTTCGGGTCGTAGATCTCGTTGTCGCCGGGGTCGATCACCCCGACGTCGTCGAGCCCGGAGACCGCGAGGACGCGTCCGTCCTCCAGGCCGACCAGGGTCGGGTACCAGCGGGCCTTGTCCATCGGGTCGACCGGGACGTACTTCTCGGCGACCGGGTCGAACTCGTAGGCGGCGCGGATGCCCTGGAAGTCCTGCTTGTCCAGGGTGATCTTCTCGGAGAGGCCGTAGGTGTTCTTCGCCTCCTCGCCGGTCAGCCCGACGATCTCGTACTGCGCCTGCTTGTTGGTGACGGACAGCGGGCCTTCCTCCATGGCCTCCACGAAGACGCGGGCCTCACTGGCGGTGACCTTGGTCTGCCAGGGCTGCATCACCCCGGCCTTGTTGTAGGTGACCTTGAAGGTGCGCTTGGCCTTGGGGACGGTGACGTCGAACTTGGTGACGTACTCGACGCCCGCCGGTGAGCGGAAGCGGGTGCCCTTCTTCAGGAACACGGCCTTGTCGGGGCTCTCGTTCTTCACCCGCATACCGCCGCCGGCCCGCTCGACCTCACCGTCCAGCAGCTCGTAGCGGGCGGTGCCGCCGGCCACCAGCAGGCGTCCGTCGGGGAGTTGGGCGTGGCCGGAGCAGAAGAAGTCGTCCGGGGTGGGGATCTTCTTGAAGGTGTTCTTCACCGGGTCCCACAGGACGGTGTCGAAGTCGCCCGCGTCGAACTTGCGCTGCTCGTTGCCGGAGCCCGCGACGATGAGCACCTTGCCGGTGTGCAGCAGGGCCGCATGGATGGCGTTGGTGCGGTACTGCTCGGGGATGTCGACCATGCTCCAGGACCCGTAGCGGGCCTTGTAGCCGGGCTGGGCGATCTTGTACTCGTGGTACTTCTCCCCCGCGAAATCCAGCGCGGCGGGGGCGTTCAGGCCCAGCAGGATCGTGATGCCGCCGATGCCGAGGACGGTCTTCTTGGTCTTCTTGGAGGGGCGGTAAGCCATGGACTAGTTGCCTCCTGTCGGGGTGCCGGAGACGGATGCGGGGGCGGCGAGGGCGGACTCGGTGCCGTCGGCGGGCCGCGCGGCCGGGACCGTGGACTGGGCCGCGCGCCGCTCCCTGACCCGGGTGGAGATCCACACCGCGACCGGCGCGAGCGAGATCACCATGGCGAGCACCGCCCAGGTGCGCATCGCCACATGGGTGTGGTCGAGCACCACGGACGCGGCCAGCGAGGCGCCGAGCAACAGCGCCCACCCCAGATGGATACGGAAGGTCAACAGCCGGTCGGGGCTGACGTCCTCGCCCTTGGGGGTGACGACGAACCGGCTGGGCCGGCGGATCAGCGCCTCGCCGAAGGACTTGAGGTAGATCGGCGCGGACAGCGCCGACATCGCCATGCCCGCGAGCCCGCCGGAGCCCTCCGGTTCGTGCGGCGAGACGTTGTGCCTGCGGTTCCACAGGTAGAGCGCGATCTGCAGGGCCGCCGCGTCGCTGTAGAGCATCAGCCACACGGAGGCGGCGACCTGGGTGCCGGAGGCACCGAACCACAGGAAGAGGAAGCAGCTGAGGATGCCGAGGAACCAGTTGACGGCCGTCATCGGGTAGTAGACGAGCATCAGCGTGTACGAGAACAGGCGGCCGGGCGGCATGGAGAACGGCGCCTTCCAGTACTGCTTGATCAGGGTCTCGTAGGTCCCCCGCGACCAGCGCATCTGCTGGGTGAAGAAGTCGGTCCAGGAGGCGGGGCCCTCGCCGACGGCGAGCACGTCCGGGGTGTAGACGGAACGCCAGTGCCGCCCGGTGAGCGGATTGCGGCGCCGGTGCAGTTCGAAGCCGGTGGCCATGTCCTCGGTGATCGAGTCGTACAGCCCGCCGATCTGTTTGACGGCGGCGATCCGTACGACGTTGTTGGTGCCGACGAACATGGGCGCGCGGTAGCGGTTTCCGGCCCGCTGGATGAGCGCGTGGAAGAGGAACTGCTGGGACTCCGCGGCCTTGGTGACGGGGTGCTGGTAGTTGCCGTAGACCTGGGGGCCGACGACGAAGGCGACGTCCGGGTCGCGGAAGTAGCCCATCATCCGCTCCAGGAAGTTCGGCAGCGGCACGTGGTCGGTGTCGACGGAGGCGAAGAAGTCGTAGTCGCCGCCGTGCATGGCGATCCAGGCGTTGTAGTTGCCGTGCTTGGTACGGGCCTTGTGGACGCCCTTGGGGCGGTTCCACTCGGGGACGCCGTGGCGGGTGAAGTGGCGGACGCCGAGTTCGGCGCACAGGGCCTTCGCGGCCTCGTCGTCGCCCTCGTCCAGGAGCCAGACGTCCAGCGGTCCGTCGTGGGTGATGCGGACGGCGCCTTCGAGGGTGGCGCGGACCATGTCGATCGGTTCCCGGCCCGGGACGTAGGTCGTCAGGAAGGCGACGCGGGTACCGGACTCGGGGACGACCGGCACGGGGTCGCGGGCCACCAGGGTGGCGTGGGCGACGGACAGGACGTTGACGACCATGAACAGCTCGATCAGCCCGATCGAGACGAGCATGGTGATGTCGAGGTCGACCAGCCAGCGGTCGCCGCCCTCGCGCGCGACCCAGTGGGTGGGCCAGACGAGGTAGACGAGCAGGGCGCCGGTGAGCAGGGGCGCCAGGGTCATCAGGAGGACGGCTCGTATTCGGTGCGGCTCGCGGGAGAGCAGTGAGGTGTACTGCACCCGGTAGGCCGCTTCGTCCGGCTCCGTGAGCGGTCCGGCGAGTCGGCTGTGGGTGTCGTAGTCATAGCCCTCCGGCCGCACAGCGCCCTCCAGTGATCGAGGAGTCATCGACGATCGCGCCGATACCCATACACAAGTGGACATTTGTGGGCGTGTCGAACTGGGAGCGTCCAGGTGGGTGCCTGGTATGGCGGCCCGTCAGCGCCGAGTGCGCCTCAGGTGATGGCGCACCGCCCGCTGGGCCACGGGGCCGAGGTCGTCCAGCGCGGCCACCAGACGGCCGAGCTGTTCGAGGGCGTCGAGGGCCGCGCCGGCGCCCTGCGCGTCGACCCCTTCGTACAGTTCGATTCCGACGAAGGAGGCCGCCACCGCGCGGGCGAGACCGGGCGCGTCGACGAACTCGCCGAACGGGGCACCGGCCAGCACCCGGGTGAGGACCTGCTCGATCTCGGTGATCCACAGGTCGAGACCGGCGGCCGTGGCGGGGGCGAGGCCGGGATGGGTCTGGGCGCCGGCCAGGAGCTGGCCGAGCAGCGAGACATAGCCGGAGGCCTTCTCCTCCTCGTGGATCTCCCGGCCGAAGGCGAGCAGCTCGGTCAGCGAGGTGATGTCGGCGAAACGGTCCCGGTAGCGGGCGACGCGCTGTTCGGCGCCGTATCGGCAGGCCGCGGCGAGCAGGTCGGTCAGCGAGCCGAAGTGGTAGAAGACCAGCGCCTGGTTGACCCCGGCGGCGGAGGCGACCGCCCGTGCGGAGGTCTTGGCGATGCCCTGCTCGGTGAGCGTGCGCAGCGCGCCCTCAAGCAGCTTGGTCTTGGTCTCCAGCGACTTGGCCGTCTCCGCGCTCACGCCCGCGCCTCCTCACGCACCGGCCGCAGTCCGGGGCGCACCCCGCAGCGCCGGACGTCGGTGTACTCGGCCCGGAAGGAGCCCTCGTAGCCGAAGAGGGGCCCGAAGTACCGGTTCACCACCCGCACCTGGATACGGAACCGTCCCGCGGCGTCGTCGTAGGACTCCCGCACCTCGGCCGTGGCCCCGACCAGTTCGGGCACCCGCACATCCACCACACCCTCCCGGAACCGGTGCTCCCCGGACCGGATCAGCAGCGACCCGTCGGGCTCGGCCCGGAGGAACAGATCGGTGGCGAGGTGCTGATGGGTCCCGAGGTAGTCGAGAACCCGGTCGCCCCGGGGGCTCAGCACCATCTGGGCATCGAACCGCCGGGCCCTCCCGGGCAGATCAAAGGTACGCACAAAGCTCACCGTCTCACGCCCGAAGGAGTCGGCGTACGGCACGTTCTCGATCATGAACGGTACGCGGCGCCCTTCGCGGGGGACGAGGATGTTCCGCGTGCCCCCGAGGGCGAGGAAGGGCTTCACAAAGGCCCCGCCGTGCCAGACGCGGTCCATGACGCCCCGTCCGGTGCAGGCCTCACCGCTCGCGAGACCGACGGAGAAGCGGCGCTGCAGCTGGGGGTGGAGGCGGTGGAAGTCGGGGCCCATGGCGGTGCGGAAGATCGAGGTCATCGCGGGTTCTCCAGGGTGCGCATCAGGCGGGGCGCACGGGCGCCGGTCAGCGGCTGGCGCTGGCAGCGGCGGGCCGCCGGGGTCGTGGGCAGGGGGGACTTGAACAGGGCCACGCAGACCGCGGCCGCCAGCAGCAGGGGGCACAGGTAGGCCGCCGAGGCCGCGAAGGGTCCGAGCAGGCGGAGCACGGACTCCAGGCCCAGACCCGTACAGGCGAAGGTGATGACGAGAGCGCGGACGGTCAGCTCCACCAGCCAGTTGCGGCGGGCCCGTTCCGGGGTGATGCCCTGCTCCAGCCACAGGCGCAGACGGTCGAAGGACCAGGCGGTCGCCCAGCCCATGAGCGGGCGGAACAGCAGGCGGTCGGCGAGCGCGCCGAGGGCGCCCCAGCGGGGGCGGTAGTCGTAGCCGGTGAGGAAGCGGACGCCGTCGCCGTCGGGGATGTAGCGCCAGTAGCCGCTGCCCTCGGCGAGCAGCGAGAGGGGGTGCGGGGAGGAGAAGCGCAGGGCGGAGGTACGGGTTCCGTCGGGGCGTTCCTTCTCCCCCGCCGACACGCCCGTCCCGGCGACCGTGAGGAAGGGCAGTACGCGCGTGGCGTAGCGGAAGTGCTGCGGCTCGCCCTCCTCGCGCGGGAGGTAGTCGATCTCGGTGAAGCGCAGGTCCCAGCGCCGGTGCTCGGACGGCTCCTGGGTGCGGGCCCACAGGGTGTCGAGATCGGCGCGGATCCGCGCCTCGATGTACAGACCGGAACGGCCCATGCGATCCCCCAGGTCAACGTGTGTTTGAGCGAGTGCTCAAACCTCCTGACGCGGAAACGTACACGCTTTTGAGCGAGTGCTCAAGGCCGTTTTGAGCGGGCGCTCAAAACCATGGCGCGACAAAACCCCGGCCCGCGCGGGGCCGGGGTTCCGCGAAAAGGGGCGGTGGCTACTCGGCGGCCAGGTACCGCTCCACGGTCTCCACCTTGGAGGTCAGTCCGTCGGTCACACCGGGGCGGATGTCCGCCTTGAGCACGAGGGAGACGCGCGGGGCGCGGGCCTCCACGGCGGCGACGGCACGCTTGACGACGTCCATCACCTCGTCCCAGCTCTCACCCTCGATGGAGGTGAACATCGCGTCGGTGCGGTGCGGCAGACCGGACTCGCGCACCACCCGGACGGCGTCGGCGACGTACTCCCCCACGTCCTCGCCGACGCCGAGCGGCGTCACGGAGAAGGCGACGATCACGACGCCTTCACCACGCCCTCCTGGCGGGCGCGGGAGGCGATGACCGCGTCCTCGGCCTCGCGCCGCAGCCTGCGGTCGGCGAAGAAGCCGCCGGTGGGCAGGACGGAGAGGACGAAGTACAGCACGGCGGTCTTCAGCGGCCACTTCGCGCGGTTCCAGGCGTCCGCCCAGAAGACCACGTACAGCACGAACAGGAAGCCGTGGATGCCGCCCATCACGGGCACCGCGTTGAAGTCCGTGGTGCGCTTGAGCACCGAGCAGACCAGCAGCAGGAGGAAGGACACCGCCTCGGGAGTGGAGACGAGACGGAGGCGGCGTAGGGCGGTGGCGGTCTTGATGTCCACGGATCACCTTCGATGGGAGAGAGGTCGGAGTTTGTGAACGCGAGCACAAACGTTCGCCCATTGTGGCAAACCGGCGGGCGCCCTCCGGCCCGGGGGTCGCGGTGCGGCGTCCCTTAAGGGCCGGTTCCGGGTGGATCTCCGGTCTCGGGCCCTACCCTCGGGCCGTCGGCGGCGGCTACCGTCGCCTGCGTGGCGATGTTCCGACTTCAGGGCAGCAAGGTGCTCGCCGTCGAGATGACCGGGGACGCCGTGAAGGCGAAGAACGGCTCGATGGTGGCGTACGACGGACAGATGGCGTTCAAGAAGCTCAGCGGCGGCGGTGAGGGCATCCGGGGCATGGTGACCCGGCGCCTGACCGGCGAGCAGATGACGGTGATGGAGGTGAAGGGGCACGGGACCTGCTGGTTCGCGGACCGCGCGTCCGAGATCAACCTGGTCAACCTGCAAGGGGACAAGCTCTACGTCGAGTCCAGCAACCTGCTCGCGACCGACGCGGGCCTGCGGACGGGGACGACCTTCACCGGCGTGCGCGGCGCCTCGCAGGGCAACGGCCTGTTCACCACGACCGTCGAGGGGCACGGCCAGGCGGCGATCACCTCGGACGGGCCGGCGGTCGTGCTCCGGGTCAGCGCCCAGTACCCGCTGACCGTCGACCCCGGGGCGTACATCGCCCACCAGGGCAACCTGCGGCAGTCGTTCCAGTCGGGTGTGACCTTCCGCACGCTGATGGGCGAGGGCGGCGGCGAGGCCTTCCAGATCCGCTTCGAGGGCGACGGCCTGGTCTACGTACAGCCGAGCGAGCGCAACACGATCGCGGGGGACCTCTGACATGGCCTTGCGTGAGATCAACTCCAAGATGATCGAGGCGACCGTGCTGCCCGGGCAGCGGCTGTTCAGTCAGCGCGGCGCGATGCTCGCCTACAAGGGCGAGGTGTCCTTCACCCCGAACACGACCGGCGGCCAGGGCGGACTGATGTCCATGATCGGCCGCCGGGTCGCGGGCGAGGCGACCCCGCTGATGACCGTCGAGGGCAGCGGCACCGTCTTCTTCGGGCACGGCGGCCACCACGTCCAGGTGATCCAGCTGACCGGCGACACCCTCTACGTCGAGGCGGACCGTCTGCTGGCCTTCGAGGGCACCCTGGAGCAGGGCACGATGTTCCTGGGCTCCCAGGGCGGCGTGATGGGCATGGTGCGCGGCCAGGTCACCGGCCAGGGCCTGTTCACCACCACCCTCAAGGGGCACGGCGCGGTCGCCGTCATGGCGCACGGCGGCGTACTGGAGCTGCCGATCACCCCGCAGCGCCCGGTCCACGTCGACCCGCAGGCCTATGTCGCCCACCACGGCGACGTCCGCAACAAGCTGTCGACCGCGCTGGGCTGGCGGGACATGGTGGGCCGGGGTTCGGGCGAGGCGTTCCAGCTGGAGCTCAGCGGCAGCGGCGTGGTGTACGTCCAGGCATCGGAGGAGAAGCTGTGAGCCACTACCCGGGGGCGGGGCCCGTGATCCACGACCCGATGACCCTGCCGTCCGACGACAACGTCGACAGCTACACCTTCTGCGTGGAACTGAAGGGAAGCCAGTGGTTCCTCCAGAAGGGCAAGATGATCGCCTACTACGGCTCGATGGAGTTCAACGGGATCGGCCACGGACGGCTGGAGCGGCTCGTCCGTACGTCCTTCCATTCACCACTGCACGCGAGCGACTGGGTGGTCGCCGAGGGCTCGGGGAAGATGCTTCTCGCAGATCGGGCCTTCGATGTGAATTCCTACGACCTCGACGACGGCAACCTGACCATTCGCTCAGGCAACCTGCTCGCTTTTCAGCCAAGTCTGTCGCTCAAGCAATCGATCGTGCCGGGTTTCCTGACCCTCATCGGAACCGGGAAGTTCGTGGCCGCATCTAACGGTCCGGTGGTGTTCATGGAACCCCCGATCCGGGTGGATCCGCAGGCACTCGTCGGCTGGGCCGACTGCCCCTCCCCGTGTCATCACTACGACTACGGTTATATGACCGGCCTGATGGGCGGTCTACGTGCGATGACGGGCCTCGGCGGGGCCTCCGGGGAGGAGCACCAGTTCGAGTTCGTGGGAGCCGGAACGGTGCTCCTGCAGTCCTCGGAAGCCCTCATGGCCGAGCAGCCGACCGGGGGTGTCCCGCACCAGGCGGGAGTGCCCGGAAGTGGAGCCTCCACAGGTGGCTCACAGCAAGGTGGCGCACCGCGCCTTCCCGGACAGCTGGGAGACCTCCAGCGTCGCTTCGGGCTGTGAGCGGTAGTCTGCGGAGTGTGACGACTTCGAACGCGTGCGCAGTGTCACACCGCCCACACTAGTTCGCTTTTCAACATTTTAGGTAGACTTCATTTATGGAGACCGAGACGGCCACGCGCTGGCTGACCGATGCGGAGCAGTGCGCCTGGCGCACCCACCTGGAGGTCAACAGGCTGTTGACGTACCAGCTCGAAAGGGACCTCCAGCCGTTCGGCCTGACCATGAACGACTACGAGATCCTGGTGAACCTCTCCGAGTCGGACGACGTGCGGATGCGGATGAGTGATCTCGCCTCCGCCACCTTGCAGTCCAAGAGCCGCCTCTCCCACCAGATCACCCGGATGGAGAACGCGAACCTGGTCCGTCGCGAGAACTGCGAGTCGGACCGCCGCGGCCTCTATGCCGTCCTCACCGAGCACGGCATGGAGACGATGAAGAAGGTCGCCCCGCACCATGTGGCCTCGGTGCGCCGGCACTTCATCGACCTGCTGTCGCCGGAGGCGCTGGTGGAGCTGGACAAGGCGCTCAAGCCCATCGCGGAGCACCTGCGCGGGCAGCGCGGGCGCCCCTGACCCTTTCTCCGGGTCCTCCCGCCCCTCAGACGGTCGGCAGACGGAGTTCGAACAGGGCTCCGCCCGCCGGACCGTCGCCCACGGTGAGGCTGCCGCCGTGCCGTTCGGCGACATCCCGGGCGATGGCCAGGCCCAGCCCGGCACCGCCGTCGTCCCGGCTGCGGGCCTCGTCCAGCCGTACGAACCGCTCGAAGATCCGCTCCCGGTCCGCCACGGGCACCCCGTCCCCGTCGTCGGAGACCTGGAGGACGGCCGAGCCCCCCTCCCGCCGGGTCGTCACCACGACGGCCGAGCGGGCGTGCCGGGCCGCGTTGTCCAGCAGATTGGCGAGCACTCTCGCCAACTGCCCCCGCGATCCGGCCACTTCCAGCGGCCCGTCCATGTCCACGCGCACCCCGGCCCGCCCCGCGGCCTCCTCCGCCGCGAGCGCCGCCAGGTCCACCCGCCCGTCGGCGGGCCGCTCCCCCGCGTCCAGCCGGGCGAGCAGCAGCAGGTCGGCGGCCAGGTGCTGGAGCCGTACGGTGTCCTCCACCGCCCCGTCCAGGTCCAGCAGCTCGGGGTGGGCGGCGGCCACTTCCAGCTGGGTGCGCAGGGAGGCGATCGGGCTGCGCAGCTCGTGGGAGGCGTCGGCGACGAAGCGCCGCTGACGTTCCACCGAGGACTCCAGCGCCGCCAGCGTCTCATTGGTCGTACGGGCCAGCCGGGCCACCTCGTCGTGAGTGGCGGGCTCGGGGACCCGCCGGGTGAGGTCCTCGGAGGCGGTGATCTCCGCCATCTCGCGCCGGATGCCCTCCACCGGGCGCAGCGCGCGCCGGGTGACCAGCCAGGTCACCCCCGCGACGACCCCGATCAGCAGGGGGAAGCCGACCAGCATGGCGGTGGTCGCGCTGTCCACCGCGCTCTGCTCGGCGTCCAGTGAGCCTCCGGCGATGACGGTGAACCGGCCCCGTTCGTCGGCGTCGACCTCCACCGCGGCGAACCGGTAGTCCTCGGTGTGGCCGTCGACGGTGGCGGAGCCTTCGGTGAAGTCGGTTTCCCTGCCGATCTCCCCCGGCTCCAGGGACGCCTCGTCGTCCCGGTCGTCGTCATCGTCGCGGTCGTCGCCGCCGTGGCCGTCGGTGCGGCCGGGGCTGGGCGCCGGCCGGGGCGTGACGGCGTTTGTCCCGGTACCGCTGATCCGCTCCAGCCCCTCGCTGGCCGCGACCAGCGTCCCGTCCTTGTCGACGACCTGGACCGGCGTCTCGTCGTCCAGGTCCAGATCGCCGTACGCCCGTCCGCCGGCGAGTTCGGCGGCGACGGTCCGCGCCACGCGCTCCGCCTCGGTCCCCGCCTGCTCGACGAGGTTGGACCGCAGCGACAGCAGGACGGCCGCGCCCGCCGCCAGCAGGGCCACCGCGACGACGAGCGTGGCGCCCAGCGCCGCCCGCGCCCGTACCGAGCCGAACAGGCGTCTCATCGGCCCGCCTCCAGCCGGTATCCGGCGCCCCGGACGGTACGGATGAGGCCGGGGCGGAGCTTGCGGCGCAGGGCGCTGATGTAGACCTCGACGATGTTGGGGTCGCCGTCGTAGGCGAAGTCCCAGACGTGCTCCAGGATCCGCGCCTTGGAGACGACCTCGCCGGGCCGGGTGACGAGCTGCTCCAGTACGGCGAACTCCTTGGCGGTGAGCGCGACCTCGTCCTCACCGAGGTGGACGCGGCGGGCGGCGGTGTCGACCTTCAGGTCCCCGTGCACCAGCACCGGGGAGGGACCGGGACCGCGCCGCCGGAGCAGCGCCTTCACCCGCGCCACCAGGACCACGTACGAGAACGGCTTGGTCAGGTAGTCGTCGGCGCCGGTGTCCAGCCCCTCGGCCTCGTCGTACTCGCCGTCCTTCGCGGTGAGCATCAGGATCGGCACGTCGTGGCCGGCGGCGCGCAGGGCGGCGCAGACGCGGTAGCCGTTCATGCCCGGCAGCATGATGTCCAGGACCACCAGGTCGTACGGCGTCTCGGTGGCCCGGTGCAGTCCTTCGAGGCCGTCGTGCACGACGTCCACGGCGTATCCCTCGGCCGTCAGTCCCTTGGCGAGCGACAGGGCCAGCCGCTTCTCGTCCTCCACGATCAACAGGCGCATGCGTACAGCGTCGCAAAGCGAACCTGAAGACTCCTTCAGGGTCCTTCAGGTTCTCCTCAGCGTCGGCGGGTGACAGTTGTTCACGTCGAACCGAACGACTCGGGAGGAACCACCATGAAGCGCAACATCGTCATCGCCACCGTCGCCGCCGCGGCACTCATCGGAGGCGGTGCCTTCGCGGCCTCCGCCTCCGGTGACGACGACAGCGCGCCGGTGCGGGGGAAGACGAACGTGCAGACGGTCGCGGACGACCGGGACGACTTCCGGGACGACAACAGGCGGGACGACGACCGGGACGACGACAGCCGGGACGACACCCCCCGTGCCGCTACGGCGGACGTCACGGCCGCGGATGCCGTGGCGGCGGCCCTGAAGCACACGTCCGGTACGGCGGTCTCCGTCGACCTGGAGGACGACGGCGCCGACCACTGGGAGGTGGAGGTGGTGAAGTCGGACGGCACCGAGTACACCGTCCGGGTGGCGCCGGACACCGGCAAGGCCCTCGGCGCCCAGCGCGACGACGACAGCGACGGGCGCGACGAACTGGCCGCGCTGCGGGGGACCACGGTGACGGCCGAGGAGGCGGCGCGCGCGGCCGCCGCCAAGGGCACGGTGGTCGAGGTCGACCTCGACGACGACGGGCCGGCGGTGTGGTCGGTGGAGACGACGCAGGGCGAGTGGACGGTGGACGCGAAGACGTCGACGGTGACGCAGGAGCGGGACGACGACTGACCTGGAGATCGCCCCCGCCGCCCCTGCCCATTCCCGTCCTCCAGGGGGCTCTGCCCCCTGGACCCCCGCTCCTCAAACGCCGGAGGGGCTGATTTCAGCCCGTCCGGCGTTTGAGGACGAGGCCCGTCCAGGGCCGATAGGGGGTCTGGGGGCGGAGCCCCCAAGTACGGGTAAGGGGCAGGGGCTGATTTCAGCCCGTCCGGCGTTTGGGGACGAGGCCCGTCCAGGGCCGAAGCGGGGGTCTGGGGGCGGAGCCCCCAGGTACGGGACGGGTAGGGGCGGCGGGGGCGAAAAAGGGAACACACCCTACGACCGCGTCAGGCCCTCCACCAGTTCGTCCGCCGCGCGGTACGGGTCCAGTTCGCCCGCCACGATCCGCTCCGCCAGCGCACTGAGGCGACGATCCCCGTGCAGGTCCCCGATCCGCTCCCGCAGCGCGGTCACCGCGATCGTCTCGACCTCCCGCGCCGCCCGCGCCCGACGCCGCTCGGCGAGCACCCCCCGCTCCTCCATCCACGCCCGGTGCTTCTCCAGCGCCTCCACGACCTCGTCGACGCCCTCCGACCGCGCCGCGACCGTCTTCACGATCGGCGGCCGCCAGTCCCCCGGCCCCCGGGACTCCCCCAGCCCGAGCATGTGGTTCAGCTCGCGCGCGGTCGCGTCGGCCCCGTCCCGGTCGGCCTTGTTGACGACGTACACGTCCCCGATCTCCAGGATCCCGGCCTTGGCCGCCTGGATCCCGTCCCCCATCCCGGGGGCGAGCAGCACCACGGACGTGTCCGCCTGCGAGGCGATCTCCACCTCCGACTGCCCGACGCCCACCGTCTCGACGAGGATCACGTCGCACCCGGCCGCGTCCAGCACCCGGATCGCCTGCGGCGCCGCCCACGCCAGCCCCCCGAGATGCCCCCGGGTCGCCATCGAGCGGATGTAGACACCGGGGTCGGAGGCGTGGTCCGACATCCGCACCCGGTCACCGAGCAGCGCGCCGCCGGAGAACGGCGAGGAGGGGTCCACGGCCAGCACACCCACCCGTTTGCCCTGTTTGCGGTACGCGGTGACCAGGGCGGACGTGGAGGTCGACTTGCCCACCCCCGGCGAGCCCGTCAGACCCACCACATACGCCCCGCCGGTCAGCGGCGCGAGCGCCGTCATGACCTCCCTGAGCTGCGGGGACGCCCCCTCCACCAGGGAGATCAGCCGGGCCACGGCCCGGGGCCTGCCCTCCCTGGCCTGGGCCACCAGCGTGGAGACGTCCTGCATCACAGCTCCGTTCACTCAAGGAAAGACAGTTCAGGCCTTGGGGACCCGCACGATCAGCGCGTCACCCTGACCGCCGCCACCGCACAGCGCGGCCGCGCCGACCCCGCCGCCCCGCCGCTTCAGCTCCAGCGCCAGGTGCAGCACGAGCCGGGCGCCGGACATGCCGATGGGGTGGCCCAGCGCGATGGCACCGCCGTTGACGTTCACCTTTTCCGTGGACACCCCGAGGTCCTTCATTGACTGGACCGCGACGGCCGCGAACGCCTCGTTGATCTCGATCAGGTCGAGGTCGGAAGCCTCCAGGCCCTCCTTCTTCAGGGCGTGCAGGATGGCGTTCGACGGCTGGGACTGCAGCGAGTTGTCCGGGCCCGCCACATTGCCGTGGGCGCCGATCTCGGCGATCCACTCCAGGCCCAGCTCCTGCGCCTTGGCCTTGCTCATCACCACGACCGCCGCGGCGCCGTCGGAGATCTGCGAGGAGGTGCCGGCCGTGATCGTGCCGTCCTTGGCGAACGCCGGGCGCAGCTTGCCCAGCGACTCCACCGTGGTCTCCGCGCGGATGCCCTCGTCCTTGCTGAACAGGATCGGGTCGCCCTTGCGCTGCGGGATCTCGACCGGGGTGATCTCGGCCTCGAAGACGCCGTTCTTCTGCGCGGCGGCGGCCCGCTGGTGGGAGAGCGCGGCGATCTCGTCCTGCTCCGGACGGGCGATGCCCAGGCGCGTGTTGTGCTTCTCGGTGGACTCGCCCATGGCGATGCCCTCGAAGGAGTCGGTGAGGCCGTCGTGGGCCATCGCGTCGAGCATCTCGATCGCACCGTACTTGAAGCCCTCACGGGACTTCGGCAGCAGGTGGGGCGCGTTGGTCATGGACTCCTGACCACCGGCGACGATCACGTCGAACTCGCCGGCGCGGATCAGCTGGTCGGCCAGCGCGATGGCGTCGAGGCCCGACAGACAGACCTTGTTGATGGTCAGCGCGGGGACGTTCATCGGGATGCCGGCCTTGACCGCGGCCTGACGGGCCGGGATCTGACCGGCGCCGGCCTGGAGGACCTGCCCCATGATCACGTACTGCACCTGGTCGCCCCCGATCCCCGCACGGTCGAGGGCGGCCTTGATCGCGAAGCCGCCGAGGTCGGCTCCGGAGAAGGACTTCAGCGAGCCCAGCAACCGTCCCATGGGCGTACGGGCGCCCGCGACGATCACCGAGGTAGTGCCGTTCGTTCCAGACATGAGGTGCGATCCCCTTCCAGCTTGCACAGCCGAGGAGTGAACGAGGGTTTACTTCGAATGTACTGAGTGGCACTCCGTGCCGTCACCGGGCAGTCGGTGTGATCGCTGGCACGTTGCGTTACCACCGCGGGAGCGCTGCACTGAATCCATGCTGACGCGAATCGACCACATCGGGATCGCCTGCTTCGACCTCGACAAGACCGTCGAGTTCTACCGGGCCACCTACGGCTTCGAGGTGTTCCACTCCGAGGTCAACGAAGAGCAGGGGGTCCGTGAGGCCATGCTCAAGATCAACGATACGTCCGACGGCGGGGCGTCGTACCTGCAGCTCCTGGAGCCGACCCGGGAGGACTCCACCGTCGCCAAGTGGCTCGCCAAGAACGGCGAGGGCGTCCACCACATCGCCTTCGGCACCGCCGACGTCGACGCGGACGCCGCCGACATCAAGGACAAGGGCGTGCGGGTCCTGTACGAAGAGCCGCGACGCGGCTCCATGGGGTCACGGATCACCTTCCTGCACCCCAAGGATTGCCACGGCGTACTCACAGAACTGGTCACTTCGGCGCCCGTTGAGTCACCTGAGCACTGACCCTCGTACATATGGGCCGGTAGGGTTGGGGTCGGTCGTCGCCTCTTCGGCGTTCGATCGCGGGCCGGGGTCCAGGTTTCGGGGGACGAGCGTCGGGGCAGCAGCCCATGCTCCGTCGTTGATCTGACACCATTCCCCGGGGGCCCCGTTCGGCGGATGGACGGAGCTCGTATGGAGAGACTTGCGACCAGGGGACGGATGGGACCGCGCAGTGCGGGGCTACGAACGCCAGGAGCGAGAGCCGGCGGCTGACGTCGACCACCTCTCTCGGTTCGAGGCCGAGATGGATCGGCTGAAGACCGAGCGGGAAAAGGCGATCCAGCACGCCGAGGACCTCGGCTACCAGGTCGAGGTGCTGCGCGCCAAGCTGCACGAGGCGCGGCGCACCATCATGTCCCGTCCCGATTTCGGCGGCGGTGACATCGGCTACCAGGCCGAGCAGCTGCTGCGGAACGCCCAGATGCAGGCCGACCAGCTGCGCCAGGACGCCGAGCGCGAGCTGAGCCAGGCCCGGGCGCAGACCCAGCGCATCCTCCAGGAGCACGCCGAGCAGGCCGCGCGCCTCCAGGCGGAGCTGCACCAGGAGGCGGTCACCCGCCGCCAGCAGCTCGACCAGGAGCTCGCCGAGCGCCGCCAGACCGTCGAGTCGCACGTCAACGAGAACGTCGCCTGGGCCGAGCAGCTGCGCGCCCGCAGCGAGTCCCAGGCCCGCCGTCTGCTGGAGGAGTCCCGCGCCGAGGCCGAGCAGGCCATGGCGGCGGCCCGCGCGGAGGCCGAGCGGCTCACCACCGAGGCCCGCCAGCGCCTGCAGAGCGAGGCGGAGGCGGCCCGCGCGGAGGCCGAGCAGTTGCTGCGCCGCGCCCGCGCGGACGCCGAGCGACTGCTGAACGCCGCCTCCACCCAGGCCCAGGAGGCCACCGACCACGCCGAGCAGCTGCGCAACTCCACCGTCAGCGAGTCGGACGCGGCCCGCCGCCAGGCCAGTGAGCTCAGCCGCGCCGCCGAGCAGCGGATGACGGAGGCCGAGGAGGCGCTGCGCAAGGCGCAGTCGGAGGCGGAGAAGGTCCTCGCCGAGGCCAAGGAGGCAGCGGCCAAGGCGCTCAGCAGCACCGAGTCCGCCAATGAGCAGCGCACCCGTACCGCCAAGGAGCAGGTCGCCCGGCTGGTCAGCGAGGCCACCAAGGAGGCCGAGGCCACCAAGGCGGAGGCCGAGCAGATCGTCGCGGACGCCCGCGCGGAGGCCGAGAAGGTCCTGGCGGAGGCCGCCGAGAAGGCCCGTACGCTCACCGCCGAGGAGAGCGCGACCCAGCTGTCGAAGGCGGCCAAGACCGCCGAGGACGTCCTGAACAAGGCGCAGGAGGACGCGCAGAAGACCACCAAGGCCGCCGCCGAGGAGGCCGAGCGGATCCGCCGCGAGGCGGAGGCCGAGGCGGACCGGCTGCGCGCCGAGGCGCACGACATCGCCGAGCAGCTCAAGGGCGCCGCGAAGGACGACACCAAGGAGTACCGGGCCAAGACGGTCGAGCTCCAGGAGGAGGCGCGGCGGCTGCGCGGCGAGGCCGAGCAGTTGCGCGCCGACGCGGTCGCCGAGGGCGAGAAGATCCGCGCGGAGGCCCGCAAGGAGGCCGTCCAGCAGATCGAGGAGGCGGCCAAGACCGCCGAGGAGCTGCTGTCCAAGGCCAAGGCGGACGCCGACGAACTGCGCCAGACCGCCACCACCGACAGCGAGAAGGTCCGCACCGAGGCCATCGAGCGCGCCACCACGCTGCGCCGGCAGGCCGAGGAAGTCCTGGAGCGCACCCGCAAGGAGGCCGAGCGCAACCGCGAGGAGGCGGTCGAGCAGGCCGAGGGCATCCGGGCGGAGGCCGAGCGGGCCGCGCGCGAGCTGCGCGAGGAGACCGAGCAGGCCATAGAGGCCCGCCGGGTGGAGGCCGCCGAGGAACTGACCCGGCTCCAGTCGGAGGCCGAGCAGCGGCTGACGGCCGCCGAGCAGGCGCTGACCGAGGCCCGGGAGGAGGCCGCGCGGATCCGCCGCGAGGCCGCCGAGGAGACCGAGCGGCTGCGCTCGGAGTCCGCGGACCGCATCCGCACCCTGCTCCAGCAGGCCGAGGAGGAGGCGGAGCGGCTGCGCAACGAGGCCGCCTCGGACGCCTCCGCCTCCCGCGCGGAGGGCGAGGCCGTCGCCGTACGCCTGCGTTCGGAGGCCGCGGCCGAGGCGGAGCGGCTGAAGTCGGAGGCGCAGGACAGCGCCGACCGGGTACGGGCCGAGGCGCAGGCCGCCGCCGAGCGGCTGGCGACCGAGGCGTCCGAGACGCTGGCCGCCGCCCAGGAGGAGGCCGTCAGGCGCCGCCGTGAGGCCGAGGAGACGCTCGGTTCCGCGCGCCAGGAGGCCGACCAGGAGCGCGAGCGGGCCCGCGAGCAGAGCGAGGAGCTGCTGGCCTCCGCCCGCAACCGGGTGGAGGAGGCGCAGGCCGAGGCGGTCCGGCTGGTCGAGGAGGCCGACCGGCGCGCCACCGAGATGGTCTCCGCCGCCGAGCAGCACGCCCAGCAGGTGCGCGACTCGGTGGCCGGGCTGCACGAGCAGGCCCAGGACGAGATCCAGGGGCTGCGCAGCGCCGCCGAGCACGTCGCCGAGCGCACCCGGCGGGAGGCCGAGGAGGAGGCGGACCGGGTCCGCGCCGACGCCTACGCCGAGCGGGAGCGGGCCTCTCAGGACGCGGGCCGGATCCGGCGCGAGGCGTCCGAGGAGTCGGAGGCCGCCAAGGCGCTGGCCGAGCGCACCGTGTCGGAGGCGATCGCGGAGGCGGACCGGCTGCGTTCGGACGCCGCCGAGCACGCCCAGCGGGTCCGTACCGAGGCCTCGGACGCCCTCGCCGAGGCCGACCAGGCGGCGGCGCGCACCCGGGCCGACGCCCGCGAGGACGCCAACCGCATCCGCTCGGACGCGGCGGCGCAGGCCGACACCCTGATCACCGAGGCGCGCAAGGAGGCCGAGCGGCTCACCACCGAGACGGCCGAGGAGGCCGAGCGGGTCCGTGCCGAGGCGGTCGCCAACGCCGAGCGGCTGCTCTCGGAGGCCACCGGGGACGCGGAGCGGCTGCGCGCCGACGCCGCCGAGACGGTGGGTTCCGCGCAGCAGCACGCGGAGCGGGTCCGCACCGAGTCGGAGCGGGTGAGGGCGGAGGCGCTGGCGGAGGCCGAGCGGGTCACCGCCGCCGCCCGCGAGGAGGCCGAGCGGCTGCTGGACGAGGCCCGCAAGGACGCCAACAAGCGGCGTTCGGAGGCCGCGGAGCAGGTCGACAAGCTCATCACGGAGACCACCGCCGAGGCCGACAAGCTGCTCACCGAGGCGCAGACGCAGGCGCTGAAGACGACCGCGGACGCCGAGGGCCAGGCCGACACCATGGTGGGCGCCGCCCGCAAGGAGGCCGAGCGGCTGGTCGCGGAGGCGACGGTCGAGGGCAACTCGCTGGTGGAGAAGGCGCGTACGGACGCCGACGAGCTGCTGGTCGGGGCGCGCCGGGACGCCACCGCCATAAGGGAGCGCGCGGAGGAGCTGCGCGACCGCATCACCAGCGAGATCGAGGAGCTGCACGAGCGGGCCCGGCGCGAGGCCGCGGAGACCATGAAGTCGACCGGCGACCGCTGCGACGCGCTCATCAAGGCCGCCGAGGAGCAGCTGGCCAAGGCCCAGGCGAAGGCGAAGGAGCTGGTCTCGGAGGCCAACTCCGAGGCGGGCAAGGTCCGGATCGCCGCGGTGAAGAAGGCCGAGGGCCTGCTGAAGGAGGCCGAGCAGAAGAAGGCCTCGCTCATCAAGGAGGCCGAGGAGCTGCGCGCCGAGGCGATCCGCGAGGCGAAGCGGACGGTCGAGGAGGGCAAGCGCGAGCTGGAGGTGCTGGTGCGCCGCCGGGAGGACATCAACGCCGAGATCTCCCGGGTCCAGGACGTGCTGGAGGCGCTGGAGTCCTTCGAGGCGCCGGGCGGCGGCAAGGACGGCGGCGTCAAGGCCGGTGCGACGGTCGGCGCCCCTCGATCGGGTGGCAAGTCGTCGGAGAGCTAGCCAAGCGATGCGATTCGGGTGTCGGCTGGGGCCTTTGACCTACTTTTTGGCAAGCCGTCCGACGGTTAGCCACTCAAAAGGGGTGTCATTCTCCAGATCAAACACGTATCCGCTCGATGACACACCGCTTCGGCCCCTAGGATTCCACCTATCACCTCACCGGTCTCATTCGACAGGAACCCCATGAGCGACACTTCCCCCTACGGCTTCGAGCTTGTGCGGCGTGGATACGACCGCGCTCAGGTGGACGAACGAATCTCCAAGCTCGTCTCCGACCGTGACAGCGCTCTCGCCCGCATCACCGCTCTGGAAAAGCGCATCGAGGAACTCCACCTCGAAACGCAGAACGCCCAGGCCCAGGTGACCGACGCCGAACCGTCGTACGCCGGGCTCGGCGCCCGCGTCGAGAAGATCCTGCGTCTCGCCGAGGAAGAGGCCAAGGATCTGCGCGAAGAGGCCCGGCGCGCCGCGGAGCAGCACCGCGAGCTGGCGGAGTCGGCGGCCCAGCAGGTCCGCAACGACGCGGAATCGTTCGCGGCGGAACGCAAGGCCAAGGCCGAGGACGAGGGCGTCCGGATCGTCGAGAAGGCCAAGAGCGACGCCGCCCAGCTGCGCGCCGAGGCGCAGAAGGACGCGCAGTCCAAGCGCGAGGAGGCGGACGCCCTCTTCGAGGAGACCCGCGCCAAGGCCGCCCAGGCCGCCGCCGACTTCGAGACCAACCTCGCCAAGCGCCGCGAGCAGTCCGAGCGCGACCTGGCCTCGCGTCAGCAGAAGGCCGAGAAGCGTCTCGCGGAGATCGAGCACCGCGCCGAGCAGCTCCGCCTGGAGGCGGAGAAGCTGCGCACGGACGCCGAGCGCCGCGCCCGCCAGACGGTCGAGACCGCCCAGCGCCAGGCCGAGGACATCGTGGCCGACGCCAACGCCAAGGCCGACCGCATCCGTTCGGAATCCGAGCGTGAGCTGGCCGCGCTGACCAACCGCCGCGACTCGATCAACGCCCAGCTGACGAACGTGCGCGAGATGCTGGCGACCCTCACCGGTGCCGCGGTGGCCGCGGCCGGCACCCCGGCCGAGGACGAGCCGATCTCCCGTGGGGTTCCCGCGCAGCAGACCCGGTAACAGCGGTCCGGCGCACGGTCGCCCACCACTGTCGCTAACGGGACGAAGCCCCCTGTCACTCCGGTGGCAGGGGGCTTTGTCCCGTTTTAGCGTGTGCGCATGATCGAACTCGCGGGGCTGACCAAGCGGTACGGCGACAAGGTGGCGGTCAACAACCTCACCTTCACCGTCCGGCCCGGAATTGTCACCGGGTTCCTCGGCCCCAACGGCGCGGGCAAGTCCACCACGATGCGCATGATGCTCGGTCTGGACCGTCCGACGGCCGGTGACGTCCGTATCGACGGCAGGCACTACGACCAGTTGCGGGACCCGCTGAAGTACATCGGGGCGCTGCTGGACGCGAAGGCCGTGCACGGCGGGCGCAGCGCCTTCAACCATCTGCTGTGCCTCGCGCAGAGCAACGGCATCCCGCGGGCGCGGGTGCACGAGGTGCTGGACACGGTGGGCCTGACGGCGGTGGCCCGGAAGAAGGCCAAGGGTTTCTCCCTCGGCATGGGTCAGCGGCTCGGTATCGCGGGGGCGCTGCTGGGCGATCCGCAGATCCTGATGTTCGACGAGCCGGTCAACGGGCTCGACCCGGAGGGCATCCACTGGATCCGCAATCTGATGAAATCGCTGGCCGCGCAGGGCCGTACGGTCTTCGTCTCCTCGCACCTGATGAGCGAGATGGCGCTGACCGCCGACCATCTCGTCGTCATCGGCCAGGGACGGCTGCTCGCCGACACCTCCATGGCCGACTTCATCGCGCAGAACTCGCGCTCCTACGTCCGTATCCGCACCCCGCAGGAGGACCGGCTGGCCGAGGTGCTGCGGCAGAACGGGATGACGGTCGTGCACAACGGGAGCGGAACGCTGGAGGTGGACGGCGGGAAGTCGGAGCGGATCGGGGAGCTGGCCGCGCGGCACGAGGTCGTCCTGCACGAGCTGAGCCCGCAGCAGGCGTCCCTGGAGGAGGCGTTCATGCAGCTGACGGCGGAGTCGGTGGAGTACCACGCGCATTCCGAGGCACCGCCCGAACAGCCGCCGCAGGGGTGGGGACAGAGCTGGCGGAAGGAGGGCTGAGCGATGGCGACGACCCAGGTCCTGCGCTCGGAGTGGACCAAGATCCGGTCGGTGGCGTCGACGGTGTGGACGCTGTCGCTCGCCGTGGTGGTCACCGTGGCCCTCGGCGTGCTGATCTCGCTGCTGTCCAGGCACGAGTACGACAACCTCGACCGCGACGACCGGCTCTCCTTCGACCCGACCTTCATCAGCTTCGCCGGGATGAGCCTGGGGCAGCTGGCGATGATCGTGTTCGGGGTGCTGGTGGTGTCGAACGAGTACAGCACCGGCATGATCCGCACCTCGCTGGCCGCGGTGCCGCAGCGCGCCACCTTCCTGGGCGGCAAGATCGCGGTGGCGACCGGACTCGCCCTGCTGGTCGGCCTCGTCACCAGCTTCATCGCCTTCTTCCTGGGGCAGGCGATGCTCGGCGAGTACAAGGCACACCTCGGTGACGAGGGAGTGCTCAGGGCGGTCATCGGCGGCGGGCTCTACATGGCGCTGATCGCGCTGCTCTCCATGGGCGTCGCCGCGATGCTGCGCTCGCCGATGCTGTCGCTGGGCATCCTGATGCCGTTCCTCTTCCTGGTCTCCCCCCATCCTCGGCAACGTCCCCGCCACCAAGAAGGTCGGCCGCTATCTGCCCGACCAGGCCGGCAGCAAGATCATGCAGGTGGTCACCCCGGTGGACAACGACACCCCCTACGGCCCCTGGGGCGGGCTCGGGATCATGGTGCTGTGGGTGATTGCCGCCCTGGTGGGCGGTTTCGTCCTGCTGAAGAAGCGGGACGCGTGAGCGCCGCGGATTTTGCCCGCTCATGAAGGAAACCGTCAGCGCCCGGATATCCTCCTAACCCTTACGGGGGCGTGTGCCCCGCTGTCCTGAACCTTTCGATGGGTGCGGAGCATGATCGAGGCAGTCGGCCTGACCAAGCGCTACGGCGACAAGACCGCTGTGTACAACCTTTCCTTCCAGGTGCGGCCCGGTGCCGTCACCGGCTTCCTGGGCCCCAACGGCTCGGGCAAGTCGACGACGATGCGGATGATCCTCGGCCTGGACAACCCCACGTCGGGGCAGGTGACGATCGGCGGCTACCCGTACCGCAAGCTGCCCAACGCCCCCCGGCAGGTCGGCGCGCTGCTGGACGCCAAGGCGGTGCACGGCGGCCGGACCGCCCGCACCCATCTGCTGAGCCTGGCCCAGCTCTCCGGCATCCCGGCGCGCCGGGTCGACGAGGTGCTCGGCGTGGTGGGCCTGCAGGACGTGGCACGCAAGCGCTCCAAGGGCTTCTCCCTCGGTATGGGCCAGCGGCTCGGAATCGCCGCGGCGCTGCTCGGCGACCCCCAGGTGCTGCTCTTCGACGAGCCGGTCAACGGTCTCGACCCCGAGGGCATCCTCTGGGTGCGCAACCTGATGAAGGCGCTGGCCGCCGAGGGCCGTACGGTCTTCGTCTCCTCGCACCTGATGAGCGAGATGGCGCTGACCGCCGACCACCTCATCGTGATCGGGCGCGGACAGCTCCTCGCCGACATGAGCGTGCAGGACTTCATCGCGGCGAACTCCGCGGGCTTCGCCCGGGTGCGCACCCCCGACACCGAGCCGCAGCTGCGCGAGAAGCTGTCCACCGCGCTGACCGAGGCGGGCGGCCATGTGCTGCCCGAGCAGGACGGGGCGCTGCGGGTGACAGGGCTTGAGCTGCCCCGCATCAGCGACATCGCGCACGAGTCGGACGTACGGCTGTGGGAGCTGTCGCCGCACCAGGCGTCGCTGGAGGAGGCGTACATGCGGATGACGCAGGGCGCCGTCGACTACCGCTCCACGATCGACCAGAAGGCCGGCCTCCAGCAGCCGCTGCCGCCCGGCGCCGAGCCGCCGATGCCGGTGCCCGGGCAGGGCCAGCCGGGCTGGTACGCCCCGCCGCCGCCCCAGCAGGGCGGTCAGCCGTTCACGATGCCCCAGGGACAGCCCGGCCAGCCCGCGCAGCCGCCGCAGGCCCCGCAGGGCCCCTATGCCGCCCCGGCGGCGCCCACCGCGCCCCCGGCCGCCCAGGGCGAGACCCCGAACCCGTACGCGCAGCCCGCGCCCGCGGCGCCCGCCGCCCCTGCCCCCGCCGTCGACACGACCAAGTCCGAGGACGCCCGATGAGCACCCCGCAGCCCCCGATGCCGCAGACCGCCGCACCGAACTGGCAGGCGGCGCCCGGCGCTCCGTACCCCGTCTACACCTCGCCGATCCCGGTCAAGCGCACCCACCTCGGGCACGCGCTCGCCTCGGAGTGGACGAAGATCCGCTCGGTGCGCTCCACGATGTGGACGCTCGGCGTGTTCATCGTGCTGGTCGTCGGCATCGGCCTGGCCACCGCGGCGCTGGTCGCGGCCAACGCCCCGGACAGCGACCTGGCGGGCGAGAACCCGCTCTCCTTCGGGTTCTTCGGGCTGCTGCTCGGCATCATGTGCATCATGACGCTCGGCGTGCTGACCACGGCCTCCGAGTACGGCACCGGCATGATCCGCACCACCATGACGGCCTGCCCGTCCCGTGGGCGGGTGCTGCTGGCCAAGGGGATCGTGTTCTTCGCGGTCGCCTTCACCGTCACCCTGGTCTCGGCGTTCGTCGTCGCGCTCGCGGACGTCTCCATCCTGAGCGCCGCGCGGGAGCCGTCCGGCGAGGAGTGGCTGAAGGGCACGGTCGGCGTCTCGCTGTTCATCGCGCTGCTCGGCCTGTTGTCGCTGCTCGTCGGCTCGATCATCCGGCACTCCGCGGGCGCCATCACCATCATGATCGGCGTGCTGCTGGCGCCGCTGGTGATCGCGCTGTTCATGTTCTCGGAGTCGCTGGAGGACCTGCGCCAGGCCCTGTTCGAGTACTCCATCCCGAACCAGCTGAGCGCCTTCTACTCCCAGTCCCTCACCGACACCGGCCCCTCCGGCTGGGACCCCCTGTGGATCATGCTCGTCGTCACCGCGGCCGCCTTCGCCGGCGCGTACGCCCTGCTGGAGAAGCGGGACGTGTAGGGCTGCGCCCGCCGCGGCGACCGGACCGGCCGTGAGCACGGTGGTCCGCGACCGGCCCGGGGCGGGGTGATCCCGCGGGGCCCCTCGCGGCCACCGACCGCCCGGCGGGGACGGCGCGCCGCCGGGAGCACGCGCGGGCGCGGGCCGTGCCCGTTCGGTGTGACACCCGGGCGTTGGGGACGGCGATGACTAGAACCTCGGCGCGTTCCTGGACCGCTGCACCTTTGTGGTGCGGCGGTCCTTCGCGTTCCAGCAGGACTTGTGCCAGTGGCGGCGGTCGTCGACGCCGGCGTGGTCGGGCCAGGCGACCACGTGCGGGACGCCGTCGGGGATCAGCTGGTCGCAGCCGGGGCAGCGGTAGGACTTGCCCTGGGCGCTGGCGCCCGCCACGTGCCGGACGTTCCAGGCCTCGCCCTGCCACTCCTCCGAGGACTGCCAGCCGCCGTAGCGGCCGCGACGGTCGTCCTCGGCACTCCGGCCGGACGCGGCCGACGCACCGCCGGCCTTGGGACGGTTGCGACGCGGGGACACAGGACACCTCACGGGGCTATACAGGAAGCACGGGCCGCGTCCAGCCTACGCGGCGCGGGCAGGGGTAGGCGTAGGCCACCAATCCCCACAAGTCCCCCGCCGCCGAAGCTCATTCTGCAGACAATCCGCAAATCCCTCCGTCAAGCCGTGTCCTCGGCACGTGTCAGACGGTTATGCCGGTCGGGGGAGCTCCGCGTCGGAGCCAAGGAAGCAGGAAAAGAGCAATGCGCGTTGGAAGTTTCGTGTTGGCGGCCCAGTTCCCGGGACAGGGCGAGGGGGAGGCGCTGCACCGCGCGGTCCGCTCGGCCGAGGTCGCGGAGGAGGCGGGTCTGGACTCGGTCTGGCTGGCCGAGCATCACTTCGTCCCGTACGGCACCTGCCCGTCCGCCCTCACCCTGGCCGCCCTGTTGCTGGGCCGCACCCGGCGGATCAGGATCGGCACCGCCGTCACCGTACTGCCCACGGCCCACCCCGTCGCCGTCGGCGAACAGGCCGCGCTGCTGCATCTGACGAGCGGCGGCCGCTTCTCCCTGGGCGTCGGCCGCGGCGGCCCCTGGGTGGACCTGGAGGTCTTCGGCGCGGGGCTCGCGGCCTACGAGAAGGGGTTCCCGGAATCACTCGATCTGCTGGTGCGCTGGCTGCGCGAACCCTCCGTCGGAGCCGACGGCGAACGCTACCGCTTCCGTGAGGTCCCGGTCGTCCCGCGCCCCAGCGAGGCCCTCTCGGGCGGCCCCGGACCCGAGGTCGTCGTCGCCTGCACCTCGCCCAAAAGCGTCCGGCTCGCCGCCGAGCGGGGCCTGCCGATGCTGCTCGGCATGCATGTGGGCGACGAGGAGAAGGCGGAGATGGTCGCCCTGTGGCGGGAGCAGGCGCGCGCCTCGGGCCGGTCCCCGGAGGAGATCCGCGCCGCGGGCCATGTCTCCGCCGGCGTCTGCCAGATCGCCGACCGGCGCACCGACGCGGCGGAGACCCTGCTGAAGGCGATGCCGGGCTTTCTGAAGCAGGGCCTGGAGGCCCATATGACGGTGGACGGCCGCCATCGGGTGATGCGGGACCCCCTGGCGTACACCGAACTGCTCTGCGGGCTGCACCCGGTGGGCACCCCGCGGCTGTGCGCGGACCGGCTGGCGGCGACCAGCGAACGGACCGGCATCTCCCGCTTCGCCCTGCTCGTCGAGGGCTCGGGCGATCTCGCGGCCACCGAGGAGAACGTACGGCGGCTGGGTGCCGAGGTGCTCCCGCACCTCGGCTGAACGCACCTGCCCGACCGGACGCTTGCCGCCCCGGTACTCCATGCACCTCCCGCGTACGGAGCGGCAAGCAAGCGGCTCACCGGATCAGCAGTCCCGCAGCTCCGGCGACTGGTTCAACAGTTGGCTGCGCACCGAGGTGAAACGGGCGAGCGTCTCGTCGACCGAGGAGTCCAACGGGAACACCGCCACCCGGTGGCAGTTCTGGAAGGCCAGCCGCACACCGAAGTGCCGTTGCAGCGCACCGCGTATCGCGTCACTCGCAAGCGCACGCAGCAGCTGACCACGCGCCTGCTCGTCCGGCGGGGGCGTCTGGTTGTCGGCGAACTCTCCGCCGTCGACCTTCAGCTGAGCCACCAGGGAGCTGACCATCTCCCATGCGTAGGGCAGGGAGGTCCGGACGCAGTCGACGAAGGCGGCTTCGTCGACCTCGCCTCGCTCGGCCTGTTCCAATAGGGCCGGTGAGACGTCGAGCGACATGAGTTCTCCTCTCGCACCCCCGAACAACAGGGGTTGCCGGACAGGGACGGGAGTTCACGCCTCGAACACTCTGCGTGCACGCCTCGCGACCTCCCGTTTACTACGGTAGGCAACGGCTCGGGGCGGCACCAGAAGAATGCGCACATGGACAAGTCCCCGTAGGAACACAATCGGCCACCTGTGAACAGGGCTCTTCCAGTTCAAAAGGGGTGCCCGGCAGGACGCCGTTGCGGGCGGTGGACGAGGGGACCGGCGGGCGAATCGCGTGCACGGGCGCCCGTCGAGTAGCGTTGCCGACCATGCGTCTCGTCATTGCCCGATGCTCCGTCGACTACGCGGGCCGGCTCACCGCCCATCTCCCGTCCGCACCCCGTCTCATCCTGGTGAAGGCGGACGGCAGTGTGTCCATCCACGCGGACGACCGGGCCTACAAGCCCCTGAACTGGATGTCCCCGCCGTGCACTCTGAAGGAGGGCACCGGCGACGAGGAAGGCGTCTGGACCGTCGTCAACAAAGCGGGCGAGAAGCTCATCATCACGATGGAGGAGGTCCTCCACGACTCTACGCACGAACTCGGCGTCGACCCGGGCCTGATCAAGGACGGCGTGGAAGCACACCTTCAGGAGCTGCTCGCCGACCGCATCGAAACCCTCGGCGAGGGCTACACCCTGATCCGGCGCGAGTACATGACGGCCATCGGGCCCGTCGACATCCTCTGCCGCGACGCCGAGGGACAGACCGTCGCCGTGGAGATCAAGCGCCGCGGTGAGATCGACGGCGTGGAACAGCTGACGCGGTATCTGGAACTCCTCAACCGCGACCCCCATCTGGCCCCGGTCCGCGGCATCTTCGCGGCCCAGGAGATCAAGCCCCAGGCCCGCGTGCTCGCCACGGACCGCGGGATCGGCTGCCAGGTGCTGGACTACGACGCGCTGCGCGGCATCGAGGACGACAAGCTGCGGCTGTTCTGACCACGCCTCACACGACGCGAGGGCCGGGTCCTTGACGGACCCGGCCCCTTTACTGCCTACGCGGCCTCAGATCACGTCTACTGCCTACGCGGCCTCAGATCACGTCGGCCGACGTGCTCGGGCTGTCCGGCGCGCCGGCCGTGGTGCTGATCTCCGCCGGCCCGCTCGCCGTGTCCGAGGTGTCCGGGGACCCCGTCTCGGAGTCCGTCGGCGCCGGGGACCCGGTGCCGGTCGAGGACGTGCTCGTCGACGGCTCCGGCGACTCGGTGGGCGTCGTCGGCGTCGTCGGCGGCTTCGTGGAGGACGGCGGCCTGGCCGTCTTGGTCGGCGGCTTCGTCGGGTCGTCCGACGGGTCGCCGTCCGGGCGTTCGCTGTCGCTCGGCCTGCTCGACGGGCCCGTCGTCTCGGTGGGCGTCGGGTCGTCGGAGGTGCCGAGCGTGCCGTCGGGACCGGGGTCGGTCGGACGGCTGGTCGCCGTACCGGTGTCGCCCTTGTCCTCGCCCTCGTCCGCCTTGTCCGCGCCGAGGCTGTCGTCCCCGATGCCCTGGCTGGCCGAGGGGTTGACGCCCACCTGGTCGGAGGGCGCGCCCGCCTCGCCGTCCGAGGTGGCGCCGAGCGTCACCACGGTGCCCAGCACCGCCGCCAGGAGCGCGCCCGCGCCCGCGGCGACGAGGTTGCGCTTGGCGAGCCCCTTCAGGCCGCCACCGGCCTTGGACGGGGCGCCCATGGCCGAGGTGCGGTGGATGCTGACGAGGTCCGGGTCGCTCGGGGCGGGCCGGAGCGGCGGGAACGCCGGGACGCCGCCGGGCGGCGACTGCGACTCCTCGTGCCGGGCGTCCGGTACCTCCTCCGCCGCCGTGGCGCCGCTCCCGGCCGGGATGCCGACGCCCGGGGTGTCCCCGGTGCGGTCGGCGACCAGCGCCAGGGCGCGGCGGCCCGCCACGGTGCCCCGCTTGTCGGCGAGGGCGCCGCGCAGCCCGATGGAGGACTCCAGCTCGGCGCGGGCCCGGTCGTACTGGCCGCCGCAGAGCGCGAGTACGCCCAACTCGTGGTGGAAGTAGGCCTGTTCCCCGACGTCCCCGGCGAGCCGGGCGGCCTCGGCACCGGAGCGCAGCGCGCGCTCCCAGGCGCTCCAGTGCAGTCCGGCCGCGAAGGCGGGCGCCGCGGTCCGGGCGAGCAGAACGGCGGGGCTCTCCTCGTCCTCGGCGGGCGGGGTGGTGTCCGGCACCAGCGCGGTGAGGGCGGCGAGCAGGGCGTCCGCCTGCGCGCACACCCGCTCCGGGGTGACCGAGGGGTGCGCGGCCCACCAGGCGTAGTGCTTGGCCGCGGCCAGCGCGTGCTCGTCGGCGCCCTCGGCAAATCCGGCGGCCACCAGCTGGGTGCGCACACCCGCGGCGAGCCGGTAGGTGGCGCCGACCGGCGAGACCAGTCCGCAGGCGACCAGTTCGCCCAGGGCCGCGTCGGCGTGGGTGTCGTCGACGAGGGCGGGCAGGTGGGCCTGGTCCGGCACCTCGCCGCCGAGCGCGACCGCGATGCGCAGGGTGGCGCGGGCGGAGGTGCTGAGCCGGGAGGCGAGCAGCGGGGCGGGCGCGGCGGCCTCGCCGAGGGCGGGCAGCGGGATCTCCACGCTGTCGTCGACGTCGAAGGGCTCGTCGGGGTCGACCGGCAGGGAGTCCTCGAAGACGCCGTACTCGTCGACGGCGCCGACCCCGGCCCGCAGCTGGTCGCGCTGGCGCAGCAGGGCGCCCGCCTGGACGAACCGCAGCGGCAGCCCCTCGGACTCGAACCAGAGGTCGCCGGCCCAGTTGGCCTCGTCCTCGGTCAGCGCCCGGCCGACGGCCCGCTCCAGCAGGTCCAGGCCCGCGGCGCGGTCCAGGCCGCCGAGGAGGACCTCCTCGACCCCGGACTCGGCGGTCGGCGCGGGCACGTCGGGCGTGGCCGCGATCAGGAAGGCGCACTCGGGGGTGGCGTCGAGCAGTTCGTCGAGGGCGGCGCCGCCGATCTCGGCGTCGTCGAGGACGACGACCGCGCCGATCTCGCGGACGCAGGCGAGCAGTTCGTCCCGTTCCGGGCGGTGCAGGGGCGCGTCGTAGACGGCGTAGAGCAGGTCGTGCAGCAGGTCGTCGACCGTGCGGCGGTAGCCGTTGAGGCGGACCACGCCGTCGGGGGCGAGGTCCGAGCAGTCCTCGGCGACCACGTCGAGGAGGCTGGTGCGGCCCGATCCGGCGGGGCCGGTCAGGCGGACCGAGCGGCCGCGCGCGAGGAAGCGCACGAGCTCTTCGCGCTCGTCCTGGCGGGCCAGCAGGAGCAGCTCCGGCTGGGGCGGTCCCGGCGGGGTCTGCGGGCGGGCCGCGCGGTCGGCCTCGGCACGGGCGGCCGGGCTGAGCTTCGCGGGACGGGTCGGGCGCTCGCCGGGCGGGCAGGGCTCGATCTCGCTGCCGTCCACCGGGTTGACGGTGAGCAGGAAGTCGCCGGAAACGAGCTGCACGGTACGGGCCAGTGCGGGCGCGTGCTGTCCGAAGTCGGGTGTGAGGGGGTCCCTGGGCGGGCGCGGGCGCGGCGCTGTCGCACCGTCCTCCTGGCCGTACTCCTCGGGTCCCCGGTTGTTCGGGTCCATAGGTTCAAGCCCCCCAAAAGCGTCGTGTGCCGAAGCCCCTCCCGGCCGTTGTGCACACCGCGCTGTCGCTTCTGGTCCGGGCCCGCTCGAAGGGTTGTCACGCAGCGGGCGACCGAACCCTAAACCTTCGCACAGTATCTACGACAGGCCGGGGTACCGCGCCGTCCGAGACATCACAGGTTCATGAGGATTGCCTGCGTGATGCCCTTCGCAACCGGAACGTCCGGTCCCTCGTCCCACCCGCTCCGAGGGGTCACACGCGCGGCAGCGACTCCACGCCGATTCCGCCCTCGATGGCGAGGATCCGGTGCAGCCGGGTGGCCACCAGCAGGCGCTGCATCTGCGGCGGCACCGCGCGCAGCACCAGGCGCCTGCCCGCTCGGCCGGCCCGCCGGTGCGCCCCCATGATCACCCCGAGTCCGGTGGCGTCCCAGAACTCCAGCTCGGACAGGTCCAGCACGAGATCGCCGACTCCGTCGTCGACGGCCGAGTGCAGGACCGTACGGGCGTCCGCCGCGCTGCGGACGTCGAGGCGGCCCCCGACGACCAGCTCGGCGTGGTCGCCCCTGATGTGCATAGCGCTCCCCTAGGCGTGCGTTGTGTGCTCCGCGATGTGTGTTCCGGTGATGCAACCTCTGACGGCCCAAAGCAGTCAGAGGTTGCCGTCTGTAAGCGAACCGATACCGAATTCACCCCAGCGAGTGATGCTCCTGGGGTGTGTGCGGTTTTCGGGGCTCAGTACGTGTAAAAGCCCTGCCCGCTCTTGCGGCCGATGTCACCGGCGTCAACCATCCGGCGCATCAGCTCCGGCGGAGCGAACTTCTCGTCCTGCGACTCGGTGTAGATGTTGCTGGTGGCGTGCAGCAGGATGTCGACGCCGGTGAGGTCCGCCGTGGCCAGCGGGCCCATGGCGTGACCGAAGCCCAGCTTGCAGGCGAGGTCGATGTCCTCGGCGGTGGCGACGCCCGACTCGTAGAGCTTGGTGGCCTCGACGACGAGCGCCGAGATCAGCCGGGTGGTGACGAAGCCGGCCACGTCGCGGTTGACGACGATGCAGGTCTTGCCGACCGACTCGGCGAACCCGCGCGCGGTGGCGAGGGTTTCGTCGCTGGTCTTGTAGCCGCGGACCAGCTCGACGAGCTGCATCATCGGCACCGGCGAGAAGAAGTGCACGCCGACCACGCGCTCGGGGTGCTCGGTGGCCGCCGCGATCTTGGTGATCGGGATGGCGGAGGTGTTGGAGGCGAGGACGGTCTCCGGGCGTACGATCCTGTCGAGCGTCCGGAAGATCTCGTGCTTGACCTCCAGCTTCTCGAAGACGGCCTCGACGACGATGTCGGCGTCGGCGGCGGCGTCCAGGTCGGTGGTGGCGGTGATCCGGGCCAGGGCGGCCTCGGCGTCCTTCGCCTCCAGCTTGCCCTTGCTGACGAACCTGTCGTACGAGGACTTGATGCCGTCGGTGCCCCGCTTGAGGGCCTCGTCGGTGACGTCGCGCAGAACGACGTCCCAGCCCGCCTGTGCGGAGACCTGGGCGATCCCGGAACCCATCAAGCCGGCGCCGATGACGGCAAGCTTCCGTGCCACTGTGCGACTCCCCAATACACGCTGTTTACGGTGTCGGCCCCGCGCGAGCGCATACGAGCGAAAGGGGGCCTCTCGGCCGGACCCTAGCGGCAGTGAGGCGCTGTGTGATCGGTTAGTAACGCGAGTCACGTCTCATCTGACGGACATCACACCGGGGCGGCTCACAGGACGCCCCGGACGGCGTAGTTGAGGGGTGGTTACTACGCTGACCCCATGGTCAATCTGACGCGTATCTACACCAGGACCGGCGACAAGGGCACCACGGCCCTCGGCGACATGAGCCGGGTCGCCAAGACCGATCTGCGGATCTCCGCCTACGCGGACGCCAACGAGGCGAACGCCGTGATCGGTACGGCGATCGCGCTCGGCGGTCTGGACGAGGAGGTCGTCGCGGTCCTCACCCGCGTCCAGAACGACCTGTTCGACGTGGGCGCCGACCTGTGCACGCCGGTCGTGGAGAACCCGGAGTACCCGCCGCTGCGGGTCGAGCAGTTCTACATCGACAAGCTGGAGGCGGACTGCGACCGCTTCAACGAGGAACTGGAGAAGCTGCGGTCCTTCATCCTGCCGGGCGGCACACCGGGCGCGGCCCTGCTGCACCAGGCGTGCACGGTGGTGCGCCGGGCCGAGCGCTCGACGTGGGCCGCGCTGGAGGTGCACGGGGAGACCATGAACCCGCTCACCGCGACCTACCTCAACCGGCTATCGGACCTGCTGTTCATCCTTGCCCGTACGGCCAACAAGGCGGTCGGGGACGTGCTCTGGGTCCCGGGCGGGGAGCGCTGAGGTCCCGGCCGGCGCCTTCTTCGGCCAGATCGCGTAGGTCAGCGCGATCAGGCCGTGGACGCCGGCCGCCCGCCAGGCGACGTACATCCAGCTCTCCAGGGACTCGGTGCGGCTCGGATCGTCGACGTACCGCATGGCGATCAGCAGCAGGACGCTCGCGGTCGCGGCGGCGGTGACCGTGCCGAGCCAGACCTTTCCCTCGTGGCGGGCGCGGGCCATGCCGTAGCGGGGCGGGCCGACCGGCGGCGGGGCGCCGCCGAGGCGGTGGGCGGCGTGGCCGTCGAGCCACTTCACGGTGCGGTGGCCGTGGCCGACGGTGTAGCCGATGTAGAGGGCGGCAAGGCCGTGCTTCCAGCTCGGGTCGGCGCCGTTCCTCAGGTCGACCGCGGTGGCGACGAGCAGCACGACCTCCAGCAGCGGCTCGCACAGCAGCAGGGCCATCCCGGTGCGGGGCATCCGCAGCAGGTAGCGGAAGGCCAGTCCGGTGGCCAGCAGTACCCAGAAGCCGACCTCACAGATGATGATCAGCGCGACGATCACGGCTCGCTCCTCTCGGTCACCCTTCCAGGCTCCCGGCACGAAGAGCCGGTTTCGTCGTCGTCGCCGATGAACCCGGGGTACATCGAAAGATGCAGCGCGGGACCCTTCCCGGGCATCAGGCACCGGGACCGGGTGCCGTGTTGGATGGAGTCATGGCCGTACCGCTCCCCCGCCCGCACCGCGACGACGCGCGGATCGCGCTGGCGGGCCTGCTCGGCGGACTGCTCATCTGGGGCGTCGGGCTCGGCAACCGCGCCTCCGACGACCCGGTCGTGCTCTGGGACGGCCGCTGGCCGGTCCTGGTGCCGCTGTTCGTGATGGCCGCGTGCGAGCTGCTGCGCCGCACCCGCCCCCGGCTCGGTCTGGCCGTCGGCTCCGTCGCGATCGCCGGGGACGTCCTCACCCAGGGCAACCTGGTGACGGTCGTGATGTTCACCGACCTCATCTACGCGGCCGTGCTGTACGGCCCGCCCGCCACGGCCCGCCGGGTGCCCTGGATCACCGGTCTGCTGACGGTGCTCGGCACGGTGGTGCCGATCGCGGTCTGGCAGGTTCCGGAGGCGCTGCTGATCGGTATGGTCGTCGGTCTCGTGACGTTCACGCCCGCGGCCACCGGCTGGATCGTGCGCAACCACCGCGACGCCGCCGAGGCGGCCCGGCTGCACGCCGAGCAGACCGCGCTGCTCGCCGAGATGGACCGCGCGCAGGCGGTCTCCGCCGAACGCGCCCGGATGGCCCGGGAACTGCACGACATGGTCGCCAACCATCTCTCCGCCATCGCCATCCACTCCACCGCCGCGCTCTCCCTCGACGACGAGCAGACCTCCCGCGACGCGATGGAGGTCATCCGGGAGAACAGCGTCCAGGGGCTCGCCGAGATGCGCCGGCTGATCGGCATCCTGCGCGACAGCAGCGGCGATCTGGAACCGGCGGCGGCGCCCACGCTGGACGGGCTCGCCGCCCTCGTGGAGGGCGCCCGCACCAACGGCCTCGACGTCGGCCTGTGCGCCGAGCACGGCAAACTGCCCGCCCCGGTCGAACTGGCCGCCTACCGCATCGTCCAGGAGTCCCTCACCAACGCCCTCAAGCACGCGGCCCCGGGCCGGGTCACGGTCGGCCTGGCCCAGCGCGACGGTGTCCTCGACATCCGCGTGACCAGCCCCTACGGCGACCGCGACGGCCCTCGCGCCCCCGGCTCCGGAGCCGGTCTGGTGGGGATGCGGGAGCGGGCGGCGCTGCTGGGCGGCAGCTTCGAGGCGGCGCCCGAGAGCGGCCCGCAGGGCAAGGTGTGGGCGGTACGCGCCACGCTTCCCGTCACCGACAACTCCCAGGGAGAGAACGAATGATCCGCGTCCTCGTCGCCGAGGACCAGTCCGCCGTCCGCGCCGGGCTGGTCCTCATCCTGCGCAGCGCGCCCGACATCGAGGTGGTCGGCGAGGCGGCGGACGGCGAGCAGGCGGTGGCGCTGGCCCGGGAGCTGCGGCCCGACCTGGTGCTGATGGACGTGCAGATGCCACGGCTTGACGGGGTGTCGGCGACGCGGCAGGTGGTGGCGGAGCGGCTCGCGGACGTCCTGGTGCTGACCACCTTCGACCTCGACGAGTACGTGTTCGGGGCGCTCAGGGCGGGCGCGTCGGGGTTCCTGCTGAAGAACACCGAGGCCCGCCAACTCCTGGACGCGGTACGGACGGTGGCGCGCGGCGAGGGGCTGATCGCCCCGGCGGTCACCCGGCGTCTGATCGCCGAGTTCGCCGCCGGGTCCGCGCGGGAGCCGAAGGCCGATCCCCGGGTGCTGGAGGCGCTCACCCGGCGTGAGCGCGAGGTACTGGCCTGTCTGGGCGAGGGGATGTCCAACGCGGACATCGCGCTACGGCTCGACATGGCGGAGGCGACGGTGAAGACACACGTCAGCAGGCTGCTGGGGAAGCTGGAGCTGCGCAGCCGGGTGCAAGCGGCGGTGCTGGCGCAGGAGTTGGGTCTTTAGCACCCACTGTCACGGACTGGTCTGGACCTATTGACCTGTGGTCCAGACCTTTCTATTCTCGCGGCACCGTGGGCGTGGAGGCTCAGCACGCCCTCTCACCCTCTTACCCAGACAGGGAGGCGCAGCATGCGCTTCAGACACAGAGCCGCGGCAGGGTTCGCGACCCTGTTGCTCCCCTTCGCCGGCATGGTGGGTCTCGCCAGCCCCGCCCAGGCGGCCACCGAAGCCACCGCTACCTACGCCAAGACGCAGGACTGGGGCTCCGGTTTCGAGGGCAAGTGGACGGTGAAGAACACCGGCACGACCACCATCACCTCCTGGAAGGTGGAGTGGGACTTCCCCTCCGGCACCTCCGTCACCTCCGGCTGGGACGCCGACTTCAGCTCCTCCGGCAACCACTGGACCGCCAAGAACAAGTCCTGGAACGGCACGCTCGCCCCGGGCGCCTCCGTCTCCTTCGGCTTCAACGGCAGCGGCTCCGGCTCCCCGTCCAACTGCAAGCTCAACGGCGGCAGTTGTGACGGCGGCACGGTCCCAGGCGACGAGGCACCGTCCGCGCCGGGCACCCCGACCGCCTCCAACATCACCGACACCTCGGTGAAGCTCACCTGGAGCGCGGCCACCGACGACAACGGCATCAAGAACTACGACGTCCTGCGCGACGGCGCCAAGGTGGCCACCGTCACCGGCACCAGCTACACCGACAGCGGCCTGACCGCCGGCACGGACTACTCCTACGCCGTGCAGGCCCGGGACACCGCCGACCAGACCGGACCGGTCAGCGGCGCCGTCGCGGTGCGCACCACCGGCGGAGACGACGACGGCGACCCGGACCCGGGCGACAAGGTCAACCTCGGCTACTTCACCGAGTGGGGCGTCTACGGCCGCAACTACCACGTCAAGAACCTGGTGACCTCGGGCTCCGCGTCCAAGATCACCCACATCAACTACGCGTTCGGCAACGTCAAGAACGGTCAGTGCACCGTCGACGACACCTACGCCGCCTACGACAAGGCCTACACGGCCGACCAGTCCGTCAGCGGCCAGGCCGACACCTGGGACCAGCCGCTGCGCGGCAACTTCAACCAGCTGCGTCAGCTGAAGGCCAAGTACCCGCACATCAAGGTGCTCTACTCCTTCGGCGGCTGGACCTACTCCGGCGGCTTCGGCCAGGCGGCGCAGAACGCGGCCGCGTTCGCCAAGTCCTGCAAGGCCGTCGTGGAGGACCCGCGCTGGGCCGATGTCTTCGACGGCATCGACATCGACTGGGAGTACCCGAACGCCTGCGGTCTGACCTGTGACACCAGCGGCCCGGCGGCGTTCAAGAACCTCGCCCAGGCGCTGCGTGCCGAGTTCGGCAAGGACTACCTGGTCACCGCCGCGATCACGGCCGACGGCTCCAACGGCGGCAAGATCGACGCGGCCGACTACGGCGGCGCCTCGCAGTACCTCGACTGGTACAACGTGATGACGTACGACTACTTCGGCTCGTTCAACAAGACCGGTCCCACCGCCCCGCACTCGCCGCTGACCTCGTACAACGGCATCCCGCAGGAGGGCTTCAACTCCGCCGCCGCGATCGCCAAGCTCAAGGCCAAGGGCGTGCCCGCCGGCAAGCTGCTGCTCGGCATCGGCTTCTACGGCCGCGGCTGGACCGGCGTGACCCAGGCCGCCCCCGGCGGCTCGGCCACGGGTGCCGCCCCCGGCACCTACGAGGCGGGCATCGAGGACTACAAGATCCTCAAGAACAGCTGCCCCGCCACCGGCACCATCGCGGGCACCGCGTACGCCTACTGCGGCAACAACTGGTGGTCGTACGACACCCCGGCGACCATCGCCGGAAAGATGAGCTGGGCCAAGAACCAGGGCCTGGGCGGTGCCTTCTTCTGGGAGTTCAGCGGCGACACCAGCAATGGTGAGCTGGTGAGCGCCATCAGCAACGGGCTGAAGTAGAACACCAAGGACGCCTGAGCCGCGTTCGCCCTCCCCCGGCCTTCGTGCAGGGGGAGGGTGAGCGCGGCTACGCCACGTTCACCCGCTGTCCGGGCGGGGCCGCCTCAAGCCACGCGAGGAAACCGGTCAGCGCGTCTTCGCTCATCGCGAGCTCAAGCCGCGTGCCCCGGTGCAGGCAGGTCAGCACCACATGGTCGGAGAGCAGCGCCAGCTCCTCCTCGCCCTCCGGAAGCCGGCGCCCGGCCACCTCGATCGCGGCGCGCTCCAGAATGCGGCGCGGGCGATAGGCGTAGGAGAAGACCCGGTACCACTCGATGCGGTCGCCGTTGTAGCGGGCGACACCGTAGGACCAGCCCTTGCCGCTGGTGTCCGGCTTCTCCGGGGTGTTCCAGCGCAGCGAACAGTCGAAGGTGCCGCCGGAACGCTGGATGAGTCTGCGGCGCAGCCCGAAGACGAACAGTCCCAGCACCACGAGGGCTACGACGATTCCGCTCACAGTCAGAGCGAGGACCATCGACACCGACCTCCTCGTCTCCTCTGTACCTTCGAATCAGGTAACGGAACGGAAAAACATCCATATCTGCCTCAGCCGCGGCCGGCACCGGATCACTCCGGTCCCAGCCGCGGCTGAGTGACATCATCGCGTGACGCGACCGCGCTGAGTCAGCGGGCCGCCGCGGCACGCAGCCGGACATCGGCGCGACGCTCGGCGGAGGCGTCGGCCTCCGACTTCGCGCGCTCCAGCGCCCGCTCCGCACGCTGGATATCGATCTCGTCCGACAGCTCGGCGATCTCGGCCAGCAGCGACAGCTTGTTGTCCGCGAACGAGATGAAACCGCCGTGCACCGCGGCGACGACCGTCCCACCTTCACTCGTACGGATGGTCACCGGGCCCGACTCCAGCACACCGAGCAGCGGCTGGTGACCGGGCATGACGCCGATGTCGCCGGACGTGGTGCGCGCGACGACCAGGGTGGCCTGACCGGACCAGACCTCTCGGTCGGCCGCGACCAGCGCGACGTGCAGCTCAGCAGCCAAGGGTGGCTCCTCGGGTCACCACCCGGCGGTTGTGCCGGGTGTTGGTTACAAGTCTAGTAGGCGTGAAAGAGGGGGCGGGACGCACCCGCCCCCTCTTCAAGAGCGCGAGGCTCAGGAGACGCCCAGCTCCTTCGCGTTCTTCTTCAGGTCCTCAAGACCACCGCACATGAAGAACGCCTGCTCCGGGAAGTGGTCGTACTCGCCGTCGCAGATCGCGTTGAACGCGGCGATCGACTCGTCCAGCGGCACGTCCGAACCGTCCACGCCGGTGAACTGCTTGGCGACGTGGGTGTTCTGGGACAGGAAGCGCTCCACGCGACGGGCACGGTGGACGACGAGCTTGTCCTCCTCGCCCAGCTCGTCGATACCGAGGATCGCGATGATGTCCTGGAGGTCCTTGTACTTCTGCAGGATCGTCTTGACGCGCATGGCGGCGTCGTAGTGGTCCTGCGCGATGTAGCGCGGGTCCAGGATCCGGGACGTGGAGTCCAGCGGGTCCACGGCCGGGTAGATGCCCTTCTCGGAGATCGGACGGGACAGAACCGTCGTCGCGTCGAGGTGGGCGAAGGTGGTGGCCGGGGCCGGGTCGGTCAGGTCGTCCGCGGGGACGTAGATCGCCTGCATCGAGGTGATCGAGTGACCACGGGTCGAGGTGATGCGCTCCTGGAGGAGACCCATCTCGTCGGCCAGGTTCGGCTGGTAGCCCACCGCGGAGGGCATACGGCCGAGCAGGGTCGACACCTCGGAACCGGCCTGGGTGAAGCGGAAGATGTTGTCGATGAAGAACAGCACGTCCTGCTTCTGCACATCGCGGAAGTACTCCGCCATGGTCAGACCGGCCAGGGCCACGCGCAGACGGGTGCCCGGGGGCTCGTCCATCTGACCGAAGACCAGCGCGGTCTTGTCGATGACGCCGGAGTCCGACATCTCCTCGATCAGGTCGTTGCCCTCACGGGTGCGCTCACCGACACCGGCGAACACCGACACACCGTCGTGGTTGTTGGCGACGCGGTAGATCATCTCCTGGATGAGCACCGTCTTGCCGACGCCGGCACCACCGAACAGACCGATCTTTCCACCCTTGACGTACGGGGTGAGAAGGTCGATGACCTTGACGCCGGTCTCGAACATCTCGGTCTTCGACTCAAGCTCGTCGAAGTTCGGCGCCTTGCGGTGGATGGACCAGCGCTCGCCCTCGTAGGACTCGTCGACGTTCAGCACCTCACCGAGGGTGTTGAACACCTTGCCCTTGGTGAAGTCGCCGACCGGAACGGTGATGCCCGTGCCGGTGTCGGTCACCGGGGCCTGGCGGACCAGACCGTCGGTGGGCTGCATGGAGATGGTGCGGACCAGGCCGTCACCCAGGTGCTGGGCGACCTCCAGGGTCAGCGTCTTCTTCTCGCCGGCGTTGGCCGGGTCGGCCACCTCGACGTGAAGGGCGTTGTAGATGTCGGGCATCGCGTCGACGGGGAACTCCACGTCGACGACCGGGCCGATGACCCGGGCGACGCGGCCCGTGGCAGCGGCCGTCTCAACTGTCGTCGTCATTTACCTGTCACTCCCCGCGCTCGCGTCGGCCAGGGCTGCGGAGCCACCGACGATCTCGCTGATTTCCTGGGTGATTTCGGCCTGGCGGGCCGCGTTGGCAAGCCGCGAGAGCGTCTCGATGAGCTCTCCGGCGTTGTCGGTGGCCGACTTCATCGCGCGCCGCGTGGCGGCGTGCTTGGAGGCGGCCGACTGGAGCAGCGCGTTGTAGATACGGCTCTCCACATAGCGCGGCAGCAGGGCGTCGAGGACGTCCTCCGCCGAGGGCTCGAAGTCGTACAGCGGAAGGATCTCGCCCTTCGGGGCCGCCTCCTTCGCCACCTCTTCGAGGCTGAGCGGCAGCAGCCGCTGGTCGAGCGCCGTCTGCGTCATCATCGAGACGAACTCGGTGAAGACGATGTGCAGCTCGTCCACGCCGCCGTCGGCCGCGTCCTTCTCGATGGCCTCGATGAGCGGTGCCGCGACCTTCTTGGCATCCGCGTACGTCGGCTCGTCGGTGAACCCGGTCCACGACTCCGAGACCTTGCGCTCACGGAAGTTGTAGTGCGCCAGACCACGCCGGCCGACGATGTACGTGTCGACCTGCTTGCCCTCGCGCTCCAGGCGCTCGGTCAGCAGCTCCGCCGCCTTGATGGCGTTGGAGTTGAAGGCACCGGCGAGACCACGGTCGCTCGTCAGGAGCAGCACCGCGGACCGCGTGACCGTCTCGGCCTGCGTGGTCAGCGGGTGCTTGGTGTTCGAGCCGGTACCGACCGCCGTGACCGCGCGGGTCAGTTCCTGCGCGTACGGCGTGGAGGCCGCCACCTTGCGCTGCGCCTTGACGACGCGCGAGGCGGCGATCATCTCCATCGCCTTCGTGATCTTCTTGGTCGCGGTGACGGATCGGATGCGACGCTTGTAGACCCGGAGCTGGGCTCCCATGAGTCAGGTCCCTTCCTTACGTCACTTGGCGGCAGCGGCCGGAGTGTCCTCGCCGAGCAGCTTGCCGTCGGAGGTCTCGAACTGCTTCTTGAAGTCCGCGATCGCGTCGGCCACGGCCGTCAGCGTGTCGTCGGACATCTTGCCGCCCTCCTTGATGGAGGTCATGAGGCCCTGCTCCTTGCGGTGCAGGTACTCCAGCAGCTCCTTCTCGAAGCGGCGGATGTCCGCGACCGGCACGTCGTCCATCTTGCCGGTGGTACCGGCCCACACGGAGACGACCTGGTCCTCGGTGGACATCGGCTGGTACTGCGCCTGCTTCAGCAGCTCGACCATGCGCTGACCGCGCTCCAGCTGCGCCTTCGACGCGGCGTCCAGGTCGGAACCGAAGGCGGCGAACGCCTCCAGCTCACGGAACTGGGCCAGGTCCACGCGCAGACGGCCGGAGACCTGCTTCATCGCCTTGTGCTGCGCGGAACCACCGACTCGGGAGACGGAGATACCGACGTTCAGCGCGGGGCGCTGACCGGCGTTGAACAGGTCCGACTCCAGGAAGCACTGGCCGTCGGTGATGGAGATGACGTTGGTCGGGATGAACGCCGAGACGTCGTTGGCCTTGGTCTCGACGATCGGCAGACCGGTCATCGAGCCGGCGCCCATGTCGTCGGAGAGCTTCGCGCAGCGCTCCAGCAGACGGGAGTGCAGGTAGAAGACGTCACCGGGGTAGGCCTCACGGCCCGGCGGGCGGCGCAGCAGCAGCGACACGGCGCGGTAGGCGTCCGCCTGCTTCGACAGGTCGTCGAAGATGATGAGGACGTGCTTGCCCTCGTACATCCAGTGCTGACCGATGGCCGAACCGGTGTACGGCGCCAGGTACTTGAAGCCGGCCGGGTCGGACGCCGGGGCGGCGACGATGGTCGTGTACTCCAGCGCGCCGTTCTCCTCCAGCGCGCGGCGGACCGACGCGATGGTCGAGCCCTTCTGGCCGATGGCGACGTAGATGCAGCGCACCTGCTTGTTCGGGTCGCCCGAGCGCCAGTTGTCGCGCTGGTTGATGATCGTGTCGACGGCCAGGGCGGTCTTGCCGGTCTGGCGGTCACCGATGATCAGCTGACGCTGACCACGGCCGATCGGGGTCATCGCGTCGACGGCCTTGTAGCCGGTCTCCATCGGCTCGTGCACCGACTTGCGCTGCATGACCGTGGGGGCCTGCAGCTCAAGGGCGCGACGCCCGCTGGTCTCGATCTCGCCGAGGCCGTCGATCGGGTTGCCGAGCGGGTCGACAACGCGGCCGAGGTAGCCCTCGCCGACGGCCACGGAGAGGACCTCACCGGTGCGCTGCACCGGCTGCCCCTCCTCGATGCCGCTGAACTCACCGAGGACGATGGCGCCGATCTCGCGCTCTTCCAGGTTGAGCGCGAGGCCGAGGGTGCCGTCCTCGAACTTCAGCAGTTCGTTGGCCATGGCCGAGGGAAGACCCTCGACCTTCGCGATGCCGTCGCCGGCAAGGGTGACCGTACCGACCTCCTCGCGCGAGGCCGCGTCCGGCTTGTACGACTGGACGAAGGTCTCCAGTGCGTCCCGGATCTCCTCCGGCCGGATCGTGAGCTCCGCCATCTGGGTTCCCTGCTCTCCTTGTTGGGCCCGAAGTTTCTTTGGGGGTCTGGGGGCGACCCCCAGGAATCCTCTGCACGGCCCAACTGGGCCGTAAGTACGTACTGCGTATTGAGTTGCTGGTCAGCCCGCCAGACGGCGGCCGGCGTCCTCGATGCGGTCGGCGATCGAGCCGTTGATGACCTCGTCCCCGACCTGCACCCGGATCCCGCCGAGGACCTCGGGGTCCACGTCCAGGTTGAGGTGCATCTGACGCCCGTAGAGCTTCGCCAGCGCGGCGCCGAGGCGCTGCTTCTGGCCGTCGCTCAGCGGCACCGCCGAGGTGACCACGGCGACCATCCGGTCCCGGCGCTCGGCGGCGAGCTTGGACAGGGACTCCAGTCCCGACTCCAGGCTACGTCCACGCGGCGCGGTAACAAGACGCGTCACCAGGCGCTCGGTGGTGGCATCGGCGCGACCGCCCAGCAGGCTGCGCAGCAGCTCGCTCTTGGCGGACTTGCCGGCGGCACGGTCGGTCAGCGCGGCCCGCAGCTCGGTGCTGCCGGAGACGATCCGGCCGAACCGGAACAGCTCGTCCTCGACGCTGTCGAGCTTGCCCGCGCGCTGGGCGGCGGTGAGGTCGGCGGTGTCGGCCAGCTGCTCCAGCGCGTCCACCAGGTCGCGCGGCTGCGACCAGCGGGAGCGCACCATGCCGGCCAGCAGGTCGACGGTCTCACCGCTGACCTGGCCGCCGAGCAGGCGCTGGGCCAGCTCGGCCTTGGCCTCACCGGCCTGCGCCGGGTCGGTGAGGACCCGACGCAGCGACACCTCGCGGTCGAGCAGCGCGGTGACGGCCGCCAGCTCGTCGGCGAGCCGCGCCGCGTCCACGGACGTGGAGTCCGTCAGCGCGTCGAGACGCTCACGTGCGGCTGCCAGGGCCTCGCGGCTCGCTCCGTTCATCGCGTGGCCTCGGCCTTCTCCTCAAGCTCGTCGAGGAAGCGGTCGATGACCCGGCTCTGACGGGCGTGGTCCTCCAGGGACTCACCCACGAGCTTGCCGGCCAGCTCGGTGGCGAGCTTGCCGACGTCCTGCCGCAGCGCGGAGGACGCGGCCTTGCGGTCGGCCTCGATCTGGGAGTGACCGGCGGCGACGATCTCCTCGCGCTGCCGCTGGCCTTCCGCACGCATCTCGGCGATGAGCGCGGCACCCTGCTCCTGCGCCTCCTGGCGCAGACGCGCGGCCTCGTGCCGGGCCTCGGCGAGCTGTGCCTTGTACTGCTCAAGGACGCTCTGGGCCTCGACCTTCATGGCCTCGGCCTCTTCGATACCGCCTTCGATCGCCGCGCGGCGCTCTTCCAGAACCTTGTTGATGTTCGGGAGAAGCTTCTTCCAGAAGACGAAGAAGACGATGGCGAAGGCGATGGTGCCGACGAGCAGCTCGGGGCCCGGAGGGATGAGCGGGTTCTGCTCCTCGCCCTCGGACGCCAGCTGTACCAGGTTGGCGATCACATCAGTGCCTTTCGTCGATGCGTGTCAGTAAGGGGTGATCACTTACCGAACACGAACGGCATAACGATGCCGATGAGGGCGAGCGCCTCACAGAAGGCGAAGCCCAGGATCTGGTTGGCACGGATGAGACCAGCGGCCTCGGGCTGACGGGCCAGGGCCTGGGTGCCGTTACCGAAGATGATGCCGACGCCGACGCCGGGGCCGATGGCGGCGAGGCCGTAGCCGATGGAACCGAGCGAACCGGAGACGGCGGCGAGGGTCTCAGTGGCAGCCATGCTGATTCTTCCTTCTCTTTACGGACCGGTGGGGGTTGGTCACCGGACGATCAGGGGGTGTTGGGCGGGGCTCAGTGGTGCTCGGCGAGAGCGCCCTGAATGTACGAGCAGGCAAGGAGCACGAAGACGTACGCCTGGACCGCCTGCACGAAAAGCTCGAAGAGGATCATGATGATGGTCATCACGAAGGAGACGCCGGCCGCCGGGATCATCCAGCTGTTCAGCAGGTACCAGGAGGCGACGGTGAACATGACCAGCATCAAGTGACCGGCGAACATGTTCGCGAACAGTCGCACCGCGTGCGTGAACGGGCGGACCAGGACGTTGGAGAAGAACTCGATGACGACGACGAGCGGCAGGACCGCGCCGAGCGACTTGTCGTAGCCGGTGAGGTTCTTGAAGCCACCGACGAATCCATGCTTCTTGAAGGTCAGCGACATCCACACGATGTAGACGACCGCGGCCAGCACGATCGGGTACGCGATGATCGACGACACCGGGAACTGGGCCAGCGGGATCACGGACCAGACGTTCATGATCCAGATGAAGAAGAACAGCGAGACCATCAGGGGGACGTACTTCTCGCCCTCCTTCTTGCCGAGGGTCTCGTAGACGATGCCGCGGCGCACGAAGTCGTAACCGGCCTCGCCGACCATCTGCAGCTTGCCCGGAACGACCTTGGCCTTGCCGAACGCGGCCCAGAAGAACGTGATGACGAGCAGGGTGGTGATGAGCGCGAGCAGCATCACCTTGTTGAACTCGAACCCGCCTACCGTGGCGATCGGCTCGAACAGGAACGAGTGCAGGCCCGGAGCCGGAAAACCACACCCGTTGTCGGACATGATCCGACAGCTCCAGTCAAAGGCGAGCTGGGTCTGGTCAGCACTCACCGCGGGCTCCTTCGGCGTGACGCATGGGTACGGCAACCTCGTTGTGTCGGCGCGGCGCGCAGCCGCGGGTCGGCACCGGACTGGTGTTACGGATGTGAGGGCGGCTCTGGGGCATCAAGCCTCGCGATCGAGCAGGCGTCAGCTCGGATGCCCGCGCCCGCGATGCCGCAGTTGGCACCGGACGATAGCAGGAGTTCCCCCCGGCCTTTATCCCGGCCCTACCTCTCACGACGACGGCCCTGTCTTCTCGGTCTTCTCACTCTTCGCGGAGTCCGGGTCGACGTAGAAGATCTTGGCCTTCATATACGCACGGGCTTGCGCGGCCATCCACACGACGGTTGCGACGACGAGCGCGACCGCGAACGCCTTCGCATTGAAGAGAGAGGTGTCCTTGAAGAGGGCGACGAAGATCAGGAGAAGCAGAAGCTGGGCGACATAAAGCATCAGCCCCATGGCCTGAAACAGCTGCGGGAGCGTTTTTGCCGTCCACTGCAGTACGTACAGGCCGATTCCCATGAACAGAATCGCGAGCAGTGTGCCGACCGCTGCACCGAGCGCACCCTTGCCGCCGGCGACCGCGGCGCTGACGGCGACGACAATCGCGCCGGCAGCGGCTGTGGGCACAGCGCACTGCAAGAGGTTCCGGGCGTCATTGGACGGCATGGCGGCAACTCCGCTTTCACAGGGGGCAGGGTGTCGTCATGGACGAGCGTAGTCCCGGGCTGAGAGAGAACCTCACTCCGATGGACCGTCGCACTACGGGTCCTTCGGCTCTATCCGGGGTTCTCGTGAACGGTATCACAAACTATTTGATGAGGTCTTTACCTGCGAGGTGTGCCCGGAGTCACACATGAGAGTGACAGCGCGCGTATGTGCAGAATCAGCGCCCCTATGTCTGATATTGCACCGCTTCGTTCCCCCACGATTTGGCAATGCTCTAGTCAGATTCTTACCTTGCCGTCAGCGCGACGACTCGGCTTTCCGCCGGTCCAGGAGGCGCGAACGGGCGCCCAGCGCGGTGGCTCCGTTGACCCCCGACACCCCCGCCGCCACCGGCGTGCGCGGTTCCTCCTCGTCCGCCGTCTGCGGCGTCGCCGCCGCCGGTTCCGCTACGGGCGCGCGGCGGCGGTAGCGCGGGGGTACGAAGGACTGGGCCCAGCGCGGGGCGCGGGGGCGGAAGCGGGGCATCAGGAGGAGGATCAAGCCGATGGCGCTGAGGAAGACCACGCCCAGGACGATCCACATGGACGCCGAGTTGACCGAGTAGGCCAGGGCGCCGAAGGCGATCAGGGCGGACCAGAAGTACATGATGAGCACGGCCCGGCTGTGCGAGTGGCCGATCTCCAGCAGGCGGTGGTGGAGATGGCCCCGGTCCGCCGCGAACGGGGACTGGCCCCGCCAGGTGCGCCGGACGATCGCCAGCACCAGGTCGGCCGCCGGGATCGCGATGATGGTCAGCGGCATCAGCAGCGGGATGTACAGGGGCACCATCTGGTGCACCGTGCTCCGCTCGGAGCCACCGAAGAGGTTGTCCGGGTCGACCTGCCCCGTGACCGAGATGGCGCCCGCCGCCAGTACCAGCCCGATGAGCATCGAGCCCGAGTCACCCATGAAGATCCGCGCCGGGTGCATGTTGTGCGGCAGGAACCCCAGGCACATGCCCATCAGGATGGCGGAGAAGAGGGTCGCCGGAGCAGCCGCCTCGATGCCGTACGAGTACCAGATGCGGTAGGCGTACATGAAGAACGCCGCCGCCGCGATGCACACCATGCCGGCCGCGAGGCCGTCGAGGCCGTCCACGAAGTTGACCGCGTTGATGGTGATGACAACCAGGGCGACCGTCAGCAGCGTGCCCTGCCACTGGGTCAGCGCGACCGTGCCGACCTTCGGAATGGGCAGCCACAGGATCGTCAGGCCCTGCATCACCATGACGCCTGCGGCGATCATCTGGCCGCCCAGCTTGAGCAGGGCGTCGATCTCGAACTTGTCGTCCAGGACACCGATCAGCCAGATCAGCGCGGCCCCGGAGAGCAGGGCGCGCGGCTCGTTGGAGTTCTCGAAGACAGCGCTGAGGTTCGTCAGGTGGCCCGCGACCAGCAGACCCGCGCACAGACCGAAGAACATGGCGATACCGCCGAGGCGCGGAGTGGGCTCCCGGTGCACGTCACGCGCCCGGATCTCCGGCATCGCCCCGGCCACGATCGCGAACTTCCGCACCGGCCCCGTGAGCAGGTACGTCACCGCGGCCGTGATGCAGAGCGTCAGCAGGTATTCACGCACGGGCTTCCCCACAGGTCTCGCTGGCCATCTCAGCCCCACACCCTAGCGATCCACGCATATGGTTGAGGACTTCCGGGTAGCGACGATGGTTGCACGTGTGGCTGTGCACACGGGTGCGCCTACCCCGGCTCAGCGCTGATACGGCGGAAATCCCCCGGCCAGCTCCCGCACTTCTTCACGCACCGCACCCGCCTCGGCCTCGCCCCGCAGCACCCGTGCGATCAGGCCGGCGACCCGCCGCATCTCCCGCTCCCCCATGCCCTGCGTGGTCAGCGCGGCCGTGCCCAGGCGCAGCCCGCGGGCGTCGCCGTGCGGCAGGGCGCAGCAGTCCAGGACGATCCCGGCGGCGGCCAGCAGTCCGCGGCCGGTGCGTCCGTCGACGCCGAGGGGCGCCGGGTCGGCGGTGATCAGGTGGGTGTCGGTGCCGCCGGTGGTGACGACGAGCCCTTCCTCGGCGAGGCAGGCGGCGAGCACGCGGGCGTTGGCGACCACCTGATGGGCGTACGCGGTGAACGCCGGTGTTGCCGCCTCGCCGAACGCGACGGCCTTGGCGGCGATGGTGTGCATCTGCGCGCCGCCCTGGGTGAAGGGGAAGACCGCCCGGTCCACCCGCTCGGCCAGCTCCGCGCCGCACAGGATCATTCCGCCGCGCGGTCCGCGCAGCACCTTGTGGGTGGTGGCGCACACGATGTCCGCGTACGGCACCGGGTTGGGCGCCGCTCCCCCGGCGACCAGCCCGATGGGGTGCGCGGCGTCGGCGATCAGGTAGGCGCCCACCTCGTCGGCGACCTCGCGGAAGAAGGCGTAGTCGATGTGGCGGGGGTAGGCGATGGACCCGCACACGATGGCCTTGGGCCGGTGGGTGCGGGCCAGCGTGCGGACCTGGTCGTGGTCCAGGAGCCCGGTCTCCGCGTCGACGCCGTAGGGCACGAAGTCGAACCAGCGGCCGGAGAAGTTGGCGGGCGAGCCGTGGGTGAGATGGCCGCCGTAGGGCAGGCCGAGGGCGAGGACGGTGTCGCCGGGGCGCAGCAGGGCCGCGTAGGCGGCGAGGACGGCGGAGGAGCCGGAGTGCGCCTGCACATTGGCGTGCTCGGCGCCGAACAGCGCCATGGCGCGCTGCACGGCGATCCGTTCGGCGACGTCGACGATCTCGCAGCCGCCGTGGTGCCGGGCGCCGGGGTAGCCCTCGGCGTACTTGTTGGCGAGCGAGGAGCCGAGCGCGGCCAGCACCGCCGGGGAGACGAAGTTCTCGGCGGCGATCAGCTGCAGCGTGCTCGCCTGCCGCTCCCGTTCCCCGAGCAGGATCTCCGCCAGCTCGGGGTCCTGCCGACGCAGGACATCGGCCTCAAGAACAGGGGTGACCGACATGGTGGGCTCCGGGCGTCGACGGTGACGTAGCACCCAATGTAGGCCCGGCGGCCCTGCCCCGCTCGGCTATGCGCGCGCCGGTACGCCGGTCAGGGCGGTGACCACCGGGTCCAGGGCCTGGTGTATCTCGTCGCCGATGGAGCGGAAGAAGGTGAGGGGGGCACCGTAGGGGTCGTAGACCTCGTCCGCGTCCGCCGTGGGGGCCAGCAGCCAGCCGCGCAGGGCCGCGGCGGCGCGCACCAGGGCACGGGCGCGCTCGACGATGCCATCCTCCAGCGGCGGCAGGGTCGCCGGGTCGATGGCCCGCACCAGGCGGGTGAACTCCTTCAGGGTGAAGGTGCGCAGGCCCGCCGAGTGGCCCATCGAGATGACCTGCGCGCGGTGGTCCCGGGTCGCGGTCAGCACCAGGTCGGCGCGGATCACGTGCTCGTCCAGCAGTTCGCGGCCCACGAAGCCGGAGGTGTCCGCACCGAACTCGGCCAGCACCGTCTCCGCGTGGGACTCCATGGGCGCGCCCTCGTGGCCCCAGGTGCCCGCGCTCTCCACGACCAGCGCACCGCCGAGGATGCCGAGCCGCTGCGCGACGAAGTGCCGGGTCAGCCGCTCGGTGATCGGCGAGCGGCACACATTGCCGGTGCTGACGTGGAGGATCCGGAAGGTGTCGCGCGGGAGCCCTACGAAGGTGGTCGTGATCTCCGCGGCTCGTTCCCCGTTGCCTATGCCACGCCCCGCGTCAGGGGCTGTCAATTCGCCACCTCAAGGTCGGGTACGACCTTGCGGAGCTCCTCCGCCGAGATCGCGCCCTGGCGCAGCAGCACCGGGATCTCACGCGTGACGTCGACGATCGATGACGGCACGATGCCCGGGGTCGGGCCGCCGTCCAGGTACACGGAGACGGAGTCGCCGAGCATCGCCTGGGCCGCGTCGCAGTCCTCCGGCGCCGGGTGACCGGTCAGGTTCGCCGAGGAGACCGCCATCGGGCCGAAGTCGGTCAGCAGCTCGATGGCCACCGGGTGCAGCGGCATCCGCACGGCGACCGTGCCGCGGGTGTCGCCCAGGTCCCACTGGAGGGACGGCTGGTGCCGGGCGACCAGGGTGAGCGCGCCCGGCCAGAAGGCGTCGACCAGTTCCCAGGCCAGCTCGGAGAAGTCGGTGACCAGGCCGTGCAGGGTGTTCGGGGAGCCGATGAGGACGGGCGTGGGCATGGAGCGGCCGCGGCCCTTGGCCTCCAGCAGGTCGCCCACGGCCTCCTTGGAGAAGGCGTCGGCGCCGACGCCGTACACGGTGTCCGTCGGAAGCACCACGAGCTCGCCCCGGCGGACGGCGGACGCGGCCTCGCGCAGACCGGTCGCGCGGTCGGTCGCGTCGTTGGTGTCGTATCGCCGTGCCATGTCTAGCGGGCCTCCTCGTACACGTGCTTCGGAAAGGTCTGGGGGGTGCTCACGGCAGGGCCTTGCGGGCCGTGGCGAACCGGGGGCGGTTGTTGAGGTCGGGGTGGTCGGCCGCGTCGGCCCAGCCCCGCTCCTCGGTGAAGATCCACGGCACCTGGCCGCCCTGGGTGTCCGCGTGCTCGACGACCACGACCCCGCCGGGGCGCAGCAGCCGGTGCGCGGTGCGCTCCAGGCCGCGGATGAGATCGAGACCGTCCTCGCCGGAGAACAGGGCGAGTTCGGGATCGTAGTCGCGGGCCTCGGGCGCCACGTACTCCCACTCGGTGAGCGGGATGTAGGGCGGGTTGGAGATGACCAGGTCGACCTGGCCGTCGAGGTCCGGGAAGGCCGTCAGGGCGTCACCCTGACGGAGGTCGACCCTGGACCCCTCCATGTTCTTCCGGGTCCACCGCAGCGCGTCCTCGGACAGCTCCACGGCGTGCACGCGGGAGCGCGGCACCTCCTGGGCGAGGGCGAGCGCGATGGCGCCGGAGCCGGTGCACAGGTCGACGATGAGCGGCTCGACGACGTCCATGGCGCGTACGGCGTCTATGGCCCAGCCGACGACCGACTCGGTCTCCGGGCGGGGCACGAAGACGCCGGGGCCGACCTGGAGCTCCAGGTACCGGAAGAAGGCGCGGCCGGTGATGTGCTGGAGCGGCTCGCGCTGCTCGCGCCGGGCGACGACCTCCCAGTACCGGGCGTCGAAGTCGGAGTCCTTCACGGTGTGCAGCTGGCCCCGCTTCACGCCGTGCACGAACGCGGCGAGCTCCTCCGCGTCGTTGCGCGGCGAGGGCACTCCGGCGTCGGCCAGCCGCTGGGTGGCCTGGGCCACCTCCGCGAGCAGCACGCTGCGGGGGTTCGGGGGCCGCCCCCCAAAATCTTGCTGCACGCTCGTCCTCCGGTTACTTCCGTCTCCGTGCCTTCACGCGGCCGCGAGCTTGGCGGCCGAGTCCGCGTCGACGCAGGCCTGGATCACCGCGTCGAGGTCGCCGTCCAGGACCTGGTCCAGGTTGTACGCCTTGAATCCGACGCGGTGGTCCGAGATGCGATTCTCCGGGAAGTTGTACGTACGGATCTTCTCGGAGCGGTCGACGGTACGGACCTGGCTGCGGCGGGCGTCGGCGGCTTCCCGCTCCGCCTCCTCCTGCGCCGCGGCGAGCAGCCTGGAGCGCAGGATACGCAGTGCCTGCTCCTTGTTCTGCAGCTGGCTCTTCTCGTTCTGGCAGGAAGCGACCACTCCGGTGGGGATGTGCGTGATGCGCACGGCGGAGTCCGTGGTGTTGACGGACTGCCCGCCGGGGCCGGAGGAGCGGTAGACGTCGATCCGGAGGTCGTTGGGGTTGATCTCCACGTCGACCTCCTCGGCCTCCGGGGTGACCAGCACACCGGCGGCGGAGGTGTGGATACGGCCCTGGGACTCGGTGGCCGGGACGCGCTGCACGCGGTGCACGCCGCCCTCGTACTTCAGCCGGGCCCAGACGCCCTGGCCGGGCTCGGTGGCGCCGCGGGACTTCACGGCGACCTGGACGTCCTTGTAGCCGCCCAGCTCGGACTCGGTGGCGTCGATGATCTCGGTCTTCCAGCCGACGCGCTCGGCGTAGCGCAGGTACATGCGCAGCAGGTCGCCCGCGAAGAGGGCGGACTCGTCGCCGCCGGCGCCCGCCTTGATCTCCAGGATGACGTCCTTGTCGTCGCTGGGGTCGCGCGGGACCAGCAACAGGCGCAGCTTCTCGGTCAGCTCCTCGCGCTGCTTGTCCAGCTCCTTGACCTCGGCGGCGAAGTCCGGGTCGTCGGCGGCCAGTTCGCGCGCGGTCTCGATGTCGTCGCCCGTCTGCTTCCAGGAACGGTAGGTGGCGACGATCGGGGTGAGCTCGGCGTAGCGCTTGTTGAGCTTGCGCGCGTTCGCCTGGTCGGCGAAGACCGACGGGTCGGCGAGTCGCTTCTCCAGATCGGCGTGCTCGGCGACGAGTTCCTCGACGGCCTCGAACATCTTGGGGCTCCTGAAATGCGTACGGGAAGGGAAGTGGCGGGCGACCAAAAACGCCGGTCCCGGACGCACCCGGGCGGGGGTGCGGCCGTGGACCGGCGGATTGGGGCTCGCTACTTCTTGGAGCCGGCAGCCTTGCCGAAGCGGGCCTCGAAGCGGGCCACACGGCCACCGGTGTCGAGGATCTTCTGCTTGCCCGTGTAGAACGGGTGGCACTCGGAGCAGACCTCGGCGCGGATGGTGCCGCTGGAGATCGTGCTGCGGGTGGTGAACGACGCGCCACAGGTGCAGCTGACCTGCGTCTCGACGTACTCGGGGTGGATGTCGCGCTTCAAGGTGTCTCCTAGTTTCGGGAGGGCACCGGGTCGCCGACGCGGGATGCGGGGGCGTGAACCGGGGCCGACGTACCAGTCTGCCAGGACTGGGGCCATCCCCCAAAACGGGGGGTGGGGGCGAGGTATTCCCCGGGGTGGCTAGTCGGCGGTGACGACGTCCTTGGCCTGGCCCGTGGCCGTTCCCTCGGTGGCCGACTTCGGGATCGGGCGGTCGTCCTTCAGGGCCTTCCAGACCCTGTCGGCCTTCTTCTCCTCGATCAGGACGCGGTTGAGGTCCGCGGGGTCGTACTGGACCGGCATCGTGATCATGGTCATGTTGTCGGGGCTGATGCCCCTGAGGCCGTTGGCGAACGACATCAGCTTGTTGACCGAGCCGAGGTCGGAGTCGGTGGTGACGGTCTTGGTCGCGGTGTCGGCGAGGTCGTAGAGCTTCTTCGGGTTGGTGAACAGGCCGACGTCCTTGACCTGGGCGATCAGCGCCTTGATGAAGGCCTGCTGGAGCTGGATGCGGCCGAGGTCGGAGCCGTCGCCGACGCCGTGCCGGGTGCGGACCAGGCCGAGCGCCTGCTCGCCGTCGAGCCGGTGGGTGCCGGCCTTGAGGTTCAGGTGGCTGTCGGGGTCGTTGATGTCCTCGGTGGTGGTGATCTTGACGCCGCCGAGGTCGTCGACCAGCTTCTGGAAGCCCTGGAAGTCGACCTCCAGGTAGTGGTCCATACGCAGATCGGTGATCGACTCGACGGTCTTGACCGCACAGGCCGCCCCGCCGGTGGAGTAGGCGGAGTTGAACATCACGCCGTTCGCAGCGGCGTGGGTGTTGCCGTCGGCGTCGGTGCACTCGGGACGGTCGATGAGGGTGTCGCGCGGGATGGAGACCACGCTGGCCTTCTTGTGGCCCTTGTAGACGTGCACGATCATCGCGGTGTCGGAGCGGGCGCTGCCGTCGTCGGCGCCGCCGCCGAGCTCCTTGTTGCTGCCGGAGCGGGTGTCGGAGCCGAGGACGAGGATGTTCTCCGAGCCGTTGTCGACCTTCTTCGGGCGGTCGGTGCCGAGGGCCTGGTCGATGTCGACGCTGTCGATGTTGCCGTTGAACTTGAAGTACAGGAAACCCGCGCCGCCACCGGCCAGGACGACGATGCCCGCGGCGGTCCACGCCGCGATCCGCAGGCCCTTGCCGTGCTTCTCACGGGGCTTGCGGCGGTGGCCCTTGGCGCGGCGGCGCGGGCCGTTGGTGCCGGTGCCCTCGGGTATGCCGGACTCCGGCATGCTGTCGGCGGACATGCGCTCCTCGGTTCTCGTCCGGTCGGTTACCCCCTGCTTTCAGGGTCAGGCGCGGTGGAAATATCCCTTACCGCACCATCGTCACTCCGCCTGGTCAGACGGCGAAACTCGGCAAAGGGTTGCACAGCGCGCTGTGACCACCCTGTGAAGGAGTGGCCACAGCGCGTACCGGAATCGTCCGCTCGGACGCCGGATCACCAGCGATTTCAGGCGAAGATGTCGTACTGCTTGAAATCGGTGCCGACCGAGATCCTTGTGGCGAAGATCTCGCTCGTGGCCTTGCCGGTGCCCTTGTACAGGTAGAGCGTGCCGCCGGGGTACGGGCCAGCAGGTCGGCCTTGCCGTCACCGTTGACGTCGCCGATCGCGGCGAGCTTGTTGTACGTGGAGGTGCTCCAGGTACGCACCTTGGTCCGCGCCCCGAACGGCGTGGAGGCCGAGCCGGTGCCCTTGTACAGGTAGAGGCTGCCGTTGCTGCGGTTGCGGGCGATCAGGTCGTTCCTGCCGTCGCCGTTGAAGTCGCCGTGGCCGACGAGCTGGTCGTACTGCTTCCAGCCCGTGCCGCCGACCTGGACCCGGCCGGAGAGGAAGCCACCCTTGCCGTTGCCCTTGTAGACCCACAGCTTGCCGCTGGAGTCCACGGACAGCAGGTCCGGCAGGTAGTCGCCGGTGACGTCACCGGGGGCGACGATCCGGTACCGGCTGCCCCAGCCGTCGCGCAGCTTGGACGTCGCCCAGGAGCCGCTGGAGGGCACCCAGTGCTTCCAGAACACATCACCGTCGGAGCTGCGCCGGACGATGATGTCCTGGAAGCCGTCGCGGTTGAGGTCGCTCTGCAGGATGGCGTTGTGGGGCCAGTAGCCCCAGGACTGGCGGGCGCCGAAGGAGGTGCCCTTGGAGTCCTTCTCGTAGCCGGTCTTGGTGGAGGCGTTGCGCACCCACAGGTCGGCCTTGTCGTCGAAGCTCAGGTTGGTGTCGTCGATGCGCGGCCAGGTCGCGCCGACGTACGTCTTCACCTTCGTGAAGACGCTGTAGGCGCCCTTGGCGACGCAGTCCGTGACGCCCCAGGAGACCACGCCCACGATGCGGTTGTTGACGACCAGCGGGCCGCCGGAGTCGCCGTTGCAGGCGGAGGTGGTGCCGCTGTCGCTGCCGGTGGCGGGCTTGCCCGCGCAGACCATGTGCCCCTTGACGAAGTCGGCGCCGTAGTAGCCCGCGCAGGTGGTGTCGGACTGGATCGGCAGGGTGGCCGTCTTCAGCGTCGGGGAGATCTCCTCGCTGGTGGAGGTGGTACGGCCCCAGCCGTAGACCTTGGCGCTGGTGCCGGCCGCGTAGGCGGCGGTCTCGGTGGACGTCGTCATCCTGATCGGCGTCGCCTTGACCGGGTTGTTCAGCGTGATGACCGCGATGTCGTTGTCGATCGTCCGCGCGCTGTAGGACGGGTGGCTCCACTGGCGCAGGACGCCGGTGGCGGTGCCGCCGTTGAGGTCGTCGTCGGGCAGCTCGGTGGCACCGGTGACGACCGCGCCGTTGGTGGCCCAGTCGTAGCCCTTGACGCAGTGCGCGGCGGTGAGGATCTTCGTCGGGGCGACGACCGCGCCGCCGCAGAAGAAGTAGACGCCGTTCGTCTCGTCCTGGTACCAGAGCTGCGCCATCCAGGGCGCGTTGGCGACGGTCGTGGTGGTGCCGCCGATGATCTTGGCGTCGACCTTGGAGGAGCTGCTCAGCGACGACTTGTCGGTCGCCTCGGCGGCGAGCGTGTCCTCATGGGCGGCGGCGCCCAGGACGCGCTTCTCCAGCTCCGCGAGCGTGGGCGCGCCCGCGCGCTCCATCGACGGCGGGTTCGGCTGCGCGGAGGCGGCGCCGGCCGACGAGGTCAGCACCGCGGCGGCGACAGCGGCCGCGACGCCCGCTGCGGCGACGGGCAGGGCGATCCGTATCCGACGTCTGTGGCGCCCGCCCCCGGACATGGCTGTACCCACGAATGTCCCCCCTCGGGATCACGAGTTCGAAGAGCCGTGATCGTACCCCGTGGGTCCGACAACGACGGAGGGCCGCCCCTGAACCAGGAGCGGCCCTCTGTCCACGACTTCGCTCAGTCGCCGTTGCCGGGCGTGGGCGTCGTCTTCTGGATCTGCATCAGGAACTCGACGTTCGACTTCGTCTGCTTCATCTTGTCGAGCAGCAGCTCGATCGCCTGCTGCTGGTCGAGCGCGTGCAGCACCCGGCGCAGCTTCCAGACGACGGCCAGTTCCTCGTTGCCGAGCAGGATCTCTTCCTTGCGGGTGCCGGACGCGTCGACGTCCACCGCCGGGAAGATGCGCTTGTCGGCGAGCTTCCGGTCGAGCTTGAGCTCCATGTTGCCGGTGCCCTTGAACTCCTCGAAGATCACCTCGTCCATGCGGGACCCGGTGTCCACCAGGGCGGTGGCGAGGATGGTCAGCGAACCGCCGTCCTCGATGTTGCGGGCCGCACCGAAGAAGCGCTTCGGCGGGTACAGGGCGGTCGAGTCGACACCACCGGACAGGATGCGGCCGGAGGCCGGGGCGGCGAGGTTGTACGCACGGCCCAGACGCGTGATCGAGTCGAGCAGCACGACCACGTCGTGGCCCAGCTCCACCAGGCGCTTGGCGCGCTCGATGGCGAGCTCGGCGACCGTGGTGTGGTCCTCGGCCGGGCGGTCGAAGGTCGAGGAGATGACCTCGCCCTTGACCGACCGCTGCATGTCGGTGACCTCTTCCGGACGCTCGTCGACCAGGACGACCATCAGGTGGCACTCGGGGTTGTTGTGCGTGATCGCGTTGGCGATCGCCTGCATGATCATGGTCTTGCCGGTCTTCGGCGGGGCCACGATCAGACCGCGCTGGCCCTTACCGATCGGCGACACGAGGTCGATGATGCGGGTGGTGAGCACGCCCGGGTCCGTCTCCAGGCGGAGGCGGTCCTGCGGGTAGAGCGGGGTGAGCTTGTTGAACTCCGGGCGGCCGCGGCCGTGTTCGGGCGCCATGCCGTTGACCGAGTCCAGGCGCACCAGCGCGTTGAACTTCTCGCGCCGCTCGCCTTCCTTCGGCTGGCGGACGGCGCCGGTGATGTGGTCGCCCTTGCGCAGGCCGTTCTTGCGGACCTGGGCGAGGGAGACGTACACGTCGTTCGGGCCCGGCAGGTAGCCGGAGGTCCGGATGAAGGCGTAGTTGTCGAGGATGTCCAGGATGCCCGCGACCGGGATCAGGACGTCGTCCTCGGCGATCTGCGGCTCCTGCACGTCGTCGCGGCCACGACGGCCCCGGCGGTCGCGGTAGCGGCCGCGACGGCCACGGCGGCCGCCCTCGAAGTCGTCGTCGTCCTGCTGCTGGCCGCGGTCCTGACGGCCGCCGCCCTGCTGCTGGTTCTGCTGCTGGCCGCGCTGGCCGCCCTGCTGGTCGTCGCCCTTGCGACGGTCGCCGCGGTCACCGCGGTCGCGGTCCCGGCCGCGCTCACGCCGGTCGCGGCGGCGGCCCTCGCCGTCACCGGCGTCGCCCTTGGCCTCGCCCTGCTGCTGCGCGGGCGCCTCGGTCTTCGTCTCGGTCCTGGCCTCGGCGACGATCG
>NZ_FLSP01000020.1 GCF_900091315.1 Streptomyces sp. DI166
GGCGGTACCGCGCCCAGCAGCCGCAGATCGGCGGCCGCGCGCCCGCCGACGGTGGTGAGCACGGGCGCCGACCGCAGCAGCCGCCGCGGCGCGGTCCCGCCGATGTCCAGCGCGGCGGCGATACCGCGGGCCATCGGCGCCACCCACAGGTCCTCCTCCAGCGGCAGGAGCTGGTCCGGCAGGGTCTCCGCGACCGGCCCGGGACCCAGCAGCCGCGCCCGGCGGGACGGCCGCGCCGCCATCGATGTGATCGGCCGGCTCTGGAACAGCCACAGCCTGCCGTCCTCGTCGAACCCGAACTCGATGTCCTGCGGCCCGCCGAACACCTGCCGGGCCCGGCGCGCGAGACGGGCCAGCCGGAACAGCTCACGCCGGGTGAGCAGCGGCTCCGCCTCCGCGGCCTCGGTGCGCAGCAGCCGCCCGCGCCCGCTGAGCCAGTAGTTGGTGCCCTGCTGCTCCCCGCTGACCAGGCTGTCCGGACCGCCGCGCACCGCGCTGACCAGCATCCGGTCGGTCCGCCCCTCCACGGGGTCGGCACCGAACATCACCCCGCCGACCCGCGCGGTGAGCATCGGCTGCACCAGCACCGCCATCGGCGCGACGGAGCCGTCCGCCCGGCGTGCCGAGTCCAGCACGGTCCGCACGGCAGTACGGAAGTCCTGCCAGCCGCGCACATCGAGCACCGAGGTGAACTGGCCCGCCAGCGAGGACTCCTCGGTGTCCTCCTGCGGTGACGAGGAGCGCACGACCAGGGGGCGGCTGCCGCCGTCGGACAGCGCCTGCCAGGCCCGGCGCAGGGAGTGCGGATCACCTTGTGCTTGGTAAGGAATCACGAAGCCAGGGAGTACCGGAAGCCCGGCACCGGCCGCGCGGGCGAGATTCGCGGCCTTGGAACCGGCCTTCGCCACGACGGCGGCGAGCGGCTCCTGCAGTGGGACGGTGGCCGGACCGTACGCGGGTGCCAGGCCGAGGGCCACCTCGCCCCGGGGCTCGTCCCCGTCGCGCGCACCTTCTCCGTGACGTTCATCGAGCGTCGTCATAGAACACCCTCCAGGACCGGCCGCCAACAGGGGGGACGCGCGGGATGGGCCCTGCGCCTGACGGCGGAACGAAGGATGGGACGAATCACCACCGCCCACGGGTGAACGGCGGCCAAACGCCTCCTTGCTCCGATGATCCCACTGCCGCCCTGATCCATGCAGCCCGTTAAGCCGCTTTTCGGACAGACCGGAGAACCTTTACGGATTCGGGAAAGTCGTGCAGAGCGCGTCCAGCGCCGCCGCGTACGCGTGCTCGGAGGGCGTCGCGTATCCCACGACCAATCCGTCGTACGCCGGGACGGTCTCCGGGGCCCGCGGGTGCCGGAACCCGGACAGCCCGTCCAGTGCCACCCCGAGCCGCCCGGCCCGTGCCACGGTCGCCGCCTCGGTGCCGGGCGGCAGCCGCAGCACCGCGTGCAGCCCGGCCGCCACCCCGGTGACCTCGATGTGCGGCACCCGCTCGGCGAGCGCCGCGACCAGCCGGTCCCGGCGCTCGCGGTACCGCTGCCGCATACGCCGCACATGACGGTCGTAGGACCCGCGGGCGAGGAAGTCGGCGAGGCTCAGCTGGTCGAGGACGCTCGCCCAGGCCTCCCGTTCCCCCTTGACCGCGAGCACCTCCCCGACATGGCGTTCGGGCAGCACCATCCAGCCCAGCCGCACCGCCGGGGACAGGCTCTTGCTCACCGAGCCCACGAAGACCACCCGCTCTGGGTCCAGGCCCTGGAGCGCGCCGACGGGCTTGCGGTCGTAGCGGAACTCCCCGTCGTAGTCGTCCTCCACGATCAGCCCGCCACGCGCGCGTGCCCAGTCGACGACGGCGGCGCGGCGCCCGGCGTGCAGCGGGCCGCCGGTCGGGAACTGGTGCGCGGGCGTGAGCAGCACACCCCGCTCGCGCTCCAGCAGATCCACCCGCGCGCCCCGCTCGTCCAGGGGCAGCGGCACGGTCCGCACGCCCGCGCGGGAGAGCAGATCGCGGTGATAGGGGAGGCCGTACGCCTCCACCGCCAGCGGACCGCGCAGCACCCGCGCCTCGGACAGCAGCCGCAGCGCGTGCGCGAAACCGGAGCAGATCACGATGCGCTCCGGGGTGGAGCGCACGCCCCGCGCGCGTGCCAGGTACTCCGCGAGCGCCTCCCGCAGCTCCACGCGCCCGGCGGGGTCGCCGGGGCCGAACACCTCGTTCGGCGCCTGCTGAAGGGCCCGGCGGTAGGAGGCGAGCCAGGCCGTGCGCGGGAAGCCCGATACGTCCGGGGTGCCCTGGCGCAGGTCGTGCCGCGGGCCACGCGCGCGTGGAGGGGCCGTACCGGGCGCTTTCCCGGCTCGTCGCGACGGCGCCGCCCGCTCGGCGACCCGCGTCCCCGAGCCCTGCCGCGCGGTCAGCCACCCCTCGGCGACCAGCTCCGCGTACGCGTCGGCGACCGTGTTCCGGGCCACCCCGAGATCGGCGGCGAGCGAGCGGTACGGCGGCAGCCGGGTGCCGGGGGCGAGCCTGCCGCCGCGCACGGCGTCGCGCAGCGCGCGGGTCAGGGCGGCCCGCCGCCCGCCGGGTCCCGACAGCTCCAGATGCAGATCAGCGCCGATCCGCTCCGCCGAATTGACCCACGATCCAGACATGGAAATGCACCCTACAGCCGGTCTATCCGGCCCGTAGGTTGGAGGACATGACGACGAACACGCTGATCGACGCCAAGACCCCACGGATGAACTTCGCCAAGGCCGCCCCAAGGATCAACCGCGCCATCGTCGCCTTCGACGCCGCCGCCCGGGAGGGCCTGGACCCCGCGCTCGTCGAGCTGGTCCAGATCCGCGCCTCGCTCCTCAACAACTGCGCGTACTGCCTGCACATGCACACCAACGACGCCCGCAAGGCCGGGGAGAGCGAGGACCGGCTGCACCTGGTCGCGGTCTGGCGCGAGGCCCGCCACTTCTTCACCGAGAAGGAGCAGGCGGCCCTGGCCCTGACCGAGGCGGTCACCCTGGTCTCCGAGCGCGGCGTCCCGGACGACGTCTACGCCGAGGCCGCCGCCCACTTCGACGCGGACGAACTGCCCCACCTCATCGCCCTGATCCTCGCCATCAACACCTGGAACCGGCTCGCGCTCACCGTGGGCAAGGTCGCGGGCACGGACGAACGCCGCGGCTGAGGCCGGCTACACCGTCATCGGCCGGTCGTACGGGGATATCGGCGCCGGCAGCCGCGAGGTGCCCCCCGTCAGACGGCGGTCCACGGCCGCCGCCACCGCCCGGCCCTCGGCGATCGCCCACACGATGAGCGACTGCCCCCGGGCCGCGTCCCCTGCCGCGAACACGCCGGGGACGTTCGTGGCGAAGTCCGCGTCCCGCGCGATCGTGCCCCGCGGCTCCAGTTCCAGCCCCAGCTGGTCGATCAGACCGTCCCGCCGGTCGGGCCCGGAGAACCCCAGCGCGAGCAGCACGAGATCGGCCGGAATCGCCCGTCCGGTGCCCGGCAGGGGCCTCCGGTTCGAGTCGACCTCGACCAGGTGCAGGTAACGCACGTGCCCCGACCTGTCGCCGGTGAAGCGCAGTGTGGACGCCGCGAACAGCCGCGCGTCCGCGTCCGCCGAGGGCGCCGTCCGCAACTGCCCCGCCTCCTCGTGCGCCGCCGAGAGCCGGTAGATCTTGGGGTACGTGGGCCAGGGCTCGGCGTCCTCGTCGCGCTCGTCGTCGGGCTTGGCGTAGATGTCGAGCTGGGTGACGGACGCGGCGCCCTCCCGCACCGCCGTGCCCAGACAGTCGGCGCCGGTGTCACCGCCGCCGACGATCACGACGTGCTTCCCGGCGGCGGACAGCGGCGAGGTCTCCAGGTCCCCCTCGCACACCCGGTTGGCCAGCGGCAGGTACTCCATCGCCTGGTGGATGCCGTCCAGCTTCCGGCCGGGCACCTCCAGCTCGCGCCACGCGGTGGCTCCGGTGGCGATCACCACGGCGTCGTAGCGGGACCGCAGCTCCGCGGCGCCGATGTCCCGCCCGACCACCGTGGACGTACGGAACTTGGTTCCCTCGGCCCGCATCTGCTCGATACGGCGCTGGAGGTGACGCTTCTCCATCTTGAACTCGGGGATGCCGTACCGCAGCAGCCCGCCGACCCGGTCGTCCTTCTCGTACACGGCGACGGTGTGCCCGGCCCGGGTCAGCTGCTGGGCCGCCGCGAGCCCCGTGGGCCCCGACCCGATCACCGCGACCGTACGGCCCGACAGCCGGTCCGGCGGCCGGGGGGTGGTGAACCCCAGCTCCCAGGAGCGGTCGGCGACGGCGCACTCGACGTTCTTGATGGTGACCGCGGGCTGGTTGATGGCGAGCACGCACCCCGCCTCGCAGGGCGCCGGGCACAACCGGCCGGTGAACTCGGGGAAGTTGTTGGTGGCGTGCAAGCGGTCGGCGGCGGCCCGCCAGTCCTCGCGGGAGACCAGGTCGTTCCACTCGGGGATCAGATTGCCCAGCGGACAGGCGTCGTGGCAGAACGGTATGCCGCAGTCCATGCACCGGTCGGCCTGACTGCTCACGATGGGCAGCAGGGCCCCGGGGACATAGACCTCGTCCCAGTCCCGGACCCGCTCCTCGACCGGCCGCCGCGGCCAGTCCTGGCGGGGAGTGGTCATGAATCCCTTGGGATCGGCCATGGCCGTCTCCCTTGCGTGCGGAGTGGAGCCGTACGTCATCGGGCGGCACTCTTCCGGCCACGATACGTCTCATCCGCCCCTTGCGCTTTCCCTCGGACGCCCGCTCCTGCTCGTCCTGGCGCTTCTCAGGCGAGCGCCAGGAGATAGGAGACGGAGGCCGCGGCCGAGGCCACCGCGCGCACGTGGTTCCAGGCCGTCCACTCGCGCACGTACGCGGTCCAGCGGGCGCTCGCCTCGGCGGTACCCGGCTCCAGCTTGGCCAGCGCGTCGTTGCGGGGGACGTTGGCGACCATGGTCACGCCGAACGAGCCGAACAGATACAGCGCGCTGCCCAGCAGCAGCTCCACGGTCCCCTCGTCCGGCCACAGCACGAACGTCACCACCGCGAGCACCGCGCACAGCACCGCGGAGCCGAGGAACACGATCATGAAGGCGGGCGTCACCGCGGCCACATTGACCGCCTGCATCGCCGCGACGCCCTGCGCGGGCGGCAGCGCGGCCAGCCCCTTCATCACGAAGGTGGAGAACGCGCAGAACACCCCGGCTACCAGGCCGGTACCCAGCACGCCCAGCACGGTCAGTACGAAGTACGGCCCATCGATCATCGCAACGTCAACTCCCCTTCGCCGCCGGGATCCTTCCGGCCGCCGCCTCACACCTCAAGTGAATTCCGCGGCGCGGCGGTATCCCATGGCCGGTCGACGCGGGGGCATAAGCGAGCGTCTCGCTACGAGGGGACCAGGGGGTTCAGCCCGTCTCCGAGTCCGGCTCCCGCCACCCCCTGAGCACCTCCTCCACCGCCGGTGCGATCCGCCGCCGCGCCTCGCGCCGCGGCACGCCGCTCATCAGCAGCTGGTCGTACGGCGTGTCCAGGTGCCGTACGGAGGCCGCCACCGCCGAGATCACGGCGCCCTCGGACAGCGCGCGCCCCGCCGCGCTCCGGCCGACCCGGCCGCTGCCCCGCACCGAGGTGTGCGCGGCCGTCGCGGCGGCCCGGTCCGGCGGGCAGCCCGGGAACAGCCGCCGTATCTCCGCCGCGAACACCTCCGTGAACCGAGTGTCCTCGGCCGCCCTGCGCTGTGCGTCCCGCAGCCGCCGACGCCGCCTGGCCTCGGCGTCCGCGAGGCACCGCGCCTCGGCCCGGGCCAGCCCCGCCTCCTCCACCAGGACGCCCTGCCGCTCGTAGCGCCCCTTGCGCCGGTTGAACCGCACCACCACCGCCGACAGCGTGCTCTCCTCCCGCGAGCGCCGGGTCAGCGCGGTGTCGCCGCGCGGCAGGAACACCAGATGCCCGAGGTCCGCGCAGTCCAGGCAGCGCGGCGCGCCGTCCTCCAGCACCAGCAGCGACAGCGGCCCGCCCCGGCAGGCGGCGCAGTACCGTCGTCGCAGCGGCTGGATGACGAGAAGTCCGGTCCGGTGCACGGAAGTTGACAGGTGTGCCATACCCGGATCATTCCCCTCCCGGTGCCCGCGCACCGTGCCCGGCCGCTCCTGGCGCATCATGGGCGGTGTGCGACTCGAAGCGATCACCTGGGACCGGCCCGGCGACGAGCTCGCCGAACGGCTGCTCGATCTGAAGCCCGCCGACGGCAGCCCCTGGCCGCGCATCGCCTTCGACGGCGCCCCGGCGGCCCGCCCGGGCGACCTCGCCGAACGGGTCGCCGAAGCGCTGCGTACCCGCGGCCGCCCCTCGCTGGTCGTCGGCGCCGACGGCTTCCTGCGCCCCGCCTCCCTCCGGTTCGAGCACGGCCGCCGGGACGTCGAGGCGTACTACGACGGCTGGGTGGACACCGGCGCCCTGTGGCGCGAGGTGTTCGGCCCGCTCGAACCCGGCGGCGACGGCCGTGTCCTGCCCGACCTGTGGGACCCCGTCACCGACCGGGCCACCCGCAGTCCCTATGTCCCCCTCCCCTCCGGCGGCGCCCTGCTGCTGCACGGCCCGCTGCTGCTGCGGCACTGGTTCCCCTTCGACCTGACCGTCCACGTCCGGCTCTCCCCGGGCGCCCTGCGCCGCCGCACCCCCGAGGACGAGCACTGGACCCTGGCCGCCTTCGAGCGGTACGAGGACGAGAGCGACCCGGCCGGCACGGCGGACGTCCTCGTCCGCGCCGACGACCCCCGCCACCCGGCCTGGAACGGCGGCCGCTGAAACGCCTCGGCTCCCGCGAGGTGCGGCCGGCCCCCGGCGCGGCGAGAATGTTTGGCGCCGGGACTAGCGGTGCGTCCTGCGCCGCGCCGGCCGTCCGGCATCGGGAGGTACTCCATGACCACTGCCGGAGACATCATGCACCGGGGCGCCCAGTGGATCCCGGCGCACGAGACCCTGGACCGCGCCGCCCAGCTGATGCGCGACCTCGGCGTCGGTGCCCTGCCCATCGGTGACTCGAACGACCGGCTCTGCGGCATCCTCACCGACCGCGACATCGTGGTCGGCTGCGTGGCCATGGGACACGACCCGGCCAAGGTCACCGCAGGTGAGATGGCCCAGGGCACCCCGCGCTGGATCGCCTCGGACGCCGACGTCGACGATGTGCTGCACATGATGCAGGAGCACCAGATCCGCAGGCTCCCCGTCATCGAGGGCAAGCGGCTGGTCGGCATGATCAGCGAGGCGGACCTGGCCCAGCACCTGTCGGAGGACCAGATCGCCGCCTGGGCCGAGAGCGTCTACGCCCGGTCGACCGCTCGCTGAACCGGCCTGTGCATGGGGGCACGTCCGCACGCCGCGCGGCGCCGAGGGCGTGTCCTCACAGCCAGCCGTTGCGCCGGAAGCCGCGGTACAGGCTCAGACAGGCCACCGCTATCACCCCTATGACCAGCGGGTACCCGAACTTCCAGTGCAGTTCCGGCATGTGCTCGAAGTTCATCCCGTACAGCCCGCAGACCATCGTCGGCACGGCGACCAGCGCGGCCCACGCCGTGATCTTGCGCATGTCCTCGTTCTGCGCGACCGTGACCTGCGCGAGGTGGGCCTGGAGTATGGAGTTGAGGAGTTCGTCGAAGGAGGCGATCTGCTCCTTGACCCGCAGCAGGTGGTCGGCGACGTCCCGGAAGTACGCCTGTATCTCCGGGTCGACCACCCGTATCGGCCGCGTGGCCAGCTCCTCCAGCGGCCGGGTCAGCGGCGCCACCGCCCGCTTCAGCTCCAGCAGTTCACGCTTGAGCTGGTAGATCCGGCCCGGGTCGACGCGCGCGCCGTCCTCCGCGAACACCGCCGTCTCCACCTGGTCGACGTCCTCGTGGACCGATTCGGCGACGCTGAGATAGTCGTCCACCACATGGTCGGCGATGGCGTGCAGCACCGCCGCCGGACCCTGGGCGAGCTGCTCGGGCCGGGACTCCAGTTCCTCGCGCAGCGGACCCAGCGAACCGTGCCGTCCGTGCCGCACGGTGATGACGAAGTCGGTGCCGGTGAACACCATGATCTCGCCGGTGCTCACCACCTCGCTGGTCGCCGTCAGCTCCTCGTGCTCGACGTAGCAGACGGTTTTGAACACCGCGAACAGCGTCTCGTCGTAGCGCTCCAGCTTGGGCCGCTGGTGGGCCTCGATCGCGTCCTCGACGGCCAGCGGGTGCAGCTCGAACAGCTCGGCGAGGTCCGCGAACTCCTCGGCCGTCGGCTCGTGCAGACCGAGCCAGACGAATCCGTCGCCGTGCTTGCGCACCCGCTCCACCGTCTCGACCACGTTGCCGCTCGCCGGCACCCGTACACCCTCGCGGTAGCTCACGCAGTTGACGACGGAGGAGCCGAGCGGGGAACGGGCCGGGTGGCTCAGGTCGACGCGCGGGCGGCGCCGGGCCAGCCGGGCCACTCTGCGCAGGCCGCCGACCGTGCCGAGGCTCGTGACCTTCCGCAGATTTCCTGCCATGGACATCTGGATCTCCCCGTGTGGATCTCCTCGCGCCGCTCTCCGCGCCGGTCGCGCCAGTGTGCCAGGTCCGCGGCACGGCCGTACGGGCCTGTGGGAGCAGGCCGTTCCGCTTGGTTCCCGGCTGTGGACAACCCGGTTCTCCCCGGGCGTGAACGGGTTCCCGGTGCGCGTCATCCACTCCGGACAAGAGGGATAACTGGGATGATCACGGCATGACGCGAACCGACGGGTATCTCCTGGACAACCGGCAGAGTGAAGCCGGCGAGCGTTTCGACGCCTTCGCCGCCCTCTTCGATCCCCCCACCTTCCGGCACTTCGAGGCCCTGGGCGTCGGCCCCGGCTGGCGCTGCTGGGAGGTCGGTGCGGGCGGCACCTCCGTGGTGTCCTGGCTGGCCAAGAAGGTCGGGCCGACGGGAAGGGTGCTGGCCACCGACATCGACACCTCGCGGCTCGCCACGGCCGCCCGGCCGCCGGTCGAGGTGCGCGTCCACGACGTGGGGACCGAAGAGCCGCCCGGGGAGGGCTTCGACCTGGTGCACGCCCGGCTCGTCCTCGTCCATGTCCCGGACCGGGAGCGGGCGTTGCGGTCGATGATCGCCGCGCTGCGGCCCGGCGGACGGATCGTCGTCGAGGACGCCGACCCCGCTCTGCAACCGCTGGCCTGCCCCGACGAGCACGGCCCCGAGGAGCAGTTGGCCAACCGGCTGCGGCAGGGCTTCCGCAAGCTGCTCGCCGACCGCGGCGCCGATCTCTCCTACGGCCGCAGACTCCCGCGCCTGCTGCGGGAGGCCGGGATGCAGCGGGTGGAGTCCGACGCGTACTTCCCGGTGGCCTCGGCCGCCTGCGCCGCGCTGGAGTCGGCGACGGTCCGTCAGGTCCGTGATCAGCTGGTCGCCGCGAACCTCGCCACGGACGAGGAGATCGACCGCCACCTCGCCAACGTCGCCGCGGGCGGCATGGACCTGGCGACGGCGCCGATGATCTCGGCGTGGGGCCGCAAGGGCTGAGCCGCACGCAGGGCAACCGGGGCGGCTCGACCGCCCCGCGGCTCGCCCCCGCTCACCTCACCCCGGCGGTCTCCCGCCCACCTGCCGTACCGCGGACGCACCCGCCCGGCACCCCTCCCGTGCCGCCTCCTCGGGATCCGCGCCCCTGAGCAGGGCGGCGAGGAAGGCGCCGGTGAAGGCGTCGCCCGCACCGGTCGTGTCGGTGGGGGTCACGGGCACCGCGGGGACCCGGGCGCGCACCGCCCCGTCCGCCGCGACGAGCGCGCCGGACGCGCCCAGCTTGACCACCACCAGCGGCACCTTTTGGCTCAACTCGGCCGCAGCGTCCGCCGGATCGGGCAGGCCCGTCAGCAGACAGGCCTCGTCGCGGCTGGGCAGCAGCACCTCGATCCCGTCGACGAGGGCGCGGAACCGGTCGGCGCCCAGGCCGGTCAGGAACCCGGCCGAGGCGGGGTCCAGGCTCACCGGCACACCGCGCGACCGGGCCGACGCGAGGGCGGCGGCCACCAGGGCGCGGCTCGGCTCGGAGAACAGCAGATAGCCCGACAGATGCAGCCGGGCGACGCCGTCCAGCAGCGTCTCCGACCAGTCACCGGCGTCCAGGCGCAGGGAGGCGCCGCTGTCGGTCAGGAACGTCCGCTCGGCCGCGGCACCGCTGTCGACCAGGCAGATCACCGTTCCGGTCGGCACCTTCGGATCGACCACCAGACGCGGCCGCACCCCGCAGGCCGTCAGCTCCCGCTCGTGCCAGGCCGCCGCCTCCGCGCCCACCCGGCCCAGCAGCCGGACCTCCGCGTCCGAGGAGTACGCCGCCCAGCACGCCACATTGGCGCCCGCCCCTCCCGGCACGGTCCGGATCGCGGCGGAAGTGTCGGTGCCCGGGGCGAGCGGTCCCCGGTGCCGGGCGATGACGTCCGTGACGACATCGCCCACGACCAGCAGGGCGCCGTCCGGCTCGGCCGTCACGCCCGGACCCAGGCCGCCGCGATCCGCGCCGCCAGCCGTACGTTGCCGCGCACGGCCGCCAGGTTGGCCTCCAGCGAGGCCCCGTCGGTGTGCCGCACCAGGTAGTCGAGGAGGAACGGCGTCACGGCCTGACCGGTGATCCCCTCCGCCTCGCACGCGTGCAGCGCGTCGGCGAGCACACGCGCGTGCAGCGCCGGATCCAGCTGCTCGTCCTCCGGCACCGGGTTCGCGACGATCAGCGCCGACTCGGGGCCGCCGAGCCCGTCCTGTGCCCGCATCACCCCCGCCACCTCCTCGGGAGAGCCGAGCGTCCAGTCCACCGGATGGCCCGAGTCCGACAGGTAGAAGCCGGGGAAGCGGTCGGTGCCGTACCCGGCGACCGCGACTCCCAGCGTCTCCAGCCGCTGGAGCGTGGCCGGCACGTCCAGGATCGACTTCACGCCCGCGCAGACCACCGTGATCCGGGTCCGGGCCAGCAGCCCCAGGTCGGCCGACTCGTCCTGGGTCACCGTCCACTCCCGGTGCACCCCGCCGAGCCCGCCCGTCGCGAACACCCGCACGCCCGCCAGCGCCGCCAGCAGGGCCGTCGCCGAGACGGTGGTCGCCCCGCTCACCCCGGCCGCCACCGCGAGCGGCAGATCGCGGTGGCCGAGCTTGCGGATGCCGTCCTCGTTGGCGATCCGCTCCACCTGTTCCTTGTCCAGTCCCACATGGGGCACGCCGTCCAGCACGGCGATCGTCGCGGGCACCGCGCCCTCGCCGCGTACGACGTCCTCCAGCTCCAGGGCCACCTGGAGATTGCGCGGACGGGGCAGCCCGTGCGCGATGATCGTGGACTCCAGAGCCACCACGGGTCGACGCGCGTTGATCGCCTCGCGCACCTCTTCCGACACCACCAGAACCACGCGCCCGCCTCCTGTCGTTCGGTCTCTCCCACATCCCTGGCGAGCAGCGCGCCCGGTCAAACCACTTGCGGCCTGTGGTGGTCGCCACGAGCCTGGGACGCATGAGCGACCACACCGCACGCCTCGACCATGTCGTCCTCTGGGTGAACGACCCGGTCGCGTCGGCCGAGTTCTACGAGAGGACACTCGGCACCGAGCCCGTGCGGCTGGCCGAGTACACCGAGGGCAAGGTTCCCTTCCCCTCGGTACGGCTGAACGAGGAGACCATCATCGATCTGATGCCGTGGACCATGGCGGCCCGGATGACGATGCTCCCGGGCGCCGCGGACAGCGCGGGACACCCCGTCAACCACATCTGCGTCGCCCTGTCCGGGGCCGCCTTCGACGACCTGCTCGGCCGTCTGCGGGGCAGCACGGTGCCGGTCTCGGAGATCTCCCACGGCTCCTTCGGCGCCCGCGGCCCGGCCGCGCGCAGCTTCTACTTCCGCGACCCGGACGGCAACGTCTTCGAGGCCCGCCACTACGACTGAGGCCCCCGGGACCGCCCCGAGGGGTGCCGTGGCTCAGAACAGCGGCTCGGGCAGCACGCCCTCCAGCGCCAACAGCCTCCGCTTGGTCTCCACACCGCCGCCGAAGCCGCCGATGCCGCCGTCGCTCTCCACCACCCGGTGACAGGGCACCACCACCGGCAGCGGATTGGCGCCCATCGCCATGCCCACCGCCTGGGCCGCCCCCGGCTGCCCCACCCGCCGGGCCAGATCGCCGTAGCCCACCACGGAGCCGTACGGCACCCCGCCGGCCAGCTCGCGCAGCACCTCCCGGTTGAAACCCGAGATCAGCGACCAGTCCAGGGGCAGCTCGAAGCCCTGCCGCTCACCCGCGAAGTACGCCTTCAGCTGGCGTATCGCCTCGGCGAGCAGGGGGGAGCCGGGCTCCTCGACCGGCTCGCCGCCCAGCCGGGACGCGAGCCGTTCCAGAGCCCTGTCGCACACCGCGTCGGTGGCGTGGAAGACGACGTTGACCAGGCCCTCGCGGGTCGCGGCCAGCAGCAACGGACCGATGTCGGTACCGACGACGGCCCACACCACCCGCTGTTCGTACTGCCCATGGCTGTCCATGCGTCCCACCGTACGGCCCGCCACTGACAACGCCCCGGGGCCGGTGCCGCGGCGGCCCCGGGGCGCGCCCGTCAGCCGTCCTGGACCGCCTCGCGGACCGCGTCGGGCTTGTTGGAGATGATCCCGTCCACCCCGTACCCGGCGACCCGCCGGGCGTCGGAGGCCTTGTCGACGGTCCAGGCGAAGACTTCCAGCGGACTGCCGTGCGCCCCGGTGAAGGCGTGCACGGCGGCCACCCAGCCGGTCGAGATCGAGCCGTGCGAGGGGTTGATCAGGTCGGTGAACTCGGAGTACGCGGGCAGCTCCGCCACGCTCGGCGTGCCGAGGAAGCCGGTCCTGACGGACGGCTTGAGCGCGTGCACGGTCCGGATGCTGTCCGCGCTGAAGCTCTGCACGATCAGCCGCGTGCCGACATGCTTCCGGTCGAGCCAGCCCTCGTTGCCGAGCACCTTCAGGGTCTGCTGCTCGATGCCCGGGTACAGCACCGGGTTCTTGATCTCCAGCAGCAGCTTCTGGTGGTGCCGCTCGACCCGGCGCAGGTACTGCTCCAGCGTCGGCACGCGCGTGCCCGCGTATTCGGGGCCGAACCAGCTCCCGGCGTCCAGCCGGGCGATCTCCGCGGTGGTGAAGTCCTTCACCTTCCAGGGCGCCCGGTCCGGGAAGACCTCCTCGACGTCGGTGGTGCGCCGCAGATTGTCGTCGTGCAGGACGACCAGCTCACCGTCCTTGGTGCGCTGGACGTCGTTCTCGACCCATTCGATGTCCCGCTCGGCCGCCTCGTCGACGGCGGCGAGGGTGTTCTCGGGCGCGTAGGCCGAGGCGCCCCGGTGGGCGATGACCAGCGGCGGTTCCCCGCCGATGCCGCCCGCCAGGGCGGAGGTCGGCATCAGGACGGCGACGGCCCCCAGGAGCGCGGTGGTCGTGGCGGCGATGGCGCGCGCGTGCATGCGTACTCCCTCTGTCGAGGTCACGGACAGCACCACTGTGACAGCAGAGGGTGAACAACACGGGGTTGCGCGAGTGGCCGGAATGGCGTGGGGTGGTCCAAGTCCGTTCACCGCAGCCGCACAACTGGGGCAGGGCCGTGTTTCTTTGCCGGAAAATCGTTCGACCATTCCGGTGGGGGTCATACTCTCTGCCTCAACCCTGACCGCTCGGGCGGTCCTGGGAGGGGGCTCCTATCAGCACATTCCGGGACGTAAGAGGGCGGAAGGACAGCCGCGCATGCAGGGCACGGTCGATGGATTCAGCTACGGCCTCGTCACACCCCTCGTGGCCTTCCTCATGGCCTGTCTCGGCGGTGCCCTCGGCCTGCGCTGCACCACCAGAGCCATGCTCGTCACCCGCTCCTGGCGGCCCGGCTGGCTCGCCCTCGGCTCGGCGGCCATCGGCTCCGGCATATGGACCATGCACTTCGTCGCCATGATGGGGTTCACCGTCGCGGAGACCCCGATCCACTACGACCGGCCGATGACCTTCGCCAGCCTCGCCGTCGCCGTCGTCATGGTCGGCGTCGGGATCTTCATCGTCGGCTACAAGGGCGCCAGCGGCACCGCCCTGTTCACCGGCGGCACCATCACCGGACTCGGCATCGCGTCCATGCACTACCTGGGCATGGCGGGAATGGAGCTCAACGGCAGGCTGGAGTACAACACGCTCACCGTGGCCGCCTCGGTGGTGATCGCCATGGCCGCGGCCACCGCCGCCCTGTGGGCCGCCGCACAGGTCCGGGGCTTCAGGTGGACCGTGGGCGCGAGCCTGGTCATGGGGCTCGCCGTCAGCGGCATGCACTACACGGGCATGGCCGCCCTGAGCGTCCATGTGCACGGCAGCGGGATCCCCGCGGAAGGCGACTCGCCCGCCGCCCTGCTCGCGCCCATGATGATCGGCCCGCTCGCCTTCCTGCTGCTGGCCGCGGTCGTCATGATGTTCGACCCTCTGATGGTCATGGGCCGGCCCCACCCGGCCTCCGTCGACGACCACAAGCCCGGCATCCCCGCCCACCCCGCCGGCCCGCACACCGCCCGCCGCCCCCAGCTGCGCACCCGCCGCACCATCGCCGAACGCCGCCCCCGGACCCCGCAGAACCGCTGACCGGACCGCGTTGTCAGTGGGTGGCCGTACGGTGGATCCATGCGGCCCGTTTCCAGCATCGAACGCACGGTGGCGCCCTTCGAGGTCGTCAGTCCCTACCAGCCCAGCGGCGATCAGCCGCAGGCCATCGCCGAGCTCGCCCGGCGCATCGAGGCGGGCGAGAAGGACGTCGTCCTGCTCGGCGCGACCGGCACCGGCAAGTCCGCCACCACCGCGTGGATGATCGAGCAGCTCCAGCGCCCCACCCTGGTCATGGCGCCGAACAAGACCCTGGCCGCCCAGCTGGCGAACGAGTTCCGCGAGCTGCTGCCGAACAACGCCGTCGAATACTTCGTCTCGTACTACGACTACTACCAGCCCGAGGCGTACGTCCCGCAGTCGGACACCTACATCGAGAAGGACTCCTCCATCAACGAGGAGGTCGAGCGGCTGCGCCACTCCGCCACCAACTCGCTGCTCACCCGCCGCGACGTCGTCGTGGTCGCCTCCGTCTCCTGCATCTACGGCCTGGGCACCCCGCAGGAGTACGTGGACCGGATGGTCCCGCTCAGGGTCGGCGAGGAGACCGACCGCGACCAGCTGCTGCGCCGCTTCGTGGACATCCAGTACACGCGCAACGACGCCGCCTTCGCCCGCGGCACCTTCCGGGTGCGCGGCGACACCATCGAGATCTTCCCGGTCTACGAGGAGCTGGCCGTCCGCATCGAGATGTTCGGCGACGAGATCGAGGCGCTGTCCACCCTGCACCCGATCACCGGCGAGATCATCAGCGACGACCAGCAGCTCTACGTCTTCCCGGCCTCCCACTACGTCGCAGGCCCCGAGCGCATGGAGCGGGCCGTCAACGACATCGAGAAGGAGCTGGCCGAGCGCCTGGCCGAGCTGGAGAAGCAGGGCAAGCTCCTGGAGGCGCAGCGGCTGCGTATGCGCACCACCTACGACATCGAGATGCTCCGCCAGATCGGCACCTGCTCCGGCGTGGAGAACTACTCGATGCACTTCGACGGCCGCGAGCCCGGCTCCCCGCCGAACACGCTGCTGGACTACTTCCCGGACGACTTCCTGCTCGTCATCGACGAGTCGCACGTGACCGTGCCGCAGATCGGCGCCATGTACGAGGGCGACGCCTCCCGCAAGCGCACCCTGGTGGAGCACGGCTTCCGGCTGCCCTCGGCGCTGGACAACCGCCCGCTGAAGTGGGAGGAGTTCCAGGAGCGCATCGGCCAGACCGTCTATCTGTCGGCCACCCCGGGCCAGTACGAGCTCTCCCGCTCCGACGGCGCGGTCGAGCAGATCATCCGCCCCACCGGCCTGGTCGACCCCGAGGTCGTGGTCAAGCCGACCGAGGGGCAGATCGACGACCTGGTGCACGAGATCCGCAAGCGCACCGAGAAGGACGAGCGGGTCCTGGTCACCACCCTCACCAAGAAGATGGCCGAGGACCTCACCGACTACTTCCTGGAACTGGGCATCCAGGTCCGCTACCTGCACAGCGACGTCGACACCCTGCGCCGTGTGGAGCTGCTGCGCGAACTGCGCGCCGGTGAGTACGACGTCCTGGTCGGCATCAACCTGCTGCGCGAGGGCCTGGACCTGCCCGAGGTGTCCCTGGTGGCCATCCTCGACGCCGACAAGGAGGGCTTCCTCCGCTCGGGGACCTCCCTCATCCAGACCATCGGCCGTGCCGCGCGCAACGTCTCCGGCCAGGTCCATATGTACGCCGACAAGATCACCCCGGCGATGGAGAAGGCCATCGAGGAGACCAACCGCCGCCGGGAGAAGCAGGTCGCCTACAACAAGGCCAACGGCATCGACCCGCAGCCGCTGCGCAAGAAGATCAACGACATCGTGGCGCAGATCGCCCGCGAGGACGTCGACACCGAGCAGCTCCTCGGCACCGGCTACCGCAAGACCAAGGACGGCAAGGGCGCCAAGGCCCCGGTGCCCTCGCTCGGCACCAAGGCGAAGGCCAGGGGCAAGGCCAAGGAGACGGTGCCCACCGATCGCCCGGCCGCCGAACTGGCCGAGCAGATCGAGGAGATGACCGAGCGGATGCGTGCCGCCGCGGCGGATCTGCAGTTCGAGATCGCGGCCCGGCTGCGCGACGAGGTCTCCGAGATGAAGAAGGAACTGCGCCAGATGAAGGAGGCGGGCATCGCGTGACGGGGCGGGCGGTACACCCGGGGACGCGCAGTGTTGCAAGACCGACACAAAGTGCGGCCCTGGGTACGGCACTGTCAGTGCCCCTGCGTAGGGTTCAGGTCATCCGCGGGCTCCGCGGCCAACAGGGGACGTTCGAGAGGGGAAACAGCGCGTGACCGTCAACATGACCAAGGGTCAGGCCATCAGTCTGCAGAAGAGCGACGGCGGCAGCCTGACCGCGGTGCGCATGGGTCTCGGCTGGCAGGCGGCCCCGCGGCGTGGCCTGTTCGGCTCGCGCACCCGGGAGATCGACCTGGACGCCTCCGCGGTCCTGTTCGCCGACAAGCAGCCGGTCGACGTGGTCTTCTTCCGTCACCTGGTGAGTGACGACGGCTCGGTCCGGCACACCGGTGACAACCTGGTCGGCGGTGTCGGCCAGGGCGGCGACGACGAGGCCATCCTCGTCGACCTGCAGCGGGTCCCGGTCCACATCGACCAGATCGTCTTCACCGTGAACTCCTTCACGGGCCAGACCTTCCAGGAGGTGCAGAACGCCTTCTGCCGCCTGGTCGACGAGACCAACGGCCAGGAGCTGGCCCGCTACACGCTCGCGGGCGGCGGCGCCTACACGGCCCAGATCATGGCCAAGGTGCACCGCAACGGCACCAACTGGACGATGACGGCCCTCGGCACGCCCGCCAACGGCCGCACCTTCCAGGACCTGATGCCCGCGATCCTGCCGCACCTGTAAAGCCCAGGGGCATTCCGTCCGGATCGGCCCGGTGCCGCGGCCGCCCCGCGGTACCGGGCCGATCCGGGTGACAGACCACAGTGGCGCGCGCGTACGCGCACCGCACGACACCGGACACAGCGACACAGGGGGACGAAGGCGATGACGGCCGAGCTGGTGCGGGGGCAGAACCACCCGCTTACCCAGGTCCGTCTGGAGATCCGGGTCTCGGCCGGCGCGCCGATCGTGGCGGGAGCCACGCTCGGCGACGAGGACGGCCGGATCCACGGCACGGAGTGGGTGGCCCATCCGGGCTCGCCCACCCTGCCGGGCCTGGAGGTCTCCCGGCAGGCCGCGGCGGACCACCGTCTCGCGGTGGACCTGGACGCCGTACCGGAAGCCGTGCACCGGGTCAGCGTGCTGCTCGCCCTGCCCACGGGCGTGGGCGGACCGGTCCGCTTCGGCGCGCTCGCCGCCCCCTTCGTCGCGGTCACCGGACTGGACGGCTCCGAGGTGGCCAGCTACACCATCACCGGCCTGGACGCCGAGTCCGCCGTCATCGCCCTGGAGCTCTACCGCCGCCAGGGCGCCTGGAAGGTGCGCGCCATCGGCCAGGGCTACGCGGGCGGCCTCGCCGAGCTCCTCGCCGACCAGAACCTGCCCGAGGCCGGACCGCTGGCAGGCCGCATCAACGAGGCGGTGGCCCAGGGCCTGGCCCGTTCCGTCCCGGCCCCGCCCAGCCGCACCGCCGACACCAGCGACCGGCACCGGCCGCAGACCGCGCCCGCGGTCGGCCCCGACCAGAACGGCACCGCACCCACCTCGCCCTACGGCACCCAGGGCGCCCCGGGGCCCGTACCGCCCACGCCGCCCGCCGCGCCGTACGGAGGACAGCCGCCGCAGAACACGACCCCGGCGCAGGGCGACCCGTCCGCCACCGGCGGCGGCGTCAACTACAGCCACCCGCGCCGCCAGACCGCCCCGCCGCCCCCCGCCCCGCCCGCGCCCCCGGCGCAGCCCGGTCAGCCGGGGCAGCCCGTCGCCGGTGACGCGACCGGCTGGTCCATGGAGGAGCGGCTCTACAACCAGGTCTGGGGCATGTTCGAGGACCTGGCCCGGACCGCGGCGGCCTACCGCAGCGCCGTCGACTTCGCCGACTCGCGCATGGAGAAGGAGCTGGACCACGTCCTGTCCGACCCGCGCAGCCGGATCGGCGGCCAGGGGGACGCGGCCCGTGAGGCGGCCCAGGCCAAGCGGGCCCAGCTCGTGGACCAGGCCCGGGCCGGTCTCGACCGGGACGTCGCCCAGCTCAAGGCGGAGTCGGACGTCGTCGAGCCCGCCCTGCCCCCGGCGTACGCCCGCTGGGACAACCCGGTCTGGCACGCCTACCGGGTGCCGATGGAGACGCCCATGGCGCTGCGTCTGGGCGATCTGCGGCTGCCCGAGGCCGAGGAGCTGAGCATCCCGATGCTGGTCCGGCTGCCGCTGGAGCGGGGCCTGTGGATCGACAGCGGCCAGTCCCCTTCGCTGGACGGCGCCTTCCACGACTCGCACGAACTGCGCCGGCTCGCCCTGGACGCGGCCGTGGCACACGCGGCCCGGCTGCTCGCCGTGTACCCGGCCGGGGACTTCACTGTCCATGTCATCGACCCGGCCGGTTCCGGCGCCCAGGCGCTCGCGCCGCTGGTGCAGACCGGAGTGCTGGCGGGGCCGCCTGCGGCCGGCGCGGCGGGGGTGACCGATGTGCTCGGCCGGCTGACCCAGCGCGTGGACCTGGTGCAGATGGCGGTGCGCGGCGGCGCCCCGGAGTCGCTGCCGCCCGGCTTCGACACCTCCGAGCAGCTGCTGATCGTCAACGACTTCCCGCACGGCTTCGACGACCGGGCCGTGAACCAGCTGCGCTACCTCGCCGACGAGGGCCCGTCCGTCGGGGTCCATCTGATGATGGTCGCCGACCGCGAGGAGGCCTCCGCCTACGGCCCGCTGCTGGACCCGCTGTGGCGTTCGCTGCTGCGCCTCACGCCGGTGCCCGAGGACCACCTCGCCGACCCCTGGGTGGGGCACGCCTGGACCTACGAGCCCCCGCTCGTGCCGCCCGGCAGCCAGGTGCTCCAGCAGGTGCTGACCCAGGTCGCCGAGGCGCGCCGCGCATGGAACCGGTGACCTCACACGGCCTTTACAAAGCAATCGTAAAGCGGTCCTGACCTGGGATTTTGGTCTTTATTTTACTTAGCTCTTTACCTTTCCTTGGTGGTGGGGGTACTCTCGTCCGTACGGAGGGGAGTACTCCCTGACTGCTGCGGCGTACCCGTCAATACGGATCCGGTCGGATCCCGGGGCGCCGGCCCGACCTTGGGTGGAAGAGACCTCCGGCAGCGACGACAACGCTGACTCATTGCCGTGACGTACTGCCGGAGGCGCAGTGGATGTTTCCGTGACCCTGTGGGTCCTCACGATCGTGGGCCTCGCCGCCCTGATCGCGGTCGACTTCTTCATCGGCCGCAAACCGCACGACGTGTCCATCAAGGAAGCCGGCATCTGGACCGTGGTCTGGATCGCCCTGGCCGGGCTCTTCGGCCTCGGCCTGCTGGTCTTCGGGGGCGGACAGCCCGCCGGTGAGTTCTTCGCCGGCTTCATCACCGAGAAGTCGCTGAGCGTCGACAACCTCTTCGTCTTCGTGCTGATCATGGCGAAGTTCGCCGTGCCCTCGCAGTACCAGCAGCGCGTGCTGCTCGTCGGTGTGCTCATAGCCCTGGTGCTGCGCGCGATCTTCATCGCCGCCGGAGCCGCGATCCTCGCCAGCTTCGCCTGGGTGTTCTACCTCTTCGGCGCCTTCCTGATCTGGACCGCCTGGAAGCTCATCCAGGAGGCCCGGTCCGGCGACGAGGAAGAGGAGTTCGAGGAGAACAAGCTCCTCAAGGCCGCCGAGCGCCGCTTCGGCGTCGCCGACCGCTACCACGGCACCAAGCTGTGGATCCAGCAGAACGGCAAGCGGGTCATGACCCCGATGCTCGTCGTGATGCTCGCGATCGGCACCACGGACGTCCTGTTCGCCCTGGACTCCATCCCCGCGATCTTCGGCCTGACCCAGGACCCGTACATCGTCTTCACGGCCAACGCCTTCGCCCTGATGGGCCTGCGGCAGCTGTACTTCCTCATCGGCGGCCTGCTCAGGAAGCTGGTCCACCTCAGCTACGGCCTGTCGATCATCCTCGGCTTCATCGGCGTGAAGCTGGTGCTGCACGCCCTGCACGAGTCCGGGGTGCACGTCCCGGAGATCAGCATCCCGGTCTCCCTCGGCGTGATCTGCTCGGTCCTGGTCGTCACCACGATCACCAGCCTCCGGGCCTCGCGGAAGCAGGCGGAGGCGGAAGCGGCGCGCACGGAGAGCGAGGGCGCTCCGAAGGACAGCATCGGCGCCTGACCACGTCGGACGTAGAAAGAACCGTCACCGGGAGGGGTGCCTGGCGATTGCCGCGCACCGCTCCCGGTGATTGCTTTGTTCTGAGCGCGTTCCCCGGCCCGGGGGCGCAGTGGCCGGCGGAGGTTTTCCGTGAAGTTCGTGCAGATCATCGACTTCGAGACCGAGCGGCTCGACGAAATGGAGCAGCTGGTCGAGGAGGCGCGGCAGGGCATGGCGGCCAAGGAAGGCGGTCCCACCCACCGCATCCTCCTCAAGGACCGTGACACGCCGGGGCGTTACCTCGCCCTCATCGAGTTCGACTCCTACGAGGAGGCCATGCGCAACAGCGCGGACCCCGACACGAGCAAGATGGCCGAGCAGATGGGCGCGCTGTGCACGCGTGAGCCCCGCTACGTCAACTGCGATCTGGTGGAATCCAGCGACCTGTGACGGTCCGGCACCCGGGTGACGGGCCCCGTACGGCCGACGTGCGGGGCCCGTTCCCCTTTGCGACGATCACTGCATGATCACTCGGGTCAGGGCGCTCACCCTTCCGTGGACGTCCGTCGTGCCGGTGCTCGCGGTCGTCCTGCTGGTGTTCACCTGGGGCCGGGACCTGCCCGGCGTGGTCGTCGGCGTGGTGACGGTGGTGCTCGCCGGGGCCGTCCTGGCCGCCGTCCACCACGCGGAGGTCGTCGCCCACCGGGTCGGGGAGCCCTTCGGCTCCCTGGTCCTGGCGGTCGCCGTGACGGTCATCGAGGTCGCCCTGATCGTCACCCTGATGGTGGACGGCGGCGCCAAGGGCGCGACCCTGGCCCGCGACACCGTGTTCGCGGCCGTGATGATCACCTGCAACGGCATCGTCGGCCTGTGCCTCCTGGTCGGCTCCCTGCGCCACGGCACCGCGGTCTTCAACCCCGAGGGCACCGGCGCCGCCCTCGCCACCGTGGCCACCCTCGCCACCCTCAGCCTGGTCCTGCCGACCTTCACCACCAGCAAACCCGGCCCGGAGTTCTCCAGCGTCCAGCTGACCTTCGCCGCGCTCTCCTCGCTGATCCTGTACGGCCTGTTCGTCGCGACCCAGACCGTCCGGCACCGCGACTACTTCCTGCCCCTCACCAAGCACGGTGAGGTCATCACCGCCGACAGCCACGCCGAGGCGCCCTCCGCGCGCACCGCGCTGATCAGCCTGGGCCTGCTGGGCCTGGCGCTGATCGGGGTGGTCGGCCTGGCCAAGGCGGTGTCGCCCACCATCGAGTCGGTCGTGGAGTCGGCCGGCCTCAAACACGCCGTCGTCGGCGTCATCATCGCCCTGCTGGTCCTGCTGCCCGAGACAATCGCCGCACTGCGCGCCGCCCGCCGCGACCGGGTGCAGACCAGCCTCAACCTCGCCCTCGGCTCCGCGATGGCCAGCATCGGACTGACCATCCCCGCGGTCGCCCTGGCCACGATCTGGCTCTCCGGACCACTGATCCTGGGTCTCGGCCCCACCCACATGCTGCTGCTCGTGCTGACCGTCGTGGTGGCCTCCCTGACGGTGGTGCCGGGGCGGGCCACACCCCTCCAGGGAGGGGTGCACCTGGTGATCTTCGCCGCCTACCTGGAGCTGGCGATCAATCCATGACCGGCTCCCGCGCGGGGACCGACGCCGGGCGGGTCTCCGGCAGCAGCGCGAAGCAGCACAGGCTGAGCAGCGCGATCCCGGTCAGATACGCCCCCACGCCCCACGGCACCCGACCGCCCTGCTCGGTGAGCGCGGTCGCCGCGATCGGCGTGAGCGCCCCGCCCAGCACCCCGCCGAGGTTGTAGCCGACAGCCGCCCCGGTGCAGCGCACCCGGGGCTCGTACAGCTCCGGCAGATAGGCGGCGATCACCGCGAACATCGTGATGAACGCCAGCATCGCCCCCAGGAACCCGACGAACATCAGCACCGGCTCCCCGGTCGCCAGCAGCGCCACCAGCGGAAGCATCCAGACCGCCGCTGCCGCGCACCCCGCCAGGCACAGCGGCCGCCGCCCGTACCGGTCCCCGAGCAGCGCGAACACCGGCGTCAGCGCCCCCTTCACCAGGACCGCCGCCATGATGCAGACCAGCATGACCGTACGGCTCACCCCGAGCCGTTCGGTCGCGTAGGCGAGGGACCAGGTGGTCACCGCGTAGAAGATCGCGTACCCGATGGCCAGGGCCCCGGCCGTCAGCAGGACCAGCCGCCAGTGGTCGCGCACCACTTCGGCGAGCGGCACGCGCGCGGGCTCGTCGATCTGCAGGAACTGCGGGCTCTCGGCGAGCGAGGACCGCAGCCACAGTCCGGCCACCGCGAGCACGCCCGCCGCCCAGAACGGGACCCGCCAGCCCCACTCGGCGAACTGCGCCTCCGACAGCGTGGCCGCCAGCAGCAGCGTCACCCCGTTCGCCAGCAGGAAGCCGACCGCCGGGCCGATCTGCGGAAAGCTCGACCACAGCCCGCGCCGCCCGGCGGGCGCGTGCTCCGCCGTGAGCAGCACCGCCCCGCCCCACTCCCCGCCGAGCCCGAGCCCCTGCAGGAACCGCAGCACGAGCAGCAGCACCGGGGCCGCCACGCCGATCGTGTCGTACGTCGGCACACAGCCGACCGCCACCGTGGAGGCCCCTGTCAGCAGCAGCGAGGCGACGAGCACCGGCCGCCGCCCGTGCCGGTCGCCGATGTGCCCGAACAGCACGGAGCCGAGCGGCCGGGCCACGAACCCGACCCCGAACGTCCCGAACGCGGCGAGGGTCCCCGCGACCGGCGAGAACGTGGGGAAGAACAGCGGCCCCAGGACCAGCGCCGCCGCGGTCCCGTAGACGAAGAAGTCGTAGAACTCGATGGCCGTCCCGGCGAGCGAGGCAGCCGCGAGCCGGAGCATGGAAGGCGCCTTTGCGGTGCGTACGTCGTGCATGCCGCGTCAACCACCCGCGGTGACCGAGGGTTACGGGGGCGCGGCCCGGATGCTCAGTACGTGACGGTGATGCGCCGGGCCGGGCCGTCGACGCGGACCAGACCGCCGTAGGGGATCACGAGTTGCGGGTCGGTGTGGCCGAAGTCCACGTCGAACACGATGGTGGTGTCGGGCGCGTAGATGCGCATGGCGCGCAGTACCGCCTCGCGCTGCTCCTCGGCGTAACGCGCCGCCTCCTCGGGGCTGTTGGGGCGGTCGAAGGACCAGGTCCTCGCGCGGCCCATCAGCAGCGCGGAGAAGCGCTGGAGCAGTCCGCGCTCGCCCATGTTGCGCAGGGTGCGGAAGACCTCCGCGCCGCTCGGCATCTCCTCGGAGGTCTCCAGGAACAACACGCCGCCGTCGTAGACGCTCAGGTCGTGGGAGATCTCGCGGTCGGCCATCAGCAGCCAGCCCAGGATCTCCAGACAGCCGCCCCAGCTGCGGCCCTCCACCACGCGCTCGGCGTTCACCCAGGACCAGTCGGCGGCCGGACGCATCGGCGGTTCCGACTGGAAGGCGGCGGGGTCGGCCCAGTCGCGGCTGATGTCGTTCCAGCTCTCGGCGGGCGTGAGTTCGTAGGGGCCCGAGGTGAACAAAGCCGCGCGCAGCGAGTGCGCCGTCAGCGGGTTCATGGCGCCGGGGCGGCCCAGTTCACACATGACGGTAGCGCCGTGGTAGCTGACGATGCCGGTGTTCCACAGATAGGCGAGCAGGTTGGTGTTGTCGCTCATCCCGATGAACGGCTTGGGGTTGGCGCGGATCAACTCCCGGTCCAGGTACGGCAGTACGGTGATCTGGTCGTCGCCGCCGATGGACGCGATCACCGCCTTGACGTCCGGGTCGGCGAAGGCGGCGTTGACGTCGGCGGCCCGTGCCTGGGGCGTGGCGCCCATGGTGCGGGTCGTCGGGTACTCGACGGGTTCGAGGTCGTACTCCTTGCGCAGCCGCTCCAGCCCTAGTTCGTAGGGGAGCGGGAAGAGTCCGGGCAGACCGGCTCCGGCCGAGATGACGGCTATGCGGTCGCCGGGGGAAGGCTTGGGCGGATACGAGATCGTCGTCATGCCGTCGCAGCGTACGGGCCGTCACCGTCCGCTCGCACCGTGATAAACCGGGTCCCAGCAGCGGCCCTTCGAACGGGGCCGCCCACGTCTGACGGACCGGAGGAACCGTGCCCCGCACCCTGGCCAACGCCCCGATCATGATCCTCAACGGCCCCAATCTGAACCTGCTCGGGCAGCGGCAGCCCGAGATCTACGGCTCCGAGACGCTCGCCGACGTCGAGGCGATGTGCGCGAAGGCGGCGGCCGCGCACGGCGGGACGGTGGACCTGCGCCAGTCCAACCACGAGGGGCAACTGGTCGACTGGATCCACGAGGCGCGTACCGGCCACTGCGGCATCGTGATCAACCCGGGCGCCTACTCGCACACGTCCGTCGCGATCCTGGACGCGCTCAACACCTGCGACGGCCTGCCAGTGGTGGAGGTCCACATTTCCAACATCCATCGCCGGGAGTCCTTCCGGCACCACTCCTACGTCTCGCTACGCGCCGACGGGGTCATCGCCGGCTGCGGGGTGCAGGGCTATGTGTTCGGAGTGGAGCGGGTGGCTGCCCTGGTGGGGGCGGGGCGGGCCGAGGCCTGACAGCCCTGGGCCGCCGGTCGAGGGCGGGGATGTGACCGGCGGCCCGTACCGCGCAGGAGCCGTCATCCTGCTGCGGAATGCTTTCAGTTGACTACGCCACGGCACGCGCCGGGAGCGCGCGCGGTGCGCGGGTACGTGTGAATGATTCACACGGGGCGCGCGGAACGTGTCGTACGCCCCGCGCGCGCACTGTGCCGAGCCACCGGCGCGCGTGAATCGTCACGCGCCCCGCGTGCACTCCGAAGTTCACTACCGGCGCGCGCCCCGAAGTGCACAACCCGCGCGCAGCCCGCGGCTCACCACCCGCGCGCGTGCCACTCCGGCAGACGCGGGCGCTCCGCGCCCAGCGTCGTGTCCTTGCCGTGCCCCGGGTACACCCAGGTCTCGTCCGGGAGCGCGTCGAAGATCTTCGTCTCGACGTCGTGGATCAGGCTCGCGAACGCCTTCGGGTCCTTGAAGGTGTTGCCCACCCCGCCGGGGAAGAGGCAGTCCCCGGTGAACACATGGGGATGCCCGTGCGGGTCGTCGTAGACCAGGGCGATCGAGCCCGGCGTGTGCCCGACCAGGTGGCGCGCGGTCAGCTCCACGCGCCCCACGCGGATCACATCGCCGTCGTCGACCAGGACGTCGGTGGGCACGGGGATGCCCTCGGCGTCCTCGCGCCCCGCGTAGGTGCGCGCGCCGGTGGCCTCGACGACCTCCGCGAGCGCCTGCCAGTGGTCGCCGTGCCGGTGGGTGGTGACGACGGACCTGATGCCGTCGTCACCGATCATGCCGAGCAGCACCCGCGCGTCGTTCGCCGCGTCGATCAGCAGCTGCTCGTCCGTGGCCCGGCAGCGCAGCAGATAGCAGTTGTTGTCCATCGGGCCGACCGCGATCTTGGTGATCATCAGGTCCTTGAGCTCGTGCACGTCCGCCGGGCCGCCGACCGTCACCTCTCCGCTGTACGTCATGTCCTGAGCCTATAGCGGGGGGAGCGCCGGGAGCGGCCCGCCGGCGGCGGTCAGCGCCGCGCCGTCCCGGCGGCCGCAGAGCCAGCCGAGCAGATCCGCCCGGCGCCCACTGACCGCGATCGGGTCCCCCTCGCCGCGCCGCCCGGTGAAGAGCTGCCGGCCGTCGTCCTGGGTGATCGTCACGGCGGGTACGTCGGGGTGGTCCCGGAACCGCTCCGCGAGGAAGTTGATCTCGCGCTGGGTGAACTCCTCGGACAGATCCTCCAGCTCGTAGCCGATACCGAGGTCCACGTGGTGCAGCTCCACCTCGACCCACCGCCGGAACGGCACCCGGGCGGCGCTGTCGGTGACGCCGCCCCGCAGCTCCACGGTCCTCGACCAGTCCGCGGGCGCCTGCGCGGCCCGCGCGAACCGGGCCGCGCTCTCGCGCACGTCCGCGAGCTGGACGGCGAGGGGGCGCGGCGCGTCCCGCTCGATGTCGGCGTCCCGGGCCTCGCCGCTGACGTACATGGGGCGCCCTTCGAACACGTTCACGAGGGCGTCCGCGTTGCGGGCGAGGTGGGCGAGGACATGGCCGCGGGTCCAGCCGGGCAGCCGGGACGGCTCGGCGACCGCGGAGTCGTCCAGTTTCGCGGCAGCGGTGAGCAGCCGTTCGGTCGCTTCCTGTACAGACGCCAGGTCATGAGCGTGATCAATCATGATGCTGACCCTAGTCCCGCCACTCCTTCGGGTGAAGGTGGCGAAGGAGTGCCGTAAATCGAATGCACGTGCTATATGGTCGGACGTGGCGTCGGGCATTCTGGAGGGCTGGGGATTGTTACGCCTCTCGGAATCCGACCGGCGTTGTCAGTGGCTCCCCCTAGTCTGAGAACGACGGGGGCCTCGCCCCTGTCACTTCTCCCAAAGAAAGGTGCGGACCGGCGTGGCCGACCGTCTCATCGTCCGTGGCGCGCGCGAGCACAACCTCAAGAATGTCTCGCTCGACCTGCCGCGCGACTCGCTCATCGTCTTCACGGGCCTGTCGGGGTCGGGCAAGTCCTCGCTGGCCTTCGACACCATCTTCGCCGAGGGCCAGCGGCGCTACGTCGAGTCGCTGTCCTCCTACGCCCGGCAGTTCCTCGGGCAGATGGACAAGCCGGACGTCGACTTCATCGAGGGTCTGTCGCCCGCGGTCTCCATCGACCAGAAGTCGACCTCGCGCAACCCGCGCTCGACGGTCGGCACCATCACCGAGGTCTACGACTACCTGCGCCTGCTCTTCGCGCGCATCGGCAAGCCGCACTGTCCCGAGTGCGGCCGCCCCATCTCCCGGCAGTCGCCGCAGGCCATCGTGGACAAGGTGCTGGAGCTGCCGGAGGGCAGCCGCTTCCAGGTGCTGTCCCCGCTGGTCCGCGAGCGCAAGGGCGAGTTCGTCGACCTCTTCGCCGACCTGCAGACCAAGGGCTACTCCCGCGCGCGAGTGGACGGCGAGACCGTCCAGCTCTCCAACCCGCCCACGCTGAAGAAGCAGGAGAAGCACACCATCGAGGTGGTCGTCGACCGCCTCACCGTGAAGGACTCCGCCAAGCGCCGCCTCACCGACTCCGTGGAGACCGCCCTCGGCCTGTCCGGCGGCATGGTCGTGCTGGACTTCGTCGACCTCCCCGAGGACGACCCCGAGCGCGAGCGCATGTACTCGGAGCACCTGTACTGCCCGTACGACGACCTCTCCTTCGAAGAGCTGGAGCCGCGCTCCTTCTCCTTCAACTCGCCCTTCGGCGCCTGCCCCGAGTGCACCGGCATCGGCACGCGCATGGAGGTCGACCCCGAGCTGATCGTGCCGGACGAGGACAAGAGCCTCGACGAGGGCGCCATCCACCCCTGGTCGCACGGCCACACCAAGGACTACTTCGGCCGCCTCATCAACGCCCTCGCGGACGCGCTGGGCTTCCGCACCGACATCCCCTTCGCCGGGCTGCCGCAGCGCGCCAAGAAGGCCCTGCTGTACGGCCACAAGACGCAGATCGAGGTCCGCTACCGCAACCGGTACGGCCGCGAGCGGGTGTACACCACGCCGTTCGAGGGCGCGGTGCCCTTCGTCAAGCGGCGGCACGGCGAGGCCGAGTCCGACGCCAGCCGGGAGCGCTTCGAGGGCTATATGCGCGAGGTGCCCTGCCCCACCTGTGAGGGCACGCGTCTGAAGCCGATCGTCCTCGCGGTCACCATCATGGAGAAGTCGATCGCCGAGGTCTCCGCGATGTCCATCAGCGACTGCGCGGAATTCCTGGGCGAGCTGAAGCTCAACGCCCGCGACAAGAAGATCGCCGAACGGGTGCTCAAGGAGGTCAACGAGCGGCTGCGCTTCCTGGTCGACGTCGGCCTGGACTACCTCTCGCTGAACCGCGCGGCCGGCACCCTGTCCGGCGGCGAGGCGCAGCGCATCCGGCTGGCCACCCAGATCGGCTCCGGTCTCGTCGGCGTGCTCTACGTCCTCGACGAGCCGTCCATCGGCCTGCACCAGCGCGACAACCACCGGCTGATCGAGACCCTCGTCCGGCTGCGCGACATGGGCAACACCCTGATCGTCGTCGAGCACGACGAGGACACCATCAAGGTCGCCGACTGGGTCGTCGACATCGGCCCCGGCGCGGGCGAGCACGGCGGCAAGGTCGTGCACAGCGGCTCCCTGAAGGAACTGCTGTCCAACGCCGAGTCGCAGACCGGCCAGTACCTGTCGGGCAAGAAGGCGATCCCGGTACCGGACATCCGCCGCCCGCACGACCCGTCCCGGCAGCTCACGGTGCACGGCGCCCGCGAGAACAACCTGCGGGACATCGACGTCTCCTTCCCGCTCGGCGTGTTCACCGCCGTCACCGGCGTCTCCGGCTCCGGCAAGTCGACGCTGGTCAACGACATCCTGTACACGCACCTGGCCCGCGAGCTCAACGGCGCCCGGAACGTGCCGGGACGGCACACGCGCGTGGACGGCGACGACCTCGTCGACAAGGTCGTGCACGTCGACCAGTCGCCCATCGGACGCACTCCGCGCTCCAACCCGGCGACCTACACCGGCGTCTTCGACCACATCCGCAAGCTGTTCGCCGAGACCACCGAGGCGAAGGTGCGCGGCTACATGCCGGGCCGCTTCTCCTTCAACGTCAAGGGCGGCCGCTGCGAGAACTGCGCGGGCGACGGCACCATCAAGATCGAGATGAACTTCCTCCCGGACGTCTACGTCCCGTGCGAGGTCTGCCACGGCGCCCGGTACAACCGGGAGACCCTGGAGGTCCACTACAAGGGCAAGTCCATCGCCGAGGTCCTGAACATGCCGATCGAGGAGGCGATGCACTTCTTCGAGGCGGTCCCGGCGATCAACCGCCATCTGAAGACGCTCAACGACGTCGGTCTCGGCTATGTCCGGCTCGGCCAGTCCGCGACGACCCTGTCCGGTGGTGAGGCCCAGCGCGTGAAGCTCGCCAGCGAGTTGCAGAAGCGCTCCACCGGCCGCACGGTCTACGTCCTGGACGAGCCGACCACCGGTCTGCACTTCGAGGACATCAGCAAGCTGCTGAAGGTCCTCTCCGGCCTGGTCGACAAGGGCAACACGGTCATCGTCATCGAGCACAACCTCGATGTGATCAAGACCGCCGACTGGATCGTCGACATGGGCCCCGAGGGCGGCGCGGGCGGCGGCCTGGTCGTCGCCGAGGGCACCCCCGAGGAGGTCGCCGCGGTCCCGGCCAGCCACACCGGCAAGTTCCTGCGGGAGATCCTCGGCGACCGGATCAGCGACGCGACCTCGGTGAAGGCCCCGCGCGGGGCGGCCGCCAAGACGGCGGCGAAGAAGACGGCCGCGGCGAAGAAGACCGTCGCCGCCAAGTCGATCGCCAAGAAGACGGCCACGGCGCGCACCACCAAGGCCGCCAACAGCACCGCCACCAAGAAGGCCGCCGGAGCCGCCAAGAAGGCCCCGGCGAAGAAGACGGCGACCAGGACCCGCAAGTCCTGACCCCGTCCGGCCGAGCACGCCGAAGCGCCCCTGCGGAGACCTCCCGCAGGGGCGCTTCGCCGTTCGGCCCGAAGGTCAGGCCAGTTCGGCCGCGTACGGGGGTTCCGCCCCCGCGCGGGAGCAGGTGATCGCCGCCGCGCGCGCCGCGAACCGCAGCAGCCCGGCCCAGTCCTCCGCGCCGAGCCCGGCCAGCGCCTCGGGGGAGAGCGCGTCCCGTACGGCCAGCCCGTGCAGCAGGGCCGCGTTCACGGTGTCCCCGGCCCCGATGGTGTCCACGACCTCGACCTTCTCGCCCGGTACGGAGTACTCGGAGCCGTCACGGGTGAGGACGGTGAGCCCGTCGCCCCCGTGGGTGATCACCACGGCCGCGGGGCCCTCGGCCAGCCACGCGCGCGGGGTGCCGCCGAGCCAGTCGGCGTCCTCCGCGGACAGCTTCAGCAGGGACACCGACGGCAGCCAGCCGCGGAACCGGGCCCGGTAGGCGTCCGGGTCGGGGATCAGCCCCGGCCGGATGTTCGGGTCGAGGGCCGTGAAGACGCCCTGCGCCGCCGCCTTCCGCAGCAGTCGCTCGTAGGCGGAGGCGCCCGGTTCCAGGACCAGCGAACAGGTCCCGAAGGACACCGCGCGGGTGCCCTCGGGCAGCGCGTCCGGAGCGGTGAACAGACGGTCGGCGGTGCCCTCGACGTAGAAGGAGTACGCGGCGGAACCGCCCTCGTCGATGGTGGCGACCGCCAGCGTGGTCGGCTCCGGCCCGCGCTGCACGTGCGAGACGTCCACCCCGGCCTGCCGCAGCCCGTCCAGCAGGGCCTCGCCGAAGGCGTCGAGGGACGTCCGGGAGCAGAAGGCGGTGGGGGAGCCGAGGCGGCCGAGGGCGACGGCCGTGTTGTAGGGGCCGCCGCCGAGCGCCGGGCGCAGGCTCGCCAGGGCGCCCGTGCCCTGCGGCACGAGGTCGATCAGGGCCTCACCGGCGACGACGATCACGGGACGGTTCCTTTCGCGGGGGGCTGCTCGGGGCAGCCGCACGAGGTGCGGTGGACGAAGGCGCAGTCCAGCCGCACGGTCCGGGCGGGCCGGTCCGGCTCGGCGAGCCGGTCCAGGAGCACCTGTACGGCGCGGGCGCCGATCTCCCTGCTGGGCTGGGCGATCGCGGTGAGCCGGGGCGTGAACAGATCCGCCCAGGCGAAGTCGTCGAAGCAGCACAGGGCGATGTCGTCGGGCACGGAAAGCCCGTGCGCGCGCAGGCTGCGCAGGGCGCCGATGGTCATCGCGTTGTTGGCGGTCACCAGGGCCGTGGGCGGCGCGGCGAGGGAGAGCAGGCCGTCGGTGGCGCGTTCGGCACCGGCGGACTCCGAGTCGCCGTGCACGACCAGCCGCTCGTCGTGGGCGAGCCCGGCGTGCGCGAGGCCGTGCCGGTAGCCGGTGATCCGCTCGCGGGTGGTGCTGAGCCCGGCGCGGCCCGCGACCAGGCCGATCCGCCGGTGACCCAGCTCGGCGAGATGGGTGACCAGCCGGGTCGTCGGTTCGGCGCTCTCGGCGCACACCTGGTCGAAGAGCGGCCCCGCGTCCTCGACCAGCCGGTCGAGGAACACGGTCGGCACCGAGTGGCGGCGCAGGTGGGCCAGGAGGGCCTGGGGCTCGGCGGAGGGCGCGACGATCATGCCGTCCACGCGCCGCTCGTGCAGCAGCTGGACCGCCTTGCGCTCGTGCTCGGGGTCGTCGTGCGGGTCCGCGATGAGCAGGCCGTACCCGTGCTCCAGGGCGGCGGCCTCCACGCCCTGGAGGATCTCGGTGAAGTAGGGATTGCTGATCGCCGACACCGCGAGGCCGATGGAGCGGGTGCGCGCGGTCACCAGTGAGCGGGCGAGGGAGTTCGGGGTGTAGCCGAGCCGTTCGATCGCGTCCAGGACGGCCTGGCGGGTGTGCGGAAGGACCGGGCGGGTGCCGTTGAGGACGTGCGAGACGGTCGCCACGGAAACGCCCGCGTCCCGGGCCACGTCGGCCATGGTCGCCATGGCGTGCCTCCCCTTCACGGACTGTCCTCGCGCTGCCTCTGGCCGGGAAGGTATCGCATCCGGAGGCAGACGTAAACGCTTACGCAAGCGTTTACGCGTCCTCGGCCCCGCCCCCCGGTGCCGTACCCGCTCCCCACCCGACCCCGCCCCGGCCCGGGGATCACCGCCCGGTATCGTCGCGTTGCCCGCCCTTTGACCTGTGGAGACCCGCATGACCGGCCACTCGACCCCGTCTCGCCGTACCGTCCTGCGCGGAGCGGCCCTCGCCCCCGTCGCCGGGCTGGGCCTGGCCGCGTGCTCACCGGGCGGGGAGACGGTGGACGCCGAGCCGACCGCGCCGGTCGACCTGGGCGCGGAGGGCGAGGTCGCCAAGGGCGGGGCGAAGCTCTACAAGGACCACAACGTGGTCGTCAGCCGGGACGACAAGGGCGCCCTGAAGGCGTACAGCACGATCTGCACGCACGCGCGGTGCCCCATCAACACGCTGGACGGGACGAAGCTCGTCTGCTCCTGCCACGGCAGCGAGTTCGACGCCACGAACGGCGAGGTGCTGCGCGAGCCCGCGAGCGTGCCGCTCAAGGAACTGCCGGTGGAGGCCAAGGACGGCCGGATCGTGGTGAGCCCGGCGACCGACGCCTGATCCGCCCGATCAGCCGTCCCGCCCGATCATCGGTCCCGTCCGCTCAGCCGTCCCGTCCGCTCAATCCCAGTCCCACCCGATCCCCACGATCCCGGTCCGCAGCCGCGGCTCGACGAGGTGGGCGGAGTGGTGCAGCGGGCTGAGCGGGAGTTCCTGCCGGCCGCTGCGCGGGGCCGCCGCCGAGTGCTGGACGAACCGGTGGCAGCGCAGCGGCAGTTGGCGCCCGTCGAAGCGGACCTGGAGCGCGTACTGGCCGCCCGCCTGGCGGAACCCGCGCGCGTACTCGTGGGACACCCCGGCCGTGCCGTCCTCGACGCCGTACCGGAAGAGGAAGGTGTCGCCGGAGCGCAGGCGGGTGCCGAAGAGCAGCTCGGCGACGAGGACCCCGGTGTCGTGGTGCGCCCGGACCCGGCCGGTGCGGCAGTTCTCCAGCGCCTGGACCCGCATCAGGTCGGGCGTACAGCCCGGGTCGCCGTGGTAGACGGCCATGAAGCGGTCGACGCCGTCGCGGTGGGCGCGCACGATGTGCTGGGCCTCACGGCCCGCCAGCTCGCGCCGGGCGCCGATCCGTATCCGCTCGTGCAGTCCGAGGGTGTGCAGACCGCCGTCGACCGGGGCCTCCAGGTCGGCCAGCAGTGAGGCCAGGACGCCGTCGGCCTCGACGAGGGACCGGTAGGAGCGGGCGGCGGGCGGGCGTTCCCCCGCCGCGTCCTCGCCGTCGGCGAGCAGGCGGATCAGGGACTCCTCGGGCAGCTGGAGTATCTCCTCCAGCGCGCGCACCGCGCGCAGCGACTCGGGGCGCTGGGGTCTGCGGGCGCCCTGCTGCCAGTAACTCAGACTGGTGACGCCGACCTTGACCCCGTGGCGCGAGAGATGGTGCTGGACGCGCTGGAGGGGCAGCCCGCGTGCGGCGATGGCGGCGCGCAGGGCGACGTGGAAGGGGCCGCCGTTCAGTACCGCGTTCAGTTCCTGGTCCGGCTTCGCGTCCCTGTCCGCGACCGGCTCCGCGGTGGCGACGGCGGCGGCGTCCGCGTGCTGGGGGGCCTGCGGCATGCGGGGGCCTTTCTGTGAAGCGTTCACGACGGCTGGTCGGACCGAGCGTGCGGGCGAGGGGCGGGCCCGAGTTCCCCCGCATTGAAGCGTGTTGACCAAGCCCCGACAACACCTGAAGCCCAACCACCGTGTTCGATTGGCCGGTCATGCACATGTTGTACGCACCACACGCCCGCCGGGCGCCGCTGCTCTACGCACCCCATGCCCGCCCGCCGCCGCTGTTGTACGCACCGCACGCCCTCCCGCCGCCGCCCCGCCACCCCGGCGTCCGCCCGGGCCGTCGTCCACAGCCCCGACGTGCTGTCACCCCTCGCCAGTAGGGTGTGAAGCATGGCCGACCCCTCCAGCTACCGCCCCCGGCCGGGACAGATCCCGGACTCTCCCGGGGTGTACCGCTTCCGCGACGAGCACCGCCGGGTGATCTACGTCGGAAAGGCGAAGAGCCTGCGCCAGCGCCTGGCCAACTACTTCCAGGACCTGGCCGGACTCCACCCGCGCACCCGGAGCATGGTCACCACGGCCGCGTCCGTGGAGTGGACGGTGGTGTCCACGGAGGTCGAGGCGCTCCAGCTGGAGTACTCCTGGATCAAGGAGTACGACCCCCGCTTCAACGTCAAGTACCGCGACGACAAGAGCTACCCGTACCTCGCGGTGACGATGAACGAGGAGTTCCCGCGCGTCCAGGTGATGCGTGGTCACAAGAAGAAGGGCGTGCGCTACTTCGGTCCGTACGCGCACGCGTGGGCCATCCGCGACACCGTCGACCTGCTGCTGCGCGTCTTCCCGGTACGCACCTGCTCGGCCGGGGTCTTCAAGAACGCCACCCGCACTGACCGCCCCTGCCTGCTCGGCTACATCGGCAAGTGCTCCGCGCCGTGCGTGGGCCGTGTCGAGCCCGAGGAGCACCGCGAACTCGCCGAGGAGTTCTGCGACTTCATGGCCGGCCGCACCGGCACGTATCTGCGCCGCCTGGAGAAGCAGATGATGCGGGCGGCCGACGAGCTGGAGTACGAGCGGGCTGCCCGGCTCCGCGACGACATCGAGGCCCTGAAGAAGGCCATGGAGAAGAACGCGGTCGTGCTCGCCGACGCGACCGACGCCGACCTGATCGCCGTCGCCGAGGACGAGCTGGAGGCGGCGGTGCAGATCTTCCACGTCCGCGGCGGACGCGTGCGCGGCCAGCGCGGCTGGGTCACGGACAAGGTCGAGGAGATCACCACCGGCGCCCTCGTGGAGCACGCCCTCCAGCAGCTCTACGGCGAGGAGAGCGGGGACGCCGTCCCCAAGGAGGTCCTCGTCCCGGCCCTGCCCGACCCGGTGGAGCCGGTCCAGCAGTGGCTCACCGAGCGCCGGGGCTCGGGCGTCTCCCTGCGCATCCCGCAGCGCGGCGACAAGAAGGCGCTGATGGAGACCGTCGCGCGCAACGCCCAGCAGGCCCTCGCGCTGCACAAGACCAAGCGCGCCTCGGACCTCACCACGCGCTCGCGCGCGCTGGAGGAGATCGCCGACGCCCTCGGCCTGGACAGCGCCCCCCTGCGCATCGAGTGCTACGACATCTCCCACCTCCAGGGCGACGACGTGGTGGCCTCCATGGTCGTCTTCGAGGACGGCCTCCAGCGCAAGGGCGAGTACCGCCGCTTCCAGATCCGCGGCTTCGCCGGACAGGACGACGTGCGGTCCATGCACGAGGTGATCTCCCGCCGCTTCAAGCGCTACATCGCCGAGAAGGAGAAGACCGGCGAGTGGGTGGACGAGGAGTCCGCCGTGCCGGGCGAGAACGGCCTGAAGGACGACGAGGGCCGCCCCAAGAAGTTCGCCTACCCGCCGCAGCTCGTGGTCGTCGACGGCGGACAGCCCCAGGTCGCCGCCGCCAAGCGGGCCCTGGACGAGCTGGGCATCGACGACATCGCCGTGTGCGGCCTGGCCAAGCGGCTGGAGGAGGTCTGGCTGCCCGGCGAGGACGACCCGGTCGTCCTGCCCCGCACCAGCGAGGGCCTGTACCTGCTCCAGCGGGTACGTGACGAGGCTCACCGCTTCGCCATCACCTACCAGCGCGCCAAGCGCGCCAAGCGCTTCCGGTCCGGCCCGCTGGACGACGTACCGGGCCTCGGCGAGACCCGCAAACAGGCGCTGATCAAGCACTTCGGTTCCGTGAAGAAGCTCCGGTCGGCGACAATCGACCAGATCTGCGAGGTTCCGGGCATAGGTCGCAAAACGGCCGAGACCATCGCCGCGGCCCTCGCCCAGGCGGCCCCGGCCGCACCCGCCGTGAACACGGCGACTGGAGAGATCATGGAAGACACGGAAGACGGGGCGCCCGACCCGACCGAGGGCACCCCGGACGAACGACGGGGGCAGGAGACATGACCGAGCAGGACAAGCAAGAGCGACCAGAGCGACCGAAGGAAAACGGAGCACAGGTGAGTACCGGCGAGAACGTCGTGGTCCCCGAGGCCGCCATCCCCGAGCTGGTGATCATCTCCGGCATGTCCGGAGCGGGTCGCTCCACGGCCGCGAAGTGTCTGGAGGACCTCGGCTGGTTCGTGGTCGACAACCTGCCGCCCGCGCTGATCCCCACCATGGTGGAGCTCGGCGCCCGCTCCCAGGGCAACGTCGCCCGCATCGCCGTCGTCGTCGACGTCCGCGGCCGCCGCTTCTTCGACAACCTCCGCGAGTCGCTCGCCGACCTCGACACCCGGGGCGTCACCCGGCGCATCGTGTTCCTGGAGTCCTCCGACGAGGCCCTGGTGCGCCGCTTCGAGTCGGTGCGCCGCCCGCACCCCCTCCAGGGCGACGGCCGCATCGTCGACGGCATCGCCGCCGAGCGCGAGCTGCTGCGCGAGCTGCGCGGCGACGCCGACCTGGTGATCGACACCTCCAGCCTCAACGTGCACGAGCTGCGCGCCAAGATGGACGCCCAGTTCGCGGGCGAGGAGGAGCCCGAGCTGCGGGCCACCGTGATGTCCTTCGGCTTCAAGTACGGCCTGCCCGTGGACGCCGACCTCGTCGTCGACATGCGCTTCCTGCCCAACCCGCACTGGGTCCCGGAGCTGCGCCCCTACACCGGCCTGAACGAGGAGGTGTCGGCGTACGTCTTCAACCAGCCCGGCGCCAAGGAGTTCCTTGACCGGTACACCGAGCTTCTGCAGCTGATTGCCGCAGGCTACCGTCGTGAGGGGAAGCGCTATGTGACCATCGCGGTCGGCTGCACGGGCGGCAAGCACCGGTCGGTGGCCACCTCGGAGAAGCTCGCCGCACGGCTCGCCGCGCAGGGTGTGGAGACGGTGGTGGTCCACCGGGACATGGGACGCGAATGACAGGACGTACACCGCGGCTGATCCGGGTGGGCCGGGTCGTGCCGGTGGGGCGGATCGGCCGCCCCGTGGAGGCCCGCGGCGGCCGGCCGCGCCGCCGGGGCACCCAGCCCAAGGTCGTCGCCCTCGGCGGCGGCAGGGGGCTGTCCGCCTCGCTTGCCGCGCTGCGCCGGATCACCGGCGACCTCACCGCCGTCGTCACCGTGGCCGACGACGGCGGCTCCAGCGGGCGCCTGCGCGCCGAGCTGGGCGTACTGCCGCCCGGCGACCTGCGCAAGGCGCTGGCCGCGCTGTGCGGCGACGACGACTGGGGCCAGACCTGGTCACGCGTGATCCAGCACCGCTTCACCTCCCACGGCGACCTGCATGACCACGCGCTCGGCAACCTGCTGATCGTCGCCCTGTGGGAGCAGCTCGGCGACCACGTCCAGGCCCTGGACCTGGTCGGCAAGCTGCTCGGCGCGCACGGGCGCGTGCTGCCCATGTCCGCCGTGCCCCTGGAGCTCCAGGCGCTGGTCAAGGGCCACGACCCGGAGCGGCCCGAGGACGTCGAGACCGTACGCGGCCAGGCCACCGTCGCCCTTACCCCGGGTGAGGTCCAGTCCGTGCACCTGGTCCCGAACGACCCGCCCGCCGTCCCCGAGGCCGTCGAGGCCGTCCTGGACGCCGACTGGGTCGTGCTGGGCCCCGGCTCCTGGTTCTCCTCCGTCATCCCGCACCTGCTGGTGCCCCAGCTGCTGGACGCGCTGACCGAGACCAAGGCGCGCCGGGTACTCTCGCTGAACCTCGCCCCGCAGCCCGGAGAAACCGAAGGTTTCTCCCCGCAGCGTCATTTGGAGGTTTTGGGACGACACGCCCCTAAACTCGCCCTGGACGTGGTGCTGGCCGACGAGGCCGCCGTGCCCGACCGCGAGGTCCTCACCGAGGCCGCCAAGCGGTTCGGGGCCGCGGTCGAGCTGGCTCCGGTCGCCCGGAGGGACGGAACCCCGCGGCACGACCCGGAGCTGCTCGCCGCCGCGTACGACCGTATTTTTCGGATGCATGGAAGGATCGGCCCATGGCGATGACGGCAGCGGTGAAGGACGAGATCTCCCGGCTCCCCGTCACCCGGACCTGCTGCAGAAAGGCGGAGGTCTCCGCCATTCTGCGGTTCGCCGGCGGCCTCCACCTGGTCAGCGGGCGCATCGTGATCGAGGCGGAGCTGGACACCGCGATGGCCGCCCGGCGGCTCAAGCGGGACATCCTGGAGATCTTCGGCCATGCCTCCGAACTGATCGTGATGGCGCCGGGCGGGCTGCGCCGCGGCTCGCGCTACGTCGTCCGGGTCGTCGCGGGCGGTGACCAGCTGGCCCGGCAGACCGGCCTGGTCGACGGCCGGGGCCGCCCGATCCGCGGTCTGCCCCCGCAGGTCGTCTCCGGCGCCACCTGCGACGCCGAGGCCGCCTGGCGCGGCGCCTTCCTGGCGCACGGCTCGCTCACCGAGCCCGGCCGCTCCTCCTCCCTGGAGGTCACCTGCCCCGGCCCCGAGGCCGCGCTCGCCCTGGTCGGCGCCGCCCGCCGCCTGTCCATCGCCGCCAAGGCCCGCGAGGTGCGCGGCGTGGACCGCGTGGTCGTCCGCGACGGCGACGCCATCGGCGCGCTGCTCACCCGGCTCGGCGCCCATGAGTCGGTGCTGGCCTGGGAGGAGCGCCGGATGCGCCGCGAGGTACGGGCCACGGCGAACCGGCTCGCCAACTTCGACGACGCCAACCTGCGCCGCTCGGCACGCGCCGCTGTGGCCGCCGGTGCCCGTGTCCAGCGGGCCCTGGAGATCCTCGGCGACGACGTCCCCGAGCACCTCGCCGCGGCCGGCCGGCTGCGCATGGAGCACAAGCAGGCCTCCCTGGAGGAGCTGGGCGCGCTCGCCGACCCGCCGCTGACCAAGGACGCCGTCGCCGGCCGTATCCGCCGGCTGCTCGCCATGGCCGACAAGCGCGCCCAGGACCTCGGCATCCCGGGCACGGAGTCCAGCCTCACCGAGGAGATGGCCGACAACCTCGTCGGCTGACGCCCGTTCAGAACGCCGGTGAACACGCCCACTTGGGGGACGTTCACCGGCGTTTTCGTGGCTGTGAGGCGCCCTTGACTCGATCTTGGTGTGACATGAGCCTGGCAACTGTTCGCTGACGTGGCGAACCCACGCTAGGGGGGTTCATGAGACACAGAGCGAGATCGATCCTCGCTGTCGGCGCGCTCCTGATCGGCGGAGCGAGCATCGCACCCATTGCCCAAGCACAGGACGAGAACCCGGACGCACCCGGTCCGGAGCAGGTCAAGGTCTTCCGCGCCGAGGTCACCAAGAAGCAGATACCGCTGCTGCTGGCCGCCGGACAGGACGGCCACGAACTCGGCGAGCAGGCACCCGCCAGGGGCACCGCCACGGTCGAGGTCTACCTCACCGACAAGCAGGCGGAGAAGCTTCAGGACCAGGGCGTACGGCTCACCGAGCACGAGCTGTCCGCCAAGTCCGAGCGGCGCGTGGAGGCCGCCGCCGAGGGCGTCTTCCGCCCGTACAGCGGCAGCGGCGGCCTGAAGGAGGAGATCCTGCGCACCGGCCGGGACAACCCCGGCCTGACCAAGGTCGTCTCCATCGGGAAGACGATCAGCGGCCAGGACATCCTCGCGGTGAAGCTCACCAAGAACGCCCAGCGGGTCAAGGACGGGTCCCGGCCCGCCGTGCTGTACATGTCCAACCAGCACGCGCGCGAGTGGATCACCCCGGAGATGACCCGGCGTCTGATGCACCACTACCTGGACAACTACCGCACGGACAAACGGATCAGGAAGATCGTCGACCGCACCGAGCTGTGGTTCGTGCTCTCCGCCAACCCCGACGGCTACGACCACACCTTCGGTGAGGACGGCGACCGCCTCTGGCGCAAGAACCTCCGCGACGTCAACGCCGACGGAGTCATCGGCACCGGCGACGGCGTCGACCTCAACCGCAACTTCCCCTACAAGTGGGGCTACGACGACGAGGGCTCCTCGCCGCACCCCGCCAGCCAGACCTACCGTGGCGCGTCCCCCGGCTCCGAGCCGGAGACCAAGGCGATCGACGCCCTGCAGAAGCGCATCGGCTTCGCCTTCGGCATCAACTACCACTCGGCCGCCGAACTCCTCCTGTACGGCGTCGGCTGGCAGGTCGCCACCGACACCCCCGACGACGTCCTGTACAAGGCGCTCGCCGGAACCCCCGGCAACTCCGCGATCCCCGGCTACCACCCGCAGGTCTCCTCGGAGCTGTACACCACCAACGGCGAGGCCGACGGACACGCCTCCAACGTCAACGGCATGGCGATGTTCACCCCCGAGATGTCCACCTGCCAGACCGCCTCCGACGTCGACCCCGACGACGAGTGGCGCGCCTCCGACTGCCGGTCGGTGTTCAACTTCCCGGACGACGAGAAGCTGATCCAGCAGGAGTTCGCCAAGAACATCCCCTTCGCGCTCTCCGTCGCCGAGTCCGCCGCCCACCCCGACCGGCCGGTCTCCGCGATCGGCGCCGAGGCCGCCGACTTCACCCCGGCGCCCTTCACCACCTCCTACTCGCGCGGCGCCGACCAGGAGGTCTCCGTCGTCGCCCGCAAGTCGCTGCGCGACAAGGAGCTCAAGTACCGCGTCAACGGCGGTCGTACGCTCGACATGGCGCTCAAGCGGTGGAAGGGCGGCGAGACCTACGGCGGTGAGGACAACCTCCACTTCGACGAGTACCGCGCCAAGGTCGCCGACGGCGACGTGGGCGACAAGGTCGAGGTGTGGTTCACCGGCGAGACCCGCGGCGGCAAGAAGGTCTCAAGCGAGCGCTTCACCTACACCGTGGCCGAGCGCCCGCGCGCGGACGTTCTCGTCGTCGCCGAGGAGGGCGCCGCGGCCACCGCGACGAAGACCTACGTCGACGCCCTGAGGGCGAACGGCCACCGGGCCGCCGTCTGGGACGTCGCCACCCAGGGCGCGCCGCACGCCCTCGGCGTACTCGGCCACTTCGAGACCGTCGTCCACTACACCGGCGCTTCCGCCCCCGGCAACGCCACCCAGCTCCAGCTCCGCGCCTACCTCAACGAGGGCGGCAAGCTGATCGAGGCCGGCGAACTGGCCGGCGGCAGCGTCAGCCTCGCCGACGGCACCCCGTCCAACGACTTCAGCCAGTACTACCTCGGCGCCTACACCCGTACGTCGCTGTCCGGCGCCACCGCCTTCGAGGGCTCCGGCGCACTCGCGGGCGCCAAGGGCGCGCTGGCCGGGGCGCCGGGCAACCCGCTGAACGCGGCCGGGACCTACAGCGTCACCTCCGAGACCCTGGCCCCGGACCGGTTCCCGCAGTTCGCCAGCTCCGGGGCGGGCGGCTACCCGGGCACGGTCAACCCGTACGGCCCGTACGAGGGCGAGGCCATGGCGGCCGTCACGCACAGCGACTACGCCTGGAACCGGCTCACCCGCACCGTCGACCTCACCTCGGTCACCGCCTCCCAGGCGCCCACCCTGCGCGCCCGCATGCTGTGGAGCACCGAGCCGGGTTACGACCACGCCGTGCTGGAGGCCCGGACGGCGGGCGGCGACGACTGGACCACGCTGCCGGAACTCGGTGGCGCGACCGGCACCGCCGTGCCCGAGGAGTGCTCGGCCGGGTTCTTCATCCAGGCCCACCCGGCACTCGGCCGGTACCTCACGCTCGACGGCGGTGCCTGCGCGGCGAGCGGCCGGAGCGGCGCCTGGAACAGCTTCACCGGGGCCTCGGACGGCTGGCAGGAGGTCTCCTTCGACCTGTCCGCGTACGCGGGCCGGACCGTGGAGCTGTCCTTCAGCTACATCACCGACCCCGGCTCCGGCGGCCGCGGCGTCCTCGTCGACAACGCCTCCGTCGTGATCGGCGGCGGCGCGGCCGAGACCGAGGGCTTCGAGACCTCGCTCGGCGCCTGGACCACCCCCGGCCCGCCCGCGGGCAGCCCCGCGGTGGTCAAGGACTGGTCGCGCGTGGGTCAGCTCTTCCGGACCTACGGCGCGGTCACCACCCACGACACCGTGCTGCTGGGCTTCGGCCTGGAGCACGTGGTCGCCCCGGCCGACCGAACGGCACTGATCGGCGAGGCACTCGCCTCCCTCGACTCCGAGTGACGAAAAGATGACGAGGAGTCAACCCTGAGGGGTGGTCCGTACCCCTACTGGCGGGTACGGACCGCCTGCCCGTGTATGGGACATCTCGATGTCACCAAGGGGGCCTCAGGGAGGTAGGGTCGTAGGCGGTCGGGGACATCCCAAATACAGCTCGCCGGCACCGCATGGCCGGCGTACCAACGAGGAGATCGGTTCGTGACGATCCGCGTAGGCATCAACGGCTTCGGCCGCATCGGTCGTAACTACTTCCGCGCGCTGCTGGAGCAGGGTGCTGACATCGAGATCGTGGCTGTCAACGACCTGGGTGACACCGCGACCACCGCTCACCTGCTGAAGTACGACACCATCCTGGGCCGCCTCAAGCAGGAGGTGACCCACACCGCCGACACCATCACCGTCGACGGTCACACCATCAAGGTCCTGTCCGAGCGCAACCCCGCCGACATCCCGTGGGGCGAGCTGGGCGTCGACATCGTCATCGAGTCGACCGGCATCTTCACGAAGAAGGCCGACGCCGAGAAGCACATCGCGGGCGGCGCCAAGAAGGTCCTCATCTCGGCTCCGGCCTCCAATGAGGACATCACCATCGTGATGGGCGTCAACCAGGACAAGTACGACCCGGCGAACCACCACGTCATCTCCAACGCCTCCTGCACCACCAACTGTGTGGCGCCGATGGCCAAGGTCCTCGACGAGAACTTCGGCATCGTCAAGGGTCTGATGACGACGGTTCACGCGTACACCAACGACCAGCGCATCCTGGACTTCCCGCACAAGGACCTGCGCCGCGCCCGCGCCGCCGCCGAGAACATCATCCCGACCACGACGGGTGCCGCGAAGGCCACCGCCCTGGTCCTGCCCCAGCTCAAGGGCAAGCTCGACGGCATCGCGATGCGCGTCCCGGTCCCCACCGGTTCCGCCACCGACCTGGTCGTGGAGCTGGAGCGCGAGGTCACCAAGGACGAGGTCAACGCCGCGTTCAAGAAGGCCGCCGAGGGCGAGCTGCAGGGCTACCTGTCCTACACCGAGGACGCGATCGTCTCCTCGGACATCGTCAGCGACCCGGCCTCCTGCACCTTCGACTCCTCCCTGACCATGGTCCAGGAGGGCAAGTCGGTGAAGATCCTCGGCTGGTACGACAACGAGTGGGGCTACTCCAACCGCCTCGTCGACCTGACGGTCTTCGTCGGCAACCAGCTCTGATCCACAGAGCGGACACCTCGATGTGAGTGCAGGGCTCGTGCGGCGCGATGATGCGTTGCACGAGCCCTTACTCGCGTGATCAGCTTTCGCACGACCAGAGCCTCTTCAGGAGTCCCCTTATATGAAGACGATCGACGAACTCCTCGCCGAAGGTGTCGCCGGCAAGCGGGTCTTCGTCCGCGCCGACCTGAACGTGCCGCTGGCCGGCACCACGATCACCGACGACGGCCGGATCCGCGCCGTGCTGCCCACCGTCAAGGCCCTCGCCGAGGCGGGCGCCCGCGTGGTCGTCGCCTCCCACCTGGGCCGCCCCAAGGGTGCCCCGGACCCGGCGTTCTCCCTCGCGCCCGCCGCCGCACGGCTCGGCGAACTCCTCGGCGCCGAGGTGGCCTTCGCGACCGACACCGTCGGCGAGTCCGCGCAGGCCGTCGTCGCCGGCCTGGGCGACGGGCAGGTCGCCGTCGTCGAGAACCTGCGCTTCAACGCCGGCGAGACCTCCAAGGACGACGCCGAGCGCGCCGCGTTCGCCGACCGGCTCGCCGCCCTCGCCGACGTCTACGTCGGTGACGGCTTCGGCGCCGTGCACCGCAAGCACGCCTCCGTCTTCGACCTCCCGGCGAAGCTGCCGCACTACGCGGGCTACCTCATCGCCACCGAGGTCGGCGTGCTGAAGAAGCTCACCGACGAGGTCCAGCGGCCCTACGTCGTGGCCCTCGGCGGCGCCAAGGTCTCCGACAAGCTCGCCGTCATCGACCAGCTGCTCGGCAAGGCCGACCGGCTGCTCATCGGCGGCGGCATGGCGTACACCTTCCTCAAGGCCAAGGGCTACGAGATCGGCAACTCGCTGCTCCAGGAGGACCAGATCCCGGCCGTCCAGGAGTACCTGGAGCGCGCCGAGAAGAACGGCGTCGAGCTGGTCCTGCCGGTCGACACGCTGGTCGCGGCCGACTTCCCGGACCTGAAGACCAAGGCCCCGGCCAACCCCACCGCCGTCGCCGCGGACGCCATCCCGGCCGGCCAGCAGGGCCTGGACATCGGTCCGGAGACCCGCAAGCTCTACGCCTCGAAGCTCGCCGACGCGGCCACCGTCTTCTGGAACGGCCCCATGGGCGTCTTCGAGCACCCCGACTACGCCGAGGGCACCAAGGCGGTCGCCCAGGCTCTCCTCGACTCCCCGGCCTTCACGGTGGTCGGCGGCGGAGACTCCGCCGCCGCCGTGCGCATCCTGGGCTTCGACGAGACCGCATTCGGCCACATCTCGACCGGCGGCGGCGCCTCCCTCGAATACCTTGAGGGCAAGACGCTCCCCGGCCTCGCCGCACTGGAGGACTGACCCTCAATGACCACCCGTACGCCGCTGATGGCGGGCAACTGGAAGATGAACCTCAACCACCTTGAGGCCATCGCCCACACCCAGAAGCTCGCCTTCGCTCTGGCCGACAAGGACTACGAGGCCGTCGAGGTCGCCGTCCTGCCGCCCTTCACCGACCTGCGCTCCGTGCAGACCCTGGTCGAGCACGACAAGCTGCGGATCAAGTACGGCGCCCAGGACATCTCCGCGCACGACTCCGGCGCCTACACCGGCGAGATCTCGGGCCCGATGCTGGCCAAGCTGCGGTGCACCTACGTGGCGATCGGCCACTCCGAGCGCCGCCAGTACCACAACGAGACCGACGAGATCGTCAACAGCAAGGTCAAGGCCGCCTACAAGCACGGCCTGACCCCGATCCTGTGCGTCGGCGAGGAGCTGGAGGTCCGTGAGGCCGGCAACCACGTCGCGCACACCCTCGCCCAGGTCGAGGGCGGTCTGAAGGACCTCCCGGCCGAGCAGGCCGAGACCGTCGTGATCGCCTACGAGCCCGTGTGGGCCATCGGCACCGGCAAGGTCTGCGGCGCCGAGGACGCCCAGGAGGTCTGCGCGGCCATCCGCGGCAAGCTCGCCGAGCTGTACTCCCAGGACGTGGCCGACAAGATCCGCATCCAGTACGGCGGCTCGGTGAAGTCGGGCAACGTGGCCGAGATCATGGCCCAGGCCGACATCGACGGCGCCCTGGTCGGCGGCGCGTCGCTGGACGCGGACGAGTTCGTCAAGATCGTGCGCTTCCGCGACCAGTGAGTATGCCTTAACGGCGATCCGTCGTACCCTTGCGGGGGCACAGCCCGTGGCTGTGCCCCTGTCGTCCATCCAGATCCGAGGAAGTTGGTCCAGCCGTGGTTATGGGGTTCTCGATCGCCCTGATCGTGTTCAGCGGGCTGCTGATGCTGCTGGTGCTGATGCACAAGGGCAAGGGCGGCGGCCTCTCCGACATGTTCGGTGGCGGCATGCAGTCGTCCGTCGGCGGCTCCTCGGTCGCCGAGCGCAACCTCGACCGGATCACGGTCGTGGTCGGTCTGCTGTGGTTCGCGTGCATTGTCGTGCTCGGCCTTCTGATGAAGGTCAACAACTGACCCGCGCGCACATTCCGTACGTAAGGCCCCATGTTCGGTACGCGCGGCAGAGCGCGGCCTATCATGGGGCTTGCGTCTTGATATGGGGCCTGTAACTCCAATCACTGGACGTGCGTTGGGCCTTACGTAGACTGAGGCGCTCGCAACGAAGCGACACGCCGACTCGCTTCGCGGCACCATCACGCAGGGAGTTACACCGTGGCAAGTGGCAACGCGATCCGAGGAAGCCGGGTCGGGGCGGGGCCGATGGGCGAGGCCGAGCGCGGCGAGTCCGCGCCCCGGCTGCGCATCTCCTTCTGGTGCTCCAACGGGCACGAGACTCAGCCCAGCTTCGCCAGCGACGCGCAGGTTCCCGACACCTGGGACTGCCCGCGCTGTGGCTTCCCCGCCGGTCAGGACCGGGACAACCCGCCGGACCCGCCGCGCACCGAGCCGTACAAGACGCATCTGGCGTACGTACGGGAGCGGCGCAGCGACGCGGACGGCGAGGCGATCCTCGCCGAGGCGCTCGCCAAACTGCGCGGCGAGATCTAGCAGTTCACCACCGGCCGGGCACCGAGGCGTGCCTGGCCGAAGCTGTCTCACCGGCCACCGCCGTGCAGGTCACGGCCGATTGTCAGTGGTGCCCTCTACGGTTTGTGCATCGGGCGGACCGTGAGGGGGAGACGTGGCGGTCGGGACGGGGGACGTGCGCGCGTCGGCGTGGCGCGGTGGGTTCGGGCGGCTGTGCTCTCCAGCTTCGGCGACGCCCTGCGCACGGCCGCGCTGCCGCTGCTGGCGGCGACCCTGACGGACCGGCCGCTGCTCATCGCCGCCGTCACCGCCTGCGGCTATCTGCCCTGGATCGTCTTCGGGTTGCTCGGCGGCGCCGTCGCCGACCGGGTGGACCAGCGGCGCGCGATGTGGACGGTCGACGCGGTACGGGGAGTGCTGGTCGCCGCCTTCGCGCTCGCCGTGGCACTCGGGCACGCCTCGATCGGACTGCTGATCGCCCTCGCCTTCGCCCTGACCACGCTGCAGACCCTCTTCGACAACGCCTCCACCGCCCTGCTGCCCGCCCTGGTCGGCCCCACCGAGCTGGGCGGCGCCAACGCCCGGCTGATGACCGGGCAGCGCATCGCCGGCGGGCTGCTCGGCGCCCCCGCGGTACCCCTGCTGCTCGCCGCCGAGGCCGCGGCGCCCTTCGCCGCCGACGCCGTCACCTTCCTGCTCGCCGCCGCCCTGATCGCCTCCCTGCGCACCGCGCCGCCCGAGCGGGCGCCCCGCCCGGCGGGCAGCACCCTGCGCCGGGAGATCGCCGAAGGACTGCGCGCCCTGATACGGGACCGGGCCCTGCGCGGCCTGTGCGCCGCGACCGCCCTGTGCAACATCGGCATGGGCGCGCTGATCGCCACCCTGGTGCTCCTGGTGACGGGCTGGCTGGACGCCGGCAACACCGGTTACGCGCTCGCGATGACCGCGTACACCGTCGGCAGCCTGGCTGGCGGATTCGCCGGGGGAGCGGTGGTCGCCCGGGTGGGACGGGTGCGGGCGGTACTGCTGGCCGGGGTCGCGCAGATCGCCGCGCTCCTCGTCATGGGCTTGGTGCGGCATCAGGCCGCGCTCTGTCTGGCGCTCGCCGTGTTCGGGTTCATGGGCATGGTGTGGAACGTCAACACCACGACCCTGATGCAGCAGCGCACCCCCGCCGAACTGCTCGGCCGGGTCAGCTCGGCGTTCCGCACCCTCGGCGTGGCCGGGGCACCGCTCGGCGCGCTCCTCGGCGGCGCCGTCGCCACCGCCTGGGGCCTGAACACCCCCGTGCTGCTCGCCGCAGCGTTCTTCGTCCTGTCCGTGCTCGCGCTGATACCTGTGCCCAGGGCCGACGTACTTGTTGTCGACCCGCACGACGACAGCACGACCGCTCACGTCGCCCGCTGATCAACTAGGTTGGGGAACCGCGGGGACAGGTACGAAAGAAGGCTGAAGTCCGAGATGAACCAAGACGGCCGTACCCGGCTCAACCAGACGCCCGAGTGGACCGCACTGGCCAAGCATCGCGAGCAGCTCGAAGAGGCGGACCTGCGCGCGCTGTTCGCCGCCGACCCCGGGCGCGGCACCGGGTACACGCTCCAGGTCGGCGACCTGTACATCGACTACTCCAAGCACCTCGTCACCGACGAGACGCTGCGCCTGCTGCGCGAGCTGGCCGCCGCCACCGATGTGTTCGGGCTGCGCGACGCCATGTTCCGCGGCGAGAGGATCAACACCACCGAGAACCGTGCGGTCCTGCACACCGCGCTGCGCGCCCCGCGCGACGCGGTCGTCGAGGTCGACGGGGAGAACGTCGTCCCGGGTGTGCACGCCGTCCTCGACAAGATGAGCGACTTCGCCGAGCGGGTCCGCTCCGGCGAGTGGACCGGGCACACCGGCAAGCGGATCAGGAACGTTGTCAATGTCGGCATCGGCGGCTCCGACCTCGGCCCGGCCATGGCCTACGAGGTGCTGCGGGCCTTCACCGACCGCGATCTGACGGTCCGCTTCGTCTCCAACGTCGACGGCGCCGACCTGCACGAGGCGACCCGCGACCTGGACGCGGCGGAGACGCTGTTCGTCATCGCCTCCAAGACCTTCACCACCATCGAGACCATCACCAACGCCACCTCGGCCCGCAACTGGCTGCTGGGCGAGCTGAACGCCGGTCAGGAGGCCGTCGCGCGGCACTTCGTCGCCCTGTCGACGAACACCGAGAAGGTGACGGAGTTCGGCATCGACCCGGCCAACATGTTCGAGTTCTGGGACTGGGTCGGCGGACGCTACTCCTACGACTCGGCGATCGGCCTCTCGCTGATGATCGCCATCGGCCCGGACCGCTTCCGCGAGATGCTCGACGGCTTCCGGCTGATCGACGAGCACTTCCGCACCGCGCCCGCCGAGTCCAACGCCCCGCTGCTGCTGGGCCTGCTGGGCATCTGGTACGGCAACTTCCACGACGCCCAGTCGCACGCGGTGCTGCCCTACAGCCACTACCTGTCGAAGTTCACCGCCTACCTCCAGCAGCTCGACATGGAGTCCAACGGCAAGTACGTCGGCCGGGACGGGCAGCCGGTGGACTGGCAGACCGGGCCGGTGGTGTGGGGCACGCCGGGCACCAACGGGCAGCACGCCTACTACCAGTTGATCCACCAGGGCACCAAGCTGATCCCGGCGGACTTCATCGGGTTCGCCGAGCCGGTCGCGGAGCTGAGCGAGGAGCTCAAGGCGCAGCACGACCTGCTGATGGCGAACTTCTTCGCCCAGACGCAGGCGCTGGCCTTCGGCAAGACCCCGGACGAGGTCCGCGCGGAGGGTGTCCCGGAGGAACTGGTCGCCCACAAGACCTTCCAGGGCAACCACCCGACGACCACCATCCTCGCCCGCGAGCTGACCCCGTCGGTGCTCGGCCAGCTCGTCGCGCTCTACGAGCACAAGGTGTTCGTGCAGGGCGCGGTGTGGAACATCGACTCCTTCGACCAGTGGGGCGTGGAGCTGGGCAAGGTCCTCGCCAAGCGCGTCGAGCCCGCGCTCACCGAGGGCGCCGAGGTGCCGGGCCTGGACGCCTCCAGCAAGGCGCTCGTCGCCAAGTACCGCGAGCTGCGCGGACGGTGAGCCGGGCGGCGGGGAGCGGGCGGGGCCCGTCCGCTCCCCGCCACGCGGCGCCCGCCTTCCTACGCGACCGTGTTCAGCGCGTCCGTCAGCCGGTGCCGGGCCGCCCGCGCCGCGGGTACCGCCGCGACGGCGGCCGCTCCGGCCACCGCCGCCGCGCCGAGCGCCAGCAGGATCACGGCGGGCGGTCCGCTCGCGATACCGGCCCCGACGCCGCTCGAACTGCCCTGCGCGTCGATCAGCCACCGGCCCAGCACACTGCCCAGCGCCGTGCCCACCAGGACCGCGCCGAGCGCCGTGACGGCCGTCGCCGTGACCGTGATGCCGGTGATCTGGCGCGGAGACAGACCGATCGCCTTCAACGCGAGAAGATCCCGCTCGCCCTCGCGGACCATGCCGCCGATCGCCGTCAGCAGTTCGATCAGCCCGATCAGGGCGAGCACGGTGATGACGCCGATCACCACGCCCCGCAGCGGGGACAGCCCGTCGGCCGGGTTGGGAACCGTGTGCACGTCCAGGTGCCCGCGGCCCGCCTCGGTCAGCCGGGCCGCGACCTCGGAGGCCTCGGCGTCCTCGCCCAGCCGCAGCTCGTAGCGGCTCGGGGTGAGGTCCGGGTCGTTCTCGCGGAGGGTGTCCAGGGACGTGGAGATGCTGCGCCCGGCGTTCTCCGGCTCGATGCTGCGGCCGACGATGTGCAGGATCTGCACGTCGTCGCCCACGGTCATCCGCACCCAGTCGCCGACCTTCGCGTCCAGCAGGTTCAACAGGCCCTGGCCGGCCACCGCCTCGTCCGGGCCGCGAGCCGCGCGGCCCTCGGCGAGGGCGTGCGGATAGGGGTTGTCCGCGGTGCCCAGGCCGCGCAGCGCGATCGTGGAGGTCTGGCCCGGCACCAGCGCCGCCACCTCGGCGCTCGGGTAGACGTCGGCGACCTGCGGGTCCTCGTCCAGGATCGCGCGGGCCTCCCCGGCGGCGATGCCGGAGTCGGTGTGCACGGTGAGCGCGGTGGGCAGTCCGATCCGCTCGGGGTGGCTCTGGAAGCGGTCGATGGTGCTCCAGGCGCTCAGCGCCACGACGATCAGCAGCAGCGGCAGGGCGAGCCGGGCGACCGTGGCGAGGGTGCGCGGACGACGGGCGAACGCGGTGTGCCAGCCCAGCACCAGCGCGGGCGACAGCCGTACGCCGAGCAGCCGCCGGACCGGGCGGGACAGCCCGCCGCCCGCCGACGACAGCCGCCGGGGCACCGGCACCGGCGGCACCCGGCCCGCCCGCCAGGCCGCGAGCCCGGTCGTGGCCGCGATGAACAGCACCGCGCCGACCGGGACGGCGAACAGCGCCACCGCGTGCCCCGGCAGCCCCTGCCACACCCCGACCGCGTCACCGAGCCGTCCGGGGAGCCGGTTGCCCAGCGCCTCGGTGAGCGCCGCCGCGGAGACCGCGCCCAGCAGGGCGTAGGCGAGATGCTGGAGCAGGTAGACCCGGACCACCTGGCCCGGGGTGAAGCCGATGGCCTTCAGGATCGAGATGTCGCGCAGGTGGCCGCGGATCCGGGTGGCGATCGCCCCGTGCACGGCGAGCCCGGCGGCGATCAGCGCGCCCAGCCCGAACAGGCCGAGCACCTGGCCGAGCAGCCGGTCGCTGCCCTGCTCCTCGGCGCGCGCCTGGGTCCAGGTGGAGACCTTGGTGACCGCGCCGGCACCGAGTTCGGTGACCGCGCGCTGGACCATGTAGTCGGTGTCCTCGGGGTCGGCCAGGCGCAGCCCGGTGACCTGGCCGACCGGGTCGTGCACGGCGGACGGCAGGGCCCAGACCAGCCCGGGGCGCTCGCCCGGCCGGTAGCGCGGCTCCGGGCTGTCGGCGACGCCGAGCACCGTCAGCTTCCGGGCCGTGCCGGGGAGGGTGAGGGTGTCGCCGGGGCCCGCGAGCAGGGCGTGGGCGAGACGGGACTCCAGGACCACGCCGTCGGGGTTCTCCGGGTCCAGCCAGTGCCCCGAGGTGAGCAGCGGACGGCCGACGGAGGGACGGTCGGGGGTGCCGCGCAGTTCGACCGAGGCGCGGGCGCCGCCGCCGGAGGCCAGGGTCGCGGGGGCGGTGGGGTAGGGGCCGGCGACGGAGGCGACGCCGTCCAGCGCGTTCAGCCGGCCCGCGTCGGCGGTGTCGGCCGTGTGCAGCCAGACATGGGCGCCGCGGGACTGGGTGAACAGACGCTGCCAGGGGTTGGTGGCGTAGCCGAACAGGGCCGTGGCCAGCAGCAGTGAGACGACCACACCGGCGGTGGCGAGGACCAGGAACAGCGCCTCGCCGCGGTGCGTGCGCAGATCGGAGTGCGCCCAGCGCAGAGTGGCTCGCATCCGGATCAGGCCCCCAGGGGATCGTCGTAGGCCCGCATGTCAGTCCCTGAGCTCCAGGACGCCCGATATGCCGCCGCGGCGCGGCGGAGCGGTGTCGGTGAGGGCCGCGTCGTCGGCTATGCGGCCGTCGAAGAAGCTGATCACGCGGTCGGCGGCGCTGGCCAGCCGGGCGTCATGGGTGACCAGCAGGATCGTCTGGCCGCGCTGGTGGAACCGGGACAGCAGCCGCATCACCTCGCGGGTGCCCTTGCTGTCCAGGCTGCCGGCGGGTTCGTCGGCCAGCAGCAGCGGGGGGTGGTTGACCAGGGCGCGGGCGAGCGCGACGCGCTGCTGCTCACCGCCGGACAGCTCGCCCGGCATGCTGCGCTCCTTGCCGTCCAGGCCCAGCTCCGCCAGCAGCTCCTCCCGCTCGGTGCGCGCCTTCTTCGGCGACGCCCCGGCGAGCAGGGCGGGCAGCTCGACATTGTCGGCGACCGACACGTTGGAGACCAGGTTGAAGAACTGGAAGACGATGCCGATGCGCTTCCTGCGCTCGACCGCCCAGCGGGCCTCGCTCCAGTTGTCGGTGGACACCCCGTCCAGTTCGATCCGGCCGCTGTCCGGCCGCAGCAGGCCGCCCAGCAAGTGCAGCAGCGTCGACTTCCCGGCGCCCGACGGACCGGTGATCGCCACGAACTCACCACGGGTCACGGACAGGTCGACACCGCGCACGGCGTGTGCCGGGGCGCCCTCGCCGTAGTGGGTCTTGACCAGGCCCTCGGCGTGCAGCACGGGAGCGGGACCGTCGCTCATTCCAGCTCCTCCAGCTCTTCCTGACAACGCTCCAGCCAGTCGAGATCTGCCTGGAGATGCAGCATCGCGCCCTCGATGAGCAGATGCGCTATGCGGTTGTCGCGGTCTTCGGCGGCGGCCAGCTTGGAAAGGTTGCGCATGGTGGTGAGGTACTGGCGCCGCTGTTTGTTGATGAGGGCGATCTGGTCGGCGAGGCCGGTCTGGGGCGCGAGAGCCAGCTTCATGAAGAACTCGTCCCGCACCCGCGGCTCGTCCTCGGTCTCCTCGAACCAGGCGCTCAGCGCCTCGCGCCCGGCGTCCGTGAGGTGGTAGACCTTCTTGTTGGGCCGGCTGGACTGCTCCACGTCCTCGCCCTCGATCAGTCCCGACTTTTCGAGGCGGCCGAGGGTGACGTAGATCTGGCCGACGTTCGGCTGAGGGTACGCCGAGCCCAGCATCCGCTCAAGGTCCTGCTTCAGCTCGTAGCCGTGGGCGGGACCGCGCGCGAGGAGTGCCAGGAGGGGCAGGCGCACTCGTGCTGTCCTCCTCGGGTCTCCGCCAGTGCGACAGGCGTAATGTGCGACAGACCCTAGTATCGCGCATACCTAACAGGTATACATGGCCTCTGACCCGGGCGACGAAGCCCGAGCCGGTGTACAGGGAGGAACCTATGCGGTGGATACGCGCCGCCGGTAGGGGGCTCCTCGCACTGATGGTGGTTCTGACCGGATACGCGGCCTCCGGAGTGCAGTCCGGCGAGGACTCCGGGCGCGGTCCGCTGACCCTGGCCACCGCCGGCGACCTCACCGGATATCTCGGCCCCCTGCTGGAGGGCTGGAACCGCGAGCACCCGGACGAACGGGTCACCCTGGTCGAGCTGCCGGACTCCGCCGACGAGACCCACGCCCAGATGACCACCGACCTGCGCGACGGACGCGGCCGGTTCGACCTGCTGAACATCGACGTCAACTGGACCTCGGAGTTCGCCGCGGCCGGCTGGATCCGGCCCCTGCCGCGCGACCGCTTCCCGCTGGACTCCTTCCTGCGCCCGGTCGTCGACACCGCGACCTACGACGGACGGCTGTACGCCGTGCCGTACGTGACCAACGCGGGCCTTCTGCTCTACCGCAAGGACGTCCTGGCCGAGGAGGGCGTGCCGCCGCCGCGGACCTGGGCCGAACTGGAACACCTGGCCGAGACCGTCGCCCCGAAACACGGGCTGGACGGCTACGCGGGCCAGTTCCTGCCGTACGAAGGACTCACCGTGAACGCCGCCGAGGCCGTCTACTCGGCGGGCGGTTCCATCCTCGGCGGCGAGGGCGAGACGGTCACCGTGGACTCGGCCGCCGCGCGCGAGGGCATCGGTTTCCTGGCGCGCGGGGTGCGCGAGGGCTGGATCCCCGAGCGGGCGCTGGCCTTCAAGGAGGAGGAGTCCAAGCAGGCCTTCCAGGACGGCCGTCTGCTGTTCCTGCGCAACTGGCCCTACGCCTATGTCGTGACCTCCGCGCAGGGCTCGCCGGTCGCCGGGAAGGTTGGCGCGGTGCCGCTGCCGGGGCCCGACGGCCCGGGCACCAGTGTGCTCGGCGGCTCCAACCTGGCCGTCTCCACGCACGCCCGGCATCCCGACTCCGCCGCGCGGCTGATCGCGTACCTCACCAGCGAGCCCGTCCAGCGCCAGGTGCTCACGCGCGGCGCGCTGCCGCCGGTGCGGGCCGCGCTGTACGAGGATCCGGACCTGATCCGGCAGTTCCCCTATCTGCCGACCCTGCGCCAGAGCGTGCTCACGGCCGCCCCGCGCCCCAAGAGCCCGCGCTACGACCAGGTCAGCCTGGTGGTGCAGGCCGTCGTGCGGGACGCCATGACCGGGCACGCGACGCCCGAGGCGGCGGTCCGCCGACTGGCGCGCGAGCTGGCCGACGTCTCCGGCCGCTGACCTCCCCGGACCTCCCGCGCACCCCTCTAGTTACTTGTTAAGTAACGCGGACATCTCAATGGCCCTCAGTCTGGCCCGGTAAGTCCGAATTTGTTACCCCAACTCCCCGGTAACGTGTGTTCTTTTCATTGACACCCCTCTGACACGGCTACCTAACATGCATACATGTTGAGTAAGTACCGCTGGTGGCGTGACGCGGTGATCTACCAGGTCTACGTCCGCAGCTTCCTGGACAGCACCGGAGACGGAGTCGGCGACCTCGCCGGCGTCCGCACGGGGCTGCCGTACCTGAAGAAGCTGGGCGTGGACGGGATATGGCTGAGCCCCTGCTACCCCTCACCGCAGCACGACCACGGCTACGACGTCGCCGACTACCGCGACGTCGACCCCCTCTTCGGCGACCTCGCCGAGTTCGACCTGCTGATGGCGGCCGCCCGGCGGCTCGGCATCAAGGTGCTCCTGGACATCGTTCCGAACCACTGCTCCATCGAGCACCCGGCGTTCCGCGCCGCGCTCGCCGCCGCCCCCGGCAGCCCGGAGCGCGCCCGCTTCCACTTCGCCGACGGCCGCGGCCCGGACGGCGCCGAGCCCCCGAACAACTGGCACGCCATGTTCGGCGGCCCGGCCTGGACCCGGGTCGAGGACGGCCAGTGGTACCTGCACATGTTCACGCCCGAGCAGCCCGACTGGAACTGGCGCGACCCGGCCGTCGGCGCCGACTTCGAGCAGACCCTGCGCTTCTGGCTGGACCGGGGCGTCGACGGCTTCCGGATCGACGTGGCGGCCGGGCTCTTCAAACACCCCGACCTGCCCGACTCCGACGACCCGGAGGCCGACGCCCGCACCCGTGACTCGGTCAACCCGCTCGCCTGGAACCAGCCCGAGGTGCACGAGGTGTGGCGCCACTGGCGGGCCATCTGCGAGGAGTACACCGCCCGCGACGGCCGCGAGCGGCTGCTGGTCGGCGAGGTCTCCGTGCCCACCGCCCGTGAGCACGCCCTCTACGTCCGCGCGGACGAACTCCACCAGGCGTTCTTCTTCGACCTGCTGGGCGCCCCCTGGGACGCCGACGCCTTCCGCAAGGTCATCTCCGAGGCCATGGAGGACATCGCGGGCACCGGCTCCACCGTCACCTGGGTGCTCAACAACCACGACCAGGTCCGCACCGTCACCCGCTACGGCGGACCCACCCCCGAGGGCAGCGGCCTCGGCGCCGCCCGCGCCCGCGCCGCCGCGCTGCTGATGCTGGCGCTGCCAGGTGCCGCGTACATCTACCAGGGCGAGGAGCTGGGGCTGCCCGAGGTCGACCTGCCCGACGACGTGCTCACCGACCCCATCTACCGGCGCACCGGCAGCCGGGCCCGCATCCGCGACGGGTGCCGGGTGCCGCTGCCCTGGTCGGGACAGGCGTCCCCGTTCGGCTTCACCTCCGGCGTCGAGGGCGCCAAGCCCTGGCTGCCGCAGCCGGACTACTTCGCCGAGTACGCCACCGACCGCGCCCTCTCCGACACCCGCTCCTTCTGGCACCTGTACCGCGACGGCCTCCAACTGCGCTCCTCGCTGCCGCAGTTGGGCGAGGGAGAACTGCACTGGCTGGACAGCCCGCCGGACGTCCTCACCTTCTCCCGCGGCGACGGATTCGTCTGCGCCGTCAACTTCGGGACCACCCCCGCTCCCGCACCCGTCTCCGGCGCCCCGCTGCTGTCCAGCGGACCCTGCCCGGCCGGAGTGCTGCCCGGTTCCACGGCCGCCTGGTGGCTCGGCGACCTCTGAGTTTCCGTCAGTTTCCCACCCCTTGAAGGGACATCAACGATGATGCGACGACGCTCCACCCTGCTCCTCAGCTGCACCGCCCTCGTCCTGGCCCTCGGCGCGACCGCCTGTGGCAGCGACGACCCGGTCACCGCCGGCGGCGGCGACCAGAACCTGAGCGGCCAGACCATCACCGTCGCCGGTGTCTGGTCCGGCAGCGAGCAGAAGAACTTCCAGAAGGTCCTGGACGCCTTCTCCGAGAAGACCGGTGCCAAGACCCAGTTCGTCTCCACCGGCGACAACGTCTCCACCGTCGTCGGCAGCAAGATCGAGGGCGGCAACGCCTTCGACGTCGTGCTGGTCCCGCAGGTCGGCGTGCTCAAGCAGTTCGCGGAGCAGGGCTGGCTGGTGCCGCTGTCCAAGAAGACCGAGAGCGAGGTCGACGCCAACTTCGCCGAGGTCTGGAAGAACTACGGCACCGTGGACGGCAAGTTCTACGGCCTCTACTTCAAGGCCGCCCACAAGTCGACCGTCTGGTACAGCCCCGAGGCCCTGGAGCAGGCCGGCGTCGAGCCGCCGCGCGACTTCAAGGGCATGCTGGAGGCCGGCCGCACCGTCTCCGACTCCGGGCTCTCCGCCTTCGCCGTCGCCGGACAGGACGGCTGGACCCTCACCGACTGGTTCGAGAACATCTACCTCTCCCAGGCCGGACCCGAGAACTACGACAAGCTCGCCGCGCACGAGCTGAAGTGGACCGACGAGAGCGTCGTCAAGGCGCTCACCACGCTCGGCACGGTCTTCAAGGACGAGCAGCTCATAGCCGGCGGCCGCAAGGGCGCCCTGAACACCGACTTCCCGGGCTCGGTGGAGAAGGTCTTCGGCCCCAAGGCCGAGGCCGGCATGGTCTACGAAGGCGACTTCGTCGCGGGCGTCGCCAAGGACCAGTTCGGCCGCTCCATCGGCGACGACGCCAACTTCTTCCCCTTCCCGGGCGTCGACGGCGGTGAAGCACCCGTGGTCAGCGGTGGTGACGCGGCCGTCGTCCTGAAGGACGGCAAGAACCAGAAGGCCGCCCAGGCGCTGGTGGAGTTCCTGGCCACCCCGGAGGCCGCCGCGGTGTGGGCCGACGCGGGCGGCTTCCTCTCCCCGAACAAGAAGCTGGACCCGGCCGCCTACAGCGACGCTGTCACCCGGGCGACCGCCAAGTCCCTGGTCGCCGCCGGTGACTCGGTCCGCTTCGACATGTCCGACCAGGCACCCGCCGCGTTCGGCGGCACCAAGGGCGCGGGCGAGTGGAAGATCCTCCAGGACTTCCTGCGCGACCCCTCCGACCCGAAGGCGACCGCCGCGGAGCTGGAGAAGGCCGCGGCCAAGGCGTACAAGGGCTGACGCGCCATGACCGCGACCGTCGTCAAGGAGACGAACCCCCCGCCGCCACCGGCGACCTCGCAGCCGCCACGGGTACGGCGGATGCGGCGGCGGGGCTGGCTGATCGCCTCCCTCTTCGTCCTCCCCGCGCTGCTGCTGCTCGGCGCGCTCGTCGTCTACCCGGTGCTGTTCTCCATCGGCCGCAGCTTCTTCGACGCCTCCGGCGACAAGTTCGTGGGCGGCGAGAACTACACCGAGATGTTCCAGGACCCGGCCACCCTCAAGGCCGTCCGCAACACCGCGATCTGGGTGGTGGTGGCCCCCGCCCTGCTCACCGGCCTCGGTCTGATCCTCGCCGTGCTGGTGGAGAAGATCCGCTGGGCCACCGCGTTCAAGCTGCTGCTGTTCATGCCGATGGCGGTGTCCTTCCTGGCCGCCGGAATCATCTTCCGGCTCGCCTACGACGAGGACCCCGACAAGGGCGTCCTCAACGCCGCCGTCGTGGCCGTCCACGACGCGGTCAAGGGCACCTCCTCCTATCCGACGGCCCGTGCCCGTGAGGGGCAGGGCCTGACCAAGGAGTCGGACGGCTCGTACCGGGCCACCGGCTCACCCGGGGACACCCTGGCCCTCGGCCTGGTCGGCGTCGCCCCCAAGGACCTGCCCTCCGGCGCCGAACCGGCCGCCGGGGCGGCGGCCCGGCCCGCCGAGCCCGGCGCGCTGAGCGGTGTCGTCTACCTGGACTTCACCCCCGGCGGGGGCGGGGAACAGGGCAAGGTCGACCCGAAGGAGAGCGGACTGCCCGAGGTCAAGGTCGAGGCGGTGCGCGACGGTGAGAAGGTCGCGAGCACCACCACGGCCTCCGACGGCTCCTTCCGCTTCACCGGCCTGGAGCAGGGCGAGTACGAGGTCCGCCTGCCGGCCTCCAACTTCTCCCCGCCCTACGACGGGATCTCCTGGCTCGGGCCGGCGCTGGTCACCCCGGCGATCATCGGGGCGTACCTGTGGATCTGGACCGGGTTCGCGATGGTGCTGATCGGGGCAGGGCTGTCCACCCTGCCGCGGGACGCGCTGGAGGCGGCGCGGATGGACGGCGCCAACGAGTGGCAGATCTTCCGCAAGATCACCGTGCCGCTGCTGGCGCCCGTGCTCACCGTGGTCTTCGTGACCCTCGTGATCAACGTGATGAAGGTCTTCGACCTCGTCTACATCATCGCGCCGGGACCGGTGCAGGAGGACGCCACCGTGCTCGCCACCCAGATGTGGCTGGTGTCCTTCGGCGGCGGCAACAACCAGGGGCTCGGCAGTGCCCTCGGTGTGCTCCTGCTGCTGCTCGTGGTGCCGGCCATGGTCTTCAACCTCCGCCGCTTCCGAAGGAGTCAGCGATGAACGCGGTGCGCAAGGCCCTCGGCAGCAGCGCGGTCCAGGCCTTCCTCGTACTGATCGGGCTGATCTGGCTCACCCCGCTGGCCGGGCTGCTGCTGTCCTCGCTGCGGTCCGCCGAGGACACGGCGCGGGGTGGGTGGTGGACGGTGTTCACCAGTCCCGGGCAGCTGTCCTTCGACAACTACTCGGCGCTGCTGGACAACGCCGGGATCACGCGGGCGTTCTGGAACACCGTGCTGATCTCGGTCCCGGCGACCGCGCTGGTCGTGATTCTGGCGGCGCTGGCCGGATACGCCTTCGCCTGGCTGGACTTCCCCGGGCGGGACGCGATCTTCCTGGTCGTGGTGGCGTTGCTGGTGGTGCCGGTGCAGGTCGGTCTGCTGCCGGTGGCCAAACTCTTCGGTCAGCTGGGGCTGTTCGGGACGATCCCGGGTGTCGTGCTCTTCCACGTGGCCTACGGGCTGCCCTTCGCGGTGTTCCTGTTGCGGAACTACTTCGCGGAGATGCCGAAGGAGATGCTGGAGGCGGCGCGGATGGACGGGGGTGGGGAGTGGCGGATCTTCACGCGGCTCGTGCTTCCCGTGGGCCGTCCGGCGATCGCGAGCCTCGCCATCTTCCAGTTCCTGTGGGTCTGGAACGACATGCTGGTGGCGCTGCTGTTCGCCGACAGCTCCTCGCAGCCGTTGACGGTTGAACTCCAGTCGCAGATCCGGCAGTTCGGAAGCAACATCGATGTGCTGGCGCCGGGGGCGTTCCTGTCCCTGGTGGTGCCGGTGGTCGTGTTCTTCGCCTTCCAGAAGCACTTTGTGCAGGGGGTGATGGCGGGTTCGGTGAAGTGACGGGGTGGTTGCGCGGGGGCGTTTCCTCGCCCCCGCCGCCCCTACCCGTCCCATCCTCCAGGGGCTCCGCCCCTTCGACCCCGAGGGGTTGTTCTTTGGGTGCGGGTGGGTGGGGGCTGGTCGCGCAGTTCCCCGCGCCCCTTCGGGACCACCGGTTGTGCCTCGGGTGCGGGCCGGTGGGGGCTGGTCGCGCAGTTCCCCGCGCCCCTTTTTGCTGGGGCTCCGCCCCAGATCCCGCTCCTCAAGCGCCGGAGGGCTGAAATTTCCCGCGTACCTGACAGCGCTCGGGAGCCCTCAGCCCTCCGGCGTTTGGGGACGAGGCTCTTGCCGTCCCTAGCCCCCACCCACCCGTTGGTGGCTACGCCGCCCGGCGACTCTCAGCCCGTCCGGCGTTTGAGGACGAGGCCCGTTCAGGGCCGGTTGGGGGTTTGGGGGCGGGGCCCCCAAGGGTCGGGAATGGGGAGGGGCGGCGGGGGCGAGAAAGACCGGGCCCCCGCCGCCCCCCACCTCACGGTGACGCCGGTGGGTACAGCGACCGGGGGAGTTGGGACGCTGCCGCCGCGTCCAGGAGCCACAGGGTGCGCTGGCGGCCGTACGCGCCCGCCGCCGGGGCCTGGATCTCGCCGGCGCCCGACAACGCGATCGCCGCCGCCTGCGCCTTGTCCTCGCCCGCCGCCAGCAGCCAGACCTCGCGGGCCGATCGGATCGCCGGGAGGGTCAGGGAGACGCGCGTCGGCGGGGGCTTCGGGGCGCCGTGCACCCCCACCACCATCCGCTCCGTCTCACGGACCGCCGGCAGCTCCGGGAACAGGGACGCCACATGCGTGTCCGGCCCTACGCCCAGCATCAGCACGTCGAACACGGGAACCGTCCCGTGGTTCTCGGGACCCGCCGCCCGCGCCAGCTCCTCGGCGTAGGCGGCCGCCGCCGCGTCCGCGTCCGCCCCGTGCGGACCGTCCGACGCGGGCATGGCGTGCACCCGCTTGGGGTCCAGGGGCACGGAGTCCAGCAGGGCCTCGCGCGCCTGGGTGACATTGCGCTCCGGATCGCCCTCCGGCAGGAACCGCTCGTCACCCCACCACAGGTCCAGCCGCCCCCAGTCGATGGCGTCCCGCGCCGGCGCGGCGGCCAGCGCGGCCAGCAGACCGTTGCCGTTGCGCCCACCCGTGAGGACCACCGACGCGGTACCGCGCGACGCCTGGGCGTCCACGATCCGCGTGATGAGGCGAGCCGCGGCGGCCTGCGCCATCAGCTCCTTGTCGCGGTGCACGACCAGCTGCGGAGTGCTCACTGCGCGGCCGCCTTCTTCGCCGGGCCCTTCTTCGCGGCCAGCGCGGCAGGCGACGCCTCCACAGCGGGCTTCGGCTCGGGTGCCGACCCCGGCTCCGGCTCCGGCTCGTCCGCGGCCGTCTTCAGCCGCGACACCCCGTACCGCAGCGCCGACGCGTACGTGTCGTCCGGGTCCAGCCGCCGCAGCTCCTCCGCGATCAGCTCGGCCGTGTCCCGCCGCTTCAGCGCCACCGCACGGTCCGGCTGGCCCTGGATGGACAGCGTCGCCAGCGAGCCGTCCGCCCGGTCCAGCACGATCGGGCCGCAGTCGGTGGCCATCCGTACCGCCGTCAGACCGGGGCCCGACGACAGCGACCGCTTCACCGGCACGTCCAGCCGGTCCGCGAGCCACATCGCCAGCAGCTCGCAGCTCGGGTTGAACTCCTCGCCCTCGACCTCGACGGCCTTGACCTGGCACACGACCTGGTCGAGGGCCGCCGCCAGCATCGAACGCCACGGCGTGATGCGGGTCCACGACAGGTCCGTGTCACCGGGCGTGTAGGCACCGGCCCGTGCCTCCAGCTCGCGCACCGGCTGCTCGCAGGCGTAGGTGTCGGTGACCCGGCGCTGTGCCAGTGCGCCCAGCGGGTCGTTCGCCGGGTCCAGCGGCGCGTTCACCGGCCACCAGACCACGACCGGCGCGTCCGGCAGCAGCAGCGGCAGCACCACCGACTGGGCGTGGTCCACCACCTCGCCGTACAGGCGCAGCACGATCGTCTCGCCGGTGCCCGCGTCGGCACCCACCCGCACCTCGGCGTCCAGGCGCGAGGACGTACGGTCCCGGGGCGAGCGCGAGACGCGCTTGATGACCACCAGCGTGCGCGAGGGGTGCTCGCGCGAGGCGTCACCGGCGGCCTTGAGCGCGTCGTACGCGTTCTCCTCGTCCGTCACGATGACCAGCGTCAGCACCATGCCGACGGCAGGCGTGCCGATGGCGCGGCGGCCCTTCACGAGGGCCTTGTTTATCTTGCTGGCCGTGGTGTCCGTCAGATCGATCTTCATGGCCGGCGCCAGCTCCGTCCGTCTCGCTCCAGCATCTCGTCCGCCTCGACGGGACCCCAGGTGCCGGCCGGGTACTGGGCCGGCCTGCCGTGCCTGTCCCAGTACTCCTCGATCGGGTCGAGGATCTTCCAGGACAGCTCGACCTCCTCGGTGCGCGGGAAGAGGTTGGCGTCGCCGAGCAGGACGTCCAGGATGAGACGCTCGTACGCCTCGGGGCTGGACTCGGTGAAGGACTCGCCGTAGGCGAAGTCCATGGACACGTCCCGGATCTCCATCGAGGTGCCGGGCACCTTGGACCCGAACCGGACCGTGACGCCCTCGTCCGGCTGGACGCGGATCACGATCGCGTTCTTGCCCAGCTCCTCCGTCGCCGTGTGGTCGAAGGGGGAGTGCGGCGCCCGCTGCAGCACGACCGCGATCTCGGTGACCCGGCGGCCGAGGCGCTTTCCGGTGCGCAGATAGAAGGGGACGCCCGCCCATCGGCGGTTGTCCACCTCCAGCTTGATCGCGGCGTAGGTGTCGGTCTTCGACTGCGGGTCGATGCCCTCCTCCTGGAGGTAGCCGACCGCCTTCTCGCCGCCCTGCCAGCCCGCCGCGTACTGCCCGAACACGGTGTCCCGGCCCAGGTTCTTCGGCAGCCGGACGGCACCGAGCACCTTGGTCTTCTCCGCGGCGAGCGCGTCCGCGTCGAAGGACGCGGGCTCCTCCATGGCGGTGAGCGCCATCAGCTGGAGGAGGTGGTTCTGGATGACGTCACGGGCGGCGCCGATGCCGTCGTAGTACCCGGCCCGGCCGCCGATGCCGATGTCCTCGGCCATGGTGATCTGGACGTGGTCCACGAAGGACCGGTTCCAGATCGGCTCGAACATGGTGTTGGCGAACCGCAGCGCCAGGATGTTCTGGACGGTCTCCTTGCCCAGGTAGTGGTCGATGCGGAAGACCTGGTCCGGGGAGAAGACCTCGTGGACGACCTTGTTGAGCTCCTCGGCCGACTTCAGGTCGTGGCCGAAGGGCTTCTCGATGACCGCGCGGCGCCAGGACCCGCCCGTCTGGTCGGCGAGGCCGTGCTTCTTCAGCTGCTGGATGACCACCGGGAAGGAGCGCGGCGGCACGGACAGGTAGAAGGCGAAGTTGCCGCCGGTGCCCTGCTGCTTGTCCAGCTCCTGGATGGTGTCGCGCAGCCTCTCGAACGCCTCGTCGTCGTCGAAGGTGCCCTGCACGAACCGCATGCCCTGGATGAGCTGGTGCCAGACCTCCTCACGGAAGGGGGTGCGGGCGTGCTCCTTGACCGCGTCGTGGACCTCCTGCGCGAAGTCCTCGTGCTGCCATTCCCGCCGGGCGAAGCCGACCAGCGAGAAACCCGGCGGCAGCAGGCCCCGGTTCGCCAGGTCGTACACGGCGGGCATGAGCTTCTTTCGTGACAAATCGCCCGTGACGCCGAAGATCACCAGGCCCGACGGCCCCGCGATACGCGGGAGCCGTCGGTCGGCGGGGTCACGAAGCGGGTTCGCTCCGGAACCGGACATGGGGGACAAGACGTCAGCCCTCCGAGGGGGCGAGGCGCTCCAGCTCCGCCTCGGTCGACTTCAGCAGGTCGTTCCAGGACGCCTCGAACTTCTCGACGCCCTCGTCCTCCAGCAGCTGCACCACGTCGTCGTAGGAGATCCCGAGCTTCTCGACGGCGTCGAGTTCGGCGCGCGCCTGCTCGTAGGTGCCCGAGACCGCGTTGCCGCGGATCTCGCCGGACTCCTCGGTGGCCAGCAGGGTGGCCTCCGGCATGGTGTTGACGGTGTTGGGGGCGACCAGCTCGTCGACGTAGAGGGTCGGCTTGTAGGCCGGGTCCTTCACACCGGTGGAGGCCCACAGCGGACGCTGCTTGTTGGCGCCCGCCTTCTCCAGCGCGGCCCAGCGGTCCGTGCCGAAGACCTCCTCGTACGCCTGGTAGGCCAGGCGGGCGTTGGCGACACCGGCCTTGCCGCGGGCGGCCTTGGCCTCGTCGGTGCCCAGCGCGTCGATCCGCTTGTCGATCTCCGTGTCCACGCGGGAGACGAAGAAGGAGGCCACGGAGTGGATCAGGGACAGGTCCAGGCCCCTGGCCTTCGCCTTCTCCAGACCCGCCTGGTAGGCCTCCATGACCTCGCGGTAGCGCTCCAGGGAGAAGATGAGCGTGACGTTGACGCTGATGCCGTGACCGATCACCTCGGTGATGGCCGGCAGGCCCGCCTTGGTGGCCGGGATCTTGATCAGCGTGTTGGGGCGGTCGACGAGCCAGGCGAGCTGCTTGGCCTCGGCGACGGTGGCCCGGGTGTTGTGGGCGAGCCGCGGGTCGACCTCGATCGACACCCGGCCGTCCTGCCCGCCGGTCGCCTCGAAGACCGGGTGCAGGATGTCGGCGGCGTCCCGGACGTCCGCCGTGGTGATCATGCGGACCGCCTCGTCCACGGTGACCTTGCGGGCGGCGAGGTCGGCGAGCTGCTGCTCGTAACCGTCGCCCGACGAGATCGCCTTCTGGAAGATGGTCGGGTTGGTGGTGACGCCCACGACGTGCTGCTGGTCGATCAGCTCGGCGAGGTTGCCGGACGTGATCCGCTTGCGCGACAGGTCGTCCAGCCAGATCGCCACGCCTTCCTCGGAGAGGCGCTTGAGTGCGTCTGTCATGGAATTACATCTCCTACGTGTCGTATATGGGCGTCAGCGCTGGGCGGCGGTGAGGGATTCCCGCGCCTTCGCGGCCACGTTCTCCGCGGTGAAGCCGTACTCCTGGAAAAGGACCTTGCCGTCGGCGGAAGCGCCGAAGTGCTCCAGGGAGACGATCCGGCCGGCGTCTCCGACGTACTTGTGCCAGGTGAGCCCGATACCGGCCTCCACCGCGACGCGCGCCCTGACGGCGGGCGGCAGGACGCTGTCCCGGTACCCCTGCTCCTGCTCCTCGAACCACTCCACGGACGGCATCGACACCACGCGGGTCGGCACCCCGTCGGCCTCCAGCTGCTCCCGCGCCGCGACCGCGACGTGGACCTCGGAGCCGGTGGCGATCAGGATCACCTCGGGGGAGCCGTTCGACGCCTCGAACAGGACGTAACCGCCCTTGGCGGCGTCCTCGTTGGGCTCGTATGTCGGCACGCCCTGGCGGGTGAGGGCCAGACCGTGCGGCGTGCCCTTGCCGAACTCCTTCGTCCAGCGCTTGAGGATCTCGCGCCAGGCGATCGCGGTCTCGTTGGCGTCCGCTGGGCGGACCACGTTCAGACCCGGGATGGCGCGCAGCGAGGCGAGGTGCTCGATGGGCTGGTGGGTGGGGCCGTCCTCGCCCAGACCGATGGAGTCGTGGGTCCAGACATAGGTGACCGGCAGGTGCATCAGCGCCGAGAGGCGGACGGCGTTGCGCATGTAGTCGGAGAACACCAGGAAGGTGCCGCCGTACACGCGGGTGTTGCCGTGCAGCGTGATGCCGTTCATCTCCGCGGCCATGGAGTGCTCGCGGATGCCGAAGTGGATGGTCCGCCCGTACGGGTCGGCCTCCGGCAGCGGGTTGTCGGCCGGGAGGAAGGAGCTGGTCTTGTCGATCGTGGTGTTGTTCGACCCCGCGAGGTCGGCCGAGCCGCCCCACAGCTCCGGGATGACCGGGCCGAGCGCCTGGAGGACCTTGCCGGAGGCGGCGCGGGTGGCGACACCCTTGCCGGGCTCGAACACCGGGATCGCGTGCTCCCAGTCCTTGGGCAGCTCACCGGCGCTGATGCGGTCGAACTCGGCCGCGCGCTCGGGGTTGTTGCTGCGCCACTCCTGGAACGACTTCTCCCACTCCGCCTTGAACTGGCGGCCGCGCTCCAGGGCCTGGCGGGTGTGGTTGATGACCTCGTCGGAGACCTCGAAGCTCTGCTCCGGGTCGAAGCCCAGGACGCGCTTCGTGGCCGCGACCTCCTCGTCGCCCAGCGCCGAGCCGTGCGCGGCCTCGGTGTTCTGGGCGTTCGGGGCGGGCCAGGCGATGATCGAGCGCATCGCGATGAAGGAGGGCCGGTCCGTGACGGCCTTCGCCTTCTGGACGGCCTCGTAGATCGCCTTCGGGTCGAGGTCGCCGTTGGCCTGCGGCTCCACGCGCTGCACGTGCCAGCCGTAGGCCTCGTAGCGCTTGGTGACCTCTTCGGAGACGGCCGTCTCGGTGTCGCCCTCGATCGAGATGTGGTTGTCGTCCCACAGCAGGACCAGGTTGCCCAGCTTCTGGTGACCGGCCAGCGAGGACGCCTCGGCGGAGATGCCCTCCTGGAGGCAGCCGTCACCGGCGATGCAGAAGACGAAGTGGTCGAACGGAGACTCGCCGGCCGGGGCCTCCGGGTCGAACAGGCCGCGCTCGTAGCGGGCGGCCATCGCCATGCCCACCGCGTTGGCCACACCCTGGCCCAGCGGGCCGGTCGTGGTCTCCACACCCACCGTGTGGCCGTACTCCGGGTGACCCGGGGTCTTCGAGCCCCAGGTGCGGAACGACTTCAGATCGTCCAGCTCCAGGCCGAAACCGGCCAGGTACAGCTGGGTGTACAGCGTCAGGGACGAGTGGCCCGCGGACAGCACGAAACGGTCCCGGGCGACCCAGTCGGCATCGGCCGGGTCATGGCGCATCACCTTCTGGAAGAGGGTGTACGCGGCGGGCGCGAGGCTCATCGCCGTGCCGGGATGGCCGTTGCCGACCTTCTGTACGGCGTCGGCGGCCAGGACTCGGGCGGTGTCCACGGCCCGCTGGTCCAGCTCGGTCCACTCAAGGTCTGTGGTGGTCGGCTTGGTGCTCACCCTGGGTCAGGGCTCCTCTCCACATGTCACGCATGTCGAATGCCGGTGCACGGAGCGCCCCGGCCGTTGTCGAGCCTACCCCCGTATGTACGTGCGTTTTTTCGAGTCATTCCAGACTGCCGGGACTCGTCGGGATCCGCCTCCCGACTGGGTCGTACGGTCTTCGGCAACTGAATACGAAGCCGCTCGAACGAGTGCTCAATCGAGTCTCGATCAGCTCTTCCAGCGGTGCTCGCCAACACGAGGCCACCCCCGCGAATGTCCGGGTCTGGGCAACGTCTACAGTGGCGTGGTACGCGCGAGCCTTTACCGTCGCTTCACACGGGAGCGGCTCGCTGGGATGTCTCTGTCAGGGGTGTGCGTGACGGCCGTTGAATCCCGTCCAGCGGGGATTGTCGGGGCGAGCCAGAGCCCGAGTCGGCGGCCGATCGGCGCCCGGACGATGGCGTTTGTCGCGCTGACCAAGCCACGGATCATCGAGCTGCTGCTCATCACCACCGTTCCGGTGATGTTCCTGGCGCAGCAGGGCGTGCCCGATCTGAAGCTGGTCCTGCTGACCTGCCTCGGCGGTTATCTGTCCGCGGGCGGCGCCAACGCGCTCAACATGTACATCGACCGCGACATCGACGCGCTGATGGACCGCACCTCGCAGCGGCCGCTGGTCACCGGAATGGTGAGCCCGCGCGAGTGCCTCGCCTTCGGAATCACCCTCGCGGTGGTGTCCACACTCCTGTTCGGTCTCACCGTCAACTGGCTGTCGGCGTGGCTCGCCCTCGGAGCGCTCCTTTTCTACGTCGTCGTCTACACGATGATCCTCAAGCGGCGTACGTCGCAGAACATCGTGTGGGGCGGCATCGCGGGCTGCATGCCGGTGCTGATCGGCTGGTCCTCGGTGACCAACTCGATGTCGTGGGCGCCGGTCGTCCTCTTCATGGTGATGTTCTTCTGGACGCCGCCGCACTACTGGCCGCTGTCGATGAAGGTGAAGGACGACTACGCGCGCGTGGGCGTGCCGATGCTCCCGGTCGTCGCCTCCAACAAGGTCGTCGCCCGGCAGATCGTGCTCTACAGCTGGGTCATGGTCGGCGTCTCCCTGCTCCTGACCCCGCTCGGCTACACCGGCTGGTTCTACACGCTGGTCGCCGTGGTGGCGGGCGGCTGGTGGCTGTGGGAGGCCCACGCCCTGCAGACCCGGGCGAAGGCCGAGGTGACGGGCGCGAAGCTGAAGGAGATGCGGCTGTTCCACTGGTCCATCACCTACGTCTCCCTCCTGTTCGTGGCCGTGGCGGTGGACCCCTTCCTGCGCTAGCGCTTGCCGCTTGGGCCGGTTCGGTGGCGGGGTGGACCTGCCGCGTGGGGCCCGGGCGTGGGCGGTGGGCGTGCCGCTGTACGGCGGAGGAGCGGCTTCGGTCGGCAGGCCGCGGGGACCGCTGAGGCGCGGGTCACTCCGCCCCGGCATCGCCCTTTGATCTACCCGTCGGTAGCATCCTGGCCATGGCAGACACGCAAGAGGTTGACGCGAAGGCCGAGCGCCGGGCGGCCAAGCTGGCCAAGCAGATCAACGCCTTCTCCAAGGCACACGGCGGCGCCGAGGCCCAGGTGGCCTACATCGGGCAGCGCGGCGCCCGGATCGCCCTCGTCGGCGAGGACGGCAACTGGGGCAACCTGGTCGCCCCGACCCAGGAGATCGCCGAGCAGGCCGTGAAGAAGGCCGGCATCACCGTCCATGAGGACTTCGACGGCGAGTTCGCGGCGAAGGTGAAGACCGGCCGGTATGAGTGGTCCCGGATGGCCGGGATCCAGGTCGGCGGTCCGAAGAACGCCTGAGGCGTTCCGAAGTACGACCGAGGCGTTCCCAAGGTCCGCGGAACGCCCGCGGCACTCCGCCCGCACCCCCGACGCCGGTTCACCCGTTAAGCCCCATAAAGGCGAGCACGGGGAGCCCGGATGATCGAAACGCCGTCCCTCGTGGACCAGTACTGCCACGGAGTGCTGCGCACCGAGCTGGGCCTCGGCACCTTCGAGGCCCGGCTCGCCCGCACCGAGGGCCCGCCCGCGCCCGGCACCACGCTCTTCGACACCCAGACGGGCTTCGCGGTACGGCGCTGGTGCCCGCCGCTGCTCGGCCTGGAACCGCACTGCCCGCCCGCCCGCTATCTCGCCCGGCGCCGTGAACTCGGCGTCCTGGAGGCGGGGCGCCGGCTGCTGCGCGGCAGCGGCATCACCACCTATCTGGTCGACACCGGGCTGCCCGGCGACCTCACCGGCCCCGACGAACTGGCCTCCACCGGGGCCGCCCGGGCCCACGAGATCGTCCGTCTGGAACTCCTCGCCGAACAGGTCGCCGACACCTCCGGCACCGTCGAGTCCTTCCTCGCCAACCTTGCCGAGTCCGTCCACGGCGCCGCCGCGCACGCGGTCGCCTTCACCTCGGTGGCGGGCGTACGGCACGGCTTCGCCCTGGCACCGGAGCCGCCGGGGCCGGGGGAGGTACGAGGTGCGGCGGGGCGCTGGATGGCGGGCCGACGGGTGGGCGGCGCCCTCACCGACCCGGTCCTCCTGCGTCACCTGCTGTGGAGCGCGGTCGCCTCGGGCCTGCCCCTGCAACTGCACGCGGGGCTCGGCGAGCCGGGCCTGCGCATCGACCGTACGGACCCGGTCCTGCTCACCGACTTCGTCCGCGCCACGGCGGGCCTTGGCACCGACCTGATCCTGTTGCACAGCTACCCGTACCACCGCCACGCCGCCCACCTCGCGGGCGTCTTCCCGCACGTCTACGCCGACTCGGGCGCCGCCCTGGCGCGCACCGGCGCCCGCGCGGCGACGATCCTCGCGGAGATCCTGGAGCTGGCCCCCTTCGGCAAGATCCTCTTCTCCAGCGGCGGCCAGGAACTCCCCGAACTCCACGTCGTGGGCGCCCGCCTCTTCCGCGAGTCCCTCAGCCGGGTACTCGGCACCTGGGTGGCCGAGGGCGCGTGGTCCCTGACGGACGCACAGCGGGTGGCCGGGTTGATCGCGGCGGGGAACGCGCGGCGAGTGTACGGACTGGAGTGAGCTGGGGCGACTACCAGGAGGGCCGCAGCGACCTGGACCTGATCGCAGTGCTCTGACCCCGGACACGCTGGACGACGCGGCCCGCCGGCACCTGACCGAGCAGCGGGAGTTCTGGCGGCCCGCCGTGAACAGGCGCTCGCTGTGGACGCAGGACGTCTGGGTCGACCTGGGCCTGCTCACCTTCGCCCGCGCCGCCGTCACCGCCCGCGACGGCCGCCTGATCTCCAAGCGCGAGGCGCTGGAGCTGCTGCCCTCGCTCCGGGCTCCCGGCGAGGTCGTGGACGACATCCGCCGCCGTCGCTACGGCGATCCCGCGCCGGTCACCGAGGAGTGGACCCGGCGCCGGGCCGGACTGACCCGGAGCTACCTGGGCTCCGCCATCGACGGGCTCGTCGCGTCGGGCTGCTGAGCCGGGAGGCCCGGCGGCTCCGTCTCCGGACGCTCCCGCAGGGACAGCAGCACCCGCAGGGTGGCGATCCAGACCAGGCAGGAGCCGAACATGTGGGCGCCGACCAGGATCTCGGGCAGCTCGGTGAAGTACTGGATGTAGCCGAGGGCGCCCTGGGCCAGGAGGACCAGGAACAGCTCGCGGGTGCGCGCCAGGGGGCCCTGCGGGGCGTCGACCGCCTTCAGGACGAACCAGAGGGCGAAGGTCAGGGTCACCACGATCCAGGCCAGGACCGCGTGCAGCTTGCTGACGTTCTCCCAGTCCAGCGGCATCCGCTCGACCTCGCTGGAGTCGCCCGCGTGCGGTCCCGCGCCGGTGACGACCGTGCCGACGGCGATCAGCAGCACCGTGGCCGCGACCAGGATCCAGACCAGCTGCTGCACCGACTTGCCGACCAGCGGGCGGGGCGCGCCGTCGCCCTCCCGGGTGCGCTGCCACATCAGCGTGGCCACCGCGATCAGCACCGTGGAGAGCAGGAAGTGCGCGGCGACCGTGTACGGGTTCAGGCCCACCAGGACGACGATGCCGCCGAGGACCGCGTTGCTCATGACCACCCAGAACTGCGCCCAGCCCAGCCGGACCAGATCCCGCCGGTACGGCTTCTGCGAGCGCGCGGCGACGATCGCCCAGCCGACGGCGGCGCACAGCACGTACGTCAGCATGCGGTTGCCGAACTCGATGTAGCCGTGGATGCCCATCTCGGCGGTGTTGTGGAGCGAGTCCTCGGTGCACTTGGGCCAGGTCGGGCAGCCCAGCCCGGACCCGGTCAGCCGCACCGCGCCGCCGGTCACCACGATGACCACCGACATGACGAGCGCGGCGAGGGCCGCCCGCCGAACCGTCCTCGGGTCGGGGGTCCAGCGTGCGGCGATGAAGGCGAGCGGGTTGCGCACAGCCGTGACGGCGTCGGCGCGGGTCAGATTTGGCACGCGCCCTATCGTAGGCCCGCGCTTGTGCACGCTTTCACGAGGGTCCCGGAGGCGGGATGTGGACCCGCTCACTCCCAGCGGAAGAACCGGCCCGCCGCGGCCAGCCCCAGCACCGACCACACCGCGAGGATCCCCAGGTCGCCCCAGGGCATCCCGGCGCCGTCCTGGAGCACGTCCCGCAGGCCGTCGGAGAGCGCCGCGATGGGCAGCAGGCCCAGCACGTCCTGCGCCGCGTCCGGGAACTTGTCGAGCGGCACGATCACCCCGCCGCCCAGGAGCAGCAGCAGGAAGACCAGGTTGGCGGCGGCGAGGGTGGCCTCCGCCTTCAGGGTGCCCGCCATGAGCAGGCCGAGCCCGGAGAAGGCGGCCGTGCCGAGGACCAGGAGCAGGGCCACGGCGAGGGGGTTGCCCTGCGGGTCCCAGCCGAGCGCGAAGGCGATCACCGTCACCAGCAGCACCTGGAGCACCTCGGTCACCAGCACCGACAGGGTCTTCGCCGTCATCAGGCCCCAGCGCGGCAGCGGGGAGGAGCCGAGCCGCTTCAGCACGCCGTAGCGGCGCTCGAAGCCGGTGGCGATGGCCTGGCCGGTGAACGCCGTCGACATCACCGCGAGCGCCAGGATGCCGGGGGCGAGGAAGTCGACGGCCTCGCCCTCGCCGGTGTCCACGATGTCCACGGTGCTGAACAGCACCAGCAGCAGCGTCGGGATCACCACCGTGAGCAGCAGCTGCTCGCCGTTGCGCAGGAGCATCTTCGTCTCCAGCGCGGCCTGCGCCATGATCATGCGGGGCAGCGGGGCGGCCCCGGGCTTCGGGGCGTAGGTACCCACGGTCACGAGCGCAGCTCCTTGCCGGTCAGTTCCAGGAACACGTCTTCGAGGGTGTGCCGCTCCACCGAGATCTTCTCCGGCATCACCCCGTGCTGCGCGCACCAGGAGGTGACCGTGGCGAGCAGTTGCGGGTCGACCTTGCCGGACACCCGGTACGAGCCCGGCGTCAGCTCGGCGGCCAGGCAGTCGGCGGGCAGCGCCTTCAGCAGCGAGCCCACGTCGAGGCCGGGGCGGCCGATGAAGCGCAGGGTGTTCTCGGCGCCGCCGCGGCACAGCTCCTCGGGGGAACCCTGGGCGATGACCCGGCCGGCGTCGATGATCGCCACGTCGTCGGCGAGCTGCTCGGCCTCGTCCATGTAGTGGGTGGTCAGGATGACCGAAACCCCGTCGGTGCGCAGATCGCGGACCAGGTCCCAGGTGGCGCGCCGGGCCTGCGGGTCCAGGCCCGCGGTCGGCTCGTCCAGGAACACCAGTTTCGGGCGGCCCACGACGGCCATGGCGAGTGCGAGCCGCTGCTGCTGGCCGCCGGACAGCCGGCGGTAGGTGGTCCGGCCGCAGCTGCCGAGGCCGAGGCGCTCGATCAGGGCGTCCACGTCGAGGGGGTGGGCGTGCAGCTTGGCCACGTGGCGGAGCATCTCGTCGGCGCGGGCGCCGGAGTACACCCCGCCGGACTGGAGCATCACACCGATCCGGGGCCGCAGCTCGCGGGACTGCCGTACCGGGTCCAGGCCCAGCACCCGCACCGTCCCGGAGTCCGGCCTGCGGTATCCCTCGCAGGTCTCCACGGTCGTGGTCTTGCCCGCGCCGTTGGGTCCGAGCACGGCGGTCACGCCCGCCCGGGCCACCAGGTCGAGGCCGTCCACGGCGGTCTTCGTGCCGTACCGCTTCACCAGGGCCTGGACCTGGACCACGGGCTCAGTTCGCATGGGTCCAGAGTCTAGGGAGACGTCGGCCCGCCCGGACCGGGGGGTTCAGATCTCCTCCGCACGGGGACGGTGGATTTCCAGCCACCGCTGCGCGTAGGCCACCGCGTCCGCCACCGGGAACAGCCGCGCGTCGGCCGCCCCGACCCTGCCCCGTACGACGGGACGGTCCCGTTCGAAGTCGTGGCCCAGCTCGTCGAAGCGGTCCGAGGTGATGGACACCTCGGTGACGGTCTCCCAGCCCGCAGGTCCGGGGCGGCCGACCTTCACCAGCGGGGACGGTATGCGGTACTCGGCCAGGTGGAAGCCGGTGCAGGCGTCGTACCCGGCGCCGAGCAGCAGCACGCGCGCGTGCAGCGCCTCCAGCCGGGCCAGCGGGCTGCGCTCGCCGAGCCGGCAGTCGGTGGCGTGCCCCTCCAGCACCTCGGCCGCGCGCGGACCGACGGCGGCGAACGACGTCTGCGGGTGCGCGCTGCGCAGGGCGCCGGGCCAGGTGCGTACGGTCTCCGGGATCACGCCGACCCCGCGCGTGGGCGTGATCAGGGGGTCGTAGGCGGGCATCGTGGCCCGGATCGGCTCCCACCACTCCTGGGGCACCGGCGGATTGCTCCACACCGCCGGGTCGGACAGGTCGCCGGACTGGGTGGGGACGACGAGTGTGCCCTCGGGGCCGAGCGCGTCCAGGAGACCCTGAACGACCGCCACCGCCCCTCCGCAGACCCATCCGAGGGAGCTGAGCGAGGAGTGCACCAGGAGGATTTCGCCGGGTTTGACGCCCAGCTCGCCCAGGGCCTCGGAGACGGTCGTCCGAGTGACAAGTGGGCCGGTGGGAGGGGGTGTCGACATGGCCGGGAGTCTCCTCGAAGGGGCCCGGCGACGCCACCGAATTGCGGTCGCGTTTGATCGATCAAAGATCGTTTGCGCAGGTCAGATTAGGTAAACCTAAGTGACGCAGGGCACCGCTCAGGGGTTCGGACGCCGCTTGCCCGAGTCTGAGGAATTACGCAACAATGGCGTTGTGAAAAACGTCGGCGAGGCCCATGAGGAGCTCGCGACCGGTGAGCGGTCCACCCGCAACCGGGTCGCGCGGTCCATCCTGGATCACGGCCCGTCGACCGTCGCCGAGCTGGCCGGACGGCTGGGTCTCACCCAGGCGGCCGTACGACGGCATCTGGACGCGCTCGTCGCCGACGACGTGGTGGAGGCCCGCGAGCAGCGGGTGTACGGCACCCGGACCCGGGGCCGCCCCGCCAAGGTCTTCGCGCTCACGGACTGCGGCCGCGACGCCTTCGACCAGTCCTACGACAAGCTCGCCGCGGACGCTCTGCGCTACATCCAGGAGCGGTTCGGCGGGGACGAGGCCGTGGTGGCCTTCGCCCGCGCCCGGATCGCCGAGCAGGCCGCCGCCTACCGCGAGGCCGTCGAGGCCGCGGACCCCGAGCAGCGCACCGAAGCCCTCGCCAGGGCGCTGAGCGCGGACGGGTACGCTGCTACGGCGCGCAGCGCACCGGTCGGCGAGCAGCTCTGTCAGCACCACTGCCCGGTGGCTCATGTCGCGGAAAAGTTCCCGCAGCTCTGCGAGGCGGAGACCGAGTTCTTCTCCCAACTGCTCGGAACGCACGTCCAGCGGCTGGCGACCATCGCGCACGGCGACGGCGTCTGCACGACGTTCATCCCCAAGATTTCCCACAACGCATCTGCAAGCACGGCCGGGAGGAACCCCGCATGACTCTCCCCACGGAGACTGCCCACCCCGAACTTGAGGGTCTGGGCAAGTACGAGTACGGCTGGGCCGACTCCGACGAGGCCGGTGCGGCTGCGAAGCGCGGCCTCAACGAGGACGTCGTCAAGGACATCTCCTCGAAGAAGTCCGAGCCGGAGTGGATGACCAAGCTCCGCCTCAAGGGCCTGAAGCTCTTCGAGAAGAAGCCCATGCCGAACTGGGGCTCGGACCTGTCGGGCATCGACTTCGACAACATCAAGTACTTCGTGCGCTCCACGGAGAAGCAGGCGGAGTCCTGGGAGGACCTGCCCGAGGACATCAAGAACACCTACGACAAGCTGGGCATCCCGGAGGCCGAGAAGCAGCGCCTGGTCGCCGGTGTCGCCGCCCAGTACGAGTCCGAGGTCGTCTACCACCAGATCCGCGAGGACCTGGAGGAGCAGGGCGTCATCTTCCTCGACACCGACACCGCCCTGAAGGAGCACCCGGAGCTCTTCAAGGAGTACTTCGGCACCGTCATCCCGGCCGGTGACAACAAGTTCGCCGCGCTGAACACCGCCGTGTGGTCGGGTGGCTCCTTCATCTACGTGCCGAAGGGCGTGCACGTCGAGATCCCGCTGCAGGCCTACTTCCGGATCAACACCGAGAACATGGGCCAGTTCGAGCGGACCCTGATCATCGTCGACGAGGGTGCCTACGTGCACTACGTCGAGGGCTGCACCGCCCCGATCTACAAGTCGGACTCGCTGCACTCCGCGGTCGTCGAGATCATCGTCAAGAAGAACGCCCGCTGCCGCTACACGACCATCCAGAACTGGTCGAACAACGTCTACAACCTGGTCACCAAGCGCGCCGTCGCCTACGAGGGCGCCACCATGGAGTGGATCGACGGCAACATCGGCTCCAAGGTGACGATGAAGTACCCGGCCGTCTACCTGATGGGCGAGCACGCCAAGGGCGAGACCCTGTCCATCGCCTTCGCCGGCGAGGGCCAGCACCAGGACGCGGGCGCCAAGATGGTCCACATGGCGCCGAACACGTCGTCCAACATCGTCTCCAAGTCGGTGGCGCGCGGCGGCGGCCGTACCTCCTACCGCGGTCTGATCGAGATCGGCGAGGGCGCGCCCGGCGCCAAGTCCAACGTGCTGTGCGACGCGCTGCTCGTCGACACCATCTCCCGCTCCGACACGTACCCGTACGTCGACGTCCGCGAGGACGACGTGTCCATGGGCCACGAGGCGACCGTCTCCAAGGTCTCCGAGGACCAGCTCTTCTACCTGATGAGCCGCGGTCTGTCCGAGGACGAGGCGATGGCGATGATCGTGCGCGGCTTCGTCGAGCCGATCGCCAAGGAGCTGCCCATGGAGTACGCCCTTGAGCTCAACCGGCTGATCGAGCTCCAGATGGAAGGCGCGGTCGGCTAAGCACCCGCCGCCGGAACTCCATCAAGCCCCTTACCGCAAGAAAGCGAGCAGACCGACAGCCATGGCTGAGGCTCAGAACACCCCGGTGGGCTCCACCACCGCCGGCGCCATCGCGGTGGCCGCCGAGTCCACCGTCGCGACCCGTATGAGCGCGCCCCCCTCCTTCGACGTCGCGGACTTCCCGGTCCCGCACGGCCGCGAGGAGGAATGGCGGTTCACCCCGCTGGAGCGCCTGCGCGGGCTGCACGACGGCACCGCCGTCGCCACCGGTGACGGTGTACAGGTCACTGTGGAGGCCCCCGAGGGCGTCACCGTCGAGACCGTCGGCCGCGACGACGCCCGGCTCGGCAAGGCCGGCACCCCGGTGGACCGGATCGCCGCCCAGGCGTACTCCGCCTTCGAGAAGGCCTCGGTCGTGACCGTGCCCAAGGAGGCCGTGCTCACCGAGCCGATCCGCATCGCCGTGCGCGGCGAGGGCGGTACCGCCTACGGCCACCAGGTCATCGAGCTCGGCGCGTTCGCCGAGGCCGTCGTGGTCATCGACCACACCGGTGACGCGGTGCTCGCCGCCAACGTCGACTACCTCCTCGGCGACGGCGCCAAGCTCACCGTGGTCTCCGTCCAGGACTGGGACGACAAGGCCGTCCACGTCGCCCAGCACAACGCCCTGGTCGGCCGCGACGCCAGCCTCAAGTCCGTGGTCGTCACCTTCGGCGGCGACGTCGTCCGCCTGCACCCGCGCGTCACCTACGCGGGCCCCGGCGGCGAGGCCGAGCTGTTCGGCCTGTACTTCACCGACGCCGGCCAGCACCAGGAGCACCGCCTCCTGGTCGACCACAACGTCCCGCACTGCAAGTCCAACGTCGTCTACAAGGGCGCCCTGCAGGGCGACGAGGCGCACGCCGTGTGGATCGGTGACGTGCTCATCGAGGCCAAGGCCGAGGGCACCGACACCTACGAGATGAACCGCAACCTGGTCCTCACCGACGGCGCCCGCGTCGACTCGGTGCCGAACCTGGAGATCGAGACCGGCGAGATCGTCGGCGCCGGACACGCCTCCGCGACCGGCCGCTTCGACGACGAGCAGCTCTTCTACCTGATGGCCCGCGGCATCCCGGAGCACGAGGCCCGCCGCCTGGTGGTCCGCGGCTTCTTCGCCGAACTGGTCCAGCAGATCGGTGTCGAGGACATCGAGGAGCGCCTCCTCGCGAAGATCGAAGAGGAGCTGGAGGCGTCGGTCGCATGACCACCTTCGTACGCGTCTGTGGGCTGAGCGAGCTGGAGGAGGACACCCCGAAGCGGGTGGAACTCGACGGCACGCCGGTCTCGGTCGTCCGTACCGAGGGGGAGGTGTTCGCCATCTACGACATCTGCTCCCACGCGAACGTCTCGCTCTCCGAGGGCGAGGTGGAGGACTGCCAGATCGAGTGCTGGCTGCACGGCTCCGCGTTCGACCTCCGCACCGGCAAGCCGTCCGGCCTTCCCGCGACGCGCCCCGTCCCCGTATACCCCGTAAAGATCGAAGGGGACGACGTGCTCGTCTCCCTCACCCAGGAGTCCTGAGGCACCCATGGCTACGCTTGAAATCCGAGACCTGCACGTCACCGTCGAGGCCGACAACGCCGAGAAGGAGATCCTCAAGGGCGTCGACCTCACCGTGAAGCAGGGCGAGACGCACGCCATCATGGGCCCCAACGGCTCCGGCAAGTCGACCCTCGCCTACTCCCTCGCGGGTCACCCGAAGTACACCGTCACCGGCGGCACCGTCACCCTCGACGGCGAGGACGTCCTGGAGATGTCCGTCGACGAGCGCGCCCGTGCCGGCCTGTTCCTCGCCATGCAGTACCCGGTCGAGGTCCCCGGCGTCTCGGTCTCCAACTTCCTGCGCACCTCCGCCACCGCCGTCCGCGGCGAGGCCCCCAAGCTGCGCACCTGGGTCAAGGAGGTCAAGGAGGCCATGGAGCGCCTCAACATGGACCCCTCCTTCGCCGAGCGCAACGTCAACGAGGGCTTCTCCGGCGGTGAGAAGAAGCGTCACGAGATCCTTCAGCTGGAGCTGCTCAAGCCGAAGGTCGCCATCCTCGACGAGACCGACTCCGGCCTCGACGTCGACGCCCTGCGCGTCGTCTCCGAGGGCGTCAACCGGGTCCGTGAGTCCGGCGAGGTCGGCACCCTGCTGATCACGCACTACACGCGCATCCTGCGCTACATCAAGCCCGACCACGTCCACGTGTTCGCCAACGGCCGCATCGTCGAGTCCGGCGGCGCCGAGCTGGCGGACCAGCTGGAGGCCGAGGGCTACGACAAGTACGTGAAGGGTGGCGCATCCGCGTGACACAGCTGCCGGGCCTCCTCGACACAGAGGCGCTCCGCAAGGACTTCCCGATCCTGGACCGCGTCCTGCACGACGGCAAGAAGCTCGTCTACCTGGACAACGCGGCGACCTCGCAGACGCCGCGCCAGGTGCTCGACGTGCTCTCCGAGTACTACGAGCAGCACAACGCCAACGTCCACCGCGGCGTGCACGTCCTCGCCGAGGAGGCCACGGCGCTCTACGAGGGCGCGCGGGACAAGGTCGCCGAGTTCATCAACGCGCCCAGCCGCGACGAGGTGATCTTCACCAAGAACGCCTCCGAGTCCCTCAACCTCGTGGCCAACATGCTGGGCTGGGCCGACGAGCCCTACCGCGTGGACCACGAGACCGAGATCGTCATCACGGAGATGGAGCACCACTCCAACATCGTGCCGTGGCAGCTGCTGGCGCAGCGCACGGGCGCGAAGCTGAAGTGGTTCGGCCTGACCGACGACGGCCGTCTCGACCTGTCCAACATCGACGAGATCATCACCGAGAAGACGAAGATCGTCTCCTTCGTGCTGGTCTCCAACATCCTGGGCACGGTCAACCCGGTCGAGGCCATCGTGCGCCGCGCCCAGGAGGTCGGCGCGCTGGTCTGCGTCGACGCCTCCCAGGCCGCTCCGCACATGCCGCTGGACGTGCAGGCGCTGCAGGCCGACTTCGTGGCCTTCACCGGCCACAAGATGTGCGGCCCGACCGGCATCGGTGTGCTGTGGGGCCGCCAGGAGCTGCTGGAGGACCTGCCTCCGTTCCTCGGCGGCGGCGAGATGATCGAGACGGTGTCCATGCACTCCTCGACCTACGCGCCCGCGCCCCACAAGTTCGAGGCGGGCACCCCGCCGATCTCCCAGGCCATCGGCCTGGGCGCGGCGATCGACTACCTCAGCTCCATCGGCATGGACAAGATCCTCGCCCATGAGCACGCCCTCACCGAGTACGCGGTCAAGCGGCTCGTGGAGGTGCCGGACCTCAGGATCATCGGCCCCACCACGGCCGAGGACCGGGGCGCGGCGATCTCCTTCACGCTCGGGGACATCCACCCGCACGACGTGGGCCAGGTCCTGGACGAGCAGGGCATCGCGGTCCGGGTGGGCCACCACTGTGCCCGGCCCGTCTGCCTGCGGTACGGAATTCCCGCGACCACGCGAGCGTCGTTCTATCTGTACTCCACGCCGGCCGAGATCGACGCTCTGGTGGACGGCCTGGAGCACGTACGGAACTTCTTCGGCTGAGGGGTTGGCGAGCGATCGCATGAAGCTGGACTCGATGTACCAGGAAGTCATCCTGGACCACTACAAGAACCCGCACGGGCGGGGCTTGCGGGATGGCGACGCCGAGGTGCACCACGTCAATCCGACGTGCGGTGACGAGATCACCCTCCGCGTGAAGTACGACGGCACGACCATCAAGGACGTGTCGTACGAGGGCCAGGGCTGCTCCATCAGCCAGGCTTCGGCCTCCGTACTGAACGAACTGCTGGTCGGCAAGGAGCTGGCCGACGCGCAGCGGATCCAGGAGACCTTCCTGGAGCTGATGCAGTCCAAGGGCCGGATCGAGCCCGACGACGCGATGGAGGAGGTCCTGGAGGACGCGGTCGCGTTCGCCGGTGTCTCCAAGTACCCGGCGCGGGTGAAGTGCGCCCTCCTGAGCTGGATGGCGTGGAAGGACGCGACGGCCCAGGCCCTGGACGGAGCCGACGCCGAAAGGAAGACGGCATGAGCGAGACCGTTGAGATGAAGCCGGCCTCGGAGGAAGAGCTCCGTGAGGCCCTGATGGACGTCGTCGACCCGGAGCTCGGCATCGACGTCGTCAACCTCGGGCTGATCTACGGCATCCACGTCGACGAGTCCAATGTGGCGACCGTCGACATGACCCTGACCTCGGCGGCCTGCCCGCTGACCGATGTCATCGAGGACCAGGCCAAGTCCGCCACGGACGGCCTCGTCAGCGAGCTGCGCATCAACTGGGTCTGGATGCCGCCGTGGGGCCCGGACAAGATCACGGACGACGGCCGCGAGCAGCTTCGGGCGCTCGGGTTCAACGTCTGAGACCTGCCTGTTCGTACGAAGAAGCGGCGATGCCCCTCGGGGCGTCGCCGCTTCTTCGTCTGCGGCCTCAGTTCAGCCGGAACGCCGAGTCCGCGAGGTACAGCCCGCTGGACTGGTAGAGGTCCAGCCGGAGTTGGAAGTTCTTGTGGCGCAGGAAGCGGCCCGGGTAGTTCACCGACTCCAGCATGACCGCGCCCGCGTGGGCGGCGTCGCGGGCGCAGAAGGTGGCGTCCTGGGCGAACAGCCCGGACCCGTCGTCGCGTTCGGCGCGCAGGACGAAGTCGCGGTGGCGCAGATAGCGGCCGTCCGCCGTGGCGAAGGAGTAACAGGACGGCTTCGCCAGGCCCTTGCGCAGGGTGTACGTGTCCGGGGACCCGGTGAGCCGGACGAGACCGCCGCTCACCTGCCAGCCGCGGTCGGGGAAGTTGACGGAACGGACCGAGCGCTCGGTGGCGGTCGGCACGGGGGCGGGGGATGAAGGGGAGGCCGTGGCCGAGGGCTCGGCGGCGGCACTGGTCTTCTCGTGGTGCTTCGGCTCTTTCTCCGTGGGGGAGGGGGACGCCGTACGCTCCGCCGACTCGGACGCCGGTCCCGAGGGCGAGGGCGAGTCACTGGCGTAGGAGATCAGGCCGGGCGGGGCGGCGGTGGCGGAGGCGGACGACGAGCCGGCCGGGTCGTCGGCGGGCCTGCGCGTGACGACGATCGCCGTCACGCAGGTGGCGACGGTGGCCAGCGCCAGGGCACCGGCCAGCCACAGGCGGCGGGTGCCCGGTATACGGGAGGTGTCCGCAGCCCAGCCGCCCTCCCAGGGACGGTCCTGAGGGGGCCGGGACGTGTCGTGTGGCATGCGCTTCCTTCGCGGCCCAGGGGGTGAACGGGGCCACAGTAGTGGAGAGTTGAGGCCGTCGAGCACGCGTGTGACCAAATTGAAGCGAGCGCTTTCTGGGAACACCGCCGCCGGGTCACGGCATCGTTGTGTACACACGTACATAACGTTGTGTACGCTCGTACGCATGGGATACGTGACGCTGGCCGGCGCCATCGCCGCCGAGGTGGCCGCGACCACCGCGATGAAGTACAGCGACGGCTTCAGCAGGCTCTGGCCCTCGCTGCTGACCGGACTCGGGTACGTGATCTCCTTCGTACTGCTCGCCCAGACCCTGAAGACCGTCGGCATCGGCGCCGCGTACGCCATCTGGGCCGGGGTCGGGACCGCGAGCATCGCCGTGATCGGACTGCTGGCCTTCGGTGAGGCACTGACCCTGGCGAAGGTCAGCGGGATCCTGCTGATCGTCGCCGGAGTGGTGGTCCTCAACCTCGGCGGGGCGGCGCACTGATGGCCCGGCGCTACGACCCCGAGCGGCGGCAGCGGATCATCGACGCCGCGATCCGCGTGGTGGGCAGCAAGGGGCTCGCGGGCCTGACCCACCGCTCGGTCGCGGCCGAGGCGGATGTCCCGCTCGGTTCGACGACGTACCACTTCGCGACCCTCGACGAGCTGATGGTGGCCGCGCTGCGGCAGGCCAACGAGGGCTTCGCCAAGGTTGTCGCCGCGCGCGGCGGCCTCACCGACCCGTCCGTCGACCTGGCCGGCGAACTCGCGGGCTGGATGGGCGAATGGCTCGCCGGTGACCGTACGGGTGTGGAACTGGAGTGCGAGCTGTACCTCGCCGCACTCCGCCGCCCCGCCCTGCGCCCGGTCGCCGCCGAGTGGGCGGCGGAACTCGCGGAGCTGATCGGCCGCCGCACGGACCCGGTCACCGCGCGGGCACTGGTGGCGCTGATGGACGGCATCTGCCTCCAGGTCCTGCTCACGGGCACGCCCTACGAGGAGGAGTACGCGCGCGACATCCTCGACCGGGTCGTCACCGGGGCCGCGCCCGGCACGTGAGATGCCGGGTACACCGGTTCGCCCCGGTGGCCCCCGCCAAGTTAGGTTGCCCTCATGACCGACACGACTGCACCCAGCACCACCGGCGCCGTTGCCGCCGGCCTCGCCACGATCGCCGCCGACGGCACCGTCCTCGACACCTGGTTCCCCGCGCCCGAGCTCGCCGCCGAGCCCGGCCCGTCCGGCACGGAGCGGCTGTCCGCCGAGCGGGCCGTGGAACTGCTCGGCGAGGGCGCGGCGAAGGCGATCGGCCCGGACGCCCGCCGCGGTGTCGAGGTGGTCGCGGTCCGCACGGTCATCTCGGCCCTGGACGCCAAGCCGATCGACGCCCACGACGTCTACCTGCGGCTGCACCTGCTCTCCCACCGCCTGGTCAAGCCGCACGGCCAGAGCCTGGACGGCATGTTCGGCTTCCTCGCCAACGTCGCCTGGACCTCGCTCGGCCCGGTCGCGGTCGACGACATCGAGAAGGTCCGCCTCAACGCCCGCGCCGAGGGCCTGCACCTCCAGGTGACCTCGATCGACAAGTTCCCGCGCATGACGGACTACGTGGCCCCCAAGGGCGTCCGTATCGCCGACGCCGACCGCGTCCGCCTCGGCGCGCACCTCGCCGAGGGCACGACGGTCATGCACGAAGGCTTCGTCAACTTCAACGCGGGCACCCTGGGCACCTCGATGGTGGAGGGCCGTATCTCCGCGGGCGTCGTCATCGGCGACGGCTCCGACATCGGCGGCGGCGCCTCCACGATGGGCACCCTCTCCGGCGGCGGCAACGTCATCATCTCCATCGGCGAGCGCTGCCTGATCGGCGCGGAGGCCGGTGTGGGCATCGCGCTGGGCGACGAGTGCGTGGTCGAGGCGGGCCTCTACGTCACCGCCGGCACCCGCGTCACCATGCCCGACGGCCAGATCGTCAAGGCCCGCGAGCTCTCCGGCGCCTCCAACATCCTCTTCCGTCGCAACTCGGTCACCGGCACGGTGGAGGCCCGACCGAACAACGCGGTGTGGGGCGGGTTGAACGAGATTCTGCACAGCCACAACTAGCCTCACCGGCTGCAGACCGACAGGGGAGCCCCGCGGCACCGGCGCCGCGGGGCTCCCTTTGACGTGTCACAGGCCCGCCGCGAACTCCTTGAGCACCGCGAAGTCCGGGTCGCGCAGGCCGATTCTCGGGTTGACGTGGTGCAGGAGGGCCGGGGCGGGGTGGTGGGTGGTGGCGTACTCGCTGTCCGGGGCGGTCTGTTCGTCGTCGATCCAGGCGAAGGGGCGGCCCCGGGCGTACTCCACGAGGGCGGGTGTCTTCCAGTGGACGCCGTCCGGGCGCTGCGCGAACAGGTTCTCGCCGAAGTCGACGTAGGGGAGTTCGGGGAGACCGATGACCGGGGCGATCCACTGGTTGGCGGCGGCCATCCAGGTCGTCGCCCAGCACAGCTCGTAGTCGAGGGCCAGCAGGGACGGGCCGTGGGCGGGGTTGAGCCAGACGCGCAGGGGGCGGCGGTGGTCGGGCTGGGGGACCCGGATCGTGGTGTAGCCCTCGGGGCGGCGTTCGGGCTGGGCCGCCCAGGGGTTCAGGGGGCCGTCGACGTCCAGGAACAGGAGGGGGCGGGGCATGGGGGCACCGTAGGGGAGGGGTGGTCCTGGGGGCCCGGGATTTTTTTGGGGTGGTGGCATAGCTGGGGGTGGTGGGGCGCGTCAGTGGGGGTGGAGGGGCGGGCGTGGGGCTCGGCCGGGGAAGTGACGGTGACGATGGATGGCGAGGCGCAGGAGCGTTTCCGGGAGTTCGTGGAGAGCCGTTCGTCCGCGCTGCTGAGGACCGCCGTGCTGCTCAGCGGCGGCGACCGGCACGCCGCGGAGGATTTGTTGCAGAACGCGCTGATCAAGGTGGCCGGGCGCTGGAACCGGATCGACGAACCCGAGGCCTACGTACGGCAGATCCTGTACCGGCAGCAGGTCAGCCGCTGGCGGCTGAAGTGGCGGCGGCGGGAGGTGACGGTCGCCGAGCCGCCCGACACCGGCGCCACGGCCGACGACTCCGCCGCCGAGCTGCGGCTCGTCATACGCGGCGCGCTCGCCCGGCTCACCGCGCGGCAGCGGTCGGTGCTGGTGCTGCGCTACTTCGAGGACCTGCCCGAGGCCGAGGTGGCCCGGATCCTCGGCTGTTCCGTGGGGACTGTACGGTCCACCACCCACCGCTCGCTGGCCCGGCTGCGCGCCGTCGCGCCCGAACTGGCCGGCCTCACCGTGCCGGAGCCGATGCCCGGCCTGTCCCCCTTGGAGGTACGTCCGTGAATGTCGAGGAACTCGTCCAGGACACCCTGCGGGACCTGGCCGACGAGCAGCCCCCGGCGCGCCCCGGGCTCGCCGATCGCGTACTGGTCGCGCGTCGGCGCAGGCGTACGCGCCGGGTTGCCGCAGTGGCGGTGGCCACCGCCGCCGTGGTCGCCGTGACGGTGGCCGTGCCGCAGTTGGTGGAGGGCAGCGGCCGGGACGATGACCGGCGTGCCGCTCAGGTGAGGAGTCAGCGGGATCCGTCGGCGCCCAGGAAGGGGATCGCCGTCGGGCAGACCGTGCTCGCCACCTACTACACGCAGAAGCTGGTGGCGAAGGGCAAGGGCGAGGGGGTCGTCGAGCGGACGTACTGGCTGCTCGATCCCCGCACCAACACCTATCGCGAGGACGGCCGTTGGTCCTACGTCGCCGTCGCTCCGGGTGCCAGGACCGCCGCCGTCCTCGAACGGGACCTCCCCGCGAACCGGATCGGACTGCTCGACCTCGCGACGGGGGAGGTCGAGCGGTGGATCCCGGTCGAGCGGGGGATCGGCGGGCTGGCGTACTCCAGCGACGGGAGCCAACTGGTCGCGACGACCTACGACGAGCATCCCGACCTCGGGGAGCGCGTCCAGACCGAAGGCGAGAAGGACTCCCCCCTCACGCTGGTCCAGCGGAACGGCACGACCCGGACCGGGTTCTTCCTCGTGGACGTCGCCGGGGGCACGGTCGTCGGGCCCTGGCGGGAGGTCGAGGCCGGACGTGATGTCTGGGGGCGCGCGGACTTCGCCTTCACCCGGGACGATGCCCGCCTGTACGCGCGTGTGGTCGGGGGGCAGGACGGCTTGGAGAAGTTCTACGACCTGTCCGACGGTGATCAGGTCGAGCCGCCCGCCGACGAGAAGCACCTGCGCTGGGACGTACCCGCCAGGCTCTCCCCGAACGGCGAACTCGCCGCCCTGGGGCTGACGAAGGAGGTCGACGGCAAGCCCGGCGAGCCCGGGAAGTCGTACTCCTCGATCCGTGATCCCCGTACCGGTGCGGAGATCACCAAGGTGCGGGGTGGGCATCTGCTCGCCTGGGCGGACGACCGGCGGCTGTTCGCCTGGGAGCGGACCACGGGACTGAACGACGGCGACGGGTACAAGGACCGGCTGGTCATGGTCACGATCGGGAGCGACACCATCGTGCCGCTGAGCGGGGAGCGGGATCCGGACGACGGGTTCGAGCGGACGTGGGAGCCCGTGTTCGTGACGCGCTGATCACGTCCCGGCGATCAGTTCCTCGTACGTCGCCCTCAGCCCGTCGGCCGTCTCCCGGTCGGCGGGCCGCAGGGGTGGGCGTACCGGGCCCGCGGGGAGGCCGAGTCCGTTGAGGAGGGACTTGGCGGTGACCGTGCCGGGCAGGCCCGCGCACATCATCGACTCGATGAGAGGGGTCGCCCGGTGCTGGAGGGCGGCGGCCTCCGCGGTGCGGCCCGCGTCGAAGGCGTCCAGTACGGCACGGAGTTGGGCCGGGGCCGCGTTCGCCACGGTGCTGATGCAGCCCGCGCCGCCGACCGCGTACAGGGCGAGGATGTGTTCGTCGCAGCCCGCGTAGTAGGCCAGGTCGGTACGGGAGATGACCTTCTGGGCGGCGAGGAAGTCGTAGGAGCAGTCCTTCACCGCGACGATCCTCGGGTGCTCGGCGAGTCGGAGCATGGTGTCGGCTTCGATGCGGACGCCGGTGCGGCCGGGGATGTCGTACAGCGTGAGCGGGAGGCCGCAGGCGTCGGCGATATGCCGGAAGTGGGCCTCCAGGGCGTCCTGCGGGGGTCGGCTGTAGTAGGGCGCCACCACCAACAGGCCGTCCGCCCCCGCCTTTTCGGCGGCCAGGGCGAGTTCGGTGGTGTGGCGGGTGTCGGAGGTGCCCACTCCCGCGACGACGGATGCGCGGTCGCCGACGGCTTCCCCTACCGCGCGGACGAGGTCGGTCTTCTCCTCGTCCGTGGTGGTGGGGGACTCGCCCGTGGTGCCGGACAGGACCAGGCCGTCGCAGCCCTTCGACACCAGGTGCTCCGCGAGGCGTTGGGCGCCGGGCAGGTCCAGGGCGCCGTCGGCGGTGAAGGGGGTGATCATGGCGCAGAGGGTGCGGCCGAAGGGGGTGGTGGTTGGCTTCATGGCTTGTAGTCTCGGGCGGGTGATGGTGTAGCTCCACTTAAATTTCGTGAGAAGTATTGTTAAGTGGCTGTGGGGGGCGGGTGGCTCGGCGGCCACCTGCCCTATGTCCAAAGTGGGCGTCATGGGTCACTATGGGCCGGACGGTCAACGACCCCTGGTCCTGGAGGCGTCATGAAGCTCGGTAAGGCACTGGCCACCGGATTCGCCGAGGAGCGGCCGCAGGTTCACGACGAAGTGCCGGAGACCCCGGTGGCCGAAGCCGTGGAGACCGAGGAGCTGGCGGCTCCCGAAGAGGTACCGGTCGCCCGATGAGGCTGCGGCTTCCGGAGGAACGTCCTGCGGAGCCGCCGACCGGGTACAAGATCGCCTACCCCGTGCTGTCCTCGGACGGTACCCGGGCCGGGTTCACCGGTGTGTCGCTCGGCGGCGCGCTGCCGTACGGAGTGGTGGCCGACGCGTCCTGTGTGTACGGGCTGCGGCACCCGGCGCCGCATCGGCGGTGCGACTGCGGCTTCCACTGCGTGCACGACCGTGCGGCGGCGGAGGGCTTGCTGTGCACGGCGGAGCATCGCGGGGCGGTGCTGCTGGAAGTGACCGTGCTCGGGCGGTACCTGCGCTTCGAGCTGGGGTTCCGGTACGCGCGGCAGCGGGTGCGCGTGGTTTCCGTGCCCGCCTGTGCCTGCGGGGCGGGGGCGGTCGCGCTGGCCGACGCGGGGTGGGGGCGGCCCGGGTGGGTGGGGCTCGTCCCGTCCTGCGCGGGGTGTCTGCGGGGGCGCAGGTCTGTCTCGCCGGAGTCCTTCGAGCGGCTCGCGGGAGACGGGGTGCGGGTCGTCGCGGAGGCGGCCGGGGCTGCCGTCGACGGGCTGGGGGTGCGGGAACTCGCCGCGGAGGCCGCGCTGTTGCAGGCGCGTCTGGACTGGTTCCAGGTGCAGTTGGCGGAGTTGGGGGAACGGGGGGAGTGGAGCGGGGGGTGAAGGGGCTTCGCCCCTTCGGCCTCGGGCGGTGCTCATCGGCCTCGGGCGGTGCTCATCGACCTCGGGTGGTGCGCTTCGACCTCGGGTGGTGCGCTTCGGCCTCGGGCCGTGCTCTTCGGGCGCGGGCGTTGTTCTTCGGGTGCGGGCCGGTGGGGGCTGGTCGCGCGGTTCCCCGCGCCCCTATTCGCCTTCGGCGTCCGCCGGGGTCGGCCTTGTCGTCAGGATGCCCCTCGCCTGGTTCGCCGCTGTCGTGATGCTCTCCGTGATGAAGTCCAGGAAGCGGGCGATGTTCTCCAGGCGGACGGCAGCCGGGGTGTCGGGGCCCAGGATGCCCACGCCCTCCCGTGCCGTCGCGGCGATCTGGGCCGTCCCCCGGGCGCTGGCGATCATTGACTGGTACCAGACGTCGTCGTCCACCACGTACCGGTCCCGCCGCCGCTCGTCCCGCTCCCGGCGGATCAGTCCCTGACTCTCCAGGAACGACACCGCCTTGGAGACCGACGCCGGGCTGACCCGCAACCGCCGTACGAGTTCCGACGCCGTGAGGCTGCCCGAGTCGCTGATGCACAGGCAGGCCATCACCCGGGCCATCATCTTCGGCGTACCCGACTGCATGAAGACCGTCGTCAGCGCCTCCTCGAACGCCCGTACCGCCTCCGTGTCCCGCCTGTTCGGCTGCGGTGCCGTGCCCGACCCCTTCGGCGCCGTCTGCCTGCGCCGGTGCGCGCGCCGCTCCGTAGCGCGCTGGGCCAGGTCGGCGCGGTACCCGGTGGGGCCGCCGTTGCGCATCACCTCGCGGGTCACCGTCGACGTCGGCCGCTCCAGCCGCCGGGCGATCTCGGCGTAGGCCAGGCCGTCGGCCAGCCCCAGCGCGATCTGCTGACGTTCCGCCTGGGTGAGTCGGCCTCCCGGCATCGCGGTCCTCTCCTGGCTGCTTGTTTTGAGTCGGTGGTGTGGTCGTGCGGTGCTGCGAGCATAGCGTTCGTTCCCTTTTTATTGCAACGAATGGGCTTGCGGGCGTTGCGTTTTTTCGTGATTCGTTGCAATGAAATCTATCCTTTGACCTGCGTTGATGGACTATTTATGCAACGGACTCATTGATGGAATCGTGAATGCAACGTAGCGTTTTCATCATCGGAAAACATCAGGGAATCACCAGGAGCCCACATGCCCCGCCCCGCCATCTCCGTCCACGGACTGCGCAAGTCCTACGGCGACCGAACCGTCCTCGACGGAGTCGACCTCACCGTCCCGGAAGGCACCGTCTTCTCCCTGCTCGGTCCGAACGGGGCCGGCAAGACCACCGTCGTCAAGATCCTCTCCACGCTCATCTCCGCCGACCCGGACAGCGGGCCCGTCCACATCGGGGGGCACGACCTCGGGACCGAGGCGCAGGCCATCCGTGGCGCCATCGGAGTGACCGGGCAGTTCTCGGCCGTGGACGGGCTGATCACCGGCACCGAGAACATGCTCCTCATGGCCGACCTGCACCACCTCGGCAAGCGCGAAGGGCGCGCCGTGGCGGCCGAGTTGCTGGAGCGGTTCGATCTCGCCGACGTCGCCGACAAGCCCGCCGCCACCTACTCCGGCGGCATGAAGCGGCGGCTCGACATCGCCATGACCCTGGTCGGCAGCCCGCGGATCATCTTCCTCGACGAGCCGACCACCGGACTCGACCCCCGCTCCCGGCACACCATGTGGCAGATCATCCGTGAGCTGGTCACCGGCGGCGTCACCGTCTTCCTCACCACCCAGTACCTGGAGGAGGCCGACGAACTCGCCGACCGCATCGCCGTCCTGCACCACGGCACCATCGCCGCCGAAGGCACCGCCGAGGAGCTGAAGCGGCTCGTCCCGGGCGGGCACGTCCGCCTCCGGTTCACCGACCCCGCCGCCTACCGGGCCGCCGTCACCGCCCTGGGCGAGGGCACCCGCGACGACGAGAGCCTCTCCCTCCGCCTGCCCAGCGACGGCAGCCAGCGCGAACTGCGGTCCCTCCTGGACTGGCTGGACTCCGCCGGAGTCGAGGCCGACGAGCTGACCGTGCACACCCCCGACCTCGACGACGTCTTCCTCGCCCTCACCGACGGGACCCGCGTCCCCCACCAGTCCAAGGAGACCGCCCGATGAGCACCTTCTCCCTCGCCGTTCGCGACTCGTCCACGATGCTGCGGCGCAACCTCCTCCACGCGCGGCGCTACCCGTCGCTCACCCTCAACCTCCTGCTCACGCCGATCATGCTGTTGTTGCTCTTCGTCTACGTCTTCGGCGACACCATGAGCGCGGGCATCGGCGGCGGCGCTCCCGACCGTTCCGCGTACATCGCCTATGTCGTCCCCGGGCTGCTGCTGATGACCATAGGGAGCACGACGATCGGTACCGCGGTCTCCGTCTGCAACGACATGACCGAGGGCATCATCGCCCGCTTCCGCACCATGGCCATCCACCGGCCCTCGGTGCTCATCGGGCACGTCGTGGGCAGTGTGCTCCAATGCGTCGTCAGTGTCGTCCTCGTCGGTGCGGTCGCCGTGGCCATCGGATTCCGGTCCCACGGCGCGGGGCCCCTGGAGTGGCTCGCGGCCTTCGGGCTGCTCGTGCTGTTCGCCACCGCGCTCACCTGGATCGCCGTCGGTATGGGTCTGATCAGCCCGAACGCGGAGGCCGCCAGCAACAACGCGGTCCCGTTGATCCTGCTGCCGCTGCTGTCCAGCGCCTTCGTGCCGCTGGACGCGATGCCGGGCTGGTTCCGGCCGGTCGCCGAGTACCAGCCCTTCACCCCGGCCATCGAGACCCTGCGCGGACTCCTGCTCGGCACGGAGATCGGCCACGACGGGTGGCTCGCCCTCGCCTGGTGCCTCGGGCTCACGGTGCTCGGCTACTTCTGGGCCACCTCGAAGTTCGACGCCGACCCGAAGTAGCGGCGCGCCACCTCAACCCGCCCCGCAAAGCCCTCACTTGACCTCAACCAAGCTTGAGGGCCGAGGGTGATCCACGTAGGCGCGAACGACGTCCGATCACCCCGTGCAGGAGGCCATGCCATGACCCGTCGTACCCACACCCATCCCGACCTCACCCGGCCCAGTGCCGACGCCCCCTTCTTCAGCCACTGGCAGGTGGGCACCCCCGAGCGGCAGGCGGCCACGGTCGAGGCCGTCGCCCGTGCCTGGGAGCGGCGGCCCTGGGGGAGCCCCGAGCTGCTGAGCTACCACCTCTACACCGGGCTCGACGGCAGCTCGCTGATGCACCACTCCCAGTGGCGTTCGGAGCAGGGGTACGAGGCTTTCGTCCGGACGCATCGGCAGGAGCGCAACGACGAGATCGACACCGCCGTGCCGGGGATCGAGCGGGTGCGGCTGGACCGGTACCGGCGGTACCGCAGCCATCCGCGCGCCGACGGCGACCGGCGCGTGGCCGGACTCGTCGTCACCGTGCGGATCGACTTCGACGCGGACGCCGCCGGGAAGCGGGCCGACTTCGTGGACCTGGTGCTGGAGACGCTCGCCGGGCCCGACGCCGATCCCGGGCTGATCGCCGCGCACTTCCACCTCAGTACCGATGGCACGCACGTGCTGAATTACGCCGAGTGGGAGAGCGGCCGTGCCTATGACGCGGCCATCGCCGGGCCCGAGTCGCCCGAATGGGCGCGCGTACGGACCTTCCCCGGCGTCAAGGGGTTCACCGGCAGGCGGTACCGGCACGCGCTCGGGCTTGAGCCGTAGGGCACGGTCCCGGCTCGCCGAAAAATCCACTCGCCTGGACAAAAAAAGTTTTCGGTGAGACGGTGGAGTCATGTTGGACGTGACCGTGATCGAGGACCCCGAGGCGGCGGCCGTCACCCTGGACCCCGTCCGGGCCCGGCTGCTCGCCGAGCTGGCCGCCGGCCCCGCGTCGGCCGCCATGCTCGCCGGGAAGGTCGGGCTGCCCCGGCAGAAGGTGAACTACCACCTGAAGACGCTGGAGCGGCACGGCCTGGTCGAGCTGGCCGGGGAGCGCCGCAAGGGCAATGTCACCGAGCGGCTGATGCGGGCGACCGCGGCGTCGTACGTCATCTCGCCGCTGGCCCTGGCCGCCGTGCAGCCGGACCCGGAGCGCTTCCGGGACCAGCTCTCGGCGCGCTGGCTGCTGGCGCTCGGCGCCCGGCTGGTGCGGGACGTGGGTTCGCTGATCACCGGCGCCGCCAAGGCGCGCAAGCGGCTCGCGACCTACGCCCTGGACGGCGAGGTGCGCTTCGCCTCGGCCGCCGAACGGGCCGCGTTCATCCAGGAGTTGACGGCCGGAGTCACCGCGCTGATCCAGAAGTACGACGCCCCGGACGCCGAGAGCGGCCGGGACCACCGGATCGTCGTGGCCGTCCACCCCACCCTCAAGACGCCACCCGAGACGACTCAGCCACCCGAGACGACACCGCCGGAGACCCCCGGCGAGATCTCGGCCTAGTTCAGGAGCCCGACATGCCCAAGGACGACAAAGCCCGGGAATTCGAGATCGCCCGCGAGTTCGAGGTCGACGCCACGCCGGAGGAGGTGTTCCGGGCCGTCACCGCCGGAACCGACGGCTATCTGTGGCCGATGGAGCCGCCGGAGCCCCGAGTCGGCGGCAGGGGCCCCTTCGGGTCCCTGGTCACCGCCTGGGACCCGCCGCACCGCTACGCCAACCTGGTGGAGAACGTCGAGGACATCGCCGTACAGACCCGCAACCAGCTCGACTACACCATCGAGGCCCGCGACGGCGGCAAGCGGGCCTGGGTGCGGTACGTGCACAGCGGGATCTTCGTCGACGACTGGGACAACCAGTACGACGGCGCCGCCAAGCACACCGACTTCTATCTGCACACCCTGCGCGAGTACCTCACCCACTTCGCGCCCCGCCCGGCCGCCTTCGCCACCTTCGACGGACCCGAGGCCGCCAAGGGCGCCGACGCCCTCGAAGTCGTCGCACGGGCGCTGGGAATCGGCCCGGACGCCGCCGTCGGTACGGAGCTGAAGGTGCACGGGCCCGACGAGTTCGACGCCGTGCTCGACTACCGCGACCCCTACTTCATCGGACTGCGCACCGGCCGGGGCCTCACCCGGATCTTCGGGCGCAACCACTGGGGCCACACGGTCGGGATCTCCCTGCACGACTTCACGCCCGGCACGAAGATCGAGGAGTGCGAGGCGGAATGGCAGGGCTGGCTGAACAAGGTGTTCAACCAGCCCTGACCGGAGCCGGGTTACGGCTTGAAGCGCAGCACCTGCGGGTCGTGGTCGCTGATCTGGTCGTTGAACTCCGCGTTGATGTGCACGCTGTCGTACTCCAGGTCGCAGCCGCGCCGGATCGACGGGCTGACCAGGATCTGGTCCAGGACCTGGCTGTTGCCCTGGTAGACGTACGAGTAACGCTCGCTCCTCGGCAGCGACTTGACCGCCGACCACAGGGCGCCGCCGCTCTCCAGGATCCTGGCGGTGCCGGAGAACTCGAAGTCGTTGATGTCGCCCAGGGCGATGACGCGCGCGTTCTTCTCGGTGGCCAGGACGTCCTTGACGAAGGAGTTCACCAGCGTCGCCTGCTGGTGGCGCTGGGTCTCGGAGCTGCGCGCCACCGGCTGGTACTGCGAGGTCAGCGAGTGGTCGCCGCCCTTGGAGTTGAAGTGGTTGGCGATCACGATGACCGTGCGGCCCCGGAAGACGAACTCGCCGACGAGCGGCTTGCGGCTGCTGGCGAACGCCTCGTTGGTGGGGTCGATACGGCCCGGGGAGACCGTCAGCGCGGCCTTGCCGCGGACCTTCTTGACGCCGACGGCCGTGGTGGCGTCGCCGCCCGCGCGGTCGGTGAAGGAGACCCGCTCCGGGTTGAACAGGAACACCTGGCGGATGTTGCCACCCGGCTCACCGCCGTCGGTGCCGTCCGCCGGGTCGACCCCGCGCCAGTCGTAACGCGGGCCGCCCGCGGCGACGATCGCGTCGATCAGCTTGCCCACTGTCTGGTCGGCGGCGACCACACCGTCGTTCTTCGAGCCCGTGTTGTCCTGGATCTCCTCCAGCGACACGATGTCGGGCGAGCGCAGGTTGTTCACGATCGCGGCGGCGTGCGCGTCGAAGGTGGCGTCGGACGGGTCGAGGTTCTCGACGTTGTACGTCGCGACCGCCAGCTCGCCCCGGCGCTGCTTCTCGGTGGTCTCGCGCTTGAGGTCACCGCTCTTGAGGGTGCCGAGCTGCGAGGCGACCAGGGTGTAGCCGCCGAACTGGTTGTAGTCCAGCGGGCCCGAGGTGGTGCCGGTGAGGGTGTCACCGACATTGGCCTTGGGGAAGTCGGCGGTCGAGCCGAGCGACTGGATCTGCAGCCGGCCGGTGTTCTGCGCGTCGTAGGAGCCGTAGACCGTGCCGCCGCGGCGGTTGGCGTGCTCGCGCGGCTTCACCGTGACCCACAGCTCGGTGTACGGGTCGGTGGCGCCGACCACGCGGGTGTCGGAGACCTGGACGTTCATGCCCTCCAGGGACTCGTAGCGGTCCAGGGCGTACTTCGACGGCCGCAGCGGCAGGGCGTTGATCGAGTTGTCGGCGGCGGTGTCACCGTCCGGGACATAGGCGTTCGGGACCGACTTGGCGTCGATGACCGTCGCGGCCGGGACCGGGTTGCCGCTGGAGACGACGGTGAACGTCGGCTTGGTGATCTCGGTCAGCGACTGGTTGCCGGACGAGGTGCCGCCGGGTACGAACTCCGAGACGGTGCCGGAGACCGACACCAGGTCGCCGACCGCCACGCCCTTGGGCGTGGAGCTGGTGAAGACGAAGACGCCCTCACTGGTGGCCGGGTCGGCGTCCGGGTTCGGGTCCTGGATCCAGAAGCCGCGGGACGAGCCGTAGGTGCGGATCCCGGTGACGACGCCGGTCACATCGGTGACCTGCTGTCCGGCGTACGGGGATATTCGCGTGGTGCCCTGGATGTCGTGGATGCGCACCGAATCGGCGTGCGCGGGCGAGGTCAGGGCGACGATGGACGTCGCGGAACAGACGGCGGCGACGGTGAGCGCGGCGAGGCGCGCGGACGACTTGCTCGGCAAGGGATCCCTCCGGGGACGTACGTGGGCGCCGGGACGAGGGTGGAGCGTGGTGAACGTGGGAGCCGCGACCGGTGAGGCGGCTGCGACGCGCGTAGAGATTCGGTGAACAGCTGTCCTATGAATTTCTACGCGCGTAATCTCCAGCCTGGTCAGGCCACTTGTCAAGGTTTCGGCCATGTACACCCGCCAACGGGTAGATGAACCGGGCGGCATGGGGCCAAAGCGGTCTAGGCTGAGCGGCTGAGTGGCACGACGCGTCCGAGGAGAACCAGCCGATGTCAGACAGCTCCCCCCTGCCGCCGGTACGGCTGCACCCCGAAGCGGAGCTGGCGCGGGACGCGTTGTCCACGCCCCTGCTCTCCCGGGCCGCCCGGCTGGCCCGCTGGGCCGGACCCGACACCCGCGTCGACGCGGGCGGCGGCCTGGTCGAGGAGCAACTGCCCGCCGCCGCCGAACTCCTCGGCCTCACCGGCGACGACGCCGCCGCCTACGCGAGCGAGGCCTGGCGCGTCGCGGTCGACGCCGGACTCGTGGAGATCGTCGACGAGGAGGAGGGCACCGTCGCGCCGGGCGCCGACCTGGCCCTGCTCACCGGCGGCACCCCGCACGACGTGCTCGCCGTCTGGCTGTCCGCGCTGGAGACGGTGCTCGCGGACGCCTCGGTGCCCGACCTCGACGACCTCCTCGACGCCGTGGACCTGGAAGAGGGCGGCGAGATCGACTTCTCCCGGCTGGAGTGGGACCCCGAGGCCGAGGCGGAGTTCCTCGACGGCGTCCTCGGCAACCTCTACCTGCTCACCGCCAGCGAGGAGGGCCCCGCCGACGCCTCCGTGCCGCTGCCCGCGCTGGCCGCCTCGGTCATCGTCCCCGCCGACATGGGCGAGCCCACCAACGACGTACTGGAACAGGTCTCCGACGCGATGATGCGCCTCGACGACCAGTTCCGGATGCTGGAGCCGGCCGGCCTGGTGGCGTACCAGCCGGTCGACGAGGCGCTGATGGCCGACGCCGACGAGGAACCCGCCGCGCCGGTCGACGACACCGACGTCACGCGCTACGGCATGGTCCGGCTCACCCCGCTCGGGCTGTACGGCCTGCGGGCCCGGCTGCTGGAGGCCGGCTTCACCGCACCGGCCGTCGGTGAACTCGCCGACAAGGGTGCCGACGTGCTGCTCGACGGCACCGCCGCCTTCCCGCCCGGTGCCGCGCAGGCGGAGACCGAGCAGTGGCTCACCCGGCGCGAAGTACTGCCCGCCGCACGGGAGTTGCTGGCCGCCGCCCGGGGCGCCGACGCGGGCGCCCCGCTGCGCAGGCTGCGCTGCCAGCAGGCGCTGTCCCTGGTGGGCGCCGAGGCGGAACCCGCGCTGCGGGAAGTGCTGGACGACCCGGAGCTGGGCGGCCTCGCCCGGGTCTGGCTCACCGAACGGGGCGCGCCGGACGTGCCCGCGCCGTCCGAGGCGATGGTGTACTGGCTGACCATCGACACGGTCGCCGCCCAACTCGCCGCCGAGGGCAACTCCGAGGAACTGCGCGCCCTGGTGGAAGGCCTCGCCCAGCAGCACAGCGGGTTCTTCGCGGCCGTATGGCGGGTGGACCACCCCGCCACCGCCGAGGTGCTGGAGGCGATGGGACGGCTGCACCCCGACAAGCGGATCGCGAAGGAGGCACGCAAGGCGGCCTTCAAGGCCCGTTCGCAGCCCTGAGGGGTGGAGTGCGGGCCCGATTAAATCCATCGCGCGCCGAATACCCCGCCTCCTACAGTGAGATCACGACAGCACGCACCTCCCGGTGCGAAGGCAGCGGCTACTTCTCTTGCAAAGAAAACAACGCCGCCGCCGAATTGATCTCGGGAGGCGCAGCTCATGGTGGGTGCCCGGTGCGCAGGCAACGGTTACTTCATTGGGATCAGAAGGTTGCGGGTTCGAATCCCGTCATCGACTTCGGGTCGGTGTAGCTCAACCGGATAGAGCATCTGACTTGTTCCGTCGCCGACTCCTGATCTCGGGCATCCTCCATTTGCTGTGCCTCCCTCCGTAACCACTGTGAATTCGGGGGGAATTCAGCATGTCCCGCTTCAACGTCCGCACCGCGAAGGCACGTCTCGCCTCCCGGATCACCTCGACCGGCCGGGTGCTGCGCACCTACGAGGGCGGCCGGGGCCACGAGCGCGACACGCGCTCGGAGCTCTTCCTGCTCGCGGTCGCCAACTTCGTCTCCCAGCAGACCTTCTACGAGTCCGGCGCCGACCGCGACGACCGGTTCCGCACCCTGGTGCGCGAGCTGGCGGTCACCGACCCGGAGTGGACCGCCGGTCTGCTCGGCTGGCTGCGCGGCGAGGGCAACCTGCGCACCGCGGCCGTCGTGGGCGCCGCCGAGTACGTCCGGGCCCGCCTGGACGCCGGTGCGACCGAGGGCCCGTCGAACCGGCGGGTCGTGGACTCGGTGCTCCAGCGGCCCGACGAGCCGGGCGAGCTGCTCGCGTACTGGACGGCGCACTACGGCCGCAACATCCCCAAGCCTGTCAAGCGGGGCATCGCCGACGCCGTACGGCGGCTCTACACCGGCAAGGCGCTGCTGAAGTACGACACCGCGTCCAAGGGCTACCGCTTCGGCGACATCCTCAACCTGGTGCACGCCGCGCCCGACCCGGCCAAGCCCTGGCAGGGCGAGCTGTTCAAGTACGCCCTCGACCGGCGCCACAACCCCGACACCGCCGTACCGCCCGCGTCCAGCCGGACCCTGGCCGCGCACCGCGAGCTGATGGCGCTGCCCGTCGAGCAGCGGCGTGCGGTCGTCACCTCCGACGGCGGCGCCGAGCGGCTCGCGGCGGCCGGGATGACCTGGGAGGCGCTGGCGGGCTGGCTCCAGGGCCCGATGGACCGGGCCGCCTGGGAGGCCGTGATCCCGTCGATGGGCCTGATGGCGCTGCTGCGCAACCTGCGCAACTTCGACGAGGCCGGTGTCTCGGACGAGGTCGCGGCGCGGGTCGCCGCCCGGATCAGCGACCCGGCGGAGGTCGCGCGTTCCCGGCAGTTCCCGTTCCGGTACCTGGCCGCCTACCAGCACGCGCCGTCGCTGCGCTGGGCGTACCCGCTGGAGCAGGCGCTCGGCCACTCGCTGGCCAACGTGCCCGCGCTGCCCGGCCGGACGCTGGTGCTGGTGGACCGCTCGGGCTCGATGTTCTACTCGCGGCTGTCGGACCGCTCGCAGCTCAACCGGGCCGACGCGGCGGCGATCTTCGGTACGGCGCTCGCGCTGCGGGCGGCGGACGCGGACCTCGTCGAGTTCGGTACGACGAGCCGGCGGCTGAGCTTCGGCAAGGGCGAGTCGGTGCTCAAGGTCCTGGAGCGCTTCGGCGACCTGGGCGGCACCGACACCACCTCGGCGGTACGGGCCCACTACCGGGGCCAGGACCGGGTGCTGATCGTCACGGACGAGCAGTACGCGTTCAACCGGCACGGCGGCCCGACCGAGCAGGTCCCGGCCCATGTCCCGGTCTACACCTGGAACCTCGCCGGTTACCGCGCGGGCCACGGCCCGTCCGGTGACGGCAACCGGCACACCTTCGGTGGCCTGTCCGACGCGGCCTTCCGGATGGTGCCGCTCCTGGAGTCCGCCCGGGACGCCGACTGGCCCTGGGTGGGCTGAGTCCGGGCCACCGAGCCCCGGTTCCCTTGAGCGTGGCCCGCACTTCACGGGGGTGCGGGCCACACCCTTGCCCGGACCCGGACTGACATCTAACATTTCAGTTCATGGAGGCCATCCGACCCGTCGGGCGCACCCTGCTCAGGGACCGCGCCTACACCGCCATCCGGGACGCCATCGTGGCCGGGGAGATCGAGCCCGGCGCCGTGGTGCGGGACGCCGATCTCGCCGAGCGGCTCGGGCTGTCCCGGGCGCCGGTGCGCGAGGCGTTCGCGCGGCTGGTGGACGAGGGCCTGCTGGAGAGCAAGCCGCAGAGCTATACCCGGGTGACCCCCGTCGTCGCCGCGGACGTCCGGGACGCGGCGGCGGTCGTCGGGGCCATGCACGAGCTGGCCACCCGGGTGGCCGTGCCCAGGCTGGGCGCCCCGGACATCGAAGCGATGCGCGAGGCCAACGCCCGGTTCGCCGACGCGGTCGGCAGCGGCGACGTCGACGCCGCCCTGCGCGCCGACGACGACCTGCACGAGGTGCTGATCCTGGCCTGCGGCAACCGCGCGGCGGCGGCCACCGTCGCCCGCTACACCCCGCTCATCCGACGTCTGGAACGACGGCGCTTCGGCGAGGGCGGCGCCTGCCGTTCGCCGGGGCTGCACGAGCGGCTGATCGCGGCGTGCGCGGACGGTGACACGGACGAGGCGGTCCGGGTCACGGCGGAGATCTGGCGGGGGCTGGAGGAGCTGGCCGCCGACTGAGTCGATCACGGAGGACCGTATGTCCCTTGATTCCTTCCAGCGTTACCCGCTCCTTTTCGGCCCCTCGCCGGTGCACCGGCTGGAACGGCTGACCGCCCACCTCGGCGGCGCCTCCGTGTGGGCCAAGCGGGAGGACTGCAACTCCGGGATCGCCTACGGCGGCAACAAGACGCGCAAGCTGGAGTACCTGGTCGCCGACGCGCTCGCCCAGGGCTGCGACACGCTGGTGTCGATCGGCGGGGTGCAGTCCAACCACACCCGCCAGGTCGCCGCGGTCGCCGCCCGGGCCGGGCTCAAGTGCGTACTGGTGCAGGAGAGCTGGGTGGACTGGCCGGACGCGGTCTACGACAAGGTCGGCAACATCCTCGTCAGCAGGCTCGCCGGGGCCGATGTCCGCCTGGTGCGGGCCGGGTTCGGCATCGGGTTCAAGGAGAGCTGGGAACAGGCGCTGAGGGAGGTCGAGGAGTCGGGCGGCAAGCCGTACGCCATCCCGGCCGGGGCCTCCGACCATCCGCTCGGCGGGCTGGGCTTCGCGGGGTGGGCGTACGAAGTCGCCGAGCAGGAACGCGAATCGGGCGTCTTCTTCGACACCGTGATCGTCTGCTCGGTGACCGGCTCGACGCAGGCCGGGATGGTCGCCGGGTTCCGGGCGCTGGAGGAGGCCGGGGGCCGTGCGCGGCGCGTCATCGGGGTGGACGCCTCGGCCGAGCCCACGCGGACCCGGGAGCAGATCGCGCGGATCGCCCGGAACACCGGGCAGTTGATCGGCGTACGCGAGGAACTGACCGTCGAGGACATCGAACTGGACGAGCGGTACCACGCGGGGACGTACGGGATACCCGACGAGTCGACCCTGGACGCGATGAAGCTCGCCGCGCGGACCGAGGGGATGGTCACGGACCCGGTGTACGAGGGGAAGTCGATGGCCGGGCTGATCGACCTGGTGTCGCGCGGGGAGATCGGGCGGGACTCGACGGTCCTGTACGCGCACCTGGGCGGGCAGCCCGCGTTGAACGCCTACAGCGCGCTGTTCTGAGCCGCTGGTACGGGGGCGCCCCTGCGCGAGGCGCCCCCGTCGTGCCGTTACAGCGCCTGGGCCGCGGGCTTGACCATGCCGCGGACGGTGCGGGACTTCACGAAGTCGCCCACCGCCGTCATCTCCCACTCGCCGGAGAACTGGCGGATCAGCTTGGCCATGATCACACCGGTCTGGGGCTCGGCGCCGGTGAGGTCGAAGCGGACCAGTTCCTCGCCGGTGGTGGCGTCCATCAGACGGCAGTAGGCCTTGGCGACCTCGGTGAACTTCTGCCCGGAGAAGGAGTTCACGGTGAAGACCAGGCCGGTGACGTCCTGGGGCAGCCGGCCGAGGTCGACGGTGATGACCTCGTCGTCGCCCGCGCCCTCGCCCGTGAGGTTGTCGCCGGAGTGGCGGATCGCGCCGTTGACGATCTGGAGCTTGCCGAAGTAGCAGCTGTCGATGTGGTTGCGCTGCGGGCCGTAGGCGATCACCGAGGCGTCGAGGTCGATGTCCTTGCCGCGGAACGCGGGCTCCCAGCCGAGGCCCATCTTGACCTGGGAGAGCAGCGGGCGGCCGCCCTTGATGAGGGAGACGGTCTGGTTCTTCTGGAGGCTGACGCGGCCCTTGTCGAGGTTGATCTTTCCGGTGCCGGGGGCGGCGGCCGGTGCCGCGGCGGGGGTGCGGCCGGGGGCGGCGGGGTCTGCATCTGGGGGGCGGGCGGGGCCGCGGGCG
>NZ_FLSP01000021.1 GCF_900091315.1 Streptomyces sp. DI166
CGCACGCGCATCGCCCAACGCGCCCGGTTTTTATCATTTTGTACTACTGCTCGCATGGAGTCGGATCCTCCCAGGCGGCCCCGCCGATCCCGGGCCGACACCGCCACGGCGGGCGTCCGGTCCACCGACTGGCCCACAATGAGCCGGTGAACGACCTCGCTCCCCTCCTCACCCCCGAGGGCCGCGCCCTCCTCGACGCCGTGCGCGGCACCGCGCCCGCCGACGAACTCGCCGTCGCCACCCGGCTGCGCCGCGACCACCCCGCCGAGCTGGTGTCGGCGGCGCTCGGACAGGCCCGGCTGCGGCAGCGGGCGGTGGCGAAGTTCGGGGCGGAGGACGCCGCGCGGATGTTCTTCACGCCGAACGGGGTAGAGCAGTCGACGCGGGCGAGCGTGGCGGCGTACCGGGCGGGGCGGTTGCGGGAGCTGGGGGTCTCCTCGGTGGCCGACCTGTGCTGCGGGATCGGCGGTGACGCGATCGCGCTGGCGCGGGCCGGGATCCGGGTGCTGGCCGTCGACCGGGACCCGCTGACGGCCGCGGCCGCCCGTGCCAACGCCGAGGCGCTGGGGCTCACCGACCTCATCGAGGTGCGCGAGGCGGATGTGACGGAGGTCGACACCTCCGGGTACGACGCGGTCTTCGTGGACCCGGCCCGGCGCTCGTCGGGGCGCGGCCGGATCTTCGACCCGGAGGCGTACTCGCCGCCCCTGTCCTGGGCGGTGGAGGCGGCGCTGAAGGCACCCCGCGCCGCCGCTCTGAAGATCGCCCCCGGCATCCCGCACGAGGCGGTCCCCGCCGAGGCCGAGGCGGAGTGGATCTCCGACGGCGGGGATGTGAAGGAGGCAGTGCTCTGGTTCGGCACCGCACCCGGCACGGTCCGCGCGACCCTGCTGCCCGGCCCGCGCACCCTGGTCTCCCGGGGCCTGCCCAACCCCGAAGTCCGCCCCGTCGCCCGCTACTTGTACGAGCCCGACGGCGCCGTCATCCGCTCCCACCTGGTCGCCGAGGTCGCCGAGGAACTCGACGGCGGCCTGATCGACCCGACCATCGCCTACGTCACCGCCGACACCCTGCGCCCCACTCCCTACGCCACGGTCTACGAGATCACCGACCGGCTCCCCTTCAACGTGAAGAGGCTGAAGGCCCTCCTCCGGGAACGCGAGGTGGGCACCCTCACGGTCAAGAAGCGCGGCTCGGCGGTGGAACCGGAGGAACTGCGCAGGAAGGTCAAGCCGCAGGGGCCGAACGCGGCGACAGTCTTCCTGACCAGGGTGGCGGGGGCCCCGACGATGCTGCTCGGCCACCCGGCCTGAGCACGCCGGGCACCGCCGCGCCTCAGGTCTCCCGCGCCCTGCGCAGCAGCATCTCGCGCTCCCGTGCGTTCCGGGTCAGCGCCGCCGCCCGTACGAGCTCCGACCGGGCCTCCTCCGTGCGGCCCAGGCGTCGCAGGAGGTCGGCCCGGACACTGGGGAGCAAGTGGTAGTCGCGGAGGGCGGGGTCGTCGCCGAGGGCGTCGACCATGGCCAGGGCGGGCACCGGGCCCTCGGTCATCGACACCGCCACCGCCCGGTTGAGTTCGACCACCGGGGAGGGGGCCCGGGCCGCCAGCAACGCGTACAGGGTCGCGATGCTCTGCCAGTCCGTCTCCTCGTAACGGTACGCGTGGGCGTGGCAGGCGGCGATGGCCGCCTGGAGGGTGTAGCGGCCGGGCGGGGCGCCCGCGGTGGTGGCCTCGGCGCGGGAGAGGGCCTTGATGCCGCGGGCGATCAGCATGCGGTTCCAGCGGCGGCGGTCCTGGTCCTTCAACAGGACCGGCTCGCCGTCGGGGCCGGTGCGGGCGGCGGCGCGGGACGCCTGGAACTCCAGGAGCGAGGTCAGGCCGTGGACCTCCGGCTCCTTCGGCATTAGCGCGGACAGGACGCGGGCCAGGCGCAGGGCGTCCTCGCAGAGGGACGGCCGCAGCCAGTCGTCGCCGGCCGTGGCGGCGTACCCCTCGTTGAAGATCAGGTAGATGACGTCCAGGACGGAGCCGAGGCGGGCCTCGCGGTCGGGGCCGTAGGGGACCTCGAAGGCGACGTTGCGGCGGGCGAGGGTGCGTTTGGCGCGGACGATGCGCTGGGCGACCGTCGGTTCGGGGACCAGGAAGGCGCGGGCGATCTCGGTGGTGGTCAGGCCACCGAGCAGGCGCAGGGTGAGGGCGGTACGGGCCTCGGTGGACAGCACCGGGTGGCAGGCGGTGAAGACCAGGCGGAGCAGGTCGTCGTCGATGTCACCGGGCCCGGAGGGCTCCTCCGGCGGCACCGCCTCGGACAGGTCGCGGCCGAGTTCGGCGAGCTTGCGGGCGTAGTTCTCGCGGCGCCGGATCAGGTCGACGGCCCGGTGCCGTGCGGTGGTCATCAGCCAGGCACCGGGGTTGTCCGGCACCCCGTCCCTCGGCCACTGCTCCAGCGCCGCGACCAGGGCGTCCTGCGCCAGCTCCTCGGCGAGTCCGACGTCCCGCACGATCCGGGCGACGGCGGCGACGATCCTCGGCGACTCGATCCGGAAGACGGTCTCGACGGCGCCCCGCGGGTCGGGGGTGGGCTGTGCTGTCACAGCCCACCATGCAACACCCCTCGGCCCCGGTCGGCCAAGGACGCTCAGCCCTCGGCGATCTCCCGCACCTCGCAGGTGACCGTCCAGTGCGGCTCGTGGACCTTCAGGAACCGCCTGGTCCACTCGATCGCCTCGGCCCGGTCCTTGCACTGCATGATCGCGTAACCGCCGATGACCTCCTTGGCCTCGGTGAACGGGCCGTCCGTGACCGTGGTGTCACCGCCCTCGTAGTGGACCTGGACGCCCTGGGCGCTGGGGGTGAGACCGGCGGTGTCGAGCAGCACCCCGGCCTTCGTCATCTCCTCGATCAGCTCCCCCATCCGCCGCATCAGCTCCTCGCTGGGGCCCTCGGCGGGGGCGGTCCGCTCGTCGATCTTCACCAGGGACAGATAGCGGGGCACGGTGACTCCTCGTGTGTGCGGCGGCCGGGTCCTTCCCGGCCTCTCACCCCTGCGTCGAACGGGGACGGCCCGGATCGACACCCCCGCGGAAAATTTCTGAGCCCCGTCCTTCGTTCAGCGCAGCGACTCCCACAGCTCGCCCGCCTCCGGCTCGTCGGCCACCACCCGGTTGGGGTCGGACGGCGCCGGTACGACCGGCATGGTCACGGTGGTCACCGCGTCCGCCGACAGGCCGCCCAGGCTGCGCCCGAGCCGGGTCAGCTCGGTCAGGGAGTCCAGGCCGGTGTCGGTGGTGAGGCTGCCGGTGACCGCGTCGGCGACCCGGTACAGCTTGGCCGGGTCGGTGAGCAGGTCGGTCGCCGAGACCTGCTCCAGCAGGGCCTTCACAAGCTGCTGCTGGAGCTCTATGCGGCCCAGATCGCTGCCGTCGCCTATGCCGTGCCGGGTGCGGGCGAGGGCCAGGGCCTGCTTGCCGTCGAGATGGTGGGTGCCGGCCTCCAGGGTGAGGTGGCTGTCCTCGTCGTCGATGTCCTCCTCGGTGGTGACGGTGACCCCGCCGAGCGCGTCCACCAGCTTCGCGAAGCCCGCGAAGTCGATCTCGATGTAGTGGTCCATGCGCACCCCGGTGACCGACTCGACCGTCTTCACCGCGCACACCGGCCCGCCCACCGAATAGGCGCTGTTGAACATGGAGTTGTAGGCAATCGCGGTCGAACCGCCGTCCTCAAGCGGGCAGGACGGACGCGTGACCAGGGTGTCGCGCGGAATGCTCACCACCGTCGCCGTGGACCGGCCGGGGTCCAGGTGCACCACCATCGCCGTGTCGGAGCGCCCGCCCTCGCTGTCCCCTCCGCCGAGCGCCCGGTTCTCGGCGCCGCTGCGCGTGTCGGAGCCCAGCACCAGGATGTTCAGCGCCTCGGTGGGCAGTTCCTCGGCGGACGCCGTGGGCGTCGGTGTCGCCTTCAGCGGCCGGTCGTCGCCGAGCGCGCTGTTGATGTCGACGCTCTTGATGTTGTCGTTGAGCTGCCAGTACGCCCAGCCGGCCGCCCCCACGGCCAGGACCAGCGCACCCGCGAGGGTGAGGCCGGCGATCCTGAGCGCTCTGGATCGCCGGCCCGCTCGCCTGCCCTCGTCCCCGTTCGTCAAGTCTGCGGTCACCCGGAGAACGTAAGTCCGAATTGTTAGGACGAGGTCAGCGCGTGGATATTTTCTTGAGAAATTCTCAGATTTCTCAGCCCAGGGTCACCACGGGCACCGGATTGCTGCCGCTCCACGTCCCGTTGAACCCGAACGTCACCGAACCCCCGTCCGGCACAGTCCCGTTGTAGGAGGCGTTGGAGCAAGTCACCGTCGCGCCGGACTGGTTGCAGGTCGCGTTCCAGGCCTGGGTGATCTGCTGGCCGGCCCCGTAGCTCCAGCCGACCTTCCACGACGACAGCGCGGCCCCGTCGCAGGCGATCCTCACCTGCCCGGTGAACCCGGTGTTCCACTGGTTCACGACGCTGTACGTCGCCGTGCAGGCGTCCGTCGGCGGAGTGGTCGTACCGCCGAGGGCCTCCGCGATGGCGTGGTACGCCGGTTTCGGCGCGTAGTTCTCGTCGTACGGCGTCGCCGCGCCCTGCCCGGGGAAGGTATCCGGGATCCAGGAGTCGGAGTCGGTGAAGCCCCACACCGTGACGCCCGCGCAACGGTCCACGGCCACACAGGCGTTGACGACCTGCCGGTACTCGGCGGCCTGCTGGGCGAGTTCGGCGCTGTCGGCGGGGAGGTCGATCCGGATGTCCAGCTCGGTGATGGCCACGTCCACGCCGAGGTCGGCGAAGCGCTGGATGTTCTGCTGGAGCGTGGACGGCACCTGGCCCAGGATGAGGTGGGCCTGGAGACCGACGCCGTCGATCGGGACGCCGCGCGCCTTGAGATCCCTGACCAGGTTGTACAGGGCGGTGGACTTCGCGTTGACACCCTCGACGTTGTAGTCGTTGATGTAGAGCTTGGCGCTCGGGTCGGCGGCGCGGGCGGCGGTCAGCGCCTCGGCGATGTAGTCGGCGCCGAGGCCGTTGTACCAGAGGGTCTGGCGGTAGGTGCCGTCCTCGTTGAACGGCTCGTTCACCACGTCCCAGGTGGCCAGGCGGCCCCGGTAGCGGCCGACCTCGGTGGCGATGTGGTCGGTCATCAGCCGCCGCAGTTCGGCGGCGGTCCAGGTGCCGTTGGTCAGCCAGTCGGGGTTCTGGCTGTGCCAGACCAGGGTGTGGCCGCGTACCTGCTGGCCGTTCGCCTCGGCGAAGTCGACGATCCGGTCGGCCTCGGCCCAGTCGAAACTGCCGCGGGCGGGCTCGACGGAGGCCCACTTCATGGCGTTGCCGGGGGTCAGCGCGTTGAACTCACGGGCGGCGATCTCCCCGTAGGTGCCGGTGAGTTTGGAGCCGGTGACCGCGGTGCCGATCACCTTTCCCTTGGCGTCGGCGAGGTCGCGCAGGGGTTCGTCGGCGGCGTGCGCGGCGGGTGCCGATAACAGCAGCCCGCCGAGCAGCGCGAAGCCGGTGAGAGCGCCGGTGAGGACACGGGTGACGCGGGAAGCCGGGGTGGAGCCCGTTCTCAGAGATCTCATTGCGGGTGCCTCCGAAAGTTTCGGTCGTGCAACCGACAGGCTTCGGGAAGTGTGGGGGTCACACAGAGCACCCGTCAATACACGGATCTCTCACTTCACGGGCGGCACCGCCGTACTGCTGCGCACCACCAGGCTCGTGGCCAGCTCCACCCGGGTGGCCGCCGGATCCCCGTCCGCCTTGGCCAGGTCCAGCACCAGCCGGGCCGCCGCCTCGGCCATCTCGGTCAGCGGCTGCCGTACGGTCGTCAGCGGCGGCCCCACCCAGCGGGCGACCGGCAGGTCGTCGAAACCGACCACGCTGAGGTCCTCCGGGATGCGCAGGCCCAGTTCGCGCGCCGCCTCGTACAGGCCGAGCGCCTGGAGGTCGTTGCCGGCGAAGACGGCCGTCGGCCGGTCCGGGCCGCGCAGCAGCCTCAGGCCCTCCTTGTAGCCGGTCTCGTGGTGGAAGTCGCCGGGCCGGATCAGCGCGGGGTCCACGGGCAGTTCCGCCGTCTCCAGGGCCGCCCGGTAGCCGTCGATCCGGGCCCGGCTGCACATCATCCGGGACGGTCCGGTGATGGCGCCGATCCGGGTGTGGCCCAGCTCCACCAGGTGCCGGGTGGCGGCGAGGCCGCCCTGCCAGTTGGTGGCGCCGATGGAGGGCACGTCGGTGCCGGGGTCACCCGCCGGGTCCATCACCACGAACGGAATGGAGCGGCTGGTGAGCAGGGCGCGCTGGGACTCGTCCAGGCCCGAGAGCACCAGGATCACACCGTGCGGGCGGCGGGCGGCGACCTGGTCGGCCCAGGTCCGGCCGGGGGTGAGGCGGCCCATGCTCTCGCTGAGCACCACGCTCAGACCGGCGTCCCGGGCGACGTTCTCCACCCCCCGGATGACCTCCATCGCCCACGCGCTCTCCAGCTCGTGGAAGACCAGGTCGATCAGGGGCGAACGGCTCGCCTCGGCGCGGCGGCGGCGGTAGCCGTGGGCGCGCAGCAGTTCCTCGACACGGCTGCGGGTCGCCGGGGCGACATCGGCCCTGCCGTTGAGGACCTTCGAAACAGTCGGCGCCGAGACGCCGGCCTCGCGGGCGATCTCGGCGAGGGTCGCGGTCTGCGCGGAACGACCTTTCGCACGGGCTGTCGTCCGGGTTTCAGCGGGCTCGGAGGGTGTCATGGCGGCGATCGTATCCCTGCACCCCCTCTTGACGAACCCTTCTCACCGCGCCTAGGTTCCCGGAACATTCGAGGTGAATAGCGAAACATTCGTGAGAGGCCATCCGCCCCGACAGGAGTTTCATGACCACCGCCCCCTGGCGCGACCCCGCACTGCCCGCCTCCGCCCGCGTCGACGACCTGCTCTCCCGGATGACCCTTCAGGAGAAGACCGCCCAGCTCTACGGCGTGTGGGTGGGCTCGTCGACGGACGGCGGCGGGGTCGCCCCGCTGCAACGCGAGATGACCGCCGACTACGACTGGGACGAGCTGATCACCCACGGCCTGGGCCAGCTCACCCGCCCCTTCGGCACCGCCCCCGTGGACCCGGTGAAGGGCGCGCTGGCCCTGGCCCGCACCCAGCGGCAGATCACCGCCGCCGGACGCTTCGGCATCCCCGCCGTCGCCCACGAGGAGTGCCTGGCCGGGTTCACCACCTGGCAGGCCACCGCCTACCCGGTACCCCTGGCCTGGGGAGCGACCTTCGACGCCCCGCTCGTCGAGGAGATGGCCCGCAGGATCGGCGCGGACATGCGCTCGGTCGGCGTCCACCAGGGCCTCGCGCCCGTCCTGGACGTCGTACGCGACCCGCGCTGGGGCCGTGTCGAGGAGACCATCGGCGAGGACCCGTACCTGACCGGCACCATCGGCACCGCCTATGTGCGGGGCCTGGAGTCGGCCGGGGTGATCGCCACGCTCAAGCACTTCGCCGGGTACGCCTCCTCCGCGGGCGCCCGCAACCTGGCGCCCGTCCGGGCCGGGACGCGCGAGTTCGCCGATGTGACCCTGCTGCCCTTCGAGATGGCGCTGCGCGAGGGCGGGGCGCGCAGTGTGATGGCCGCCTACACCGAGACCGACGGTGTGCCCGCCTCCGCCGACCCCTGGCTGCTCACCGAACTCCTGCGGGACGAATGGGGGTTCACCGGCACGGTCGTCGCCGACTACTTCGGCATCGGCTTCCTGCGCTCACTGCACCGGGTCACGGGCACCGACACCGAGTCGGCGCACGCGGCGCTGCGGGCCGGCATCGACGTGGAGCTGCCCACGCTGAAGTGCTACGGCCAGCCGCTCGTGGACGCGATCCACGCGGGCGAGATCCCGGAGGAACTGGTCGACCGTGCGGTCAGGCGGGTGCTGATCCAGAAGTGCGAACTGGGCCTGCTCGACGAGGACTGGGACCCGGAGCCCACCGAGCGCATCGACCTCGACTCCACCGTCGCGCGCGGCCTGGCCCGGCGGCTGGCGGAGGAGTCGGTGGTGCTGCTGGACAACCCCGACGGAGTGCTGCCGCTGGCTCCGGACACCCGGATCGCCGTCGTCGGCCCGCGCGCGGCGGACGCCCTGGCGATGCTCGGCTGCTACTCCTTCCCGTCCCATGTCCTCACCCATCACCCGGGTGTCCCCATGGGCATCGAGATCCCGACCGTCCTGGAGGCGCTGCGCACCGAACTCCCGGACGCCAAAGTGACGTTCGCCGAGGGCTGCGGGGTCGCCGAGCCGGACACCGCGGGCTTCGAGGAGGCGGTGGCGCGGGCGTCCGAGGCGGATGTGTGCCTGGCGGTCCTGGGCGACCGGGCGGGCCTGTTCGGGCGCGGTACGTCGGGCGAGGGCTGCGACGTGTCCGACCTCCGACTGCCGGGCGTGCAGGGCGAGTTGCTGGACGCGCTGGTCGCGACCGGGGTCCCGGTCGTGCTGGTCCTCCTCACCGGCCGCCCCTACGCCCTGGGCCGCTGGCAGGGCCGCCTCGGCGCGGTCGTCCAGGCGTTCTTCCCGGGCGAGGAGGGCGGCCCGGCGATCGCGGGCGTGCTCTCCGGCCGGGTCAACCCCTCCGGACGGCTCCCGGTGAGCGTGCCGAAGGAGCCGGGCGGCCAGCCGTGGACGTACCTCCAGCCGCCGCTGGGCCTGGCGGCCGAGGTCAGCAACCTGGACCCGACCCCGCTGTACGCCTTCGGGCACGGCCGCTCGTACACGGACTTCGCCTGGGAGTCCGACGCGGCGGACGCGGAGATCGGCACGGACGGCTCGTACGACCTGTCCGTGACCGTCCGCAACACCGGTGACCGCGCGGGCGCGGAGGTCGTGCAGCTCTACCTGCACGACCCGGTGGCCACGGTGACCCGGCCCGACGTCCGGCTGGTCGGCTACCAGCGCGTGGAGTTGTCCCCCGGTGAGTCCCGCCGGGTCACCTTCCACTTCCACACGGACCTGTCGGCCTTCACCAACCGCGCGAACGAGAAGGTCGTCGAACCCGGCGTACTGGAACTGCGCGTGGGCCCGTCCAGCGCGGAGGCCCGCCACACCACCCGCCTGACCCTGACCGGCCCGGTCCGGACCCTGGGTCCGGACCGGCGGCTGATCTGCGGGTCGGAGGTGTCGTAGAGCCGCGGTGACCGGGGGAGGAGAGTGGCCGGGGGCTGGTTCTCAGTCCTCGGCCACTGCCTCGAACCGCCAGCGGTGCACCGGGCGGGAGACCAACTCCGTGTCCGGGTCCGGCAGATCGGGCAGGTCGGCGTCGAAGTCGGCGTCCCACCAGGTGATCACCAGGACCCGGTCCTCCGGGGCCCGGAAGGTCTCCCGGCGCAGCGGGGTCCCGGCGAGGGACTGACGGCGGGCCCAGTCCACCAGTTCCGCGCCCCGGCCCTCGGCCGCCCGCGCCTCCCACATCAGCGCGACCGTCATGAGTACAGGTTCTCCTTGCTGACCTCGTGCACGTGGTCGTGGCCGGGGACGTGGGTGTCGGTCACCGGCAGGGAGGAGTCGGCGGACAGGTCCCAGCTGGAGGCGGACCGGTTGCGGGCGACCATCTCCGCGCCGAGGGCGGCGACCATCGCGCCGTTGTCCGTGCACAGCTTGGGGCGCGGCACGCGCAGCCGGATACCGGCCGTCTCGCAGCGCTCCTGGGCCAGCGCCCGCAGCCGCGAGTTGGCTGCGACGCCGCCGCCGATCATCAGGTGGTCGACGCCCTCGTCCTTGCAGGCCCGCACCGCCTTGCGGGTGAGCACGTCCACGACCGCCTCCTGGAAGGACGCCGCCACATCACGCACCGGCACCTCCTCCCCCGCCGCCCGCCTGGCCTCGATCCAGCGGGCCACGGCGGTCTTCAGACCGGAGAAGGAGAAGTCGTAGGCGGGGTCACGGGGACCGGTCAGCCCGCGCGGGAAGGCGATGGCGTTCGGGTCGCCCTCGCGCGCGTACCGGTCGATGACCGGGCCGCCGGGGAAGCCGAGGTTCAGCACGCGGGCGATCTTGTCGAAGGCCTCACCGGCCGCGTCGTCGATGGTGGCACCCATCGGGCGGACGTCGGAGGTGATGTCCGAGGACAGCAGCAGCGACGAGTGCCCGCCGCTGACCAGCAGTGCCATCGTCGGCTCGGGCAGCGGGCCGTGCTCCAGCTGGTCCACGCAGATGTGCGAGGCGAGGTGGTTCACGCCGTAGAGGGGCTTGCCGAGCGCGTAGGCGTACGCCTTCGCCGCCGAGACCCCGACCAGCAGCGCCCCGGCGAGGCCGGGACCAGCGGTGACGGCGATGCCGTCCAGGTCCCGTGCCGAGACCCCCGCCTCCTTCAGCGCGCGGTCAATGGTCGGCACCATGGCCTCAAGGTGGGCCCGGGAGGCGACCTCCGGCACCACACCGCCGAAGCGGGCGTGCTCGTCGACGCTGGAGGCGACGGCGTCGGCCAGCAGGGTCGTCCCGCGGACGATGCCGACGCCGGTCTCGTCGCAGGAGGTCTCGATCCCCAGCACCAGGGGTTCGTCAGCCATGGATCTCGGTTCCTTGCACTGAGGTCGAAGGGTCGTTCAGACGCATCACGAGCGCGTCCACATTGCCGGGCTGGTAGTAGCCGCGCCGGAAGCCGATGGCCTCGAAGCCGTAGCGCTCGTACAGCTTCTGGGCGCGGATGTTGTCCACACGGCACTCCAGCATCACTTCGGCGCACTCGAAGGCGGTGGCCGCGCGCAGCAGTTCGGTCAGCAGCCGCCCGCCGAGGCCGGTGCCCCAGTGGTCGCGGGCGACGGCGATGGTCTGGATGTCGGCGAGGTCCCCGGAGGCGGCGAGCCCCGCGTATCCGACGATCCGGCCGTCCTCCTCCGCCACCACGTACCGCCGGGTCGCCGCCGGACCGCGCGCGTGGGCCAGCTCGGACCAGAACATCCCCCGGGACCAGGCGTCCTCCGGGAAGAGGTCCTTCTCCAGCTCCAGCACGGGATCGATGTCCCACCAGCGCATCTCGCGCAGCACCGCTGTCACTTCGGGGTGACCACCTTGTAGTTCTTGGGGACCTGGGCGTCGGGCCTGCGCAGGTACAGCGGTCTGGGCGCGGGCAGTTCCTCCCCGGCCGCCAGCCGCTCGGCGGCCAGCGCGGCGAGGGCGGAGGCGGAGACGTGCTCGGGCTCGTGGACGCTCGGGAAGGTCTCCGGGTACAGCAGCGCGCCCGCGCCGACCGCGGGGAGTCCGGCGACCCGGTCGGCGATCTCGGCGGGACGGTCGACCGCGGGGTCCGTCAGGCGGGTGCGGGAGTCGGCGTAGGTGGCCCAGTAGACCTCCTTGCGCCGGGCGTCGGTGGCCACGACGAAGGGGCCCTTGTCGATGTCGGCGGCGTAGGCGAGCGCGTCGAGCGTGCACACACCGTGCACGGGCACGCCGAGCGCGAGGCCGAAGGTGTCGGCGGTCATCAGACCGACCCGCAGACCGGTGTACGGACCGGGGCCGGTCCCCACGACCACGGCGGTGACGGCGTCGAGCTTCAGTCCCGCCTCGGCGAGCAGCCGGTCGACGGCCGGCAGGAGCAGCTCGCCGTGCCGGCGGGCGTCCACCTGACTGGAGGAGGCGAGGACTTCCCTGCCGTCGTGCAGGGCGACGGTGACGGAGGGGGTGGCGGTATCCAGAGCGAGCAAGAGCACGCGAACAGCCTACGGCTCCCCGCGCCGGGGCATCACCGCACGGGAGGAACGGTCACCGACTGCTACCGTCGCCGGGTAGCACGACGTACGGGCGAAGAGGTGGGCGACGGGTGGCAGGCAACAGCTCCGGGATCGTGGCCGGGCTCACCACGGCGGCGCTGGTGACGGTGGGTTTCCTGGCGTACCAGGCCTCGGAGAACGTGCCCGCCGACCTCGGGCGGCAGGCGGGGGACGCCGCCCCGGTGGTGGCCGCGTCCAAGGCACCGCGGGACCGGAACCACCCACCGCGCTGCCCTCCGGGTCCGGCACGGGTGAACGGGTCGTCTACTCCCTGGACGACGACCGGGTGTGGCTGGTCGGCAAGGGCGACAAGGTCAGGCGCACCTTCAAGGTCACCCCCGGCTCGGTCAACCCGGCGCCCGGCGAGTACCGGGTGACGTCCCGCTCGAACAAGGTCAAGGGCACCGACGGCGTCCCCGTCGAGCATGTGGTCCGCTTCGCCAGCGTCGGCGGCGTGGCCATCGGCTTCAGCGCGGCGGTGGACAACACTCCCCCGGACCCGGACGGCCCCTCCCTCACGGGCGGCATCCGCGAGTCCCGCAAGGACGGGGCGGCGATGTGGTCGTTCGCGACGATCGGCCACAAGGTGGTCGTGATCCGCTAGTGATCCGCCGGGGCTCAGGCCGCCTTGGGCTCCTGGGCCCGCTCCGGCACGACCCTGGGTTCCGGTGCGCGCGGTGGGGTCGATACGGCGGTCGCAGCGGCGGACGCCGCGAGCAGGTCGCGCATGGACACCGGGGGCAGCGGGCGCGGTGCGTCGCCTTCCGTGACCGACATGGTCGCCTCCTGGAAGCCGGGGGCGGACGTAGTTAGGCACACCTAACTACGGGCTGGGTACCATGTGACCACGCCCGGTGCGGCGAACGCAATATTTTGCCGACGTCTTGTCGGAAACGTGTCCGGCGCTCAGGCCGACAGCGCCTCCAGACCCGCCGAGGCCCAGCGCCCGCCCAGCCCGGTGACCGTGACGTGCCGTACCTCGTCCGTGGTGTCGCCGACCGCCCGGTGGATGACGATCCGGAGCCGGTCCTCGGTCAGTTCCTCGACCTTGCCCTCGCCCCACTCCACGACGACCACCGACTCCGGCAGGGAGACGTCGAGGTCGAGGTCCTCCATCTCGTCCAGCCCGCCGCCGAGGCGGTAGGCGTCGACGTGGACCAGCGGCGGGCCGTCCCCCAGCGAGGGGTGCACCCGGGCGATCACGAAGGTCGGCGAGGTGACGGCGCCGCGCACCCCGAGCCCCTCCCCGAGACCGCGGGTCAGCGTCGTCTTGCCCGCGCCGAGCTCACCGCTGAGCATCACCAGGTCACCGGCGCGCAGCAGTTTGGCCAGCCGGCGGCCCAGTTCCCGCATCTGCTCGGGGGAGGTGACAGTCAGCTCGGTCTCAGCCGGGTTGTGCGGTGCTGCTTCCATAGCCACCCACGGTAGCGCCCGCGGGCACCGCGCCCGCGCGGGTGAGCAGGTCGGCGAGGCGGTCGGTGACCACTTCCGGGTGCTCCAGCATCACCAGGTGCCCCGCGTCCGGCACGAGCACCAGTTCCGCGTCCGGCAGCAGATCGGCGATGGCCTCGCTGTGCTCGCTCGGGGTCACCAGGTCCTTGACCCCGGCCAGCACCAGCACCGGCAGGTCGGCGAAGTGGGCGAGCGCCTCGGTCTTGTCGTGGTCGGCGAAGGCCGGATAGTACTCGGCGACCACGTCGATCGGCGTCCCCTCGATCATCCGCTCGGCGAACCGCACCACCGCCGGATCGACGTCCCGGGAGGCGAAGGAGTACCGCTTGATGATCCCGGCGAACAGGTCGGCGGTCGCCCGGCGCCCCTTCTCCACCAGCTCGGCCCGCTGCCCCAGCGCCTTCAGCACTCCGGGGAGCACCCGCCGCACGGCGTTGACGCCGGCCACCGGCAGCCCGAAGTTGACCTCGCCGAGCCGCCCGGAGGACGTACCGACCAGGGCGACCGCGACGACCCGGTCCCGGATCAGCTCCGGGAACTGGTCGGCCAGCGCCATCACCGTCATGCCGCCCATGGAGTGCCCGACGAGCACGATGGGCCCCTCCGGCACGGCCGCGTCGATGACCGCCTTCAGGTCCCGGCCGAGCTGCTCGATGTCGACCGGCACCCCGTCCACCTGTGCCGCGCCCCGCGCCGAGCGGCCGTGGCTGCGCTGGTCCCAGTGCACGGTCCGTACGACACCGCGCAGCGCCGCCCGCTGGAAGTGCCAGGAGTCCTGGCTGAGGCAGTAGCCGTGGCTGAAGACGACGGTGACCGGGGCCGGGGCCTTGCGGCCGAACAGACGGCGCCGGCGCGGCGCGGAGCCGCCCTCCGGCTCCACGTCGTCGACCTCGTAGTACAGCTCCGTGCCGTCGTCCGCGTGCGCCTTGCCGGGCTGCCCGCGCAGCGCCCCGTACGGGCCCGCCGAGTCGAGGGCGAGCCGGGCCTTCTTGCGCATGCCGCGGCCGACGGTGAGCCGCTCTATGGCGACACCGGCGGCGGCGCCCGCGGCGACCACGCCTATCGCGGCACCGGCGATTCCGGTGGCGCGGCGCCAGTTCCCGGCGGAGGCGACGGCCGCGACGGCCTCAGCACTGCTCTCGCTCACGTAGCGCTCCTCCTCGCCGGACTGCTGCTCGCCCCGAGGGCGGTCAGCCGGCCTGTCGCTCGTTCAGATAGACGCGGGGGACCCGGGTTCCGATCCGGGTGACGATCTCGTACGCGATGGTCCCGGCGGCCTTCGCCCAGTCCTCGGCGGTGGGCTCGCCGCCGTCGCCGGGGCCGAACAGCACCGCCCGCTCCCCCGGTTCCGGCCGGTCGCCGCCGAGGTCCACGACGAACTGGTCCATCGCGACCCGGCCCGCGACCGTGCGCCACTTGCCGCCGACCAGGACCGGCCCGGCGGAGGAGGCGTGCCGCGGGACACCGTCCGCATACCCCACGGGGATCAGTCCAAGAGTGGTCTCACCGGCGGTGATGTAGTGGTGACCGTAGCTGACGCCGTGGCCGCCGGGCACCTGCTTGACCAGGGCCACCGACGCGGACAGGGTCATGGCCGGCCGCAGCCCGAAGTCGGCGGGACTGCCCAGCTCGGGGCTGGGCGAGATGCCGTAGACGGCGATGCCGGTGCGCACCAGGTCGAAGTGGCTGTCGGGGCGGGTGAGGGTGGCGGGCGAGTTGGCGATGTGCCGCACCTCGGGGCGCAGGCCCTGCTGCTCGGCGTGGGCGATCATCGCGCGGAAGCCGTCGAGCTGGGCGTCGACGGAAGAGTGGCCCGGTTCGTCGGCGCAGGCGAGGTGCGACCACAGGCCGGTCACCTTCACCAGGCCCTCGGCCTCGGCGGCGCGCGCCGCGCTGACCAGCTCGGTCCAGTCGTCGCCGGGCTGGCAGCCGCCGCGGCCGAGCCCGGTGTCGGCCTTGAGCTGCACCCGTGCGGGCCGTCCGGCCGCGCGGGCGGCGGCGGTGACCTCGTCGAGCGCCCACATGCCGCTCACGGACACATCCAGGCGGGCCTCGATCGCCTCCCGCCAGGGGCCGCCCGGCGTCCACAGCCAGCACATGATCCGCACGTCGTCCGGGAGCTGCCCGCTCGCCCTGAGGACCAGGGCCTCCTCGGGGGTGGCCGTGCCCAGCCAGGTGGCGCCCGCCTGTACGGCCGCGCGGGCGCAGGGGGTCGCGCCGTGACCGTAGCCGTCGGACTTCACGACCGCCATCAGGGCGGCGCCGGGCGCCAGGGCGCGCAGGGCCCGCACATTGGCGCGCACGGCGTCCAGGTCGATCTCGGCGCGGGCCCGCAGGGGCGCGGTCCGCAGGGCAGCAGTTTCAGTCATGGCGACCCCAGTCTCTCAGAGGGGTCCGACAGCCCGGTCGAGCCCCGGCCGAGGCCGACGGATCACGCCACGCCTACGGCCGTAGGGTGCTCGGCATGAGCATCATCGGGGTCGGAATCGACGTGGCGGAGATCGACCGGTTCGCGGCGTCCTTGGAGCGTACGCCGGGGATGGCGCGGCGGCTGTTCCTGGACAGCGAATTGCTGCTGCCGAGCGGGGAGCGGCGCGGGATCGCCTCGCTGGCGGCGCGTTTCGCGGCGAAGGAGGCGCTGGCGAAGGCGCTGGGCGCCCCGGCCGGGCTGCACTGGACGGACGCCGAGGTGTACGTCGAGGACAGCGGCCAGCCCCGGCTGCGGGTGACGGGGACGGTGGCGGCGCGGGCGGCCGAACTCGGGGTGCGGTCCTGGCATGTGTCGCTCAGTCATGACGCCGGGGTGGCCTCGGCGGTCGTGGTCGCGGAAGGCTGAGCGGCACGAGAGACTCGACCCCATGCGTACTGCGTACAGCGTGGAGACGGTCAGGACGGCGGAACGGCGACTGATGGCGCGGCTGCCGGAGGGCGCCCTGATGCAGCGGGCGGCGGCCGGACTCGCCGCGAGCTGCGCGGACCTGCTGGGGCGGGTGTACGGGAGCCGGGTGGTGCTGCTGGTGGGCAGCGGCGACAACGGCGGTGACGCCCTGTACGCGGGGGCCCGGCTGGCCCGGCGCGGGGCCGGGGTGACGGCGGTACCGCTCTCCCCCGAGCGGACGCACCCGGGCGGCCTCGCGGCGCTGCTCCGGGCGGGCGGCAGGACGGCCTTGGGACCTGCGGAGGAGCTGATCGAGCGGGCCGACCTGGTGGTGGACGGCATCGTGGGCATCGGCGGGAAGGGCGGGCTGCGCCCGGAGGCGGCCCGGCTGGCGGAGGCGGCCGAACGGTCCCGGGCCGCCGTGGTCGCCGTCGACCTGCCGAGCGGCGTCGACCCGGACACGGGCCAGGTGCGGGGTCCGGCGATCCGGGCCGACCTCACCGTCACCTTCGGCACGCACAAGCCGGGGCTGCTGATCGACCCGGCGCGGGACCACGCGGGCACGGTCCGCCTGATCGACATCGGCCTGGAACTGCCGGAAGAGCCGGACGTCGAGGCCCTCCAGCACGCGGACGTGGCCCGTCTCCTCCCCCTGCCCGGCCCGGAGAGCGACAAGTACCGGCGTGGCGTGGTCGGCGTGGCCGCCGGTTCCGCGCGCTACCCGGGCGCGGCGGTGCTGGCGGTGGCGGGCGCGCTGCACGGCGGTGCCGGGGCGGTGCGGTACGTCGGTCCCGCCGGGGACGCGGTCCTGGCCCGCTACCCGGAGACCCTGGTCTCGGACCGGGGCCCCGCCAAGGCGGGCCGCGTGCAGGCCTGGGTGGTCGGTCCGGGCGCCGGTGACGACGCGGCGACCGTGGCGGAGGTCCTGGAGGCGGACGTACCGATCCTGATCGACGCGGACGGCCTGCGCCTCGCCGAGCGGGAGACGGTACGGGCCCGTACGGCACCGACCCTGATGACCCCGCACGCCGGAGAGGCGGCGGCCCTTCTGGGGGTGTCCCGCGAGGAAGTGGAGAGCGCCCGCCTGTCGTCGGCCCGCGAACTGGCCGCCCGCTACCGGGCGACGGTGCTGCTCAAGGGCTCGACGACCCTGGTGGCGGACGCGGAGGGCGGGCCGGTCCGCGTCAACGCCACCGGCACGTCCTGGCTGGCCACGGCGGGCAGCGGTGACGTGCTGTCGGGCCTGGCCGGGTCCCTGCTCGCGGCGGGCCTCGCACCCCTGGACGCGGGCAGCGTGGCGGCGTACCTGCACGGCCTCGCGGGACGCTACGCCTCGGACGGCGCCCCGGTGGGGGCGCAGGACGTGGCGCGGGCGATCGTACGGGCCTGGCGGGACGTACGGGACTGAGGGCCGGGGCGGGCGGCTGCCCCGGCCGACCGGGACGAGCGCGACACACCGCTGGGCGCCGAGACCCAGACGTAGGCGCCCGCGCACCCGCAACGGGCGATACGCCAGGGCGCAGGCACGGGCTCCGCCTCCCGCAACGGCCGGACCACGCGCCCCACACCACCCGGCACCCCAGACCCCGGCGCAGGCGCCCGCCAAGGACCGCGCACGGGGCGGTACGCCAGGGCGCAGGCACGGGCATCCGCATGCCGTAGCGGTCCGACCGAGCAGGCCGCGTTGCCCTCGCAAAAGCGCGTGCGCGTCGCCCAGGCCGCGCCTACCGTGCCGGTCATGCGTGTCGTATTCACCAAGGGCCCCGGAACCAGTTACGGCATCGCCGTGCACCGCGAGAACGGGCCCGCGCTGGCGCCGCGCAACGGGCCCGGAGGGCACCCGTATCTGCCGCACGACCTCGTGCACTTCGTCGTGGAGGCGGAGGCCGGGATCGAGCTCGGCGTCTACGGGCGGCTCGCCGCCGGGGACAACGGGCTGTTCTGGCCCGCCGATCCGGCGGAGCGGGCCAGGGCCAACCGGCGCCGGAAGTCCAAGCGGCCCAAGCCTTCGCCGGAGGCCAGTGCGGACATGGCGCGCTCGGAGGAGCTGGCGGGCATCGCCGTGCCGGTGTGGGAGGTGCGCAACGGGCATGCCGAGGAGCTGCCCGCGTACGTGGCGAAGCGGGAGATCCCGCCGGTGGTCGACCGGATCGTCGCCCGCCTCGCCGAGTACGCCGAGCGGTGGCACGCGCTGCCGGTCGGCGGCATGCTCACGCTCGACTGGTGAGCTACTCCACCGTCACCGACTTCGCCAGGTTCCGCGGCTGGTCCACCTCGTTGCCCCGCGCCGTCGCCAGCTCGCAGGCGAACACCTGGAGCGGCACCGTCGCGACCAGGGGCTGGAGCAGGGTCGGGGTGACCGGGATACGGATCAGGTGGTCGGCGTACGGGACGACCGCCTCGTCGCCCTCCTCCGCGATCACGATGGTCCGGGCGCCCCGCGCGCGGATCTCCTGGATGTTGGAGACGATCTTGTCGTGCAGCACCGAGCGTCCCCGGGGCGAGGGCACGACCACGACCACCGGCAGGTCGTCCTCGATCAGCGCGATCGGCCCGTGCTTCAGCTCGCCCGCCGCGAAGCCCTCGGCGTGCATGTAGGCGAGTTCCTTCAGCTTCAGGGCGCCTTCGAGGGCGACCGGATACCCCACGTGCCGCCCGAGGAAGAGCACCGTGTTCTTGTCGGCGAGGCCGCGGGCCAGCGCCCGTACCGGCTCCATGGTCTCCAGGACGCGCTCCACCTCCCCGGAGATCTCCGCCAGGTCCCGGATGACCGCCCGGATCTCGTCGGCCCACTTGGTGCCGCGCACCTGCCCCAGGTACAGCGCCACGAGATAGCAGGCGACGAGCTGCGTCAGGAACGCCTTCGTCGAGGCGACCGCCACCTCCGGCCCCGCGTGCGTGTACAGCACCGCGTCCGACTCGCGGGGGATCGTCGAGCCGTTGGTGTTGCAGATCGCCAGCACCCTGGACCCCTGCTCCCGGGCGTGCCGCAGCGCCATCAGCGTGTCCATGGTCTCCCCGGACTGGGAGATCGCGATGACCAGGGACCGCGCGTCCAGGATCGGGTCCCGGTAGCGGAACTCGCTGGCCAGCTCGACCTCGCAGGGGATGCGCGTCCAGTGCTCGATGGCGTACTTGGCGATCAGCCCGGCGTGGAAGGCCGTACCGCAGGCGACGATGACGACCTTGTCCACCTCCCGCAACTCGGCGGCGGAGATCCGCACTTCGTCCAGGGTCAGGGCGCCGGAGGCGTCAATGCGGCCCAGCAGGGTGTCGGCGACCGCCTTGGGCTGCTCGGCGATCTCCTTGAGCATGAAGTAGTCGTAGCCGCCCTTCTCGGCCGCCGAGGCGTCCCAGTCGACGTGGTACGAGTGCACCTCGGCCGGGCTGCCGTCGAAGCCGGTCACCGTGACCCCGTCCCGGCGCAGCTCCACCACCTGGTCCTGGCCGAGTTCGACGGCGGAGCGGGTGTGCTCGATGAAGGCGGCCACGTCGGAGGCGAGGAACGCCTCGCCCTCGCCGATGCCCACCACCAGCGGTGAGTTGCGGCGCGCCCCGACCACCAGGTCCGGCTCGTCGGCGTCGACCGCGACCAGCGTGAACGCCCCCTCCAGGCGGCGGCACACCTGCCGCATCGCCTCCGCGAGGTCGGCGCAGGAGGAGTACGCCTCGGCGAGCAGATGGGCGACGACCTCGGTGTCGGTCTCGGAGGCCAGCTCGTGCCCGCGCTCGGCCAGTTCGGCACGCAGCAGCGCGAAGTTCTCGATGATGCCGTTGTGCACGACCGCCACCCGCCCGGCGTTGTCCAGGTGCGGATGCGCGTTGGCGTCCGTGGGGCCGCCGTGGGTGGCCCAGCGGGTGTGCCCGATGGCGGTGGTGCCGCTCGGCAGCGGCCGGTCCACCAGTTCCTTCTCCAGGTTGACGAGCTTTCCGGCCTTCTTCGCGGCGGCCAGTCCGCCGTCCGCGAGCACGGCCACGCCCGCCGAGTCGTAACCCCGGTACTCCAGTCGCTTCAGTCCGGCCATCACCACATCGAGCGCCGACTGCGACCCCACGTATCCCACGATTCCGCACATGGGCGGCAGCCTACGGTCGAATCCGCCGCCGAACCGGCCACATCGTGCCCGATTTCGGAAATACTTGAGCCCATTCAGGCGGTCGTTCGCCCGGATCAGCCCTCGAACCCGCCCCCTTCCTCAGGTCTTCGCCCGATAGGCCCGCATCGCCAGCGGATAGAACACCAGCGCTATCCCGGCCGCCCACACCAGCGACCAGGTGACCGGCTCCGCCACCGGACCGCCGAGCAGCAACCCCCGGAACGCGTCGGAGAGATGGGACACCGGGTTCACATCGCTCCACGCCTGCAGCCAGCCCGGCATCGTGTCCACCTGGACGAAGGCACTGCTGGTGAAGGTGATCGGGAAGATCAGCGTGAAGCCGAACGCCTGCACCTTCTCCGCGTCCCCGGCCAGCATCCCGATCAGCACCGCGGTCCAGGACACCGCCGCCGCGAACACCATCACCAGCAGGGTGCCGAGGAGGAAGCCGCCGAACCCCCCGGTGATCCGGAAGCCGAGCAGCAGCCCGAGCCCGATCATCAGCAGCAGCGCCCACAGGTGCTTGGCGAGGTCGGCGGTGATCCTGCCGATCAGCGGCGCGGAGCGGGCGATCGGCAGGCTGCGCAGCCGGTCGAAGACCCCCTTGGTGAGGTCGGTGTTGAGCGCCATCGCCGTGTAGATCGTCATGAACAGGGTGTTCTGCACGATGATCCCGGGCAGCGCGTACTTCAGATACGCCTCGGGCGACCCGGCCATCTGGCCGCCGAGCACATAGGTGAACAGGAAGACGAACATGATCGGCGTGATGCTGTAGTCGACCAGTTCGAGCGGGTTGTGCTTGACCGCGACCAGGCTGCGCCAGGCCATGGTGAAGGTCTGCCGGAGCCCGGCGAGCGGCCGCACCCGGCCCGAGGCGCCGGCGGGGGCGGTGAGGGTGGTGGCGGTCATGACCGGCTCACCGCCTTCTCCCGCTCGGCGTCGTCCGGCGCGGCAGACCCCTCCCCCGGCTCCTCGGGCTCCGCAGCCGGTTCGGCGCGGTGTCCGGTCAGCGCCAGGAACACCTCGTCCAGCGAGGAGCGCCGCAGCGCCAGCTCGCCGACGGCTATGCCCTCCCGGTCCAGCGCGCGCACCACGGCCGGCATCAGCTCGGGGTCCTTCACCGGCGCCGTGACCGTCTCGCCCTCGATCTCGGTGCGGGACCCCGCCGCCCGCGCCACCAGCGCGTGCACCCGGCCGAGGTCCTCGGCGCGCAGCGGGCGCACCTCCAGCACCTGCCCGCCGACCTGCGACTTCAGCTGGTCCGGGGTGCCCTCGGCGATCACCCGGCCCCGGTCGATCACCACGATGTCGTCGGCGAGCACATCGGCCTCGTTCAGATACTGCGTGGTCAGCAGGGCCGTCGCGCCGTCCGCGACCAGGGCGCGCAGCAGGTCCCACAGCTCCCCTCGACTGTGCGGGTCCAGGCCGGTCGTGGGCTCGTCGAGGAAGAGGATGCTGGGCCGCCCCACCAGGCTCGCGGCGAGGTCGAGCCGCCGTCGCATCCCGCCCGAGTACGTCTTCGCGGCCCGCCCGGCCGCGTACGCGAGCTGGAACCGCTCCAGCAGTTCCCCCGCCCGCGCCTTGGCCTCCCGGCGGCCCAGTCCCAGCAGCCGCCCGATGAGCAGCAGGTTCTCGGTGCCGGTCAGGTTCTCGTCCACGGCCGCGTACTGCCCGGTCAGGCCGACCATCGAGCGCACGGCCCCGGCGTCCCGGACCACGTCGTACCCGGCCACCCGGGCGTGCCCCGCGTCCGGCTCCAGCAGGGTCGCGAAGATCCGTACGGCGGTCGTCTTCCCCGCGCCGTTGGGACCCAGCAGTCCGAGCACCGAGCCCTGCCGCGCCCCCAGATCGACCCCGGCCAGCGCCTCCGTCTCCTTGAACCGCTTGACCAGGCCCTCCGCCTCAATCGCATACGTCATGGGTCACCCCTCGGGGGTCGATGGACCCCGGGCCGGGTCCACCTCTCCCACAACTGTGACGCACACCACTGACATTCCCCGGGTTGGGCCGATTCCGTACGATTTGCCGGGCGGGTGATACATCCCACCCCGCCGTCCGTTCGTACTCCCGTAACAATGGACTGTGATCTCTCCGGTCTCCCCGTTGCCCCGGAGCGCCCACCGGCACAAACCGGAGGCGACTCCCTACGTCGACCTCACCCGAACCGAGTGGAGCGCGCTGCGCGACAAGACGCCGCTGCCGCTGTCCGCCGAGGAGGTCGAGAAGCTGCGCGGTCTGGGCGACGTCATCGACCTCGACGAGGTGCGGGACATCTACCTGCCGCTGTCCCGGCTGCTCAATCTCTACGTCGGCGCCACCGACGGCCTGCGCAGCGCCCTGAACACCTTCCTGGGCGAACAGGGCTCCCAGTCCGGCACCCCCTTCGTCATAGGGGTCGCCGGTTCGGTGGCCGTGGGCAAGTCCACGGTCGCCCGTCTGCTCCAGGCGCTGCTCTCGCGCTGGCCGGAGCACCCGCGCGTGGAGCTGGTCACCACCGACGGCTTCCTGCTGCCCACCAAGGAGCTGCAGGCCCGCGGCCTGATGTCCCGCAAGGGGTTCCCGGAGTCCTACGACCGCCGGGCACTGACCCGTTTCGTCGCGGACATCAAGGCGGGCAAGGACGAGGTCACCGCCCCGGTCTACTCCCATTTGATCTACGACATCGTCCCGGACAGGAAGCTCACGGTGCGCCGCCCCGACATCCTGATCGTCGAGGGCCTGAACGTGCTCCAGCCCGCCCTGCCCGGCAAGGACGGCCGCACCCGGGTCGGCCTCGCCGACTACTTCGACTTCAGCGTGTACGTCGACGCCCGCACCGAGGACATCGAGCGCTGGTACCTCAACCGCTTCAAGCGGCTGCGCGAGACCGCCTTCCAGAACCCGTCCTCGTACTTCCGCAAGTACACCCAGGTCTCGGAGGCGGAGGCCCTGGAGTACGCCGGGACCATGTGGCGGACCATCAACAAGCCGAACCTGGTGGAGAACATCGCCCCCACCCGGGGCCGCGCCACCCTCGTACTGCGCAAGGGCCCGGACCACAAGGTGCAGCGGCTGTCGCTGCGCAAGCTCTGAGGCCGGGGCCCCCGCGACCGGGGCATCAGCCCTTGCGGCGCCCCAGGGTGTCCTCCAGCCAGTCGAAGACGACCTCGCAGTGCTGCTGCGGCGCCATCGGGGAGCAGTGCAGCTGCGCCCCGGTGGCGGCGGTCAGCTTGATGTAGTCCTTGCGGGTGCGCAGCAGCTCGTACATCTGACGCGGCTGGCCGGGGTAGAACGCCTCGTCCTGGTAGTCCAGGACCAGGGTGGGGGCCTGGATACGGCGGACCACACCGGTGATGTCCATGGCCACGACCCGGCGGGCGGCGGTCCAGAAGTCGGTGAACATCCGGCCCCGGCGGGCGGCGAGCATCGCCTCGACGGAGAAGGGCTCGAACCGCTTCTTCAGCTGGTACGCCTCGGTCGGGTCCAGCTCGGGCACGACCTCCTCGTTCCAGATCGCGTTGGTCTCCGCCTTGTCCGGGGTGAGGATCTCACGCAGCTCCGGGGGGAAGGCCAGCCACGGGTCGAGACAGCCGGGCATCGCCACCAGCGCGGCGATGCGGTGGTCGAAGGCGGCGGCGCGGGGCGCCAGGTCGCCGCCCATGGAAAGTCCGGTCAGCGCGATCCGCCGGTGGTCGACATCGCGCCGGCGCAGCAGCCAGTCGACCAGCGGGCCGACCACCTGCTCCCAGCGCGGGCTGAACACCACCTTGTCGACGAAGAGCAGCTGGCCCTGGCCGGGACCGTCGTAGACGAGGGCGTTCCAGCCCCGGTCGAGGGCGGCCATCACCCCGTACGTCCACATGTCGACGTTCTGCCCGTCGCTGCCGTTGGTGAGGATGACGGTCGGGCGGGGCTTGCCTGAGGTGTCGGGACGGAAGAACCACACCGGCAGCGGGGTCCTGCCGTACGGGACCTTGTCGGTGATCGCGGCGGGGTCGCACAGATGGGCGAAGCGGTCCCAGTTGCGGCGTCCGGCGCGGTAGAGCCGCTCCTCGTCGCCCGGGGTGGTGGACCCCAGGACGAAGAAGAGGGCCTGGGCGTAGTACTGGGAGGCGCGCAGGGAACGGAAGCGGTCGGTCTCCCGGTGGCCGGTGCGCATGCCGGCGAGCCGGTCGCCCCAGGCGCGGAACTCCGCGGTGTAGGTGTCCTCGTTCGGCCCGGCCGCGTTGATCGCGTTGACGGCGGTGAGCACTTCGCCGACCTCGGAGGCCCGGGCGCCCGCGCCGCCGAGGGCGAGCAGCGCGCCGAAGTTGAGCCCCGGGTCGGTGAACAGCTGCATGGCGCCCGGGTGTGGGCGAGCCGTTCGGTGCCCGGGGCCGCGGGCGCGGCGGAGGCGGCCGGGGCACCCGCGACGGCGACGGCCCCCACCGCCCCGGCGGCGCCCGCGACAAGTCCGGCGAGCGCGCTGCGGCGGCTGGGTGCGGCGGGCAGGGGAGTCGGAGCGAGGTTCCGTGATGAATCCATGGACCCTGAAATTAGGGTCGTGCCGGACATACGGGGCGGCGCCACTCCCGGCACCGCCGCCCCGTCCCTCCGGATGGAGGCGGCCCCGCCCCCTGCGCGCCGGGCTAGCCCAGCGCGGACTTCACCACGTCGGCCAGGCGCCCGGCGACCGCGCGGGCCTGGTCGATGTCGGCGGCCTCGACCATCACGCGCACCAGCGGCTCGGTGCCGGAGGGGCGCAGCAGCACACGTCCGGTGGAGCCCAGCTCCGCCTCCGCCTCGGCGACGGCGGCGGCCAGCTCGCCGGAGGTCTTCACCCGGGACTTGTCCACGTCGGGCACGTTGATCAGCACCTGCGGCAGCCGCTCCATCACGGAGGCCAGCTCGCGCAGCGACCGGCCGGTCTCCGCGACCCGCGCGGCCAGCATCAGGCCGGTGAGCGTGCCGTCGCCGGTCGTGGCGTGGTCGAGGATGATCACGTGGCCGGACTGCTCGCCGCCGAGCGCGTAGCCGTGCTCCTTCATGGCCTCCAGGACGTACCGGTCGCCCACGGCGGTCTGGACGAGGTTGAGGCCCTCCCGCTCCAGCGCCAGCTTGAAGCCGAGGTTGGACATCACGGTCGCGACAACGGTGCCGGAGCGCAGTGCGGAACGCTCCCGCATCGCCAGCGCGAGTACGGCCAGGATCTGGTCGCCGTCCACCTCCTCACCGGTGTGGTCCACGGCCAGGCAGCGGTCGGCGTCGCCGTCGTGCGCGATGCCGAGCGCGGCGCCGTGCTCGACGACCGCCGACTTCAGCAGGTCCAGGTGGGTGGAGCCGCAGCCGTCGTTGATGTTGAGGCCGTCCGGCTCCGCGCCGATGGTGATGACCTCGGCACCGGCCCGGGCGAAGGCCTCCGGGGAGACCCGGGAGGCGGCGCCGTGCGCCTCGTCCAGGACGATCTTCAGCCCGTCGAGGCGGTTCGGCAGGACGCCGATCAGATGGGCGATGTACTGGTCCAGGCCCTCGTCGTAGTCGCGGATCCGGCCGACACCGGCGCCGGTGGGCCGCTCCCAGGGCTCGCCGTGGCGGTGGGCGTCGTAGACGGACTCGATGCGGTCCTCCAGCTCGTCGGCGAGCTTGTGACCGCCGCGGGCGAAGAACTTGATGCCGTTGTCCGGCATGGCGTTGTGGCTGGCGGAGAGCATCACGCCGAGGTCGGCGCGGAGCGCTCCGGTGAGGTGGGCCACCGCGGGCGTGGGCAGTACGCCGACCCGCAGTACGTCGACGCCCGCGCTCGCCAGACCGGCGACCACGGCGGCCTCCAGGAACTCCCCGGACGCACGCGGGTCCCGTCCGACCACCGCAGTCGGCCGGTGGCCTTCGAAGGTGCCCGCCTCGGCGAGCACGTGGGCCGCCGCGACCGACAGACCGAGCGCCATTTCGGCGGTCAGATCCGCGTTGGCGACACCGCGCACGCCGTCCGTGCCGAAGAGTCGTCCCACTTGTCCTCCTGATGAAGCGTCACTTTCGAGATCGTTCTCGGAGATCGTCCAAGATCACCCGATCACACAAGCCTTTGAACGTCTTGTGCCGTTATACGCCCGCGACTCTGATAAACGAACGCCCCGGCGGCACTGTGGCGTGCCGCCGGGGCGTTCGGACGTACTGCTGAAGTGCGGTACGAGCTTGCAGGCAGCGAAGCTTAGCGCTTGCTGTACTGCGGAGCCTTGCGGGCCTTCTTCAGACCGGCCTTCTTCCGCTCGACCGCGCGGTCGTCGCGGCGCAGGAAGCCGGCCTTCTTCAGCGGGCCGCGGTTGTTGTCGACGTCGGCCTCGTTCAGGGCGCGGGCGACACCGAGGCGCAGGGCACCGGCCTGGCCGGAGACGCCGCCACCGGCGATGCGGGCGATGACGTCGTAGCGGCCCTCAAGCTCCAGGACCTTGAACGGCTCGTTGACTTCCTGCTGGTGCACCTTGTTGGGGAAGTAGTCCTCAAGGGTGCGACCGTTGATCTTCCACTTGCCGGTGCCCGGAACGATCCGGACGCGGGCGATGGCGTTCTTGCGACGGCCCAGGCCGGCGGCCGGCTGGGGCTCACCGAAGCGCGAGGCGAGGGACTCAGAGGTGTACTCACCCTCGACCGGAACCTCGGACTCGGTGGTGTAGCTGTCGATGTCAAGCTCTTCGAGCGGCTGCTCGGCAGTGGTCTCGGCCACGATTCTCCTCAGATTCTCTTCAGTCTTAGGGGGTGGCCGGACTTACTGCGCGACCTGGGTGATCTCGTACGGCTGCGGCTGCTGCGCGCCGTGCGGGTGCTGGTCACCCTTGTAGACCTTCAGCTTCGAGAGCATCTGACGGCCCAGGGAGTTCTTGGGGAGCATGCCCTTGACGGCCTTCTCGATGGCCTTCTCGGGGTTCTTGTCGAGCAGCTCGTCGTAACGGACGGAGCGCAGACCACCCGGGTAGCCGGAGTGGCGGTACGCCATCTTCTGGGTCCGCTTGTTGCCGGAAAGGTGCACCTTGTCGGCGTTGATGATGATGACGAAGTCACCGGTGTCGACGTGGGGCGCGTAAATCGGCTTGTGCTTGCCCCGGAGAAGGGTCGCTGCGGTGGTGGCGAGACGGCCCAGGACAACGTCCTGAGCGTCGATGACGTGCCACTGGCGCGTCACATCGCCGGGCTTGGGGCTGTACGTACGCACGGTTCGTAGCCTTCGCTTCGAGTGAATGGTCCTGAACAGGTCACCGAAACGATCACGACAGCCTTGACCGCACTGCGGTGACGCAAACCGCGTGCTGGTCGCTGGTCATCGGCCCGGTGGACCGGTGTAAGGGCCCGTCCCGTGAGAATGAGCAAGCCAATACACAACGAAGAAGCAGAATACCCGCGCGCCCCGCAGGGGGTCAAAACGAGCCCGCACAGACGGACGACGCAGGTAAGGACTGCCGCACCCAGTGTAATCACCGCGGTGCGCGGAACCGGGCCGAGGCCCCGGGAGCGGCAGCGCTCCGCAGCTCCTATGTGGCGCCCTTATAACAACACGGACCGTCGCCGCGCCGCGGCGCACCGCTAACCCCGGCACACGCATCGCACCAAGGGCCCGGAGATGTCGTATTTGCGCGCGCCGTTCCGTGCAACACCCGCGCCCCCAGGGGCCCTTGAACCGGAATTACCTACCCCGGGGCTGCGTCTAAGATGCGCCCCATGAGCTTCGGGCAGCAGGGGGGACCCCAGTCGCAGTGGGATCCCTGGAAACCGCACTCCCAGCAGCCGTGGAACGGCGGCGGGAGCAGTCAGACCCCGGACTGGGCCGCGCTCGCCGAGGCGTCCGAGTCCCGTGCCAAGCGGCGCCGCATGCTGTTCATCGGCGGTGGCGCGCTGGCCACCGTCGGCATAGCCGCGGCGGTCGCCGTCGCCGTGGTCTCGGCGAATGACGGCCCCGCCAACAAGCCGACCGCCCAGTTGCCCGCGACGGCGGACATCCCGAGCGGGTCCACCGAGCCCTCCTTCGCCCCGACGAGCGCGCCGCCCCCGCTCAACCCGGACGACTTCATCTCCAGCGCGAAGAAGGACACCGCTCCGCTCAGCCCCGACTCCTTCTTCGGCGGCAAGCAGCTGACGCTGGCCGGGACCGTCTACAAGAAGGGCCCCACGGACGACACCGAGAAGTGCGCGACCGGGGCCCTGAAGACCCTCCCGAAAATCCTTGAGGCCAACGACTGCACCCGCCTGATGCGCGTCACCTACGTCGACGGCGGCGTCGCGGTCACCATCGGCGTCGCCGTGTTCGACACCGAGGCGCAGGCGGCGAAGGCCAAGTCCGAGACCGACGACAAGAGCATCGTGCGGTCCCTGGCCGGCGACGGCGTCAAGCCGTTCTGCAACGCCGCGGTGTGCCGCTCCACGCGCAACTACTACGGCCGCTACGCCTACTTCACGGTCGCCGGCTTCACCAACGGCAAGAACGTCACCGAGAAGGACACCAAGGTCTTCCAGGCCGGCGACGCCCTCCAGCAGCACACCTTCGACCAGATCCGCCGCCGCGGCCAGACCCAGGCCTCGGCAGCGGCCCAGACGGGCTGACCGCTCAGGAGTCCGACGGCATGGTGTCGAACCAGCCGACGCCGTCGCCCTGGAACTCCTCCGCCGCCGCCTCGGCCTGCTCGGCCGTGAGCACCTTGCCTGACTGGTGGTAGAACCAGTCGACCTTCATGTCCCAGGCCCGGTCACCGGTGAAGGGCAGGTCGACGAACCAGGTGTTGAAGTTGACCGCCATGGCGGCGCGCGGGGCGTAGTCCGCGCCGCTGCGGTAGAGGGTCTTGCCGTCGAGGCTGTAGGTGACCGAGTCCTTCTTGACCGTGATCACCATGGTGTGCCAGCCGGCCAGACTCCGCTCGGTCTTGCTCGTGACACGGTCGCCCTCGTCGGCGTTGCGCCACGTCGTGGTGTCCGCCTTCGGACCGGGCGCGCCCCACCCGCCGTTCGGCATGTACTCGATGTCCAGCTCGGCGTACCTGCTGCCGGAACCGCCGATGGTGAAGAACGTCTGGTTGACGTGGTCGCCGTTCTCGCCGGTCGTCGGCCTGTCGGTGAAGTGGACACGGGCCGCGTAGGTGCCGGTGCGGAACTTCGCCTCCTTGGTGCCGAGCGCCGACTGCTCGGTGCCGGCCGTGCTGCCGTCGGTGGCGGCGCGCAGATTGAGCACCTGGCCGCCGGGCGTCTCCTTGTCCCCCGGGAACGAGACGCCCTTGGCGGTCCAGGTGTTCTCGATGCCGGGACCGCCCTTGCTGGTGCGCACCAGCCAGCCGTGCTTGAACAGCGCGGTGTCCTTCGGGCCCCGGTAGTGGAAGTCGTCGAAGAACGCGCCCTCGGGCAGCTCCGGCACCGCCTTGGACACCGGCTTGGCCGAGGCCTCGCCACCCTCGCCCCCGGGCTCCTTCCCCCACACCAGCGCGCCGCGCTTGTAGGCGGGCACCCGGTCGGAGTTCTGGTACGTCCGCTTGGTGTCGTCGAACGACCAGTCGCCGTCCTGCCGGACCGGCTTGTGGTCGGTGCGGTAGAGCTGGATCTCCAGGCCCCGGCTGTTGGCACCGGGCTTCAGCACACCGGCCTTCTCGGTGAAGCCGAGCTGCAAGTAGTGGTCGGCCTCCTCGCTCGGGGTGTCCATGGCGACCACGGAACCGGTCAGATTCGAGCATCCGACCGCCGCCTCCACACAGTTGAAGGCGTACGAGGCGTCCCCGTCGGCGGTGAAGTAGTACCGCAGGGAGACCTCGCTGAGCGGCACGGGCTTCTCCGAGGTGTTGAAGACCTCCAGCCAAGGCCGCACGGCGTCGGCCTCGGCCTTGGTCTGCGTCCGGTAGCGGACGGTCAGCTCGGGGTCCTCGGGGTTGAAGTGGTTCCACACCGGCTTCGCGGCCAGGACGCCGCCGGCGAGGAGCGCCACCACGAGCAGGACCTTGAACGCGCGGGCTATGCCACTACGGCGGCGGGGCTGACGGCGGGACGCCACGTGAGGTCTCCTTCGGGGGCGCGGGGCGTGCGCCCGGCGGATGCGGAATCGGCACGAGGGTACCGGTCGCCGCGCCAGGCGCCAGAGTCTGCTTCAGACCGGAATCTGGCGACATTTGACCCGACTCATGACCATGCAGAAGGGTTGTACGAGCCTTCGAGTGACAAATGCGACTGTGTGCGACCTGTGATCACACATGTGAGCGCTGTTAGCCTGTTTGCTCCTTAATTCGAAAATATCTGCGCGCTCGGGCTGGGGGCTTAGTGGCGCCGGGGTGGGAAGTATTGCCGTGAACCGTAACTCCACAGCCGATCTCGTGATCATCGGGCTCGGCTACGTCGGGCTGCCCCTTGCCCGGGCAGCAAGCGCTTCCGGCCTGAAGGTCGTCGGCCTCGACCGCAGCCGGTCCGTGGTGGAGGGACTGAACGCCGGGTCCTCGCACGTCGACGACATCAGCGACGCCGATGTCCGCGCCATGCTCGGTCAGGGCTTCCGGGCGGTCTCCACGCCCGAGATCATCGAGGACACGGCAGCCGTCGTCATCTGCGTGCCGACCCCGCTGACCGACCACGGCGCGCCCAACCTCGGCGCCGTCGACGCCGCCGTCACGGACATCGCCGCCCATCTGAAGCCGGGCACCCTCGTCGTCCTGGAGTCCACGACCTACCCCGGCACCACCGACGAGGTGGTGCGCCCGCGCCTGGAGGCCGGCGGTCTGCGGGCGGGCGTCGACTTCTACCTCGCCTTCTCGCCCGAGCGCATCGACCCGGGCAACCCGACCTACGGCCTGGAGAACACCCCGAAGGTCGTCGGCGGCACCACCCCCGACTGCACCAAGGCGGCCCGCGCGCTGTACGAGCGCTTCGTCGGCAGCGTGGTGGAGGCCAAGGGCACGCGGGAGGCCGAGATGGCCAAGCTGCTGGAGAACACCTACCGGCACGTGAACATCGCGCTCGTCAACGAGATGGCGATGTTCTGCCGCGAGATCGACGTCGACCTCTGGGACTCCATCCGCTGCGCCTCCAGCAAGCCGTTCGGCTTCGCGCCCTTCTACCCGGGCCCCGGGGTCGGCGGGCACTGCATCCCCATCGACCCCAACTACCTTTCCTACAAGGTGCGTTCGCTCGGGATACCGTTCCGGTTCGTGGAACTGGCCCAGGAGATCAACCAGCGGATGCCCGCCCATGTCGTGTCCCGTGCCGCCGACATGCTCAACCAGCAGGGCAAGCCGATCCGCGGCTCACGCGTGCTGCTGCTCGGTGTGACCTACAAGCCGGACATCTCCGACCAGCGGGAAAGCCCCGCGGTGGACGTGGCCGAGCTGCTGCTGGAGCGCGGAGCCGACCTCGTCTACTACGACTCGCGCGTAGCGGACTGGACCGTCGAGGGCACCGCGGTGCCCCGGGTCCAGGACTACCTCGCCGGCGCGGCCGAAGCCGATCTAACCATCCTTCTCCAGCAGCACAGCGAGCTCGACCTGGACGCGCTGGCCGACCGCAGCCGCCTGCTCTTCGACACGCGCGGCAAGTCGGCCGACCATCCCCAGGTGGTCAAGCTGTGACCGACACCTACATACCCGGGGCCGTCGACACCGACGGCCGCCGCAGACACAAACGGCGACGGCACCTGAAGGTCTCGTACTTCTTCTTCCTCGCCATCGCCGCCGTCATCGTCACCAAGCTCGACCCGGACTCCCTGCACCTGTACTCGTTCGGCGCCCTCGGGCTGCTCGCCCTGAAGATGTTCGGAGCGCTGTTCTACCGGCCCGCCAAGGCGGACCGGGAAGAGCTGGTGCTGCTGGACAACTCCTGGGTCACCGCGGTCATCCCGATCTACAACGAGGACCCGGTGATGTTCGAGCAGGGCATGCGCAGCCTGCTCGCGCAGAGCCGGCTGCCCAACGAGATCCACATCATCGACGACGCCAGCGCCGACCCCTCCGGCATCAGGGCGGCGAAGAAGCTGCGCCCCGAGTTCGAGGCGCGGGGCGTGAAGTACACGGTCAGCGTGCAGCCCGAGAACAAGGGCAAGCGCGAGGCCCTCGCCCTCGGATTCGAGGCGGCGCCCTACTCCGACCTGTTCCTGTGCGTGGACTCGGACACGATCCTGTCCCGGGACACGGTCCGTGAGCTGCTGCTCCCCATGGCCGACCCGAAGATCATGGCGTCCACGGGCATGGTGCTGGCGCTCAACCACGACAGCAATATCTTCACGCGCCTCCAGGACCTGCGGTACGGCAACTCCTTCCTGTTCGAGCGAGCCGCGTACTCCCGGCTGAAGTCGGTGCTGTGCTGCTGCGGCGCGCTCTCGGTGTACCGCGGCTCCCTGGTGCGCAAGTACCTGCCGGACTTCCTCAACCAGCAGTTCCTCGGCAAGCCTGCCGTCTTCGGCGACGACCGGCGCATGACGAACTACTGCCTGATGGAGGGCCAGGTCGTCTTCCAGGAGACGGCCGTCGGCTACACCGCCGTCCCCGAGAAGCTGCCGCACTTCCTGCGTCAGCAGGTGCGCTGGAACAAGTCCTTCTTCCGTGAGTCCCTGTGGGCCTTCACGCACCAGAAGAAGTACCGGCCCGCCTTCTGGCTGACCTGCATGGAACTGGCGCTGTGGCTGATCTTCGGCTCGGCGATGTTCTACTCCATGGTCATCCTGCCGATCATGCAGCCGGAACGGTTCGTCAACCACATCGGCGACTACCTGCTGTTCATGGTCCTCATGGGGTACCTGCGCAACGTCCGGTACCTCGACTTCCCGCGCCGCGGCATGGGCTTCATCAAACGCTTCGGCATGTTCCTGCTGGCCCCGCTCTACGGCGTCATCCAGCTGGTGCTGCTGACTCCGCTGCGCTTCTACGCCCTGTTCACCCTGCACAAGGGCAGCTGGGGCACCCGTCAGGGCGGTGTCGAGGTGTCCGTGGCGGGCGACCACGAGCAGGACGTCTCGGCGGTGTACGAGGAAGAGGACGAGTACTCGTCCCCGCAGGTCTCCTCCACCATCGAGATGATGCGTCTGGAGGGCATCGCCCTGGCCCGTACCACCCCGCACGCCTCGCCGCGCAACCGCAACGGCATGGCCCAGGCGTACACCGGGCACACCCAGGGCGAGCTGCGGGACATGGGACGCAGCGCGCCCCAGCAGCCGGTGGCCTGGAACGGCGTGACCGACCCGGCCCAGCAGCAGATGCCACAGCAACCGCAGCAGCAGTACCCCCAGTACCAGCAGCAGTACTCCCAGCCGCAGCAGCACCAGCAGTACCCGCAGCAGGCGTACCCGCAGCAGGCCTACCCGCAGCAGCAGTACGGCGGCCAGACGCAGGACCCCTACCAGCAGCAGCCGCCGCCGCAGCAGTACGGCCAGTGGCAGGGCCAGCACCCCCAGGGCCAGCCGTACGTCCCACAGCAGCCGCAGCACCCCCAGCAGTGGACCCCGGAAAGCCAGAACCAGCCGTACGCCCCGGAACAGCACCAGGACGACGGCTGGTTCGGTGAGCGCCGCTAGCCCGCGGTCAGTTGTAGTACGCCATCGCCTCCTGGACGGTGAGCACCTTGATCTCGCGCTTGTCGATCTCCGTCATGAGCGTGCGGAGACCGGCCTGGCTGATCTCGGTGCTCGCCGCCGGCGTACCGGTGACGATCTTGTGCAGGCAGAGGATCAGCCAACTGCCGCTGCCGGCGCAGCGGTCCAGCGCTCCGCCCGCACCGATCACCTTGCTCAGCGCGGTGCCGCCGATTCCCGTGCCGTCGGTGATTCCGGTCAGTGCCTTCAGCCGGTAGGGCATGGCAGGCGCGAAGCTCTCGATGGTCTCGGAAATGATCGAGCGCGCGGTGGTGAAGTGACGCTTGGCCAGTTCGTCGACGGCGACTCCGTCGGTGGTCTTCTGGAACGCGCCGTGCGGATAGGCGAAGTGCTCGCTGGTGAATCCGTTGCCGACGAGCCACTCCCGCAGTTTCGCGAAGTCCGCGTCGACCTGCTGGGCGGTGAGTTTGGGGTAACTCGCGGTGTGCGTGGCGTTGGCGTACGCGTGCCCGGCCATCTCCCAGCCCGAGGCGTCCTGGAGCGAGCGCATCTGGGCGAGGTTCACGAAGGAGCCGGTGCCGATCACATCGGCGATGTTGTACAGCGTCCCCGGCATGCCGAACGGGTCCATGACCGGCCGGGCCAGATCGTGCACCGACTTGTGCGAGTCGTCGAAGGTGATGGAGACGACGCCCTTGGGAAAGACGGACTCGGTGTCCGGCACCAGTTCCACGGCCTGGAGGTGGTACGTCACCGGGCCCTTGGCATTGTCGTAGACCGCGAACGACATGTCGGTGAAACCGTCCCGCACGGACGGCTCGCCCTTCGCGGAGATCGTGTACGTCCCGGACGCCGAGGTGACGTCGGCCCACTGGAGGTGGACCGTGACCCACTCCCCGGACTGCACATAGTTGGCCGCGGTCGCGCCGTGGGTGTGCAGCTTCCAGCTGAACGCGTTCTTCAGCCCCGAGGTGCCGAGATAGAAGACGACCCGGCTGAGGTCGGTGACATCCGTGACCCGGAAGATCACCCGGATCATCTTGCCGCTCAGATCCATGGCGGGCATACCGGTCTTGCGGACGTACGACTGGACTCCGGTGCCCGCCGTGGTCACCCGCACCGAGGAACTGCCCCGGGTGAAGACCGCGGTGTCGGCCGGATTGGACGACGCGGTCCCCGCGCCGCCCGCCGTCCACCCATGGCCCGACTGGAACTGCTGGCTCCAGGTGGCCCGGCGAAACCGCGGCCGCCGTCCGGTCGGCGCGTACGGCGGCACACTCAGGCCGTCCGCCGGCGCGGCGTCCGCCGTGGCCAGGGCGCCGATTCCGCCGACCGTGACCAGCCCCCCGAACCCCATGGCCAGCGCCGATCGTCTGTTCACCGGCGCCGAATGCTTTCGTGCCCTGCTCAATGTGACTCCCCACTCACAGCGATTCCCCACCTCAGCGACACGCAAGGACGTTCGTGATTCAAGCGTTCAATGCGACTGTTGTGACAGCAAAATACGCCTACCGGCTCAGTGCACCTGCCCCCGCACCCGCCGAGCCTGCGTCTGGCGCTCCGCGAGCAGTTCGGGGGCCGGGTACGCGACCTCCTCCAGCGTCAGCCCGTGCGGTCGTACGACGTGCACGGCGCTGTCCCGGACCCGCGCGTCCAGCACCCTGCGCGGCCACTCCACGCCCCGGTGCCCGTCCCCCACGAACAGCAACGCGCCCACCATGGACCGCACTTGGTTGTGGCAGAAGGCATCGGCACGCACCTCGATCTCCACCACACCGGCCTCGGTCCGGCGCACCCCGAAGTCCAGGATCTCCCGCACCGTCGAGGCCCCCTCGCGCTTCTTGGCGTAGGCGGCGAAGTCGTGCTCCCCGACAAGGGACTTGGCGGCGGCGTCCATCACATCGACGTCCAACTCCCAGTCGTGCCACAGCACATGGTTGCGCAGCAGCGGGTCCACCCCGCCCGGCCGGTCGGACACCCGGTACACATAGCGGCGCCACAGCGCGGCGAACCGCGCGTTGAACCCCTCCGGCGCCTCGCTCAGCGCCCACACCCGCACGTCCCTGGGCAGCCGCCCGGCGAGCCGCTTGAGCAGCTTCTCCTGGTGCTCCGCCCACAGTTGCTCCGGCAGATCCACATGCGCGACCTGCCCGCGCGCGTGCACCCCGGCGTCGGTGCGCCCGGCGACCGTCAGCTCGTACGTCTCCCCGGACCGGGTCACGGTCCGCAGGGCGTCCTCGATCTCGCCCTGCACGGTGCGCTGTCCCCCGGCCTGCTTGGCCCACCCGTGGAACTCGCTGCCGTCGTAGGAGAGGTCGAGCCGCACGCGTACGAACCCGGGTGCTGGTACTTCACTCACGTACAGATCCTCTCAGGTACGAAAAGGCGGGCCCGCTCCGGAAGGGAGCGGACCCGCCAACGCCCGAAGGCGGAACGCTTACGCGTCCTTCGACTCCTCGGCAGCGGCCTCGTCGTCCTTGGTCACGTCGACCTTGGGCTCGGCGGCAGCGGCCTCGGCGTCCTTCGCGGCACGCTTCGTGGCCGCCTCGGCCTCACCGGTGGCCTGCTGGGCCACGGTCAGGGCCTCCACCAGCTCGATGACGGCCATGGGCGCGTTGTCGCCACGGCGGTTACCGATCTTGGTGATACGGGTGTAGCCACCCGGGCGGTTCTCGTAGCGCGGGCCGATCTCGGTGAAGAGCGTGTGGACGACGCTCTTGTCCGTGATGACCTGGAGCACCTGGCGGCGGTTGTGAAGGTCGCCCTTCTTCGCCTTGGTGATCAGCCGCTCGGCGTAGGGACGCAGACGGCGCGCCTTCGCCTCGGTGGTGGTGATGCGACCGTGCTCGAAGAGGCTCTTCGCGAGGTTCGCGAGGAGGAGCTTCTCGTGCGCGGCGCTGCCGCCCAGACGGGCACCCTTGGTGGGCTTCGGCATGTTCTTTCTCCTGTGTGTCTGCCCCGGCCGTATCAGGTACCGGGGTCAGGAACCCGATGAGCGGATGCTCACCGGCAACGACCGGTCAGCAGCTCAGTACTGCTCGGTCTCCACGAAACCCGCGTCCGCGTCGTCGTCGGCGCCGAAGGCGTCGGCGGCGGCGGTCGGGTCGAATCCGGGCGGGCTGTCCTTCAGGGCCAGGCCCATGCCGGCCAGCTTCGCCTTGACCTCGTCGATCGACTTCGCACCGAAGTTGCGGATGTCGAGCAGGTCTGCCTCGGAACGGGCGACGAGCTCACCCACGGAGTGGATGCCCTCGCGCTTGAGGCAGTTGTAGGAGCGGACCGTGAGCTCCAGCTCCTCGATCGGCAGCGCCAGGTCGGCGGCCAGGGCGGCGTCCGTCGGGGACGGACCCATGTCGATGCCCTCGGCGTCGATGTTCAGCTCGCGGGCGAGACCGAACAGCTCGACCAGGGTCTTGCCGGCGGAGGCCATGGCGTCACGCGGACGCATCGCCTGCTTGGTCTCGACGTCGACGATGAGCTTGTCGAAGTCGGTGCGCTGCTCGACTCGGGTCGCCTCGACCTTGTAGGTGACCTTCAGCACGGGGCTGTAGATGGAGTCGACCGGGATACGGCCGATCTCCTGGCCCACCTGCTTGTTCTGCACGGCGGAGACATAACCGCGGCCGCGCTCGACCGTCAGCTCCATCTCCAGCTTGCCCTTGCCGTTGAGCGTGGCGAGGACGAGGTCGGGGTTGTGCACCTCGACACCGGCCGGGGGCGCGATGTCGGCGGCGGTGACCAGACCCGGGCCCTGCTTGCGCAGGTACATCACGACCGGCTCGTCGTGCTCCGAGGAGACGACCAGCTGCTTGATGTTGAGGATCAGGTCGGTGACGTCCTCCTTGACGCCCGGCACGGTGGTGAACTCGTGCAGGACACCGTCGATGCGGATGCTGGTGACAGCGGCACCGGGGATCGACGACAGGAGGGTACGGCGGAGGGAGTTGCCGAGGGTGTAGCCGAAGCCCGGCTCCAGCGGCTCGATCACGAACCGGGAGCGGAACTCGTCGACGACCTCTTCGGTCAACGAGGGACGCTGAGCGATCAGCATGTGTGGATCAGATCCTTCATTCGTGGACGCCCGCTATTTGACGCCCGACGGAAACCGTCCCCGGCAAGAGGGACGGGTACTGCAAGGGTACGGGCGATACCGCCCCGAAGAGCCGTACCGCCCGGACCAAACCCTGCGCGAAGCAGCCGTGCGTCAGACGCGGCGGCGCTTCGGCGGACGGCAGCCGTTGTGCGGGGTCGGCGTGACGTCCTGGATGGAGCCGACCTCAAGGCCGGTGGCCTGGAGCGAACGGATCGCGGTCTCACGACCGGAACCCGGACCCTTCACGAACACGTCGACCTTGCGCATGCCGTGCTCCTGGGCGCGGCGGGCAGCCGACTCGGCGGCCATCTGCGCGGCGAACGGCGTGGACTTCCGGGAGCCCTTGAAGCCGACGTGGCCGGCGGAGGCCCAGGAGATCACGTTGCCGGACGGGTCCGTGATGGAGACGATCGTGTTGTTGAACGTGCTCTTGATGTGCGCGTGGCCGTGAGCGACGTTCTTCTTTTCCTTGCGGCGCACCTTCTTGGCAGCGCCCTGACGACCCTTGGGGGGCATCTGTACTCCTACGGGAGGTGGTCGGTCCTACAGCGAAGACCGCTGGACGGTGAGTCCGCTGTGGACTACTTCTTGCCCGGCTTCTTCTTACCGGCGATGGCGCGACGCGGGCCCTTGCGGGTGCGGGCGTTGGTGCTGGTGCGCTGACCGCGGACGGGCAGACCACGACGGTGACGGAGACCCTGGTAGCAGCCGATCTCGACCTTGCGGCGGATGTCGGCCTGGATCTCGCGACGGAGGTCACCCTCGGTCTTGATGTTGTTGTCCACGTACTCGCGGATCGCGACGAGCTGCTCCTCGGAGAGGTCGCGGACGCGGGTGTTCGGGTCGACGCCGGTGGCGGCCAGCGTCTGCTGGGAGAGCGTCCGGCCGATGCCGAACACGTAGGTGAGGGCGACCTCCACGCGCTTTTCGCGCGGGATGTCAACACCGGAAACGCGTGCCATTCAATGGCTCCTGGTGATCTTCGGAGGTCTTCCGCAGAACCGACTCCCAGCCGCCGTACCAGGTACGAACTGGGTCCCCGGCCTCCGAGCCGGGGGTATCAGGCGATCGCTCGCCTGGATCCTGCGTATGAACAAATTCAGCTCGCGTCGCGCGAAAACTCTGCGATAGAGGTGCAGAGGGTGTGGTCGTGCGTCAGCCCTGGCGCTGCTTGTGGCGCGGGTTGTCGCAGATGACCATGACCCGGCCGTGACGGCGGATCACCCTGCACTTGTCGCAGATCTTCTTGACGCTCGGCTTGACCTTCATTGGTGAGGTTCTCCGGGTCAGTGCCATCGCCTCGGGGAACCCCGGGGCGCGGGCAAGATCTACTTGTACCGGTAGACGATCCGGCCACGCGTCAGGTCGTACGGAGACAGCTCCACCACGACCCGGTCGTCAGGGAGGATGCGGATGTAGTGCATGCGCATCTTGCCGCTGATGTGTGCCAGGACCTGGTGGCCGTTCTGGAGCTCGACCTTGAACATGGCGTTCGGCAGAGACTCGACGACAGTGCCCTCGATCTCGATGGCACCTTGCTTCTTGGCCACGCTTCGCCCTTCGAATCGACTACCTTGATCGACTCCCTGCGAGCGCATGCGGACATGCGGGTACACAAGAGCCGACGAGTCAGTCTACGTCAGCGCACCCGGAAAGACGAATCGAGCAATCCTGCCCACCGCGACAGATCATTACGCGGGGAACCGGGGAATCGGCAACGGACTCAGCCCAGCGGGTCCGGAGCCGCCGTGACCCCGTACTCGGCCAGCTTGGCCTTGCCCCCGACCCACTCTTCACGCCGCTCTCGCGGGATCGGCGCCAGGGGCGCCTCACAAGCTTCGAGCGGCTGCGCCGGCCTCCGACCGGCGACCGGGGCCTCGGGCCCAGAGCTTCGCCCTCAGCCCAGCGGGTCCGGGGCCGCCATGACCCCGTACTCGGCCAGCTTCGCCTTGCCCCCGTCCGGGGCCGTCAGGACCAGTGGGCCCTCTTCGGTCAGCGCGACCGAGTGCTCCCAGTGGGAGGACCAGGTGCCGTCCGTGGTGATGACCGTCCAGTCGTCGGCGAGGACCTCGGTCTTCGGGGTGCCGAGGGAGACCATCGGCTCGATGGCCAGGCAGAAGCCGGGGACCAGCTTGGGGCCCTTGCCGCGCCGGCGCTCGACGTAGTTCAGCAGGTGCGGGTCCATGTGCATCTCGGTGCCGATGCCGTGGCCGCCGTAGTCCTCGATGATCCCGTACCGGCCGCCGCCCGGCTTGGGCTGGCGGCGGATGTACGTCTCGATGGCGCGGGAGATGTCGACGAGCCGGTTGCCCTGCTTCATGGCCGCGATACCGGCCCACATCGACTCCTCGGTCACCCGGGAGAGCTCGATCAGCTCCGGAGCGTGACCGGACCCCACGAAGGCCGTGTAGGCGGCGTCACCGTGCCAGCCGTCCACGATCGCCCCGCAGTCGATGGAGATGATGTCCCCGTCCTTGAGCACCACCTCGTCGGAGGGGATGCCGTGGACGACGACCTCGTTCGGGGACGTGCAGATCGTCGCCGGGAACCCGCCGTACCCCAGGAAGTTCGACTTCGCCCCGTGCTCCGCGAGCACCTTGCGGGCCACCTCGTCCAGATCCTTGGTGGTCGCACCCGGCACCGCGGCCTCCCGCGTGGCCGCGTGAATGGCGGCGACGACCAGCCCCGCCTCACGCATCTTGGCGATCTGCTCGGGGCTCTTGATCTGCACCATGGCGGCGGGGGCCTTTCTCAACCGGGTCAGGGGGCTATGTCACAACGATACGGGGCACGGCACACCGCAGCCGCGGCCCCAGGAAGGGAACCGCGGCTGCCGCGAACGTACGGGGGGGGACTACTTGTCGTCGCCCTCGCGCTTGAGGGCCGTCAGGGCGCGGCCGGTGACCTCGTCCACGGGGCCCATGGCCTCGATGGTGACGACCAGGCCCTGCGCCTTGTAGTAGTCGATGATCGGCTCGGTCTGCGTGTGGTAGACCTCCAGCCGCGTGCGGACCGTCGACTCGGAGTCGTCGTCCCGCTGGTACAGCTCGCCGCCGCAGACGTCGCAGACGCCCTCCTTCTTCGGCGGGCTGTACGTGACGTGGAAGACGTGCGCGGAGTTGTTGCGGCAGGTGCGCCGGCCGGCGATCCGCTTGACGACCTCGTCCTCGGGGGCCTCCAGGTCGAGCACGGCGTCCAGCTTCATGCCGGTGCTCGACAGCAGCTCGTCCAGCGCCTCGGCCTGCGAGACATTGCGCGGGAAGCCGTCCAGCAGGAAGCCGCCCTCGGCGTCCGGCTGCTCCATGCGGTCCTTGGCCATCGCGATGGTGACCTCGTCCGGCACGAGGTTGCCCGCGTCCATGTAGGACTTCGCGAGCTTCCCCAGCTCCGTCTTCTGGCTGATGTTGGCCCGGAACAGGTCGCCCGTGGAGATGTGCGGGATGTTCAGCTTCTCGGCCAGGCGCGTGGCCTGTGTTCCCTTACCGGCACCCGGCGGCCCGACGAGGACGATTCGCATCAGCGGAGGAACCCTTCGTAATTGCGCTGCTGGAGCTGGCTCTCGATCTGCTTCACGGTCTCAAGACCGACACCCACGATGATCAGGATGCTGGTCCCACCGAACGGGAAGTTCTGGTTTGCCCCGAAACCAGCCAACGCCATTGTCGGGACGAGAGCGATCAGACCCAGATACAGCGAACCCGGCCAGGTGATCCGGTTGAGCACGTACGACAGGTACTCAGCGGTCGGTCGGCCAGCCCGGATGCCCGGGATGAAGCCACCATACTTCTTCATGTTGTCGGCGACTTCCTCGGGGTTGAAGGAGATCGCCACGTAGAAGAACGCGAAGAACACGATGAGGAAGAAGTAAAGGACCAGGTGAGTCGGGGCCGACGGGTCCGCGAGGTTGGCCTCGATCCACGTCCTCCAACCCGACTTGCTGTCGGAGAACTGCGCGATCAGCGCCGGAATGTAGAGCAGCGACGAAGCGAAGATGACAGGAATCACACCGGCCTGATTCACCTTCAACGGGATGTACGTGGACGTACCGCCGTAGGACCGGCGGCCGATCATGCGCTTCGCGTACTGCACCGGGATGCGGCGCTGGGCCTGCTCGACGAAGACCACCAGGCCGACCATGACGAAGCCGACCAGCATGACGGTGCCAAACTCGATCCAGCCGTCCGCCAGGCTGCCCTCCTGCTTGATGGCCCACAGGGCGGCCGGGAAGGTCGCGGCGATCGAGATGAACATCAGGATCGACATGCCGTTGCCGATGCCGCGGTCGGTGATCAGCTCACCGAGCCACATGACGACGGCCGTACCGGCGGTCATGGTGACGACCATGACGACGGTCGTGAAGATCGAGCGGTCCGGGACCACGTTTCCGGCGACCGTGCAGCCGGAGAAGAGGGCGCCGCTGCGGGCGGTGGCGACGAGGCCGGTGCCCTGCAGGACGGCGAGGGCCACCGTCAGGTAACGGGTGTACTGCGTGATCTTCGCCGTACCGGACTGGCCCTCCTTCTTGAGGGCTTCCAGGCGCGGGATCACCACGGTCAGCAGCTGGAGGATGATGCTCGCCGTGATGTACGGCATGATGCCCAGCGCGAAGATGGTGATCTGCAGCAGCGCTCCACCGCTGAACATGTTGACCAGACCGAAGATCCCCTGCTTGCCGGACGCCTCGTCCACGCACTGCTGGACGGACGTGTAGTCGACGCCGGGGATCGGGATGTGCGTACCGATCCGGTAGATCACGATGATGCCGAGCGTGAAGAGCAGCTTCTTGCGCAGGTCGGGCGTCTTGAACGCCCGGGCGAACGCGGTGAGCACGGTGCCTCCTGCGACCCCCGCGCAACTGCGTCAAGGGTGACGGTCTTGAGGTTCGACTAATAGGGAACGACTAGCTAACGGTCGACTGCCGTTCCGAGTGCCGCTGGTGAGGCACCCGGTAAAAGTTGGCAGTGCAGGCCACCTTACCCGCGAGACTGCCACCCTAGGAACGACCAACCGGGGATACCCCATTTGTGGGGTATCCCCGGTCGGGATCGCTCAAGTCATCGAGACGCCTGCGGTGTTCAGACGAGCTCGGTGACGGTACCGCCGGCGGCGGTGATCTTCTCCTTGGCGGAGCCGGAGACGGCGTCCACCGTCACCTGCAGCGCCACGGAGATCTCGCCCTGGCCGAGGACCTTGACGAGGCTGTTCTTGCGCACGGCACCCTTGGCCACGAGGCCCTCGACCGTGACCTCGCCACCCTCGGGGTAGAGCGCGGCCAGCTTGTCGAGGTTCACGACCTGGTACTCGGTCTTGAACGGGTTCTTGAAGCCCTTCAGCTTCGGGAGGCGCATGTGGAGCGGCATCTGGCCACCCTCGAAGCGCTCCGGAACCTGGTAGCGGGCCTTCGTGCCCTTGGTACCACGACCGGCCGTCTTACCCTTCGACGCCTCACCACGACCGACACGGGTCTTGGCGGTCTTGGCGCCCGGGGCGGGACGGAGGTTGTGGATCTTGAGCGGGTTCTGCTCCGCCATGATCAGTCGACCTCCTCGACCGTCACGAGGTGGCGGACGGTGTGCACCATGCCGCGGAACTCGGGGCGGTCCTCCTTGACGACCACGGTGTTGATCCCCTTGAGACCAAGCGACCGGAGGGTGTCACGGTGGTTCTGCTTGCTGCCGATGTAGGACTTGACCTGCGTGATCTTGAGCTGCGCCATGATTACGCACCCGCCCCGGCACGCGCACGCAGCAGAGCCGCGGGAGCGACGTCCTCAAGCGGCAGACCGCGGCGGGCCGCGATCTCCTCGGGACGCTGCAGGCCCTTCAGGGCCTCCACGGTGGCGTGCACGATGTTGATCGCGTTGTCGGAGCCGAGCGACTTCGACAGCACGTCGTGGATACCGGCGCACTCCAGCACGGCACGCACCGGACCACCGGCGATCACACCGGTACCGGGCGACGCGGGCTTGAGCAGCACGACGCCGGCAGCCTTCTCACCCTGGATGGGGTGGGGGATGGTGCCCTGGATACGGGGGACCTTGAAGAAGTGCTTCTTGGCCTCCTCAACGCCCTTGGCGATGGCGGCCGGCACCTCCTTGGCCTTGCCGTAACCGACACCCACGGTGCCGTCACCGTCGCCCACCACGACCAGCGCGGTGAAGCTGAAGCGACGACCACCCTTCACAACCTTGGCGACGCGGTTGATCGCGACAACGCGCTCAACGTACGCGGTCTTCTCGGCGGCAGCTGCGCCGCCGTCACGGCCCTTCCGGTCCCGCCGCTCGCCGCCACCGGCACCGCCACCGCGGCGCTGGGGTCCAGCCATTGGATTTACCTCTCTCTTTTCCGCTAGCTACGAACGGCTCAGAACTTCAAGCCGGCTTCGCGGGCGGCGTCCGCCAGGGCGGCGATGCGCCCGGCGTACTGGTTGCCACCACGGTCGAACACAACGGCCTCGACACCGGCGGCCTTGGCACGCTCGGCGACCAGGGCGCCGACCTTCTTGGCCTGCGCGGACTTGTCGCCCTCGCCACCGCGGACCGAGCTGTCCAGGGTGGACGCCGACGCCAGGGTGTGACCCTTGATGTCGTCGATCACCTGGGCCACGATGTGGCGGTTCGAACGGGTAACGACCAGGCGGGGACGCTCCGCCGTACCGGACAGCTTCTTGCGGATCCGGATGTGACGGCGCTTGATCGCGGCGCGCTTGTAGGCGTCGCCCTTGAGGATCTTCTGTCCGTATGCCATGGCTTACTTACCCGCCTTTCCGACCTTGCGGCGGATGACTTCGCCCTCGTACTTGACGCCCTTGGCCTTGTACGGGTCGGGCTTGCGCAGCTTGCGGATGTTGGCCGCAACCTCGCCGACCTTCTGCTTGTCGATGCCCTCGACCGAGAAACGCGTGGGCGCCTCGACCTTGAAGGTGATGCCCTCGGGGGCCTCGACAGTGATCGGGTGGCTGTAGCCGAGCGCGAACTCCAGGTTCGAGCCCTTGGCGGTCACTCGGTAACCGACACCGCTGATTTCGAGCTTCTTCACGTAACCCTGGGTCACGCCGGTGATCATGTTCGCCACCAGCGTGCGGGACAGGCCGTGCAGGGCCTTGTTCTGACGCTCGTCGTTGGGGCGCTTGACGTGCAGGACGCCGTCCTCGCCCTTCTCGATCTCGATCGGCGCGGCGACGGTGTGGGTCAGCGTGCCCTTGGGGCCCTTGACCGAGACCGTGCGGCCGTCGATGGTGACGTCCACGCCGGCGGGAACCGTGATGGGGAGCTTGCCAATACGCGACATAGCTTTTTCCTCCGTTCCCTTCCGCTACCAGACGTAGGCGAGGACTTCCCCACCCACGCCCTTCTTGCCGGCCTGCTTGTCGGTGAGGAGCCCGTGGGACGTGGAGATGATCGCCACGCCGAGGCCGCCGAGCACCTTCGGCAGGTTGGTGGACTTCGCGTACACCCGGAGACCGGGCTTGGAGATCCGCTTGATGCCCGCGATGGAGCGCTCACGGTTGGGGCCGAACTTCAGCTCCAGGACGAGGTTCTTGCCGACCTCGGCGTCCTCGACCTTCCAGCCCGTGATGAAGCCCTCCTGCTGGAGGATCTCCGCGATGTGCGACTTGATCTTCGAGTGCGGCATCGACACGGTGTCGTGGTATGCCGAGTTCGCGTTCCGCAGACGCGTAAGCATGTCTGCGATCGGATCAGTCATGGTCATGAATTGGCCTTCGGCCTCTCTCGCCGGGGTTTCCTGGTGCGCCATCCCTCTCCCCGATCCGAGACGGGACGGGTGCGGCGCGGTGGACCTACGGCGTAGTAAGTCGTACGGGCATGTCAGACGCCCAACCCTCCTAGCCTAAGCCATGAAGGGGTGGGCGCCTGACGGAACCCAGTGCTTACCGAGAGTCCTGAGAATCCCTGATTTAGGGGATTACCAGGAGCTCTTGGTCACGCCCGGCAGCTCGCCACGGTGAGCCATCTCACGAAGGCACACGCGGCACAGGCCGAACTTGCGGTACACGGAGTGCGGACGGCCGCAGCGCTGGCAGCGGGTGTAGCCACGCACACCGAACTTGGGCTTGCGAGCAGCCTTAGCGATCAGAGCCTTCTTCGCCATCTCGCTCACGCCTCCTTGAACGGGAAGCCGAGGTGACGGAGAAGGGCGCGGCCCTCTTCGTCGTTGGTCGCCGTGGTGACCACGGTGATGTCCATACCCCGGACACGGTCGATCTTGTCCTGGTCGATCTCGTGGAACATGACCTGCTCGGTGAGACCGAAGGTGTAGTTGCCACGGCCGTCGAACTGCTTGGGGGACAGACCACGGAAGTCGCGGATGCGCGGCAGCGCGAGCGACAGGGTGCGGTCCAGGAACTCCCACATGCGGTCGCCACGGAGCGTGACGTGGGCACCGATCGGCTGACCCTCACGCAGCTTGAACTGCGCGATGGACTTGCGGGCCTTGGTGACGGCCGGCTTCTGACCGGTGATCGTGGTGAGGTCGCGGATGGCGCCCTCGATCAGCTTGGAGTCGCGGGCGGCGTCGCCCACACCCATGTTGACCACGATCTTGACGAGGCCGGGAACCTGCATGACGTTCTCGTACTTGAACTCGTCACGCAGCTTGCCCGCGATCTCCTCGCGGTACTTCGTCTTCAGACGCGGAGTGGTGGTGGTAGCCATCAGATGTCCTCACCCGTCCGCTTGGCAACGCGGATCTTGTTGCCCTCTTCGTCGAAGCGGTAACCGACACGCGTGACGACCTTCTTGCCGTCCTTCTCCACGACCAGCTGGACGTTGGAGACGTGGATCGGGGCCTCGGTCGTGACGATGCCGCCGGCCTGGGAACCGCGAGCGGTCGGGCCGGCCTTGGTGTGCTTCTTGACCCGGTTGACACCCTCGACCAGGACGCGCTCCTCGCGCGGGAAAGCGGCAATGACCTTGCCCTGCTTGCCCTTGTCCTTACCGGTGATGACCTGGACCAGGTCGCCCTTCTTGATCTTCATGCTTACAGCACCTCCGGCGCGAGCGAGATGATCTTCATGAACTTCTTCTCGCGCAGCTCACGGCCGACCGGGCCGAAGATGCGGGTGCCGCGAGGGTCGCCGTCGTTCTTCAGAATGACAGCGGCGTTCTCGTCGAAGCGGATGTACGAGCCGTCCGGACGGCGGCGCTCCTTGACGGTGCGAACGATGACCGCCTTGACGACGTCACCCTTCTTCACGTTGCCACCGGGGATCGCGTCCTTGACGGTGGCGACGATGACGTCACCGATGCCCGCGTAGCGGCGACCGGAGCCACCGAGCACACGGATGCAAAGGATTTCCTTCGCACCAGTGTTGTCGGCGACGCGCAGTCGCGACTCCTGCTGGATCACGTCTATCTCCTGTTTGTCTGCCGGTTCCCCGGGAGCCGCTCAGCGAGCGGCTCCCGGAGCCTGGCGGAACTGACCTGCGGGGTTTGCCCCGCAGGAATTACTTGGCCTTTTCGAGGATCTCGACGACGCGCCAGCGCTTCGTCGCGGACAGCGGCCGGGTCTCCATCAGGAGGACGCGGTCGCCGACGCCCGCGGCGTTCTGCTCGTCGTGCGCCTTGAGCTTGTTCGTACGGCGGATGACCTTGCCGTACAGCGCGTGCTTGACACGGTCCTCGACGGCGACGACGACGGTCTTGTCCATCTTGTCGCTGACGACCAGACCCTCACGGGTCTTGCGGAAACCGCGAGCTTCCTTGTTCTCAGTCACGTTGCTCTCGCTCATCAGGCGTTCTCCACCGTCTCGATGCCGAGCTCACGCTCACGCATGAGGGTGTAGATCCGGGCGATGTCCTTGCGGACCGCCTTGAGACGGCCATGGTTCTCGAGCTGACCCGTGGCCGCCTGGAAGCGGAGGTTGAACAGCTCTTCCTTGGCCTCGCGGAGCTTCGCCAGAAGCTCCTCGTTGCCCAGCTCGCGCAGCTCGGACGCCTTGGTACCGGCCGACATCACGCTTCACCTGCCTCGCGCTTGACGATCCGGCACTTCATCGGCAGCTTGTGGGCCGCACGGGTCAGCGCCTCACGGGCGATCTTCTCGTTGGGGTACGACAGCTCGAACATGACGCGTCCGGGCTTGACGTTGGCGATCCACCACTCCGGCGAACCCTTACCGGAACCCATGCGGGTCTCGGCCGGCTTCTTGGTGAGGGGACGGTCCGGGTAGATGTTGATCCAGACCTTGCCGCCACGCTTGATGTGGCGGGTCATCGCGATACGAGCCGCCTCGATCTGGCGGTTCGTCACGTAGGCCGGGGTCAGCGCCTGGATGCCGTACTCGCCGAACGCAACCTGCGTTCCACCCTTGGACATACCGTTGCGCTTCGGGTGGTGCTGCTTGCGGTGCTTGACCCTACGGGGGATCAGCATGACGGTCAGGCCTCCGTTCCGGTGCTCTCAGCCGGAGCGGCGGCGGGAGCCTCGGCCTTGGGGGCCTCGGCGCCGGCAGCCTGCTGCGGCTTGCGACCGCGCCGCTCGCCACCGCGGCCACCACGGGCCGGGCGGTCGGCACCGCCGCGCGCCGGGCGGTTACCCGCACGGGCAGCGGCGTTCTCGGCGCGGACCTCGGCGATGTTCTTGACGTCGCCCTTGTAGATCCAGACCTTCACACCGATGCGGCCGAAGGTCGTCTTGGCCTCGAAGAAGCCGTAGTCCACGTTCGCGCGGAGCGTGTGCAGGGGCACACGGCCCTCGCGGTAGAACTCCGAGCGGGACATCTCGGCGCCGCCGAGGCGGCCACCGCACTGGATCTTGATGCCCTTGGCGCCGGCCTTCATGGCGGACTGCATGCTCTTGCGCATGGCCCGACGGAAGGAGACGCGGGAGGAGAGCTGCTCGGCGACGGCCTGGGCCACCAGCTGAGCGTCCGTCTCCGGGTTCTTGACCTCAAGGATGTTCAGCTGGACCTGCTTGCCGGTCAGCTTCTCCAGGTCACCGCGGATGCGGTCGGCCTCGGCGCCGCGGCGGCCGATGACGATGCCCGGACGCGCGGTGTGGATGTCCACGCGGACACGGTCACGGGTGCGCTCGATCTCCACCTTCGAGATACCGGCGCGCTCCATGCCGGACGTCATCATCCGACGGATGGCGACGTCTTCCTTGACGTAGTCCTTGTACAGCTTGTCGGCGTACCAGCGCGACTTGAAGTCGGTGGTGACACCGAGCCGGAACCCATGCGGGTTTACCTTCTGGCCCATTACCGGGTTCCTTCCTTGCTGCTGACGACCACGGTGATGTGGCTGGTCCGCTTGCGGATCCGGTAGGCACGGCCCTGGGCGCGCGGACGGAACCGCTTCAGGGTCGGACCCTCGTCGACGTAGGCCTCGGAAACGAAGAGGCTGTCGACATCGGTGTGGTCGTAGTTGTGCGCGGCGTTGGCGATGGCGCTGTCGAGCACCTTGCCGACCGGCACGGAGGCGGCCTGCGGAGCGAATCGCAGGACCGCCTGGGCCTCCGTGGCGTCCATGCCACGGATGAGGTCCACCACGCGGCGGGCCTTCATGGGCGTGACGCGGATGTACCGCGCCTGGGCCCTGGCTTCCATGGTTGTCCCTTCAGTTACTTACGTGTCTGAATGCGATCCGCTACTAGCGGCGCTTCGACTTCCGGTCTTCCTTGACGTGACCCCGGAAGGTGCGCGTCGGCGAGAACTCGCCGAGCTTGTGGCCGACCATCGACTCGGTGACGAACACCGGGATGTGGGTCTTGCCGTTGTGCACCGCGATCGTGTGGCCGAGCATGGCCGGGACGATCATCGAGCGACGGGACCAGGTCTTGATGACGTTCTTGGTGCCGGCTTCGTTCTGGGCGTCCACCTTCTTGATCAGGTGGTCGTCGACGAAGGGCCCCTTCTTGAGACTGCGCGGCATCTAAACCCGCTCCTAGCGCTTCTTGTTCGTCTTGCGGCGGCGGACGATGTACTTGTTGCTCGCCTTCTTGGGAGCACGAGTACGACCTTCCTTCTGACCCCAGGGGCTGACCGGGTGGCGACCACCGGAGGTCTTGCCCTCACCACCACCGTGGGGGTGGTCAACCGGGTTCATCGCCACACCGCGGACGGTCGGGCGGACGCCCAGCCAGCGCTTGCGGCCGGCCTTACCCCAGTTGATGTTGCTCTGCTCGGCGTTGCCGACCTCGCCGACGGTGGCGCGGCAGCGCACGTCGACCAGGCGGATCTCACCGGAGGGCATGCGCAGGTGGGCCATCTGGCCCTCCTTCGCGAGCAGCTGCACGGAGGCACCGGCGGAGCGGGCGAACTTGGCACCGCCACCGGGACGGAGCTCGATCGCGTGGATCGTGGTACCGACCGGGATGTTGCGGAGCGCCAGGTTGTTGCCCGGCTTGATGTCGGCCCCGGGACCGTTCTCGACGCGGTCACCCTGCTGCAGGTTGCGCGGGGCGAGGATGTAGCGCTTCTCGCCGTCGGCGTAGTGCAGCAGCGCGATGCGCGCGGTGCGGTTGGGGTCGTACTCGATGTGCGCGACCTTCGCGGGCACGCCGTCCTTGTCGTGCCGACGGAAGTCGATCACGCGGTAGGCGCGCTTGTGTCCGCCACCCTGGTGGCGAACGGTCACACGACCGGCGTTGTTACGGCCGCCCTTGCTGTGCAGGGGGCGGACCAGCGACTTCTCCGGCGTGGACCGCGTGACCTCGACGAAGTCGGCAACGCTGGAACCACGACGGCCCGGCGTAGTCGGCTTGTACTTGCGGATTCCCATTTCTCAGTCCTCGTCCGATATCGGACGATCCGACCCGCTTACGCGGTCGGACCGCCGAAGATGTCGATACGGTCGCCCTCGGCGAGGGTCACGATCGCCCGCTTGCTGTCGGCGCGCTTGCCGAAGCCGGTGCGGGTCCGCTTGCGCTTGCCCTGGCGGTTGATCGTGTTGACCCCGGTGACCTTGACCTCGAAGACCGACTCGACGGCCTGCTTGATCTGGGTCTTGTTGGCACGCGGGTCGACGATGAACGTGTACTTGCCCTCGTCGAGGAGCGCGTAGCTCTTCTCGGAGACGACCGGCTTGAGCAGCACGTCACGGGGGTCCGTGAAGGACTTGCTCAGCGGGGTCTCGACGGTGTTCTTGCCCTCGGCGGCGTGGCGACGCGCCTTGGCGACGCGCGCGGCCTTGGCGGCCTTCGCGGCCTTGGAGGCAATGGCGGGGTGACGGATAGCCATCAGGCCTCGCTCCCTTCGGTGTCAGTGGCCTTCGGGCCGGACACGAAGGACTCGAAGGCGGCCTGGGTGAAGACCACGTCGTCCGAGACGAGAACGTCGTACGTGTTCAGCTGGCCCGGCTCCAGGATGTGGACCTGGGGCAGGTTGCGGGCGGACAGCCACGCGGCCTCGTCGGCACGCTCGACGACCAGGAGCAGGTTCTTGCGCTCCGAGATCTTGCCGAACAGCGTCTTGGCGGCCTTGGTCGAGGGGGTCTCGCCCTCGATGACGCCGGAGACGACGTGGATGCGGTTGTGGCGGGCCCGGTCGGTGAGGGCACCGCGCAGGGCGGCGGCCTTCATCTTCTTGGGCGTCCGCTGCGAGTAGTCGCGCGGCACGGGACCGTGCACGACGCCACCACCGGCGAACTGCGGGGCGCGGGTCGAGCCCTGACGGGCGCGGCCGGTGCCCTTCTGGCGGTACGGCTTCTTGCCGCCACCACGGACTTCACCGCGGGTCTTGGTCTTGTGGGTGCCCTGACGGGCAGCGGCCAGCTGCGCGACGACGACCTGGTGGATCAGCGGAACGCTGACCTTGGCGTCGAAGATCTCCGCGGGGAGCTCGACGGAACCGGCCTTGTCGCCCGCCGGCGAAAGGATGTCAACAGTGCTCATCGGTTACCTCAGGCCCCCTTGGCCGCGGTGCGGACCAGGACGAGGCCGCCGTTCGGACCGGGAACCGCGCCCTTGATGAGCAGCAGACCCTTCTCCGCGTCAACGGCGTGGACGGTCAGGTTCTGGGTGGTGACCCGCTCGTTGCCCATGCGACCCGCCATGCGGAGGCCCTTGAACACACGGCCCGGGGTGGCGCAGCCACCGATGGAACCGGGGGAGCGGTGCTTGCGCTGGGTGCCGTGACCGGCGCCGAGGCCACCGAAGTTGTGGCGCTTCATGACACCGGCGAAGCCCTTGCCCTTGCTCTTGCCGGTGACGTCGACCTTGATGCCCGCCTCGAACACCTCGGCGGTGATCTCCTGGCCGAGGGTGTACTCGGAGGCGTCCGAGGTACGGATCTCGACGAGGTGGCGGCGGGGGGTGACGTCGGCCTTGGCGAAGTGGCCCTTGAGGGGCTTGTTCACCTTGCGCGGGTCGATCTCGCCGAAGGCGATCTGGACCGACTCGTAGCCGTCGGTGTCGTTCGTACGGACCTGGGTCACGACGTTCGGGCCGGCCTTGACGACGGTGACCGGAACAACACGGTTGTTCTCGTCCCACACCTGCGTCATGCCGAGCTTCTCGCCCAGGATGCCCTTGATCTGCTTAGCCATTCTCAGATCACCGGCCCTCAGAGCTTGATCTCGATGTCGACACCGGCCGGGAGGTCGAGTCGCATCAGAGAGTCAACGGTCTTGGGGGTGGGGTCGAGGATGTCGATCAGGCGCTTGTGCGTGCGCATCTCGAAGTGCTCGCGCGAGTCCTTGTACTTGTGCGGCGACTTGATGACGCAGTACACGTTCTTCTCAGTGGGCAGCGGCACCGGGCCCGCGACCGACGCACCAGTGCGGGTCACCGTCTCGACGATCTTCTTCGCCGAGGAGTCGATGACCTCGTGGTCGTAGGCCTTGAGCCGGATGCGGATCTTCTGTCCCGCCATGGCTACTCAGTAGTCCTTTGTCTCGTAAAGCTCTGGAACCCGGTGTTCCTGTGTCCCGTTCTCCGACCCACGCGGTCGGGCGTGTCGCGCTCCCGCTGACACAGATGTCCCTTGTTCGAACATCCCTGCGTGGGAACACGGCCCTTCCGGAACCGAGGACCGAGGGCCAGGAGGCCCACCGGGTGCCTGGCCGGTACCGCACCACACTTCCCGGAAGATTCCCGTACGTCCGCCCCAGTGCTGCCCTCAGGCAGTTAGGACGACGAGTACTGTGGGACTCGCTTCCGGTCCTCCCGGCGGGAGGCGCGCAGCATCAACACTCGACCGAGCAACTCGGACAGTCTGCCATATGGGGCACCGCCTCCGCCAATCGAGCCGGAGAGAATACCCCGGGAGTGACGCAGGTCAAACACGGGGCGCCGACGCCGACGGCCCCCCGTTCAACTGGTCCATACCAACCTCTTGCCCCCGTCCCGCCCGCGCAGCAAGCTCACTGCATGGAGCTGGAGTTACGGCATCTGAGGACCATCCGGACGATCGCCGACGCGGGCAGTCTCACCCGGGCGGCCACCGTACTCGGGCTCGCCCAGCCCGCGCTCAGCGCGCAGCTCAGGCGGATCGAGCGGGCACTGGGGGGCGTGCTGTTCGAGCGGGGCCGGTACGGGGTGCGGGCGACCGCCCTCGGTGAGCTGGTGCTGGAGCGCACCCGGGTCGTGCTGCCCGCCGTCTCGGAGCTGCAGCGGGAGGCGGCCCGGTTCGCGCGGGCGCGGCGGGACACCGAGCGGCTGCGGATCGGCGGCATCCACGGCCCCCTCCTCGGCGCACTGGTCGCCGGAATTGCGGACACCCTCCCCGACGCCACCGTCACCACCTGCGCCTCCTGGTCGGAGCGGGAACTGGCGCGGCAGCTGACCGAGGGGCGGCTCGACTTCGCGCTGGCCGGGACCTGCGGCTCGGCCGCTCCGCCGGGCGCGGAGCACCTGGTGTGGCGGGAGATCGCCGTGGACCCGGTACGGGTCATGCTCGCCGAGGGCCACCCGCTCGCCGGCCGCCCCGCGATCGGCCTCGACGCGCTCGCCGACCAGGAGTGGGCCTGCGTCCCCGGCGACGGCTGCTTCGCGGACTGCTTCACCGCCGCCTGCGCCCGCGCCGGGTTCACCCCGCGCCGGATGTACGAGACGGACACCGCCTCCTGCGTCCACCTGGTCCGGGTCGGCCGCGCGGTCGGCCTGTGCCGGGCCTCCTTCCCGCCGACGCCCGGCATCGCCGTCCGGCCGCTCACCGGCACTCCCCTGGTCTGGCGCCATCTGCTGGGCTGGCATCCGGGGGCCCAGCGCCCGGATGCCGCGGCCGCGGTCCTGGACCGGGCCCGCAGCGCCCACGCGGCCCTGGTGAGAGCCGTGGCACCGCCTTCCATAACACCGGGCCAGGGGGTCGACTGACGTCTTATGCCGCCCGCGCGGCCCTCCCTACGGTTTGGGCACTTCCCCGCACTTCCCCGACCGTTTCGGAGGAGACCATCCATGCTCCACAGACTGTGCACGGGGGCGGTGGCGGCCGCCGCGCTGCTCGTGGCCGGGCTCAGCGGCTCCGCGAGCGCCGGCACCGAACCGTCCCCGTCCACCGCGCCCGGCGCCGCACAGACCCTCAAGAGCGCCGAGGCCCCGCCCGCCCTGGTCAACGCCATGAGTCGTGACCTCGGCATCGACACCCGGCAGGCCTACACCCGGCTCGCCAACGAGGCCGAGGCGGGCGCCACCGCCGGACGGCTGCGCGCCGACCTGGGCAAGGACTTCGCCGGTGCCTGGGTGCGCGGCGCCGAATCGGCCACGCTGACCGTCGCCACGACCGACCGCGCCGACATACCGGCGATCGAGGCGCGGGGCGCCACCGCGAGGCTCGTCCGCCATTCCCTGGCCGACCTGGACGCCGCCAAGGCCCGCCTGGACCGTACGGCGCGCGAGGCCACCACCGGCACCCCGGTCTGGTACGTCGACGTGCGCGACAACGCCCTGGTGGTGGAGGAGGCCCGGCCGGGCGCCGCACGCGCCCTGCTGTCCGCGGCCGGGGTCGACAGCTCCCTCGCGAAGATCGTGCGCACCTCCGAACTCCCGCGTCCGCTCTACGACTTGCGGGGCGGGGACGCGTACTACATCAACAGCGGCTCGCGCTGCTCGATCGGCTTCCCGGTCACCCGCGGCACCCAGCACGGCTTCGCCACCGCCGGTCACTGCGGCCGGGCGGGCAACAGCACCACCGGCTCCAACCGGGTCGCCCAGGGCACCTTCCAGGCGTCCGTCTTCCCCGGCAGCGACATGGCGTGGGTGGCGGTCAACAGCAACTGGACGGCGACGCCCACCGTCGTCGGCTCCGCCGTCCAGGTCGCCGGGTCGACGCAGGCCGTGGTGGGGGCGTCGGTGTGCCGCTCCGGGTCCACGACGGGCTGGCACTGCGGCACGATCCAGCAGCACAACACCAGCGTGACCTATCCCGAGGGCACCATCACCGGCGTCACGCGGACCTCGGTGTGCGCCGAGCCGGGCGACTCGGGCGGCTCGTACATCTCCGGCAGCCAGGCGCAGGGCGTCACCTCGGGCGGCTCGGGCGACTGCCGGACCGGCGGGACGACGTTCTTCCAGCCGATCAACCCGATCCTGCAGTCCTACGGCCTCACCCTGAAGACGACCTCCAGCGGTCCCGGTGACCCGGGCGACCCGGGCGAGCCCGGCGGCACCTGGTCGGCCGGCACCGTCTACCAGGCGGGCGCCACGGTGACCTACGGCGGGGCGACCTACCGCTGCATCCAGGGCCACCAGGCCCAGCCGGGCTGGGAGCCCCCGAACGTCCCGGCGCTCTGGCAGCGCCTCTGAGACGACTCCGGCCCCGGGTACGCCGCATCGGCGCCCCCGGGGCCGCTGGTCGTCCGGAGCCTGCTCGGTTCAGTCCCCCTTCGCCACCGTGAGGATCACCGCCGCGTCCTCCAGTGCCTGGAGCGCGTGGCGGGCCGGGGGGATGGCGATGAGGTCGCCGGTACGGCCCTCCCACTCGGCGTCCGCGCTGGTGAGACGGACGCGGCCGCGCAGCACGAGCAGGGTGGCCTCGCCGGGGCTGTCGTGCTCGGCGAGGCTGGTGCCCGCGGTCAGCGCGAGCAGGGTCTGGCGCAGGGTGTGTTCATGGCCGCCGTAGACGGTGGTGGCGCTGCGGCCGTTGGGCGCGGCGGCGGCGCGTTCCAGCTGTTCGCGGGCGAGGGCGTCGAGGGAGAGCTTCTGCATGCTCTTCAGCCTTCCCGGACGGGCCGGCGGTCACCAGGGCCATGTGGGGCACGGAGGCCGTCCGCGCCCGTGCCCCGCGCGTGCCTCAGATGACGCCCTGGGCGAGCATCGCGTCCGCCACCCGCTCGAACCCGGCGATGTTCGCGCCGGTCACATAGTCGCCGGGGGCGCCGTAGCGCTCGGCGGTCTGCGCGCAGGTGGTGTGGATGTCGGTCATGATGCGGGCCAGCTCCTGCTCGACCTGCTCGGCCTTCCACGAGGTGCGCGAGGCGTTCTGCGTCATCTCCAGCGCGCTGACCGCGACCCCGCCCGCGTTGGCGGCCTTGCCGGGCCCGAAGGCGACACCGGCCTGCTGGAACAGCCGCACGGCCTCGGGGGTGGTCGGCATGTTCGCGCCCTCGGAGACCGCCTTCACCCCGTTGCGGATCAGCGCCGCGGCGTCGTCCGCGTTCAGCTCGTTCTGCGTGGCGGACGGCAGGGCGACGTCCGCGGGGACCTCCCACACCCGTCCCCCGGGCACGAACCGCGCGGAGGCGCCTCGCCGCTCGGCGTAGGTGCTCACCCGGCCGCGCTCGACCTCCTTGACCTGGCGCAGCAGCTCCACGTCGATGCCCTTGTCGTCGACGACGTAGCCGCCCGAGTCGGAGCAGGTGACGGGGTGGGCGCCGAGGGCCGCGAGCTTCTGGATGGTGTGGATCGCGACATTGCCGGAACCGGAGACGACCGCGGTCTGCCCCTCCAGGTCCTCGCCGCGGGCGCGCAGCATGGCCTCGGCGAACAGCACATTGCCGTATCCGGTCGCCTCGGGGCGGATCAGCGAGCCGCCCCAGCCGGCGGCCTTGCCGGTGAGCACGCCGCCCTCCCAGCGGTTGGTGATCCGCCGGTACTGGCCGAAGAGGTAGCCGATCTCGCGGGCGCCGACGCCGATGTCACCGGCCGGGATGTCGGTGTACTCGCCGATGTGCCGGTACAGCTCCGTCATGAAGGACTGGCAGAAGCGCATGACCTCGGCGTCGCTGCGGCCCTGCGGGTCGAAGTCGCTGCCGCCCTTGCCGCCGCCGATACCGAGCCCGGTGAGCGCGTTCTTGAAGATCTGCTCGAAGCCGAGGAACTTGATGATCCCGAGGTTCACGGAGGGGTGGAAGCGCAGGCCGCCCTTGTAGGGGCCGAGGGCGCTGTTGAACTCGATCCGGAAGCCCCGGTTGACCTGGGTCCGGCCCCGGTCGTCCTGCCACGGCACCCGGAAGATGATCTGCCGCTCCGGCTCCAGCAGCCGCTCGACCAGCCCCGGCTCCGCGTACTCGGGCCGTGCCCCCAGCACCGGGCCGAGCGTCTCCAGGACCTCACGTACGGCCTGGTGGAACTCGGGCTCCGCCGGGTTGCGGCGCTCGACCTCGGCGCGCAGTCGGTCGAGCGAGACGGAGGCGTTCTTCGACATGGGTGTCACCACAGGGTTCCCTTCTGGCACTGCTGCATCCCTCCACGGATGCACAGAGGTACGCAGGAACCGCGCCGGACGCTCGGCACGATCGCCGGCGACCAAACCCATGGTGCCCCCATGCAAGCTTTAAAACCAAAAGGATCAAGTTGTGTACTGGTCAGGGACCGCATGTGATGCGATACAGCGAAGGGGCCCGTACGACCGAAGTCGTACGGGCCCCTCGCAAGAGACCTACCGGTCAGCCCTGTCGGGCCAGGATCACTTGGTGATCTTGGTGACCTGGCCGGCGCCCACGGTCCGGCCACCCTCACGGATGGCGAACTTCAGGCCCTCTTCCATGGCGACGGGCTGGATGAGCTCCACCTTCATCTCGGTGTTGTCACCCGGCATGACCATCTCGGTGCCCTCGGGGAGGGTCACGACGCCGGTCACGTCCGTCGTACGGAAGTAGAACTGCGGACGGTAGTTGTTGAAGAACGGCGTGTGGCGGCCACCCTCGTCCTTGGAGAGGATGTAGGCCTGCGCCTCGAACTCGGTGTGCGGGGTGACCGAGCCCGGCTTGATGATGACCTGGCCGCGCTCGACGTCCTCGCGCTTGATGCCGCGGAGCAGCAGACCGACGTTCTCACCGGCCTGGCCCTCGTCGAGCAGCTTGCGGAACATCTCGATGCCGGTGACCGTGGTGGAGGTCTTCTCCGGCTTGATGCCGATGATGTCGACGGTCTCGTTGACCTTGAGGACACCACGCTCGATACGGCCGGTGACGACCGTACCGCGACCGGTGATGGTGAAGACGTCCTCGATCGGCATCAGGAACGGCTTGTCGACGTCGCGCTCCGGCTCCGGGATCGACTCGTCGACGGCCTTCATCAGGTCCAGGACCGACTGGCCCCACTCCTTGTCGCCCTCAAGCGCCTTCAGAGCGGAAACCTTGACGACCGGGACGTCGTCGCCCGGGAACTCGTACTCGGAGAGCAGCTCACGGACCTCGAGCTCGACGAGCTCCAGGATCTCCTCGTCGTCCACCATGTCGGCCTTGTTCAGGGCGACGACGATGTACGGAACGCCGACCTGGCGGGCCAGAAGCACGTGCTCCTTGGTCTGCGGCATCGGGCCGTCGGTGGCGGCGACCACGAGGATGGCGCCGTCCATCTGGGCGGCACCCGTGATCATGTTCTTGATGTAGTCCGCGTGACCGGGGCAGTCGACGTGGGCGTAGTGACGGGTCTCCGTCTGGTACTCGACGTGCGCGATGGAGATGGTGATACCGCGCTGGCGCTCCTCAGGAGCCTTGTCGATCTGGTCGAACGCCGAGGCCTCGTTCAGGTCCGGGAACGCGTCGTGCAGCACCTTGGTAATGGCGGCCGTGAGGGTCGTCTTACCGTGGTCGATGTGACCGATGGTGCCGATGTTGACGTGCGGCTTAGTCCGCTCGAACTTCGCCTTCGCCACTGGGGTCCTCCTGTGGAGTGGTTCTGAACGCCTTGCTTCATCGGCGCCAGGTGATCTTTGCTGGACTGCATTCCCCGGGGGACAACCCCCGGACCCCCGGCCGACAGCCCCTGGGGCCTCGGCCGGAAAGTCACTGCGAGGAACGCGGATGCCCGCCGCCGGGAGACCGGGTGTCCGAAAACTCCCGGCGGACAGGACAAGCCTAAAGCGTGTGAACGCGGAGCGTTACTCGCCCTTGGCCTTCGCGATGATCTCCTCGGCGACGTTCCGCGGAACCTCGGCGTAGGAGTCGAACTGCATGGAGTAGCTGGCACGGCCGGACGTCTTGCTGCGCAGGTCGCCGACGTAGCCGAACATCTCCGAGAGGGGCACGAGGCCCTTCACGACGCGGGCACCGGCCCGCTCCTCCATGGCCTGGATCTGACCACGGCGGGAGTTGATGTCGCCGATGACCTCACCCATGTAGTCCTCGGGCGTGGTGACCTCGACGGCCATCATCGGCTCAAGGAGCACAGGGCTGGCCTTGCGCGCGGCCTCCTTGAAGGCCTGCGAACCGGCGATCTTGAACGCGAGCTCGGAGGAGTCGACCTCGTGGTACGCACCGTCGTGCAGGATGACGCGCACGCCGGTCATCTCGTAGCCCGCGAGGATGCCGAACTGCATGGCCTCCTGGCAGCCGGCGTCCACCGAAGGGATGTACTCCTTCGGGATACGACCACCGGTCACCTTGTTCACGAACTCGTACGACGCGTCGCCGCCTTCGAGCGGCTCGATGCCGATCTGCACCTTGGCGAACTGACCGGTACCACCGGTCTGCTTCTTGTGCGTGAAGTCGACGCGCTCGACGGGCTTGCGGATCGTCTCGCGGTACGCGACCTGCGGCTTGCCGACGTTGGCCTCGACCTTGAACTCACGGCGCATACGGTCGACCAGCACCTCAAGGTGCAGCTCGCCCATACCACCGATGATGGTCTGGCCGGTCTCCTCGTCCGAGTGGACCTGGAAGGAGGGGTCCTCCTCCGCGAGACGCTGGATGGCGACACCCAGCTTCTCCTGGTCACCCTTGGACTTGGGCTCGATGGCGACCTGGATGACCGGCGCCGGGAAGTCCATGGACTCCAGGATCACCGGCTGCTTGTCGTCGCACAGCGTCTCACCGGTCGTGGTCTGCTTCAGACCCATGACGGCGATGATGTCGCCGGCGCCCACCGACGCGATCTCCTCACGCTTGTTCGCGTGCATGCGGTAGATCTTGCCGATGCGCTCCTTCTTGCCCTTCACGGAGTTCAGCACCGAGGTGCCGGACTCCAGACGGCCGGAGTACACACGGACGAAGGTGAGCTTGCCGAGGTGCGGGTCGCTCATGATCTTGAACGCCAGCGCCGACAGCGGCTCCTCGTCGGACGGCTTGCGCTTCACGACCTCTTCGGGGTCGCTCACCGCGTGGCCCTCGATGGCCTCGATGTCGAGCGGGGAGGGCAGGTAGCGGACCACCGCGTCGAGCAGGGGCTGAACGCCCTTGTTCTTGAACGCGGTACCACAGAACACCGGGGTGACCGTGGTCTCGCTGGACTTGCCGGAGGCGATCGTGATGCGGCGGATGGCCGCGTACAGCTGCTCCTCGGAGGGCTCCTCGCCCTCCAGGTACAGCTCCATGATCTCCTCGTCGTTCTCCGCGACGGCTTCGAGCAGCTTGCCGCGCCACTCCTCGGCGGCCTCGGTGTGCGTGGCCGGGATGTCGACGACGTCGTACATCTCGCCCTTGGTGGCCTCGGCGGACCAGACGAGGGCCTTCATGCGGACCAGGTCCACGACGCCCTTGAAGTCGGCCTCGGCACCGATCGGCAGCTGCATGACGAGCGGCTGGGCACCCAGACGGTCGCTGATCATGTCGACGCAGCGGTGGAACTCCGCGCCGGTACGGTCCAGCTTGTTGACGAAGCAGATACGCGGAACGCGGTAACGGTCCGCCTGACGCCACACCGTCTCGGACTGGGGCTCAACGCCGGCGACGCCGTCGAACACCGTCACGGCACCGTCGAGCACACGCAGCGAACGCTCCACCTCGACGGTGAAGTCGACGTGGCCCGGCGTGTCGATGATGTTGATGGTGTGGTCGACGTCTTCCAGCGGCCAGTGACAGGTGGTGGCAGCAGAGGTGATCGTGATGCCACGCTCCTGCTCCTGCTCCATCCAGTCCATGGTGGCGGCGCCGTCGTGGACCTCACCGATCTTGTACGAAACGCCGGTGTAGAACAGGATCCGCTCGGTGGTGGTCGTCTTGCCCGCGTCGATGTGGGCCATGATCCCGATGTTGCGGACCTTGGCCAGGTCAAGCGAAGTGGTAGCCATAAGGCTTCAGTCTTCTCTCGGTCTCGATGGGGTCTGCGACTACCAGCGGTAGTGCGCGAAGGCCTTGTTGGACTCGGCCATCTTGTGCGTGTCCTCGCGCTTCTTCACAGCGGCACCGAGGCCGTTGGAGGCGTCGAGGAGCTCGTTGAGCAGACGCTCGGTCATGGTCTTCTCGCGACGGGCGCGGGAGTAACCGACCAGCCAGCGCAGCGCCAGGGTGTTGGCACGGCCGGGCTTGACCTCGACCGGGACCTGGTAGGTGGCGCCACCGACACGGCGGGACTTGACCTCAAGGGTCGGCTTGATGTTCTCAAGAGCGCGCTTGAGCGTGATGACCGGGTCGTTGCCGGTCTTCTCGCGCAGGCCCTCCATGGCGCCGTAGACGATGCGCTCGGCGGTGGAGCGCTTGCCGTTCAGCAGCACCTTGTTGATCAGGGAGGTCACCAGAGGAGAACCGTAGACCGGGTCGATGATGACCGGGCGCTTCGGGGCGGGGCCCTTACGAGGCATTCTTACTTCTCCTTCTTGGCGCCGTAGCGGCTGCGGGCCTGCTTGCGGTTCTTGACACCCTGGGTGTCGAGGGAACCGCGGATGATCTTGTAGCGAACACCCGGCAGGTCCTTCACACGGCCACCACGCACGAGCACGATGGAGTGCTCCTGCAGGTTGTGTCCCTCACCCGGAATGTAAGCGGTGACCTCGATCCCGCTGGTCAGACGCACACGCGCGACCTTACGCAGGGCCGAGTTCGGCTTCTTCGGGGTGGTCGTGAACACACGCGTGCACACGCCGCGCCGCTGAGGCGAACCCTCAAGTGCGGGCGTCTTGTTCTTTTCGACCTTGTCCTGCCGGCCCTTGCGGACCAGCTGCTGGATCGTAGGCACTACTTCTCCGGTTTCTGTGTGCCGATGGGTACAGCTAACCTGGAACGTTGCCGACCCACGCGGTCGGGTGTGTCGAATCCGGCAGACTCCCGCCGCATGGCGAAAAGGGCGCAGATTACGGTGGCCGATGGAGGCTCGCCATGCGGTCTGAAGGCACGCACGAGAGCCAGGGCACACCCCAGGCACAAGGTCTGAGCGTACCTACCTCATTCGCTGCGGTCAAAACAAATGGACCGCGCCGGGGATCACCGGACCGAGCATGTCAAGCCCCCAGGTGGAAGCTGATCTTCCCGCGCGCCCTCGGCGTCGTGCGGCAGGGGGGACTCTGCGGGCACGGGCCGGGCCCCCGCCTCAGCCCGCCGCGATTCCGGCGATGATCCCGAGGGTCAGCATCAGCGTCCACCCCGCCGCGGACATCCAGCCGAGCACCAGACCGGTCAGCGCCAGCCCGTCCCCGCCCTCACCGGTGCGCCGGATCTCGGCGCGCGCGGAGTGCCCGAGGACGATGGCCGGTATGCCGGTCAGCCCGAGGCTGAACAGGCACAGCACCCCGCAGACCGCCGAGGCGATGGCCTGCCCGTTGGTCGGGCGGTGCGGTACGGGGACGTAGTGCGCCGGGCCGTACACCACGGGCGGCCCCTGGTACGCCACAGGGCCGTTGGGCAGGTCCGCGACGAGCAGACCCAGCTCCGCCACCGTCCGGGCCGCGTACGCCCGCGCCACGCGCTTCTCGAACTCCGGCTGCTCCAGCCGCCCTTCGGCGAACCCGGCCCGCAGCACATCCACGGCACGCTCCCGGTCGGCGTGCGAGGCGAGCATCGATGGCCCGCCCCTGGGCGCGATACCGCCCTGGCCGAAGCCCCCCGCCCCGCTCCACGGTTGAGGCACCCCCGCCTCCTGCCCCGGCTGCCACTGCTGCCACGACGGCTGAGTCATGGAGCACCCACCTCCCCCGTCCTTTCGCACTCCCCCCATCATGCGCCAAACCGCCCTCCCCGGCACAGAGCCCGCACCCCCGAGAAAACCCGGAGTCTGTCCCCCGACAGACCGGCTCCGGGTGCGGGCGCGGCGCCCCGCCAACAGACTGTGGATCATGTCCGCGCCGCAGGGACCGACCACTCAGTCCACGCCCCCGCACTCCCCGACCTCGACGTTCACTCGGAACGTGGCACTCGTGGCGGCGCCCGGCACGATCGTCTTCGCCCTTCTCTACTACTTCGGCAGCATCTATCTGAAGGCGTACTACACCGCCCTCGGGGTGCCTCCCGAGGATCTGGGGTTCTCCATCCAGGGCGTGGTCTCCAACAGCACGAGCGGCATCTTCGTCCCCGTGTGCCTGCTGCTGGGCGGCGGTCTGGTCGTGTTCCTGGTGCTGGGCCGGCTGGGGCGTGCCCTGGCCGGACCGGAGCGGGCGGTGCTGCGCCACAGGGTCGTCGTCTGGCTGCTGGTGGTCGGTGTCGTACTGGTGCTCATCGGCTTCCCGACCTTCGTCACCGACACGGTCTCCGTGTTCCCGCCGGGCTGGCCGCGCCGGTTCCTGCCCGCCCTGACGGTGGCCGCGGGCGCCACGCTCGCCGTGTTCGGGGTCCAGCTCCACCTCAGCGAGAACCCGCCGCTGCGCGTCCGGCAGACCCCCGGCACCGAGCAGAGCTGGCTGGCGGGCGGCACCCTGCTGCTCGGCGTACTGGCCCTGAGCCTGTTCTACGAGATGGCGCTCTATGTGGCGGACGTGGGGCGCGGTGACGCCATCGTCCATGCGGACCGCGGCTACCCGGGTGCGCCGTTCGTCGTGGTCCACTCCCGGGTGCGCCTTCTGCACAGCACCCAGGGCATCCGCTTCGAGGACCACGGCGCCCGGAACGAGCCGTACCGCTATGTGTACCGGGGTTTCAGGATCGTCGCGAAGGCGCCGACCCGCTTCTACCTGGTCTCCCACGCATCGACCAGCTACGCCCAGCACCATCTGGTGGTGCTGCCCGACAACAACACGACGTGGCTGGAGATCAGGGCGGACTGAGGGGCCGGCGCTCAGGGGATCTCGTACCCGCTGGGGACCTGTGTCGGCACACCCGTCGGCACCGCGTCCGTGGGCGGTACGTCCGTATTCGGGATCTGCCCGGTGTCGGTCGTCTGGGCGGGCGGCGCCGAGGTCCGGTCCGTCTCCCCCACGGCCTCGCCGGACACGGGGACGGTGAAGGTGGAGCCGTCACCCATGGCGAACCCCAACTCGCCGCTGTACGGACCCGGTTGGGTCGGGGTGACCTTGATCGCCACGTCGCAGCCCTCGGGCGGCACCTCTCCGACGCACGACTGGCTGATCTCACCCTGGGCCTGCGAGCTGTTCCAGGTGATGTCCTGCAACTGGACCGGCTTCTCGGCGCCCCCGATATGCACGGTCCCCGCCACCGGCTCCCCCGGCTGGGTCCGCGGCAGCTTGATCGCCGAGGTCGAACCGCCCCCGTCGCTGCCCGGAAAGACCGACGCCAGCCGATCCGCGTCGGAGGTCGCCCCGCTCTGCTGAGCCCCCGTGGCCCGGGTCTGCTGCCCGCCCGACTCCGTACCGCCGCAGGCCGCCGTGGCCGCCAGCGCGGCCGTCACCGCCGCGGCGAGAAGTACCCGGGCCATCGCTGACGTCATGTCGTCTCCGCTTCCGCTCGGCTGGTCCGGCCAACCTCGCACAGCGGCAGGGCGGCGCACGGCGCCCCCGCCGGGAGCGCGGCTCGATCACTCGACCGCCCCGCTCGAACACGCCGAAGGGCGGCCACCCGTGTGGGTGACCGCCCTTCAAGCGGACGCTCGCTTACTGGTTGTACGGACCGTAGTCGTAGTCCTCCAGCGGAACGGCCTGGCCGGAGCCGGTGCCGAACGGCGAGTAGTCGATGTCGTCGTAGCCGACGGCCGAGTACATCGCGGCCTTGGCCTCCTCGGTCGGCTCGACCCGGATGTTGCGGTAGCGGGACAGGCCCGTACCGGCCGGGATGAGCTTACCGATGATGACGTTCTCCTTGAGGCCGATGAGCGAGTCGGACTTGGCGTTGATCGCCGCGTCCGTGAGGACTCGCGTCGTCTCCTGGAAGGACGCCGCCGACAGCCAGGACTCCGTGGCCAGCGAGGCCTTGGTGATACCCATGAGCTGCGGACGACCGGAGGCCGGGTGACCGCCCTCCTGGACCACACGACGGTTCTCCTGCTCGAACTTCGAGCGCTCGACCAGCTCACCGGGCAGCAGCTCGGCGTCGCCGGACTCGATGATCGTCACACGGCGCAGCATCTGCCGGATGATGATCTCGATGTGCTTGTCGTGGATCGACACACCCTGCGAGTTGTAGACCTTCTGGACCTCGCCGACCAGGTGGACCTGGACGGCACGCTGGCCCAGGATGCGCAGCACGTCGTGCGGGTTGGTGGCACCCATGGTGAGCTGCTGGCCCACCTCGACGTGGTCGCCCTCGCCGACCAGGACCTTGGCACGCTTGGAGATCGGGAACGCCGTCTCGTCGCTGCCGTCGTCCGGGGTGACGACGATCTTCTTGGTCTTCTCGGTCTCCTCGATCCGCACGCGGCCGGAGGCCTCGGAGATCGGGGCGACACCCTTCGGGGTACGGGCCTCGAAGAGCTCGACGACACGCGGCAGACCCTGGGTGATGTCGTCACCGGCCACACCACCGGTGTGGAAGGTACGCATCGTCAGCTGGGTACCGGGCTCACCGATGGACTGGGCGGCGATGATGCCGACCGCCTCACCGATGTCGACCAGCTTGCCGGTGGCCAGCGAGCGGCCGTAGCACATGGCGCAGGTGCCGACGGCGGACTCGCAGGTCAGGACCGAGCGGGTCTTGACCGTCTGGACACCGTGCCGGACCAGCTCGTCGATGAGCACGTCGCCGAGGTCGGTACCGGCCGGGGCCAGCACCTTGCCGTCGACCACGATGTCCTCGGCGAGGCAGCGCGCGTACACGGAGGTCTCGACGTTGTCCGCCTTGCGCAGCACGCCGTCCGCACCGCGCTCGGCGATCTCCAGCTTGAGGCCGCGGTCGGTGCCGCAGTCCTCCTCGCGGATGATGACGTCCTGCGAGACGTCCACCAGACGACGGGTCAGGTAACCCGAGTCGGCGGTACGCAGGGCGGTGTCCGCCAGACCCTTACGGGCACCGTGCGTGGAGATGAAGTACTCCAGCACCGACAGACCCTCACGGAACGACGCCTTGATGGGACGCGGAATCGTCTCGTTCTTGGCGTTCGACACCAGACCACGCATACCGGCAATCTGACGCATCTGCATCATGTTGCCTCGTGCACCCGAGTTCACCATCATGAAGATCGGGTTGGTCTTCGGGAAGTTGTCGTTCATCGCCTCGGCGACCTCGTTGGTCGCCTTGGTCCAGATGCCGATGAGCTCCTGAGTGCGCTCTTCCTTGGTGATCAGACCGCGCTCGTACTGCTTCTGGACCTTCTCGTCCTGCGCCTCGTAGCCCTTGACGATCTCCTTCTTCGCCTCGGGAACGACGACGTCGGAGATGGCGACGGTGACACCGGAACGGGTCGCCCAGTAGAAGCCGGCCGCCTTCAGGTTGTCGAGCGTCGCCGCCACGATGACCTTCGGGTAGCGCTCGGCGAGGTCGTTGACGATCTCGGAGAGCTGCTTCTTGCCGACCTCGTAGTCGACGAACGGGTAGTCCTCGGGCAGCAGCTCGTTGAAGAGCGCGCGGCCCAGCGTGGTCTTCAGCCGGAAGCTGTCACCCTGCTGCCACTCCGGCTCGCCCTCCTCCTGCGCCGGCGGGGTCCAGCCGCGCGGCGGGATGGTGCCGACCGGGAAGCGGATGTCGATCTTCGCCTGGAGCGAGAGCTCGCCCGCGTCGAAGGCCATGATCGCCTCGGCGACGGAGGAGAAGGAGCGGTCCTCACCCTTGATGTCCCGCATCTCGCCGTCGGTGGTGAGGAAGAACAGACCGAGGACCATGTCCTGGGTCGGCATCGTCACCGGACGGCCGTCGGCGGGCTTGAGGATGTTGTTCGAGGACAGCATCAGGATGCGGGCCTCGGCCTGCGCCTCCGCGGACAGCGGCAGGTGCACGGCCATCTGGTCACCGTCGAAGTCCGCGTTGAACGCGGTGCAGACGAGCGGGTGGATCTGGATGGCCTTGCCCTCGACCAGCTGCGGCTCGAAGGCCTGGATGCCGAGGCGGTGCAGGGTGGGAGCACGGTTCAGCAGAACCGGGTGCTCGGCGATGACCTCTTCGAGGACGTCGTACACGACCGTGCGGCCGCGCTCCACCATGCGCTTGGCGCTCTTGATGTTCTGCGCGTGGTTCAGGTCGACCAGGCGCTTCATCACGAACGGCTTGAACAGCTCCAGCGCCATCGCCTTCGGCAGACCGCACTGGTGCAGCTTCAGCTGCGGACCGACGACGATCACGGAACGCGCGGAGTAGTCCACACGCTTGCCGAGCAGGTTCTGACGGAAACGGCCCTGCTTGCCCTTCAGCATGTCGCTGAGGGACTTCAGCGGGCGGTTACCGGGACCGGTGACCGGACGGCCGCGACGGCCGTTGTCGAAGAGGGCGTCAACAGCCTCCTGAAGCATGCGCTTCTCGTTGTTGACGATGATCTCGGGCGCGCCGAGGTCGAGGAGCCTCTTCAGACGGTTGTTCCGGTTGATCACCCGGCGGTACAGGTCGTTCAGGTCGGAGGTCGCGAAGCGGCCACCGTCCAGCTGCACCATCGGACGCAGGTCCGGCGGGATGACCGGGACGCAGTCCAGGACCATGCCCTTGGGGCTGTTGGAGGTCTGCAGGAACGCGGACACGACCTTCAGCCGCTTCAGCGCACGAGTCTTCTTCTGGCCCTTGCCGGTGCGGATGATCTCGCGGAGCTTCTCGGCCTCCTCCTCCAGGTCGAAGGACTCCAGGCGCTTCTGCAGCGCCGCGGCACCCATCGAGCCGTCGAAGTACGTGCCGAAGCGGTCACGCAGCTCGCGGTAGAGGAGCTCGTCGCCCTCCAGGTCCTGGACCTTGAGGTTCTTGAACCGGGTCCACACCTCGTCCAGGCGGTCGATCTCGCGCTGTGCACGGTCGCGCAGCTGCTTCATCTCGCGCTCGGCACCCTCGCGCACCTTGCGGCGCACATCGGCCTTGGCGCCCTCGGCCTCCAGCTCGGCGAGGTCCGCCTCCAGCTTCTTGGCGCGGGCCTCAAGGTCGGCGTCCCGGCGGTTCTCGATCTGCTGCCGCTCGACCGAGACATGCGCCTCCAGGGAGGGCAGGTCGCGGGTACGGCGCTCCTCGTCGACGTACGTGATCATGTACGCCGCGAAGTAGATGACCTTCTCCAGGTCCTTCGGGGCGAGGTCGAGCAGGTAGCCCAGCCGCGACGGAACGCCCTTGAAGTACCAGATGTGCGTGACGGGAGCGGCCAGCTCGATGTGGCCCATCCGCTCGCGGCGCACCTTGGCGCGGGTCACCTCGACGCCGCAGCGCTCACAGATGATGCCCTTGAAGCGGACACGCTTGTACTTGCCGCAGTAGCACTCCCAGTCCCGGGTGGGACCGAAGATCTTCTCGCAGAAGAGCCCGTCCTTTTCCGGCTTGAGCGTGCGGTAGTTGATGGTCTCGGGCTTCTTGACCTCGCCGTGGCTCCACTGACGGATGTCGTCAGCGGTGGCCAGGCCGATCCGGAGCTCGTCGAAGAAGTTGACGTCGAGCACTATGCGTCAATCCCTCTCAGGGTCGTAAGTCTTTGGGTCTGATACGGGGGTCCAGGGGCCGGCGGCCTCATGGGGTGAGGCCGCCGGACTCCCGTCAGACCTCTTCGACGCTGCTCGGCTCGCGCCGGGACAGGTCGATGCCGAGCTCCTCCGCAGCGCGGAAGACATCCTCGTCGGTGTCACGCATTTCGATGGACATACCGTCGCTGGACAGCACCTCCACGTTCAGGCACAGGGACTGCATCTCCTTGATGAGCACCTTGAAGGACTCGGGGATGCCGGGCTCGGGGATGTTCTCGCCCTTGACGATGGCCTCGTAGACCTTCACGCGGCCGGTGACGTCGTCGGACTTGATGGTCAGCAGCTCCTGGAGGGCGTACGCGGCGCCGTATGCCTCCAGCGCCCACACCTCCATCTCGCCGAAGCGCTGGCCACCGAACTGAGCCTTACCACCCAGCGGCTGCTGGGTGATCATGGAGTACGGACCGGTCGAACGGGCGTGCAGCTTGTCGTCGACCAGGTGGTGCAGCTTCAGGATGTACATGTAGCCGACCGAGATCGGGTCCGGGAACGGCTCACCCGAGCGGCCGTCGAACAGCCGCGCCTTGCCGGACGGCAGGACCATGCGGTCACCGTCGCGGTTCGGGACGGTGTGCTCCAGCAGACCGGCGAGCTCGTCCTCGCGGGCACCGTCGAAGACCGGGGTGGCCACGTTGGTACGCGGCTCCACGCGGTCCGCGCCGATCGCCTGCAGGCGCTGCGCCCACTCGTCGGCGAGGCCGGAGACGTCCCAGCCCTGGCTGGCGAGCCAGCCGAGGTGGATCTCCAGCACCTGTCCCGGGTTCATTCGGGACGGCACACCGAGCGGGTTGAGGATGATGTCGACCGGGGTGCCGTCCTCCAGGAACGGCATGTCCTCGATCGGCAGGATCTTCGAGATGACGCCCTTGTTGCCGTGACGGCCGGCGAGCTTGTCACCGTCGGTGATCTTGCGCTTCTGCGCGACGTAGACGCGGACCAGCTGGTTCACGCCCGGCGGCAGCTCGTCGCCCTCCTCGCGGTCGAAGACGCGCACACCGATGACCTTGCCGGTCTCGCCGTGCGGCACCTTCAGCGAGGTGTCACGGACCTCACGGGCCTTCTCACCGAAGATCGCGCGCAGCAGGCGCTCCTCGGGGGTCAGCTCGGTCTCACCCTTCGGGGTGACCTTGCCGACGAGGATGTCACCGGCGATGACCTCGGCACCGATGCGGATGATGCCGCGCTCGTCGAGGTCGGCGAGGACCTCCTCGGAGACGTTCGGGATGTCCCGGGTGATCTCCTCGGGGCCGAGCTTGGTGTCACGGGCGTCGACCTCGTGCTCCTCGATGTGGATCGAGGAGAGGACGTCGTCCTGCACGAGGCGCTGCGACAGGATGATCGCGTCCTCGTAGTTGTGGCCCTCCCACGGCATGAACGCGACCAGCAGGTTCTTGCCGAGCGCCATCTCGCCGTTCTGGGTGGCCGGACCGTCGGCGAGGACCTGGCCCTCGATGACGCGGTCGCCCTCGTTGACGATGACCTTCTGGTTGACCGAGGTGCCCTGGTTGGAGCGGGCGAACTTGGCCAGGCGGTACGTGATGTACGTGCCGTCGTCGTTGGCGGTGGTGATGTAGTCCGCGGAGACCTCCTGGACCACACCGGCCTTCTCGGCCTTGACCACGTCGCCGGCGTCGACCGCGGAGCGGTACTCCATGCCGGTGCCGACGAGCGGCGCCTCGGACTTAATCAGCGGCACGGCCTGACGCATCATGTTCGCGCCCATGAGGGCACGGTTGGCGTCGTCGTGCTCAAGGAAGGGGATCATGGCGGTCGCGACCGACACCATCTGGCGCGGCGAGACGTCCATGTAGTCGACGTCCTCGGGGCTGACGTAGTCGACCTCGCCGCCGCGGCGGCGGACCAGCACGCGGGCCTCGGCGAAGCGCATGTCGTCACCGAGGGTGGCGTTGGCCTGCGCGATGACGAACCGGTCCTCCTCGTCGGCGGTCAGGTAGTCCACCTCGTCGGTGACCTGGCCGTCGACGACCTTGCGGTACGGCGTCTCGACGAAACCGAACGCGTTGACCCGGCCGTAGGAGGCGAGCGAACCGATCAGACCGATGTTCGGGCCTTCGGGCGTCTCGATCGGGCACATACGGCCGTAGTGCGAGGGGTGCACGTCACGGACCTCGAAGCCGGCCCGCTCACGGGAGAGACCACCCGGGCCAAGAGCCGACAGACGGCGCTTGTGGGTGAGACCCGACAGCGGGTTGTTCTGGTCCATGAACTGCGACAGCTGGCTGGTGCCGAAGAACTCCTTGATGGAGGCGACGACCGGCCGGATGTTGATCAGGGTCTGCGGCGTGATCGCCTCGACGTCCTGCGTGGTCATGCGCTCGCGGACGACGCGCTCCATACGGGCCAGACCCGTGCGGACCTGGTTCTGGATGAGCTCGCCGACGCTGCGCAGACGACGGTTGCCGAAGTGGTCGATGTCGTCGGTCTCGACGACGATGCTCTGACCGCTGTCGCCGACCGTCTCGGTCTCGCCCGCGTGCAGCTTCACCAGGTACTTGATCGTCGAGATGATGTCCTCGACGGTCAGGATGCCCGCGTCCAGCGGGGCGTCCGCACCCAGCTTCTTGTTGACCTTGTAGCGGCCGACCTTGGCGAGGTCGTAGCGCTTGGGGTTGAAGTACAGGTTCTCCAGCAGCGTCTGCGCGGCCTCACGCGTGGGGGGCTCGCCCGGACGCAGCTTGCGGTAGATGTCGAGCAGCGCGTCGTCCTGGCCCTGGGTGTGGTCCTTCTCCAGGGTGGCGCGCATGGACTCGTACTCGCCGAACTCCTCAAGGATCTGCTCGGTCGTCCAGCCGAGCGCCTTGAGCAGGACGGTGACGGACTGCTTGCGCTTGCGGTCGATACGGACACCGACCATGTCGCGCTTGTCGATCTCCATCTCCAGCCAGGCACCCCGGGACGGGATGATCTTGGCGGAGAAGATGTCCTTGTCGGACGTCTTGTCGATGGAGGAGTCGAAGTAGACGCCGGGCGAGCGGACCAGCTGGGACACCACGACACGCTCGGTGCCGTTGATGACGAAGGTGCCCTTGTTGGTCATGAGCGGGAAGTCGCCCATGAAGACCGTCTGGGACTTGATCTCGCCGGTCTCGTTGTTGGTGAACTCCGCCGTCACGAAGAGCGGGGCGGCGTACGTGAAGTCGCGCTCCTTGCACTCGTCGATGCTGTTCTTCGGCGGCTCGAAACGGTGGTCGCGGAAGGTCAGCGACATCGACCCGGAGAAGTCCTCGATCGGAGAGATCTCCTCGAAGATCTCCTCCAGACCGGACTTGGTGGGGACGTCCTGACCTGACTCCAGAGCCGCCTCGACCCGACTCTGCCAAGCGGTGTTCCCGAGCAGCCAGTCAAAGCTCTCGGTCTGCAGCGCGAGCAGGTTGGGAACCTCAAGGGGCTCCTTGATCTTTGCAAAGGAGATGCGCAGCGGGGCGGTGCTGGCGCCGTTGTTCGTATTCGCGGTCGAGGCAGTGCGCGAGGCGGCCAAGAGGGGGTCCTTCCGAGGGCTCGGACTCACTACGCGCGTACCGGCCCCTCTCCGGCACACAGGGACAGGTTTCCCCTTTTGGCTGTTTGGCCAGGTCAGGGATGGTCCGGTCGTCTGTGCTCAGGTGAGGGCATGCCCCTGGTGACGGGCAGGGGACAGCTAACAGGCAGCGCAAAGGGTCAGTGTAGCCACTTGGCACACTGATGTCCAGTGCGGGTTTTTCGCGACCCTTGTTGTACTCAACGCCCTCGGCATGCCCGCCCTCGATGCACGTTGATACTGCCCTCTTCGTCGTCGATCCATGCCTCGGATTCGGACCGTTGTGACGACGCGTCCTGAGAATTGCGCGCTGCGTGCGGTTCGTCAAGGCCCCCCTTGGCAGAACCGGGGCGGCCGGAGACACGACGAAGATCACCATACCCCCCGGAACCCGAGGTGCAAGGGAACCGCGGCCCGCCCCCCGGGAACGACGAAGAGCGACCACCCGGATGGATGATCGCTCTTCGGTGTGCTCGCGTTACAGCCCCTCAGGGGACCGTAATCAGCTCGCAATGGAGTCCGTGCGGACCCGTGAGGTCTTACTTGACCTCGACGGAGGCACCGGCGCCCTTGAGGGCCTCGGCGGCCTTGTCGGCGGCCTCCTTGTTGACCTTCTCCAGGACCGGCTTCGGGGTGCCGTCGACCAGGTCCTTGGCCTCCTTCAGGCCGAGCGAGGTCAGCTCACGCACGACCTTGATGACCTGGATCTTCTTGTCGCCGGCGCCGGTGAGGATGACGTCGAACTCGTCCTTCTCCTCAGCGGCCTCGGCGGCGGCGCCACCAGCGGCACCACCGGCGACGACGACCGGCGCGGCAGCGGCGGCGGTGACGTCGAACTTCTCCTCGAACGCCTTCACGAACTCGGAGAGCTCGATGAGGGTCATCTCCTCGAACTGCGCGAGCAGGTCTTCCTGGCTGAGCTTCGCCATGATGGCGGTCCTTCCACTAAATCGGCAGGTGCCGGATGTACTGGGTGAGGCGGGCGTACGTCGGCCCGCTGTGGCCCCCGCGATCAGGCCGCGGCGACCAGTGTGCGAGCCGAATTACTCGGCACCGCCCTGCTCGTCCTGCTTGGCACGGAGCGCGTCCACGGTGCGGACGAGCTTCGAGGGCAGAGCCTGGAAGACGGAGGCAGCCTGGGACTGCTTCGCCTTGAAGGCACCGGCCAGCTTGGACAGCAGAACCTCGCGGGACTCAAGGTCCGCAAGCTTCTTGATCTCATCGGCGGACAGCGCCTTGCCGTCAAGGACACCGCCCTTGATGATGAGATTCGGGTTCTCCTTGGCGAAGTCACGAAGACCCTTCGCCGACTCCACCGGGTCACCGGTGACGAAGGCGACGGCCGTCGGACCAGCGAAGAGCTGGTCGTCCAGCGTGATCCCGGCCTCGTTGGCCGCAATCTTGGTCAGCGTGTTCTTCACCACGGCGTACTGGGCGTTCTCACCGAGCGAACGACGCAGCGTCTTGAGCTGCGCCACGGTGAGACCGCGGTACTCGGTCAGCACGGCGGCGTTGGAGCTGCGGAACTTGTCCGTCAGCTCGGCAACCGCGGCAGCCTTGTCGGGCCTCGCCATAGAGCCTCGGCCTCCTTCCGGGTGATTCGGACCGCGCGGACCCGAAGGAGGACTGGGTAAAACGAAACGCCCCGGCGCAGGCGCACGGGGCGTGGCTCGACCGTCATGGAGAACCATGCGGGAGCAACTTCCACAGTCACCTGCGCGGGTCGTCCGCCGTTCAGCGGATCCTTCGGCCACCGTGCCCTCTTGCGAGCGCACGGCAACGACCAGCGGTCTTTGGCTTCTGTAGGAGAGTACGCGACCGGATCGCGGTCAAGCAAATCCGGTCCGGGCGTACGTCAGCCGCGTCAGCTGTTCTCCAGCTCGCTCATCGCCTCGGCCAGGTCGAAGGTGTCCTTGGCGGGCGGCGCCTTGACGGTGACGGGCTTGTTGTAGTCCAGGAAGGTGATGGTCAGGTCGAGCGGGCCGTCGTCGCCCTTCCCCTTCATCCGGAACTGCTTGGTGTGGTCCTCACCGTCGATCCACATGTCCATCGTGAACTCGTCGATGCCCATCTTCTCGTACTGCTTGAGGCTCTTCTCGCGCTTCTCGCGCGTCTCCTTGTCCTCCTTCTTGAAGGAGTCGCGCAGCGAGTCGAGCGTCACGGTGCCCCGGTAGCGGGTGGTCTCGACGCCGTCGACCTCCTCGGTGCCGATCTCCTTCACGTCCTCGGCACCGGTGAGGAAGGTGGACTCGGTGGCCGGGTTCTGCTCGGCCGCGTCGGCACCGGGGGCGGCACCGAGTTCGTCGGCCCCGAGCGCGGACAGGTCGAACTTCATCCAGCTCTTGCCGTCCATCTCCTTGGCCATCCCGGCGTTGCCGCCGATGTACATGGCCTTGTCGACGAGCCGGATCTCCACGGAGCCGTCGGCGCCCTGGTCGAGAGCCGTCATCTTCATGCTCATCGCCAGCTCGGGCTTCATGCTCATGGACGCCTCGGCCTTGATGCGGCCCTCCTCGGGCACCTCGCCCTTCATGCGGTAGCGCAGGGACGTGATGTCGTCGGAGTTCTTCGCGGCCTTCGCGACGGCGGCCGCGGGAGACATCTTCGGGGACTCCCCGCCCTCCCCCTTGGACTCGCTGGAACAGCTCACCGCGCCCGCGGCGAGGGCCACGGCGGCGAGGCCGGCGCCCACGGTGCGGACGCGCGCGTGGCGGCGTACGGAAGTCCCCATTGATTTCCCCCCATGAAATGGAATGTATGAGCGATACACAGAGTCACGAGCCTAGCCGATCAAGGGGGAAGCGGTCGTCTCAATTCCGTACCGGCGAAAGGCCGGAGAACGGGAACGGGCCCCGCACCTCGAAAGGTGCGGGGCCCGTTCAGGCCTCGGGCGCTCAGACGGCGGCCGGGTCCTCCTCGACGAGGAGGTTGCGGGTGCGGTTCGGGTCGACCGGAATGCCGGGGCCCATCGTGGTGGTGATGGCGGCCTTCTTGATGTAGCGACCCTTGGCGGCGGACGGCTTCAGACGGAGGATCTCCTCCAGGGCCGCGCCGTAGTTCTCCACCAGCTTGGTGTCGTCGAAGGACACCTTGCCGATGATGAAATGCAGGTTCGAGTGCTTGTCGACGCGGAACTCGATCTTGCCGCCCTTGATGTCGTTGACGGCCTTCACGACGTCCGGGGTCACGGTGCCGGTCTTGGGGTTCGGCATGAGACCACGGGGACCGAGCACGCGGCCGAGGCGGCCGACCTTGCCCATGAGGTCCGGGGTGGCGACGACGGCGTCGAAGTCCAGACGGCCCTTCGACACCTCGTCGATGAGCTCGTCGGCGCCGACGATGTCGGCGCCCGCGGCACGAGCGGCCTCGGCACGGTCACCGGTCGCGAAGACCAGGACCCGGGCGGTCTTACCGGTGCCGTGCGGGAGGTTCACGGTGCCACGGACCATCTGGTCGGCCTTGCGCGGGTCGACACCCAGACGGAAGGCGACCTCGACGGTGCCGTCGAACTTGGTCGTGGAGGTCTCCTTGGCGAGACGGACGGCTTCGAGCGGGGCGTAGAGCTTGTCCCGGTCGACCTTGGCGTCCGCAGCGCGGAGAGACTTGCTGCGCTTGCTCACTACTGCTCCTGGGGTGTTCTTAGGAGTTGTGGTCCGGGCCGAGCAGGCCCTGCCACTACTGCTGGAAGGTTGGGGTTCAGCCCTCGACCGTGATGCCCATGGAACGGGCGGTGCCGGCGATGATCTTCGCGGCGGCGTCCAGGTCGTTGGCGTTGAGGTCGGGCATCTTGGTGGTGGCGATCTCGCGGACCTGCGCCTCGGTGATCTTGGCGACCTTGGTCTTGTGCGGCTCGCCGGAGCCCTTCTCCACGCCCGCGGCCTTGAGGATCATCTTGGCGGCCGGCGGAGTCTTGGTGATGAAGGTGAAGGAGCGGTCCTCGTAGACCGTGATCTCCACCGGGATGACCCAACCGCGCTGCGACTCGGTCGCGGCGTTGTAGGCCTTGCAGAACTCCATGATGTTCACGCCGTGCTGACCCAGCGCGGGGCCGACCGGCGGAGCCGGGTTGGCGGCACCGGCCTGGATCTGGAGCTTGATGAGCCCCGTGACCTTCTTCTTCTTGGGAGGCATAGCTCTCCGGGTCCTTTCGATTCGGGTCCTGCCCGCCTCCGGGGACCACCCGGACGCAGGCATACCGCACAACGATAACGGGTATGGATGCGCGGCCAAAAACCGAGCAGGTCAGGCAACGCGCGAGCGTCCGCCTGACCTGCTCGGAAGCAGTCGTTCCAGAAGGTGTCAGTTCTTCTGGATCTGGTCGAAGCTCAGCTCGACCGGGGTCTCGCGACCGAAGATCTCCACCAGACCCTTGACCTTCTTGGAGTCGGGGTTGATCTCGTTGATGGTCGCCTGCAGCGTGGCGAACGGGCCGTCGGTGACGGTGACCGAGTCGCCGACCTCGAAGTCCAGCACCTGGACCTCGACCTTGCGCTGCGGGGCAGGCTTGCCCTCGGCCTCGGCGGCCTCGCGGGCGGCCTTCTCCTCGGCCTCCGGGGCGAGCATCTTGACGATCTCGTCCAGGGTCAGCGGGTACGGGTCGTAGGCGTTGCCCACGAAGCCGGTGACGCCGGGGGTGTTGCGGACGACGCCCCAGGACTCGTTGGTGAGGTCCATGCGGACCAGGACGTAGCCCGGCAGCTTGTTCTGCTTGATCGTCTTGCGGTCGCCGTTCTTGATCTGGACGACCTCTTCCTGCGGCACTTCGGCCTGGAAGATGTAGTCCTCGACGTTCAGCGAGACGGCGCGCTGCTCAAGGTTCGTCTTCACCCGGTTCTCGTAACCGGCGTAGGTGTGGATGACGTACCACTCGCCGGGCAGGGTGCGCAGTTCCTCGCGCAGGGCGGCGACGGGGTCCACCGGCTCGGCCGGCTCCTCGTCGGCCTCCTCGGCCTCGCCCTCGGCGTCCGCGGCCGCCTCCTCCGCCTCTTCCTCGGCGGTCTCGGCGTCGGCAGCCTCGACCTGGTCCAGGTCCTCGTCCGCGCCCTCGACGCTGTCGAGCTCGCCTTCGACAGTCTCGTCGGGCTCGATGGCGTCGTTCAGGTTCTGGTCAGACACGGTGGCTGCTTCTTCCTGGATACATAGGGGTGGAACATGCGAAAAGGGGCGCCGGTAACCGCGGCGCCCTTCGCTCCTTGCTCAGCCGAAGACGTACTTGGCGGCGTGGTCGAGCCCATAGTCAATCACGGTCACCAGGCCGATCATGATGACGACGAAGACAATCACCACGGTCGTGTAAGTCGTCAGCTGGCTGCGCGTCGGCCAGACGACCTTACGGAGCTCGGCAACAATCTGCCGGTAGAAGAGGGCAAGGCGCTTCAGCGGGCCCTTCTTGGCGCGCTTACCGCCCTTGCGGGTCTTCTTCTTCGAATCTGGCGCCTCGTCCTGGGCATCAGGCATGTCGATGGAGCCCACGGCGTCCGTCACTCGTCCTCACCTGATTCCGGGTCGTGGCCGTGCCGCGCCCGGTCTGAGCCGCACGGCGGTGCATTGCTGTACGTACATGCGCACACATCCTGGCGAAGGTGTGTGTAGCAGGGCCGGAGGGACTTGAACCCCCAACCGCTGGTTTTGGAGACCAGTGCTCTACCAATTGAGCTACGACCCTTTGTGTGCTCCCCAACGTACCGCATCCGGACGGGTGCTCGGTGTGCACCGTGCGAGTGCGGGCTGCTGAAGGCCAACGAGGTGAGAGTGTACGTGGTCTTGGGCCCCCCGTCGAACAGAAAGTGCCCGTGGGAGCCCCGGAGATGAAAGATCACCCAGCCCGCGGGCCGGATCCGGACGGTTGTTCAGCCGTTGTTCAGTCTGTGAAACCCGTGTGCCGGGGATATTTCGGGTCTGGAACGATGGGTCCCATGAGCGCTGCTACCCCTCCCACCGAGCGCCGGGTCTCCGCCCGAGTCGGCGCGATCTCCGAGTCCGCCACCCTCGCCGTGGACGCCAAGGCCAAGGCCCTCAAGGCCGCCGGGCGACCGGTGATCGGCTTCGGCGCCGGTGAGCCGGACTTCCCGACGCCGGACTACATCGTCGAAGCCGCCATCGAGGCGTGCAAGAACCCCAAGTACCACCGCTACACCCCGGCCGGCGGTCTGCCCGAGCTGAAGGCCGCGATCGCCGCGAAGACGCTGCGCGACTCCGGCTACGAGCCCGACGTGTCGCAGATCCTGGTCACCAACGGCGGCAAGCAGGCGATCTACGAGGCGTTCGCCGCGATCCTCGACCCGGGCGACGAGGTCATCGTCCCCGCGCCGTACTGGACCACGTACCCGGAGTCGATCCGGCTGGCCGGCGGTGTCCCGGTGGAGGTCGTCGCCGACGAGACCACCGGCTACCGCGTCTCCGTGGAGCAGCTGGAGGCCGCGCGCACCGAGAAGACCAAGGTCGTCCTGTTCGTGTCGCCGTCCAACCCGACCGGCGCCGTCTACAGCGAGGCCGACACCGAGGCGATCGGCCGCTGGGCGGTCGAGCACGGCCTGTGGGTGATGACGGACGAGATCTACGAGCACCTCGTCTACGGCGACGCCGCCGCCGTCTCCCTGCCGGGGCTGCTGCCCGAGCTGCGCGACAAGTGCGTCGTGGTCAACGGTGTCGCCAAGACGTACGCCATGACGGGCTGGCGGGTCGGCTGGATCATCGGCCCGAAGGACGTCGTCAAGGCCGCCACCAACCTCCAGTCGCACGCCACGTCGAACGTCTCCAACGTGGCGCAGGTGGCCGCGCTCGCCGCCGTCTCCGGTGACCTGGAGGCCGTCGCGAAGATGCGCGAGGCCTTCGACCGCCGCCGCAAGACGATCGTGCGGATGCTCAACGAGATCGACGGCGTGGTCTGCCCGGAGCCCGAGGGCGCGTTCTACGCGTACCCGTCGGTCAAGGCCCTGCTGGGCAAGGAGATCCGCGGCAAGCGCCCGCAGACCAGCGTCGAGCTGGCCGAACTGATCCTGGAGCAGGCCGAGGTCGCGGTCGTCCCGGGCGAGGCGTTCGGCACGCCGGGCTATCTGCGGCTGTCGTACGCGCTCGGCGACGAGGACCTCGTCGAGGGTGTGAGCCGGATCCAGAAGCTGCTGGCGGAGGCCAAGTAGCCGCCTTCGTGCGTGCGGGGCACCCGGGAACCTCCCGGGTGCCCCGTTCTTTTGTGCGCGCAGTTCTTTTGTGCGAGCAAGACCACGAACGGGGAAAGCGGTACCGGGACGGCGGTTGCGTACGGCAGGATCCTGGGATGGAGCGTGTACGTGATGTCTCTGAGCTGCCGAAGGCCCATCTGCACCTGCACTTCACCGGGTCGATGCGGCCCGGCACCGTTCTGGAACTGGCCGACAAGTACGGCGTACGCCTGCCGGAGGCGCTCTCGGACGCCCTGATCAGCGGGGAGCCCCCACAGCTGCGGGCGACCGACGAGCGGGGCTGGTTCCGCTTCCAGCGGCTGTACGACGCGGCGCGCTCGTGCCTGCGCCAGCCCGAGGACATCCAGCGCCTGGTGCGCGAGGCGGCCGAGGAGGATCTGAAGGACGGCTCGGGCTGGCTGGAGATCCAGGTGGACCCGACGTCGTACGCGCCCCGGCTCGGCGGGCTGATCCCGGCGCTGGAGATCATCCTGGACGCGGTCGAGACGACCTCCCGGGACACCGGGCTCGGGATGCGGGTGCTGGTCGCGGCGAACAGGATGAAGCACCCCCTGGACGCCCGCACGCTGGCCCGGCTGGCGGTGCGCTACGCGGACCGCGGGGTGATCGGCTTCGGGCTCTCCAACGACGAACGGCGGGGTATGGCACGGGACTTCGACCGGGCGTTCGCCATCGCACGGGACGGCGGGCTGCTCTCCGCGCCGCACGGCGGCGAGCTGACGGGTCCGGCCTCGGTCCGGGACTGTCTGGACGACCTGGAGGCGAACCGTATCGGCCACGGTGTGCGGGCGGCGGAGGACCCGCGGCTGCTCAAGCGTCTGGCCGACCGGGGCGTCACCTGCGAGGTGTGCCCGGCCTCCAACGTGGCCCTCGGCGTCTACGAGAAGCCTCAGGACGTCCCCCTGCGCACGCTGTTCGAGGCGGGTGTGCCGCTGGCCCTGGGCGCGGACGACCCGCTGCTGTTCGGCTCCCGGCTGGCGGCCCAGTACGACATCGCCCGCCGGCACCACTCCTTCACGGACGCGGAACTGGCGGAACTGGCCCGGCAGTCGGTCCGCGGCTCCGCGGCGCCGGAGGACGTCAAGGACCGGCTGCTGGCCGGGATCGACCGGTGGCTGACCGGCCCGGCCGACGGAAGTGGGCGTACGGCGGATACGGCTTGAAGCAGAGCAGCACCTCGTAGGGGTGCCCGCCCCCGGGCGGCTGGGTCAGCGGCAGGCTGCTCATGAACGCCGAGTGCCCTTCGACGACTCGCTTGTGCCGCGGCCCGAATCCCGCCGCGTGGGCGCACGCGACGGCGGAATCGGCGAATGCCTCCCGGGTGCCGAAGAGGAACAGCGTCCGCGCGTGGGTGACGTGCCGCAGGTCCTCCCGGTCCCACGTGGCTTCCTGCCAGGCCCTGGCGTCCCGCGCGGTGCGTGCCTCGTCGGTGCGGGCCGTGAGCGGCGTCCCCTGCCGCAGCCTGTGCCGCAGTTCTGGCCACTGGCTGGGGCGCAGGCCGTAGGAGGTGTGGGCCAGGACGAGGTCGACCCGCTCGCCCCGGCCCTCGTCGGGCGGGACGCCGTCGCGCAGGGGCACATGGACGATCGTGTGCCGCGAGTAGGCCGCGAAGGAGAACAGCGCCGCCAGCCGGTTCAGCCCGTCGTGGTCGCCGAGCAGCAACCCGATGGGCTCGGGGGCGGTCAGGGAGGTGTGGCGCAGGGGCGTGCGCGGCTGGACCACCCGGTGTTCGTGCGGCCCGGTTCTGGGCCGGAACTCGGTGAGCCGCAGCCGCATGCGCGGGCGCCCTACAGGCTCACGCCGACGGTCACCGGCTCGTTGACCAGGGTGATGCCGAACGCCTCGCGGACGCCGGCGACGACCTCGCGGGCCAGGGTCAGCAGGTCCTCGGTGGTGGCCTCGCCGCGGTTGGTGAGGGCGAGGGTGTGCTTGGTGGAGATACGGGCGGGGCCGGTGCCGTAGCCCTTGGTGAAGCCCGCCTTGTCGATCAGCCAGGCGGCGGAGGTCTTGGTGTGCCCCTCCCCCGCCGGGTAGGCCGGCGGCTCCACGTCGTCGCCGAGCCGCTCCTTCACGCGCGCGTGGAAGTGCGCGAACTGCTCGTCGGTGAGGATCGGGTTGGTGAAGAAGGACCCGGCGGACCAGGTGTCGTGGTCCTCGGGGTCGAGGACCATGCCCTTCCCGGCCCGCAGCTTCAGCACGGTCTCCCGCGCGGAGGCCAGCGGCACCCGGTCGCCGGGCTCCACGCCGAGCGCGCGGGCGGTCTCGGCGTACCGGATCGGCCCGGACAGCCCGCCCGCGTCCTCCAGCTCGAACCGCACGCGCAGGACGACGTAGCGCTCGGCATCGGACTTGAAGCGGCTGTGGCGGTAGGAGAAGGCGCACTCCTCGTTGGTCAGCGTGACCGTCTCGCCGCTGCGCCGGTCGTAGGCGATGACCTCGGTGATGGTGGAGGCGACCTCCTGGCCGTACGCGCCGACGTTCTGGATCGGGGTGGCGCCGGCCGAGCCGGGGATGCCGGCCAGGCACTCGACGCCCGCGAGTCCGGCCTCGACGGTGCGGGCGACGGCGTCGGTCCACACCTCGCCCGCGGCGAGCTCCACGCGCGTGCCGGAGATTTCCAGGCCCTTGGTGGCGATGACCAGGGCGGTTCCGTCGAAGCCCTTGTCGCCGATGACCAGGTTGGAGCCGCCTCCGATGATCAGCAGCGGGGTGCCCGCGGCGTCCGCCTCGCGGACGGCGGCGATCACCTCGGCGTCGGTGGTGGCGGTGACCAGCCGGGTGGCCGGTCCGCCCAGGCGGAAGGTGGTCAGCGGGGCGAGGGGGGCATCGTGGAGTTCCTGCACGCGCTCAAGGGTACGAGAACGGCCCCGCCGGTCAGGGCGGGGCCGTGTCGTCGCGGTGTCCGGGGTTGTGCTGTGCGGTGCCCTGGGCTCAGCGCAGTCGGCGTTCGGCCTCGGCCCAGTCGAGCGGGAGGTCCTCGCTCTTCGCCGTCCAGGAGGCGAACTTCGAGTCCCGCATAAGGGGGGCTAGCCTGCGGGCGGTCGGGGCGTGGGTGCCGGTACGGGAGAACTCCTTGAGGGCCTGCGGGGACTCCCAGGCGGACAGGGTCCAGAAGGTCCGCCGGAACACCTGCGCCTTGAGCGTGGCGCCGCATCCGCCGGGCGCCCGGCTGACCTGCCGCCACACGCCGGGGGTGCGGAGGAAGAACCGCAGTGCGCCCATGAGGCTGGTGGTCTCGAAGCGGGAAGCGAACACGTGTACCTCGGTGCCGGGGGGCGGGGTCTGCGGAGCGGTCCAGGGAAGCGTGGGCATGTCGGTCTCCTCTCGTCAGTGTCCGGCGGTTTCCAGCACGCGCGCGTGCTGCTCGGGCTCCTCCACGCGCGGGGTGGCGCTGCGGCGCGGGATGCACAGGGCGGCGATTCCGGCGACGGCGACCAGGGCGGCGCCGGTCACCAGGGCGGGCCTGAGGCCGTCGACGAAGGTCTGTCCGGTCTCGTAGCCGCCCTGGGCCGCGAAGATCGACGACATGATGGCGATGCCGAGCGCGCCGCCGACCTCGCGCAGGGCGTTGTTGGCGCCGGAGGCGATGCCCTGCTCGGAGGTGCGGACGCTGGACATCACCAGGGCGGAGGCGGGGGCGAAGAACAGGGCCATGCCGACGCCGCTGATGATCAGGGCGGGCAGCTGGACGCCGTAGGAGGCGTCCGCGGTGAGGACCGCGGCGAAGTAGGCGAGCCCGACGGCCTGGAGGAACAGACCGGTGGCGACGACCGGACGGCCGCCGATCCGGTCGGAGAGGATCCCGGCGATCGGCGCAACCAGCATCGGCATACCGGTCCAGGGCAGCATCCTGAGGCCCGCCTCGGTGGGCGAGTAGCCGAGCACGCCCTGCATGTACTGGCTGAGCAGGAAGATCGAGCCGAACATGCCGAGGAACATCAGCATGCTGGCCGCGTTGATCCCGGAGAACGCCCGGGAGCGGAACAGCCGCATCGGCAGCATCGGGTTCTTGGCCCTGGCGCTGTAGAGGACGAAGGCGACGAGCAGGGCACCGCCGGCGAACAGGCCGGTGAGGACCATGGGCGCGGTCCAGCCGTCCGCGGGGCCGCGGACCAGGCCGTAGACGATGCCGAACAGACCGCCGCTGGCCAGCAGGGTGCCCGGGAGGTCGAGCGGGGCGCCGGTGCCGTGCGACTCGGCGAGGCGGAGCCGGGCGAGCGGGAGCAGGATCAGGCCCAGTGGAACGTTCAGCCAGAAGATCCACTGCCAGGAGATGTGCTCGGTGAGGCTGCCGCCGATGAGCGGTCCGGAGGCCACGGCGAGCCCGTTGACGGCGCCCCATATCCCGAACGCCATCCCGCGCTTGTCGGCGGGCACGGCGGCCGTCAGCAGGGTCAGCGTCAGCGGCATCATGATCGCCGCGCCGACGCCCTGCACCGCGCGGGCGCCGATCAGGGAGTCGATGCCGGGTGCCATGGCCGCGGCGGCGGAGGCGCCGGTGAAGATCGTGATGCCGACGAGGAAGAGGCGGCGGCGGCCGAACCGGTCGCCGAGCGCGGCACCGAACATCAGCAGGACGGCGAAGGTGAGGGTGTAGGCGCTCACCGTCCACTCCAGGTCGTGCAGTCCGCCGCCCAGGTCCTCGCGGATGGAGGGCAGTGCGGTGGTCACGACGAGGTTGTCGAGGGCCGCCATGAATCCGGCGACGCTGGTGATGACGAGGGCCCAGACGGGTCCCCCGCGTGGTGCGGTCTGCTGTGACATCTCTCCCCCAGAGGGTGTGGCCTGCGTGGTTACTGTCCGGTTAGTAATTGATGACTAACTTCTGCGGTCATGAAAATGCGCCGGAACGCCTTGCTCGTATTCAGGGTCGGTTCAGCGGTGGTGCCGGGCGGCCTCAGTGCTCCAGCCGCCCCTTGATGCGAGCCTCCGGGTAGAGCCCTTCCCACACCCGATGCTCGGGCGGGAATCCCATGGCGACCAGACAGTTGATGAGCATCCCGTACGCCATGAACGTGGTCGTCTCGCCGATGTCGGCACCCAGCGGCAGGTGAACGGTGTCCCACAGTCGCATCCAGCCATTGCGCACCGCCTCACCGAACTCGTGGTCACCCTCCTCGGCGGCGGCCCCCACGGCGACGTACATCTGCATCTGCATGAGCAGCCGTTCCGGGTGCTCCGCGATGACCTTGGTGTACGCGTTCGCCATGGACAGCAGGGCTTCCTCGCCGTGCAGACCCTCGGACGCCTCCTCGAACGTCCGGACGGTCTCCTCAAGGCACCGCTCCGCCGCCGCCAGGAAGATCGCTTTCTTGCCCGGGAAGAGCCGGAAGAGATACGGCTGGGAGACACCGACCCGCTTGGCGATCGCCTCGGTCGACGTCCCGTGGTAGCCGCCGCGGGCGAACTCACTGATCGCCGCGCGGACGACGCTCTCGCGCCGCTCCTCTGCACTCATCCTGGCCATGCGAGTAAGTTAGTACTCAATCACTAACTACGTCAAGCGGTATCTGTCTCCGCGTCTACGGGTAAGGGGCGCCCCTCCATGGAGAGCGCCCCTTACTCGCGGCCACGCGCGCGTGCCGTCACGCCAGGCGGACGACCGCCCGGGACATGCCCAGCACCTTCTGACCGGCGCTGGTGGCCGTCAGGTCCACCCGGACCGTGTTGTCGTCGAGCTTGGCCGCGACCTTGCCGCTGACCTCGATCGTGGCGCCCTGGTCGTCGTTCGGGACGACGACGGGCTTGGTGAAACGGACCCCGTACTCGACCACCGCGCCCGGGTCGCCGACCCAGTCGGTGACGACGCGGATCGCCTCGGCCATGGTGAACATGCCGTGCGCGATGACGTCCGGCAGCCCGACCTCCTTGGCGAACTTCTCGTTCCAGTGGATCGGGTTGAAGTCGCCGGAGGCGCCCGCGTACTGCACGAGCGTGGCACGCGTCACGGGGAACGTCTGCGCGGGCAGTTCGGTGCCGACCTCGACGTCGCCGTAGGAAATCTTCGCGGTCATGGGATCGCTCACCCCTCCTCGGCCGCGCGGGCGACCAGCTTCGTCCAGGCGGTCACGACGTGCTCCCCCGCCTCGTCGTGGACCTCGCCGCGGATGTCCAGGATGTCGTTGCCCGCCATGGACTTGATCGCCTCGATGGTCGAGGTGACCGTCAGCCGGTCCCCGGCGCGCACCGGGCGCGTGTAGGCGAACTTCTGGTCGCCGTGCACCACCCGGCTGTAGTCCAGGCCGAGCTGGGGGTCGGCGATGACCTGTCCGGCCGCCTTGAAGGTGATCGCGAAGACGAAGGTCGGCGGGGCGATCACATCGGGGTGGCCGAGCGCCTTGGCGGCCTCCGTGTCGGTGTACGCCGGGTTGGTGTCACCCACCGCCTCCGCGAACTCGCGGATCTTCTCGCGGCCGACCTCGTAGGGGTCGGTGGGCGGATAGGTCCGCCCGACGAAGGACTGGTCGAGCGCCATGGGCTCGGCACCTCCTGGTGTCAGCTGTGATTCCCGGAGCCGGCCGAGGGGTTACCGCTCGGTTCCGGCCGACGAAACGACGCGAGGCCGCCCCCTGTTACGGGGACGGCCTCGCGTACGAGCCTGATTTATCGCGTCTCGCGGTGCGCGGTGTGCGCGTTGCAACGCGGGCAGTGCTTCTTCATCTCAAGACGGTCCGGGTTGTTACGCCGGTTCTTCTTGGTGATGTAGTTCCGCTCCTTGCACTCCACGCAGGCCAGCGTGATCTTCGGGCGGACGTCGGTGGCAGCCACGTGAGTGCTCCTAAGACGAACGGATGGACTGATTCAACGCAAGAAAGAGTAGCCGATCGAAGGACCGACCCCGCAATCGGCTACTGTCAGTAGCGGTGACCGGACTTGAACCGGTGACACAGCGATTATGAGCCGCTTGCTCTACCGACTGAGCTACACCGCTGCGATGCGATCAGTTCCCATCTGACGATGAGAACCTTTCACACCAGAGCCCCAAAACGGAATCGAACCGTTGACCTTCTCCTTACCATGGAGACGCTCTGCCGACTGAGCTATTGGGGCGAGCGATGAAGACATTACACGGTCCGCCGCCGTTCGCCCAAATCCGTTTCCCGCCGTCCCCCGCACCCCGATCGCACGGGCTCCACAGCCGCCTCAGCCGTCACCGCGGACAGCCCTCCGCGCAGCTCGCGCGGCCGGGACCACACCGGTACGACTATTGCGCTCCTCCCGGTCGCGGGCGGATCGCCGCCCTAGGCTCGACTCACTCTGCGTGATCTTGTGCCCCCGCGCGGGGCGCACGCGCGGTTCCCTTGGTTCCGCAGTCCCGCGTGGTTTCCGCAGTCCCGCGCAGTTCCGAGCAGCGAGTACCTGGAGCGCGATGCCCGACAGCCAGCCCCAGCCGCCCCACTCCTCGTCCTCACCCCCGGGACAGTCCGATCCGGCGGCGCTGCTGTGCGGGGCGCGCCTCACCGACGGCCGCACCGTGGACGTCCGGCTGGGCAACGGGCGCATCGAGGCGGTGGGCACGGCCGGGAGCCTGTCGAGCGGCACGCGCGCGTGCGGGGCACGCGTGGACCTGACCGGCTACCTCCTCCTCCCGGCCCCCGCGGAACCGCACGCCCACGGCGACACCGCCCTGTCCGCCGACACGGACGGACCCGTCTCCTACGACCCCCAGGACGTCCAGCGCCGCGCCACCGAGGCCGCCCTCCTCCAACTCGGGCCACGGGGCGACGGCACTGCGCACGCACGTGCGCGTGGGCGACGTCCAGGGCCTCGGCGCCCTGTCCGCCGTCCTGCGCGCCCGGCGTTCACTGCGCGGGCTGACCGAGCTGACCGCGGTGGCGGTGCCCCGCCTGCTGACCGGCGTGGCCGGCGCCGACGGGCTGGCGATGCTGCGGGACGCGCTGAAGATGGGCGCGTCCGTGGTGGGCGGCTGCCCCGACCTGGACCCCGACCCGACGGGCTATGTGGAGGCGGTCCTGGAACTGGCCTCCGAGCACGGCTGCCCCGTCGACCTCCACACGGACGCCGACGACCCGGCCCGGCTGTCCCGGCTGGCGGCGATGGCGGGCGGACTGCGCCCCGGTGTGACCCTCGGCCCCTGCGGCGGCCTCGGCCGGCTCCCGTCCGACGCGGCGGCCCGCACCGCCGACCAACTCGCCGCCGCGGGCGTCTCGGTGGTGTGCCTGCCGCAGGGCGGCTGCGGGGGCGTGGAGCGCCGCGGCACCGCGCCGGTACGGCTGTTGCGAGCGGCCGGTGTGCGGGTCGCCGCAGGGAGCGGCGCCCTGCGGGACGTGTCCAACCCGGTGGGCCGCGGCGACCCCCTGGAGGCGGCGTACCTCCTCGCCTCCCGCTACGGCCTCGGGGCCGAAGCCGCCTACGACGCGGTGAGTTCGGCCGCGCGAACCGTCCTCGGACTCCCCGGGATCCGCGTCGAGGCGGGCTTTCCCGCGGACCTCCTCGCCGTGCGCGGCGACCGGCTCTCGGGCGCGCTGTCCCTGGCGTACAGCCGGATTGTCGTCCACCGGGGGCGTGTGGTGGCGCGCACGAGCGCGGTGCGGGAGTACTGCAACTCGGCGGCGGCGGTGGAGTTGGGGCTGCCTCGGCAGGGGCGGGGGGAGGTTTCCTGAGGGGGTGCTGGCGCGGCTGGCGCGGAGGCTGAGGCGGGGAGTGCGCGCTCGGCGCGGAGGCTTCGGCGCCGAGCGCGCGCTCGGCGTTTGCGCTTCGCGCCTGGCGTACAGCGATTGCTCCGCGCCCGGCGCGAATCCGGTTCCGCGCGCCCCGGGTAGTCGTTTTGAGCCCCGCGTGCGGCTTACTCCCTCGCGCCGCGCGCATCGCAAAGCTGCCAGGCCACGAGCGCGCCCCGCATGACCAGCGCCCACCCACTCCCCCGCACCGGCGCATGCTCGCTCTCCCGCGCCCGGCGCGCACCCACTTCGCCACGCCCCGCGCGCGGCGAGCTCCACGCGCTCCGATCGCACGCTTCACGTCCCGCGCGCACCGAACACCGCACGCCCCGCGCGCACAACGCAACGCGCGCCCCTCACTCAGGCGCACGCCGCCCCGCAGGGCTCGTGCGGCGGGTGCGGGCGCCCGGGCGTACGGTCGAAGGCATGCGCATTGTCATCGCTGGTGGTCATGGTCAGATCGCGCTGCGGCTGGAGCGGCTGCTGTCGGCGCGCGGGGACGAGGTGGCGGGCATCATCCGCCGCGCGGAACAGGGCGACGACCTGCGGGAGGCGGGTGCCGAACCGGTGCTGCTGGACCTGGAGTCGGCGTCGGTCGAGGAGGTCGCGGCGAGTCTGGAGGGCGCGGACGCGGCGGTGTTCGCGGCGGGCGCCGGACCGGGCAGCGGAGTCGCCCGCAAGGAGACAGTGGACAAGGACGCGGCGATCCTGTTCGCGGACGCGGCGCTGCGGGCCGGAGTGCGCCGGTACCTGGTCGTCTCGTCGATGGGCGCGAACCCCGAGCACGAGGGCAGCGAGGTCTTCGACGTCTACCTGCGTGCCAAGGGCGAGGCGGACGCGTACGTCCGCGGCCTGGACGGCCTGGACTGGACGATCCTGCGCCCCGGCATGCTGACGGACGACGCCGGCACCGGCCTGGTCCGTCTGGAGGCCCACACGGGCCGCGGCCCGATCCCCCGCGATGACGTGGCCGCCACCCTGGCGGAACTGATCGACACCCCGGCCACGGCCGGCCTGACCCTGGAACTGATCAGCGGCACGTCCCCGGTGACCGTGGCCGTGAAGTCGGTCGCGGGCAACTGAGGCCGTCTCAGAACAGCGACAGCTGACCGGGCATCCCGGGCACGACGTACCCGTCCAACGACGGCTGCGCGGCCCCGAGTTCGGCCAGCCTGCGCGACCCCGGGCACGATACGAGCATCCCGCTCGCCCGCGCGCCGGGCGGATCGTGCCGGGCGAACCGCCCGGCCACCACGGCGATCTCCCGACGGCACTCGGGGCAATTCCTGCGACGCGAGGACATGGCCCCAGTGTGCCCGTCACCACTGACAACGAAGAGACCCCCTCGCCCCTGTGTTTCCACAGAGCCGAGGGGGTCTTCCCCAAAGTGGCGGCGCCAGGATTCGAACCTGGGTAGGCATAGCCGACAGATTTACAGTCTGCTCCCTTTGGCCGCTCGGGCACACCGCCGGGGTTTGCTGCCAATCGAACGGCCTTTCGGCGGTGCTCCCTGGCAACGACGTAAACAATACCCGATGCGGAGGGGTGCTTCGCCACTCGATTGATCTCCGCCACGGGGACCGGGGATGGCTAGGCTTATCCGGATGCGGCCCGGGACCTACGCCGGGCTCGGCGCTGGCCCCCACGCACGCCGATACGCACCCGACAGGACCCCGATACAAGGAGCCACAGGACATGGCCGACTCCAGTTTCGACATCGTCTCGAAGGTCGAGCGGCAGGAGGTCGACAACGCCCTCAACCAGACCGCCAAGGAGATCTCGCAGCGCTACGACTTCAAGGGCGTGGGCGCCTCGATCTCGTGGTCGGGTGACAAGATCCTCATGGAGGCCAACTCCGAGGACCGGGTGAAGGCTGTCCTCGACGTCTTCCAGTCCAAGCTGATCAAGCGCGGCATCTCGCTGAAGGCACTGGAGGCGGGCGAGCCCCAGCTCTCCGGCAAGGAGTACAAGATCTTCGCGACGATCCAGGAGGGCATCTCCCAGGAGAACGCCAAGAAGGTGGCGAAGATCATCCGCGACGAGGGCCCCAAGGGCGTGAAGGCCCAGGTCCAGGGCGACGAGCTGCGCGTGAGCTCCAAGAGCCGGGACGACCTCCAGACCGTTATCGCCCTGCTGAAGGGCAAGGACTTCGACTTCGCCCTCCAGTTCGTGAACTACCGGTAGTCCCGGACCGGCCGAATCCTCCGCGTGACGCGAAAAGGGTGGGCACCTGGCGGGTGCCCACCCTTCCCGCTGCCGGCTGCGGTCAGGAGGAGGTGCTCAGTTGCGCGAGTGGCCGAAGAGGATGCGGTAGGCGATCAGCAGGACCAGCGAACCGCCGATCGCGGCCGCCCAGGTGGCCCCGTCGTAGAAGTCCTTGCTGATCGGGTGGTCCAGCCAGCGGGCGGAGATCCAGCCGCCGAGGAACGCGCCCGTGATGCCGATGACCGTCGTGCCGATGAAGCCGCCCGGGTCGCGGCCCGGCAGCAGGAACTTGGCGATGGCTCCGGCCAGCAGGCCCAGAATGATCCAACTGATGATGCCCACGCCCTGAACCTGCCCCTCCGTGCCGTGCCCGCACTGCCCCGGCACTGTGATCTTCGTCCTGCTCCTACCTGCGTTCCGCTCCTGTTCACCATCTGTTGCCGACAAGGACGTCACCGCACCGCCCGGCGGTTGCGGCGCTCAGTAGGGTGCGGTCCATGACACAGCCTGCCGCCGGGCTCCGGCGCACCCTCGGAGTCGGCGACGCTGTGGTCATCGGGCTCGGCTCCATGGTCGGGGCGGGCATCTTCGCCGCCCTGGCTCCCGCCGCCCGCGCGGCCGGCACCGGGCTGCTGATCGGGCTCGCCGTGGCAGCGGTGGTCGCCTACTGCAATGCGACCTCCTCCGCGCGGCTGGCCGCGCTGTATCCCGCCTCCGGCGGCACCTATGTGTACGGCCGTGAGCGGCTCGGTGAGTTCTGGGGATATCTCGCGGGCTGGGCGTTCGTGGTCGGGAAGACGGCCTCCTGTGCGGCGATGGCGCTCACCGTTGGCGCGTACGTCTGGCCGGACCAGGCGCACGCCGTGGCGGTCGCGGCGGTCGTGGCGCTGACCGCGGTGAACTACGGCGGCGTCCAGAAGTCCGCATGGCTGACGCGGGCGATCGTGGCTGTGGTGCTGGCGGTCCTCGCCGCCGTGGTGGTCGTGTGTCTGACGTCGGGCGAGTCGGACGCCGGGCGGCTGGACGTGGGCGTCTCCGGCGGCCTGGGCGGGGTGCTTCAGGCCGCCGGGCTGTTGTTCTTCGCCTTCGCCGGGTACGCGCGGATCGCGACGCTCGGCGAGGAGGTGCGGGACCCCGCGCGCACCATCCCGCGCGCGATCCCGATCGCCCTGGGTATCGCCCTGGCCGTGTACGGGTTCGTCGCGGTCGCCGCCCTGTCCGTGCTGGGCGCCGGCGGGCTCGGGAACGCGGACGCGCCGCTGGCCGACGCGGTGCGCGCCGCCGGGGTGCCGGGTCTGGTGCCGGTCGTCCGGGTCGGTGCCGCGGTGGCCGCGCTGGGCTCGCTGCTCGCCCTGATCCTGGGCGTCTCCCGGACGACGCTGGCCATGGCGCGGGACCGCCATCTGCCGGCCGCACTGTCGGCCGTGCACCCGCGGTTCCGGGTGCCCCACCGGGCCGAGCTGGCCGTGGGTGCGGTGGTCGCGGTGCTGGCCGCCACGGTGGATGTGCGCGGGGCCATCGGGTTCTCCTCCTTCGGTGTGCTGGCGTACTACGCCGTGGCGAACGCCTCGGCGTGGACGCTGGGTTCGGCCCTGTCGGCGCGGGCCGTCCCGGCGGTGGGTCTGCTGGGCTGCCTGGTCCTGGCGTTCGCGCTGCCCTGGGTGTCGGTGGTCGTGGGGGCGGGCGTGCTGCTGGTGGGGGTCGCGGCGTATGCCGTACGGCGGAGGATGCGCGCGGCCGGGTAGGCCGTACGGGCTATGAGGGCTGGGCGGTCCGTTCGGAGAAGTCGGGCCACGGGGGCAGGTCCGTGTCGTCGTTCGTCTCCTCGTACCAGCCGGTGCCCTCGACCCAGGCCTGCAGCCAGTGCGCGAGGCTGGGAGCGTCCACGTACCAGGCGTGGTCGCTGGTGTCCGCGTTCGGTTCGAAGAGCAGGACCGGGGCCCCGGGGGCAAGGCAGTCCACGCACGCGTACATCGCGCAGCCCCAGTGGGATATCGGCAGGACTCCCACGGGCCAGGGCCAGTCGGGGTCCTTGCGGCCGCTCTTGCGGTTGCTGAGGTACTGCGGGACCGCGGCGGGCTCGCCGGACGGCGGGCTGTCGAGCAGGGGCAACAGGCCGTACTCCGGGCCGAATCCGCCGTCCCCTATGCGCAGGTACAGCTCGGCGAGCAGCGGCGGCAGAGGAAAGCCCAGGGCGGCCTCGGCGCGGGTCACGGCGGCGGAGTCCACGGGTGCGGGCAGAGAGGGCCAGCCCCACGGTCGGGTGGTGCGTGCCTTGGACGCCACCCGTGCCAGCAACTGCTCGGTGTCGGTCATGCGTTCATGATGCAAGCCGCCACTGACAATCGAGCCGGCCTGTGGAGAACCCCCGGCCTGTGGAAAACCCCGGTTGTGGACAACTCCCGGGCCCGGCATGCCCTTACGGCCCGGGACAGCCCTCACGGTCCGGGAGAACTCCTACCAGCGCGTGTTCGCGAAGGCCTCGTCCGTCCGTACGATCTCGCGGCCCAGCGGCAGCAGCGACACCGGGATCAGCTTGAAGTTGGCGATGCCCAGCGGGATGCCGATGATCGTCAGGCACAGGACGATCCCCGTGGCGATGTGGCCGAGGGCCAGCCACCATCCCGCGAGGACCAGCCACAGGACGTTGCCGACGCAGGAGGCCGCGCCCGCGTCGCGCCGTTCGACCGTGGTGTACCCGAAGGGCCACAGCGCGTAGACGCCGATGCGGAAGGCGGCGATGCCGAACGGGATGCCGATGATCGTGATGCACAGCAGGACTCCCGCGAGCAGGTAGCCCAGGAACAGCCAGAGGCCGCTGAGCAGGAGCCATATGACGTTCAGGATTGTCTTCACCGGTGAGGACCTGCCATCTTCTCCAGCCGGGCGATCCGCTCGGCCATCGGCGGGTGGGTCGAGAACATCTTGGACAGCCCCTGTCCGGGGCGGAACGGGTTCGCGATCATCATGTGGCTCGCCGTCTCGATGCGGGGCTCGGGGGGCAGCGGAAGCTGCTTGGTGCCCACTTCCAGTTTGCGCAGGGCGCTGGCGAGTGCCAGTGGGTCGCCGGTCAGCTGGGCGCCTGAGGCGTCCGCCTCGTACTCCCGGGAGCGGCTGATCGCCAACTGGATGAGGCTGGCGGCGAGCGGACCGAGGATCATGATGAGCAGCATGCCCAGCAGACCGGGTCCGTCATCGTCGTCGGAGCGGCCGATCGGGATCAGCCAGGCGAAGTTGACCAGGAACATGATCACGGAGGCGAGGGCACCGGCCACCGAGGAGATCAATATGTCCCGGTTGTAGACATGGCTGAGCTCGTGGCCGATGACGCCGCGCAGCTCGCGCTCGTCGAGCAGGCGCAGGATGCCCTCCGTGCAGCACACGGCGGCGTTGCGCGGGTTGCGGCCGGTGGCGAAGGCGTTGGGGGCCTCGGTCGGGGAGATGTACAGCCGGGGCATGGGCTGGCGGGCCTGCGTGGAGAGTTCACGGACCATGCGGTACAGCGCCGGGGCCTCGAACTCGCTCACCGGGCGGGCGCGCATCGCGCGGAGGGCGAGCTTGTCGCTGTTCCAGTAGGCGTAGGCGTTCGTGCCCAGGGCGATCACTACGGCGACGACGAGTCCCATACGGCCGAAGAAGCTGCCGATGACGATGATGAGTGCGGACAGTCCCCCGAGGAGTACTGCGGTCCTGAGCCCGTTGTGCCGGCGGTGCACGGTACGCCCTCCAAGTGGTGCGGCAGGGGAACCCTTTGCTGGTCGGTCTCCGATGTGCCACTGGTGTCGTGGTGACAGGTCCAGTGGACCCTCCCGTACTGGTCAACGCCAGGCGAGGGGCTGGGGTTCCCTGGTGGGCGCGGCCGGGCCGCTGGGCCGTACGGGTGAGGGCGGTGCCGTTGCGCGGAGGGGACGGGGTGCCGTACCCGCCCCCTCGCGTCGGGGCCGCTACTTCAGGGCGACGCCGTCGCCGGCCGCCTTCACGGAGGCGACCGTCGAGCTGCCCGCGTACGCCCAGCGCCAGTACCCGGCGGCCGAGGCGGTGGTGGTCGTCGACAGATAGCCGGCCGAGTCCGTGGTGACCGTCTTGACGGTCGTGTAGGTGCTGGAGCCGGACTTGCGGAACTGGAGCTTGACCTTCTGTCCGGCGTAACCGGTGAAGGTGGTGGCCGTGTCGCTGGTGGCGCGGGTGAGGCGGCCCGTCACGGTGAGCTTGCCGCCCTTGCGAACGGGCTCGGGGGACGCGTTCACGGTCAGCTTCGACACCTTCAGCAGGGTGACGCCGTCGCCCCGGGAGACGGCGGCGGTGGAGGTGCTGTCCTGGGAGAATGCCCAGCGCCAGGCGCCGGAGGTGGTCGCCTTGACGGTCGTCTTCACCTTGCCGTCGGCGTCGGTGGTGGCCGTCTTCACGGTGCTGTAGGAGGTGCCGCCCAGCTTCTTGAACTGCAGTCGCAGCTTCTGCCCCGCGTATCCGGCGGGGAACGCGTTGTACTCCACGTCCCAGCGCTGCCAGTCCGGCCGGGTGAGCTCGCCGGTGACGGTGAGCGTGCCGTCCTTGCGCACAGGCTCGGGGGTGGCGTTCCCCGTCAGCGTGGTCTGCTTCAGCAGCGGGACGCTGCGGCCGGGCAGGTCCTCGTAGCCGAGGTAGCTGGTGTATTCGAGGTACTGGACGCCGTCGAACGTGTATCCGGAGATACCCAGGTAGACCGGTCCCGCGGAGGCGTTGAAGAGTTGCTGGGGCGCGATCACCGCGGTTCCGGTGCAGGTGCTCACGGTCTCCGTGGTCTGCTCGCAGCTCATGTTGTCGCCGGCCTCGCCCTCCAGGAAGAAGAAGTGGCCACCAATGATGAGCTTCGCGTCGATGGTGGCGAGGCCGCCCGAGTCCTCCTCGATCTGGGCGGTGACCGGGACGGTCACCGGGTCCTTGCCGCCCACCACGATGGGCTTGCCCCCGTTGATCGTCACGCTCTTGAAAGCGGTGTCGTAGTACGCCGCTTGCGCCTGCGGTGCCAGCAGCAGTCCCCCTGCTGTGGCGGCCGCGAGGAGCAGCGCCGTACGTCGCACTCGTGCCAAGGAATCCCCCCAAAGGATCAGGCGGTGCCAGGTTTGGATCAGGCCATCCGATGATCGGATGGCCGAATCCTGCCACAGGGGCGAAGCACAGCATCCGCGGGATCAGAACAGGCCGGTCTCGGTGAAGCGCAGCACCAGTTGGGGGGCTCCGGACAGGGCGACGCCCAGGACGGCGGTGAGTGCGATGGCCGCCGTGACGGGTGCGGGTCCGCGGTGGCGTACGGGCTCGCCCTCGGGGGCGCGGAAGAGCAGGGCCGTCCACTGGAGGTAGTAGAACAGCGCGATCACGACGTTGGCGGCCATGACCACGGCGAGCCAGCCCAGGTCCGCGTCGACGGCCGCCGAGAAGACGGTGACCTTGGCGAACAGGCCGATGATGCCCGGCGGGAGTCCGGCGAGGCAGAGCAGGAAGAAGGCCAGGACGAGGGCGGAGAGCGGGTTCTTGGCGTACAGGCCGCGGTAGTCGGTGAGGCGGTTGCGGGCGTGGGTGCGGCCCACCAGGGCGGCCACGGCGAAGGCACCGAGGTTCACGGCGCCGTACATGAGGGCGTACGCGAGCGTGGAGCCGATGGAGCTCTCGGGGTCGTCGGAGTACGCGGCGGCGGCGATCGGTACGAGGAGGTAGCCGGCCTGTCCGACGGACGACCAGGCCAGCAGGCGTACCGCGCTGTACGCGCGCGTGGGCTGCTGGCGCAGGGCGCCGACGTTGCCGATGGTCATGGTCAGGGCGGCCAGCGCGGCGAGCGCCGGGCCCCAGACGTCGGCGTAGGACGGCAGAGCGATGACGGTGACCAGGATCAGGCCGGAGAAGCCGACGGCCTTGCCGACGACCGACAGGTAGGCGGCGATCGGCAGGGGCGCTCCGACGTAGGTGTCGGGGACCCAGAAGTGGAAGGGGACGGCGGCCGTCTTGAAGGCGAAGCCGACGAGGGTGAGGACGACCCCGGTCTGGGCGAGGGTGTCGAACTGACCGTCGACGTTCTGGATGCGCTCGGCGATCCGGGTGAGGTGGAGAGTGCCGGTGGTGGCGTAGACGAAGCTGATGCCCATCAGGCTGACCGCGGTCGCGGTGACCGAGGACAGGAAGAACTTCAGGGCGGCCTCGGAGGACCTGCGGTCGCCGTGGCGCAGGCCGACCAGGGCGAACGCGGGCAGGGAGGCGACCTCCAGGGCGACGACGAGGGTCGCCAGGTCCCGGGAGGCGGGCAGCAGCGCGGCGCCCGCGGCGGAGGACAGCAGCAGGAACCAGAACTCGCCCTCGGGGAGCCGCTTGGCGTCGTCCTTGAGCGCGGTGACCGACAGCAGGGCGGCCAGGAGGGCGCCGCCGAGGACCAGCAGTTGCAGGACGAGCGTGAAGCGGTCGGCGGTGTAGCTGCAGGTGTCGGGGGCGCCGTTGAGGCAGAAGGTGGAGCGGTCGCCGTCCAGGAGGGGCAGCAGCATCAGCGTGGCGGCGGCCAGGCCCGCGACCGAGATCCAGCCGAGGAGCGCCTTGCGGGCGACGAAGAGGTCGGCGACCAGGACGACGAGTCCGACGACCGCCGCGATGGTGGGCGGTGCGATGGCGAGCCAGTCGACGTCCTGGACGAGGGACGCGGCCAGCGGCTGGGCCGGGGAGCTCATCGGGTGCCTCCTGCGAGAAGCTGCTGCACGGCCGGGTCGGTCAGGCCGAGGAGGGACTTGGGCCACAGCCCGGCGACGACGGTCAGGGCGACGAGCGGGGTCCAGGCCGCGAATTCGTACGTCTGTACGTCGGCGAGCCTGGGAGCCTGCTGCGGTACGGCACCCATGCAGACCCGGCGGACCACGATCAGCAGGTAGGCGGCGGTGAGCAGGGTGCCGAACGCACCGATCGCCATGAAGGTGAGGAACGCCGGGCGGCTGAGCTGCTCGGCGGGCTCGAAGGCGCCGAACAGGGCGAGCATCTCGCCCCAGAACCCGGCGAGTCCCGGCAGTCCGAGGGAGGCGACGGCGGCGAAGGCCAGCAGTCCGCCGAGGCGCGGGGCCTTGCCGTACAGCGCCGCTCCCGTCTCCTCGGCGAGCGTGTCGAGGTCGGTGGTGCCCGTGCGGTCCTTCAGCGCGCCGACCAGGAAGAAGAGCAGGCCGGTGATCAGGCCGTGCGCGATGTTGGCGAACAGGGCGCCGTTGACGCCGGTCGGGGTCATGGTCGCGATGCCGAGCAGGACGAAGCCCATGTGGCCGACGGAGGAGTAGGCGATGAGCCGCTTCAGGTCGCCCTTCGCGCCCTGCTTGGCCAGGGCCAGGCAGGCCAGCGATCCGTAGATGATCCCGACGACGGCGAACGCGGCAAGGTAGGGCGCGAAGTCGGCGAAGCCGTCGGGGGCGATCGGCAGCAGGATGCGGACGAACCCGTACGTGCCCATCTTCAGCAGGACGCCGGCCAACAGGACCGAGCCGACGGTCGGGGCGGCGGTGTGGGCGTCGGGAAGCCAGCTGTGCAGTGGCCACATCGGGGTCTTCACCGCGAGCCCGAGACCGATCGCCAGAACGGCGATGACCTGCACGGACGCGGTCAGGGACCGGCCGTTGTCAGTGGCGAGTGCCACCATGTCGAACGTGCCCGCTTCGAGCCCGACCAGAAGCAGGCCGAGCAGCATGACGACCGAGCCGAGCAGTGTGTAGAGGATGAACTTCCAGGCCGCCTGGGCCCGTCCCTCGCCGCCCCAGCGGGCGATGAGGAAGTACATCGGGATCAGGACCGTCTCGAAGGCGAGGAAGAACAACAGCAGGTCGAGGACGGCGAAGGTGGCGAGGGTGCCGGACTCCAGGACGAGCAGCAGGGCGACGAACGCCTTCGGGGACGGGCCCGAGGGCATCTTGAAGTACGAGTAGAGCGCGCACAGGAAGGTCAGCAGCGCGGTCAGGACCAGAAGGGGGAGGGAGATGCCGTCGACGCCGAGGTGGATGCGCACATCAAGTGCGGGGATCCAGCTGATGTCGGTCGTGGCCTGCATCTTCGACGGCTGGTCGTGGTCGAAGCCGAGCGCGAGGACGATCGCGGCGATGAGGATCGCGCCGGTGACCGTCACACCGTGCCGGAGCACGGCCTGCTCGGGTGACTTCCCCTTCAGTCCGGGCGGGGCCGGGAGCAGGGCGGCGACGGCACCGAGGAGCGGGCCGACGACGATCAATGCCAGAAGGAACTGCATCACGGACTCGTTGATATCGATCACGCCTGCTCACGCTCCCGTGGCGACGAGGACGGCGGCGACCGCCAGGACGACGGTTCCGGCGAGCAGCGCGCTCACATAGGTCTGCACATTGCCGGTCTGGGCCCGCCGCACGGCGATGCCGAGCCAGCGGGGCAATGCGCCCGCCCCGCGGACGTAGGTGTCGACGACCTCGCGGTCGAGGAACCGGACGAGACTCGCTCCGGCCTGGACCGGACGGACGAAGAGTGCCGTGTACACGGCGTCCAGGTGGAAGCCGGTGGCCGCGTGCCGGTGCAGCGGGCCGAGCAGGAGCCGGCCGGGGTCCGCCGGGTCGGGGGCCGAGGCCACGTCTCCGTAGGCCGGTGCGTGGCTCGCGATGGCTTCCGCCTCGACCTGTCCCGCGTCGCCCTCCGGGTGGGCCGCGACCGCGCCCATCGGGACTCGGGCCGCGAGGGCGGTGGTGTGGCGCCAGGCCGCGTAGGTGACGATGCCGCCGACCAGGGCGACGCCGGTGCCGAGGACCGAGGTGGTGAGGGTCGGGGCCAGGTCCTGGCCGTCGAACCAGTCGGGCAGCGTGCCGTAGGCGAAGCCGCCGAAGGCGAGCGAGGGCACGGCCAGCACCCAGAGCACCGCGGTCATGGTGAGTGGCTGGCGGCCGTGGTCCGGGGCCTCGGTGCCGCGGCCGCGGAAGGCCAGCAGCCACAGGCGGGTCGCGTACGCCGCGGTGAGCAGGGCCGTGAGCAGGGCGGCGATCAGCACGGTCCAGCCCGCGGCGGCGGGGGCGTGCTCGGTGTGGCCGGTGGAGACGTGCTCGGCGGCGCCGAGGACGGACTCCTTGGAGAAGAAGCCGCTGAAGGGCGGGATCGCGGCGAGCGCGAGGAGCGCCACGGTCATCGTCCAGTAGGCGTCCGGGACGCGGTCGCGCAGGTGGCTCATGCGGGACATGGCGGCGAGCGAGTTGGTGCCGGCGGCGTGGATGATCACGCCGGCCGCGAGGAACAGCAGCGCCTTGAAGGCGCCGTGGGACAGGAGGTGGAAGACGGCGGCGCCGCGGTCGGCGACGGCGAGGGCGCCGGCCATGTAGCCGAGCTGGCCGATGGTCGAGTAGGCGAGGACCCGCTTGATGTCGTCCTGGGCGAGCGCGGCGAGGCCGGAGCCGATCATCGTGACGGCCGCCATCACCGCGAGGACGACCATCGCGGCCTGGGAGGCCTCGAACACCGGGAGGAGACGGGCGACGAAATAGACACCGGCGGCGACCATCGTCGCGGCGTGGATCAGCGCGGATACGGGCGTCGGGCCCGCCATCGCGTCGGGGAGCCAGGTGTGCAGCGGGAACTGCGCCGACTTGCCCGCCACGCCCGCCAGGAGCAGCAGCGCGATCAGCGTCGGGTGGTCGAGGCCGCCGCTCGCGACGGTGCCGAGGATCTTCGTGACGCGGAACGAGCCGGCGTCGGTGGCCAGCGCGAACAGGCCGATCAGGAAGGGGACGTCACCGAGCTTGGTCACCAGGAAGGCCTTCAGGGAGGCGGCGCGCGCCTGAGGGGTCTCCCAGTAATGGCCGACCAGGAAGTACGAGCAGATGCCCATGATCTCCCAGCCGACCAGCAGCACCATCAGGTCGCCGGAGTAGACGACGAGCAGCATGGCGGAGGTGAACAGGGAGACCAGCGCGGCGTACGAGGGGTAGCGCGGGTCCTCGCGCAGATAGCCGGTGGAGTAGATCTGCACGCAGGACGCGACCAGGGCGACCAGGACGGCCACCAGGGCGGCGAAGCCGTCGATGTAGAGCGCGAGGTCGATCGGGACGGAGCCGGTGGGCGTCAGCTCGGTGGAGGCGGTCACGGCCCGGCCGCCGCCCTGGTCGACGGCGACGAGGACGGCGAGGACGAGGGAGGTGAGCGTGGGCAGGACGGCGAGCGGGCGGACGTAGCCCGGTGCCGTGCGGCCGAGAAGCAGTCCGGCGACAGCGCCCAGGAACGGCAGGAGGGGGACGAGGACGGCGAGGGTGGTCGTGGTCACGCGGTGGCCTCAGCCTTCTCCTCGGCAGCGGCGGGTGCCCGGTCGTCCGGCGCGTCGTCTTCCTCGTCGCCGTGGCGGCTCTCGGCGGTGTCGCGGAGCTTGTCGATGTCGGCGGTGCCGCGGTTGCGGTAGACGGCGAGGACGATCGCCAGGCCGATACCGATCTCGGCGGCGGCGATGGCGATGGTGAACAGGGTCAGGGCCTGGCCGGAGTGCAGGGTCTCCTCGGCGGCGCGGCTGAGCCAGACGTCGAAGGCGACCAGGTTGAGGTTGACGG
>NZ_FLSP01000022.1 GCF_900091315.1 Streptomyces sp. DI166
GCCGGGGCCGTGCTCCAGGCGGGGCTGCTGCGTGCCGCGCACTCGGCGNGGCTGGCCGGGCTGCCCCGGGCCGCCGCTTCCGCGGTCGCCGTGGTCACCGCGCTGCGCGCGGCGCGCGGCGCGGACCCGTCGTACCGGCTCACCGACCTGGTCGCCGGGCTGCTGTCGGTACTGGGCACGGCGCAGCGCCTGCCGCGGGCGGCCGGGGCGGAACTGACCGCGCTGCGCGGCACCGTGCGGCAGCCGTACACGCCGGACGGTTCGCTGCGGCTGTACGGGCTGTTCTCGGAGCCGGTCCTCACCGCGACGGGGTACGCGGGTGCCGTCACCTGGACCGCCGACGCCGAGGGGCGTCTGTACACGGTCTCCGACGTGGCGCCGGGCGGCGCGGGCCGGGCGGTGGGCGCCGCCGATCGCACCGTGCGGATCGGCGACACGGCTCTGTCGCACCGGGAGCTGTCCCGGGCGGGGCTCGCCGTGTCCGGGGCGACGGTCTCGCCGACGGGGCGGCTGGGCGCGGGGAAGGCGGTACGGGCGGTGCGCGCGTCCGGCGTGGACTGGGACGCCGATCCGCTGGAGCGGCTGTGGGCCGTGCCGGTCGCCGAGCAGGCGGTGCGGGCGCTGTCCGAGGAGGGCCACGACCTGCTCTTCCTCGACGTCACCCTGACGGGCACGGTCCGTGAGGCGGCGGGCGACTGTCTGCTGGCGGACTGCGACGGGCTCCCGGTGCGGTTCGCGGCGGCCCACGACGACGCGGCACTCCCCTACCGCGACAACCTGCGTCTGCTCTCCATGGTCCCCGGCACCCGCCTGCGGGTCGTGGCCCGTCTCACGCCCGCGCCGCACGCCCGAGCGCTGCTGCTGGCCACGACGCACCCGACGGAGCGGGGCACCCGCCTGGACCTGGGCGTGGACCGCCTCCAGCGAGCGGACCTGCCCACGGCCGCCCCGGCCGTCCCCGGCTCCGGGCATGCGGCCGGGGACGAGGCCCCGTTGCACCTGCTGCGCCGCCGGGTCCACCAGGCGGCCTCCGGCGGGCGCCGGGTCCTGGCCTTCCCCGGCGACAGCGCCACCGACGGCCAGCGCCTGCGCCGCTCGGGCCTGTCCACCGCGGCCGACCTCCTCACCGAGCTCCACGCGGCGGCGGCCGACCGCACCCGGGACACCTTCGGCCGCCTGATCCCCACCGACGTCAACTGCTTCGCCCGCACCTGGCTGGCGGCGGCGCACTACACGACGGAGGTGGACCGGGCACTGTGCGCGGCGGCCTGGGGGGCCGAGCCGGGACTGTGAACCGCGTACTCCGGGTGGCCGTGCGGTGCGTACGGGTGGCGGGGTGGGCGGAGAACGCCGCGTCGGCCCGGGTACGCCGGTGTCCCGCCGCCCTCGGAGGCGCCGTGGATCGGGGGGCCGAGGCCGATCCGGTGTGCCCGGCGGCGTCTTCGGGCAGTGGCCGATCCTCCGTCAGGCGCGGCCGCCGGACGGGAGCCGGCAGGCTCCGCGAACCTCGCGGTGGCCCCGTCGAGGCGGAGCCACCGCGCGACCCCTCGCGGGTCTCGGCCCCGGCTCACACCGCCCCCGGTGGCGTCCCGCCCTTCAGTCGCTCCAGGTCCGAAGGGCGCACCTGGATCGCCAGGATGGCGATCAGGGCCGCCACGCCGGTGAAGATCGCCGCCACGACGAAGGCGGAGGAGACCCCGGCGGTGAGCACCTCGTGGGACCAGGGCGGGGGCAGTTCGCCCGTGCGCCGGAACTCCAGGCGTTGGGCGGGGTCGGCCTGTTGCAGGAAGTCCGCGACCTGTGTCTCGGCCTCGTTGCGGCTCGCCGTGCCGTACATGGTGACCAGGATGGACAGGCCGAGCGAACCGCCGACCTGCTGCGTGGCGTTGAGCAGGCCGGACGCCGCGCCGGTCTCCCGGACGGGCACGTTGGACAGGGCCATCAGGGTCAGGGACACGAACTCCATGCCCATGCCCAGGCTGAAGACCAGCATCGGGCCCAGGACGCTACCGGCGTACGTGGAGTGCACGTCGGTCAGGGTCAGCCAGCTCAGACCGGCCGCGGCGAGCAGGGCGCCGCCCACCATGAAGGGTTTGGGCCCGTAGACGGGCAGGAACCGCGACGCGAGCCCGGCGCCGATCGCGATGACCGCGCTGACCGGCAGGAAGGCGAGCCCGGCCTGCAAGGGGCTGAAGCCCAGCACGTTCTGCACGAAGAGGGTGAGGAAGAAGAACATGCCGAAGATCGCGGCGGCCAGGCACAGCATGATGCCGTAGGTCCCGGCGCGGTTGCGGTCGGCGAACATGTGCAGCGGGGTGATGGGCTGGACGGACCGCCGTTCCACGAGGACGAACAGCACGAGGATCACCACGGCCGCGCCGAACGACGCCAGGGTCAGTGGGTCCCGCCAACCGTCCTGCGCGGCCCGGATGAAGCCGTAGACCAGCAGCACCATGCCCGCGGTCGACATCAGCGCGCCGGTGATGTCGAAGTGCCCGGGGTGGCGTTCGGACTCCTTGATCCAGCGCGGGGTGGCGAGGGCGATCAGCAGGCCGATGGGGACGTTGACGAAGAACACCCAGCGCCAGTTCAGCCACTCCACGAGCATGCCGCCGGCCAGCAGTCCGATCGCGCCGCCGCCCGCGGAGACGGCCGCGAACACACCGAACGCCCGGTTGCGTTCCGGGCCTTCGCGGAAGGTCGTGCTGATCAGGGCGAGGGAGGTCGGTGAGGCGATGGCGCCGCCGACGCCCTGGAGGGCGCGGGCGGACAGGAGTTGCGCCTCGTTCTGGGAGAACCCGCCGAGCAGGGAGGCGAGCACGAAGAGCAGGACGCCGAAGACGAACACCCGTCTGCGGCCGAGGATGTCACCGGCCCGGCCGCCCAGCAGGAGCAGGCCGCCGAACGTCAACGTGTACGCGTTGACCACCCAGGACAGGCTCGTGGTGGAGAAGTCGAGCGAGCGCTGGATGTGCGGCAGCGCGATGTTCACGATGGTGATGTCCAGGACCACCATCAACTGGCAGGAGGCGATGACCAGCAGGGCCATCGCATTGCCGCCACCGCCGTTCTTCCCGGCGGTGGTCTGTGGGGTAGTGGGCTGGGGGCTGCTGGTCATGGCGGGTCGCACTCTCGGGGCCTGTGCCCTCGCGAGGGGTCGGTGAACGGCTGCGTCCACCGTCGGTCCACCGTTTGACGGTACGCCGCCCCCTGTGCCGCCACCACTCGATCAACGGCCCTCTTGACGCGCGCCGGAGGCGTTGGCACACTCGCGAGCCGCCGCAGAAAACGCTTGCTACGGCAGTTCGGCCGCACCTCAGTGATCACACGGGACACCCCCTCCGGGTCACGTCGCGAGGGCAGGTTCTGAATCAATTCAAACACTCTTCCGGCCCCACGACCGGAGCCTCTTCGACGTGCCCCGGCGCAGCCACCCACCCCCCATAGGAGCCGACATGAGAAGAAACGGAAGCCGTGCGATCGCCGCCGGCGCCTGTGCCACCGCCCTGCTGACCGGCGCCTCCTTACTCACCCAGCCCGCGACGGCCGCCTCGACCCAGGCCTCGGCGGCCTGCGGCGAGGGGGGCTACCAGGCCGAGGCCGTGCTCAGCGGCAGCACCTGGACCGTCCGCCGCGGCGGTTCGGTCGTCCACACCGGCACCGACATGCGGGCCGCGATGCAGGCGGCGGTCAACAGCCTCACCTCCGGCCGCACTTCGAAGGAACGGGTCGTGGTCCGCGGCTCGGGTTCGATGGGCGCCGGGTCCCGGGTCTCCCTGCCCAGCTACACCGTCCTCGACGTCTGCGGCACGATCAACGTCACCGGATCGGGCTCCGGTGACCAGGCCCCCGTCTACGCCCGCGGCGTCCGCGACATCGAGGTCCAGCACCTCAATGTCACCGGCGCCCCGCTGTACGGGATCTTCCTGCGCAATGTGCAGAACGTGGTGCTCGGCCAGATCGACATGCGGCTCTCCCGCGGCCTCGGCGTCCGGATCGACAACCGCGGCGACACCAGCCAGTGGACGCGCAACGTCCGTATCGACTCCGTGTACGTGTCGGGCGCGAGCAGCCACGCCGTGGAGACGTACGGCGTGGACGGGCTGACCGTCGGGACGGTCACCGCCCGCGATGTGGGCGAGTCCGGGCTGCTGCTGAACGAGACGATCAACGCCACCGTCACCAAGGTCGACGCCGACGGCGCGGGCACCGGTACCGGTTACGCGGCCTTCCGCATGGCCAACCGCAATGGCCGGGTGGGCAGTTCGTACCCCACCAACATCCGGGTCGGCGAAGTGATCGCGCGGGGCGGCGGGCGCGGGGTGTTCTGTGTCTCCGAGAGCGGTGGCGCGGTGATCGACCGGGTGACCATCTCCAACACCGGCAACAACGCGATCCTGGTGGAGAACTGCCACAACGTGAACATCGCCGCCCAGGGCGGCAGTGTGACCGGCGGCGGGGAGATCCGGCTGGCCGCGCGCACGGAGTTCGCGAACAACTCCGACATCACCATCCAGAACCTCACGGTCACCAACTCGGCCGTCACCGAGAATCCGTGCGGGAACAACACGACATTCCGCAACATCACGCTGGTCAACAGCAGGCAGAACATCTGCTAGCGAACGGGCGGGGGCGGACGGTCCAAGTCCCGGACCGTCCGCCCCGTCAGGCGTGCTCCCCGGTCAGCAGGTGCGGCCGACGTAGTAGGCGCCCTGGATCTTGGAGGCGGAGCCCAGCCAGGACCTGCCGGGGCCGACACACCGCTCGTAGTCGGGCGCCAGGGCGACCTGGACCTTGATGACGACGCTGGAGCCGTCCGAGGTGCAGTGGTTGTAGAAGGCGTCCGCGTGGGTCTCGTAGAACCCGCAGGGGTCTGCGGCGGCGGGGACGGAGGCCGTGGTGACCGTGCCGAGGGACGTCAGGGCGAGGGCGGCACCGCCGAGGGCGCCGGTCACGATGCGACGGAAACGCAAGAAGTGCTCCAGGGGACGAGGGTCCGGACCGGAGCGAGGACACCGACCGGCCCGTTGATCATTGCCGCCCCAGGATCACCATGGCCCGCGCCGCGAGTTGATCACGCAGTGCCCTCCTTCACCCGGCGTATCGATTTGCCGCTGGGCCGATCGGTTGACGGGGCGTCACCTCACAGGGCCGACAGCGGCAGCCTGCCCGCGAGTTCACTCAGCGCCGCCCGTTCCGCCTCGCTCGGCGCACGGCGCCCTGTGGGGATCAGCAGGGCGTTCATGTCGGAGAGCGCCGCCGGGAACGACGTACCGGCGATTCGCTCCAGCAGTTCGCGGATCAGACCTCGTCGCGGCTGCGGACGCCTGCGTCAGGCGACCGGCGCCCGTGTGCCGAGGCGGGCCGTGAGCCAGGCGTGCCTTCGGGTCAGGCCCACGATGTCGGCGCTGTGGGCGGCGGCCACCAGCGTCATGACCGGCCATGCGAGGAAGGTGAGGACGAGTGGCGCGTACGCCGCGTCCGTGCCGACGGCGACCACCACGAACACCGCCGGAAAGACCAGTGCGCCGAGCAGCGCTCCGACGAGGGAGAGGCCCCAGGCGCGGGTGACGGCGCGGGACGCCAGGACCAGCCCGCCGCAGAGGATCGAGCCCATCAGCACCCCGGCGACCAGGGTTTGGCCGGTCAGCAGCCCGGCGTACCGCAGGTCACGTGCGGCGAAGTCGTGGTCCCCTCCCCTGAGGAACTCCACCGCGGCGATCCCCAGCGCGAGCGCCGCCCAGGGGATGGCCGGGACGCCGGCCATCAGCAGCCCGACCCGTACGCCGCGCCCGAGCGCGCCCTGCCCTGTCATATGAGCGGCTCCGCCGGCACCGCTTGCCGCACGCTGCTGTACCGCCGCTCCGGGCGGCCCGTCGTGCCGTAGCGGAGGGTTACCTCGGCCTGGCCGATGGTGTGGAAGTGCTCCAGGTAGCGGCGGGCGCTTACCCGGGAGATGCCGGTGAGGCGGGCGCACTCGGTGGCGGAGAGGGTGTCGGGGCAGTCGCGCAGGGTGCGTTCGACGAGTTCGGCGGTCTCCACGCTCATGCCCTTGGGGAGCGCGCCGGAGAGGGTCGCGGGCGCCGTGGCCCCGGCCAGGACGCGGTCCACGTCGGCCTGGCTGCGCACGACCGCGCCGCGCAGCTTGCCCCGCTGGTCGGCGTAGCGCTCCAGGCGCAGGCGCAGGTCCTGGAAGTCGAAGGGTTTGAGGAGGTAGTCGACGACGCCGTGCCGGACCGCTCCGCGCACGGCCTCCGCCTCGCGGGCGGCGCTGATGACCATGACGTCGCAGTCGTGGCCCGCGGTGCGCAGCCGGGGGATGACGTCGAGGCCGAAGATGTCGGGGAGATAGAGGTCGAGCAGGACCACGTCGGGGCGGAGTTCGTCGACCGCGGCAAGGGCCTGTTCGCCGGTGCTGGCGGTGCCGACGACCTTGAAGGGCGGGACGCGTTCGACGTAGGCGCGGTGGATCCGGGCGACCATGAAGTCGTCGTCCACCACGAGGACGCCTATCTCGTGCTGTTCGTCGGTCATGTCGCTCCTTCCGCCGCCGGGGTCCCCCCACCGCCGTGACCTTCGCAGACGGTCGGCGGGAAAGCCAGGGTCGTGCCGCAACCGCCTGGCGTACCGGTGTCCGGCGCTGACACAAAGACCAAAACCTCCGTTGGTTCCGCAAGCGAGACAGGCCTGCGGGCGCGCTGCACGATGTGGCCCACCTCACCCCTCCCTACCGACTTTCCTACCGACAGGTGGTGGCATTCGTGCGCCTGCGCACTCCCCTCGCCCTGTTCGGGGCCGCGGTGCTGGTCCTCGTGGGACCGCCGCTGCTGGCCACCGGCAGCGGCGCCGAGACCGGCACGCAGATCCCGGGGCTGCGGCTCATGGTTCCCAACACACCCGGCGGCGGTTACGACATCACGGCCCGTACGGCCGCGAAGGACGCCGAGGACGCCGGGCTCGCCCACAACATCGAGGTGTTCAACCTGCCCGGAGCGGGCGGCACCGTGGGTCTGACCCGGCTGGTCAGCGAGCACGGCAACGGCAAGCTGGCGATGTCGATGGGGCTCGGCGTGGTGGGCGCGGCGCGCTCCAACCACGCGCCGAAGACCCTGGCCGACACCACGCCCATCGCGCGGCTCACCGAGGAGCAGGACGTGGTGGTGGTCGCCGAGGAGTCGCCGTACAAGTCGATCGACGAGTTGATCGAGGCGTGGCGGAAGGACCCGGGCAAGCTGCCGGTCGGTGGCGGGTCCTCGCCCGGCGGGCCCGACCATCTGGCGCCGATGCTGATGGCGCGGGCGGCCGGGATCGCGCCGAAGGACGTCAACTACATCCCCTTCGACGGCGGCGGTGAGCTGCTGGCCTCGATCCTCGGCAACAAGGTGGCCTTCGGGGTGTCCGGGGTCGGCGAGTACCTCGACCAGATCAAGGCGGGCGAGCTGCGGGTGCTGGCGGTGACCGGTCCGGAGCGGGTCGGCGAACTCGGGGACGCGCCGACGCTGAAGGAGTCCGGGTACGACGTGAACTTCACCAACTGGCGCGGGATCGTGGCGCCTCCCGGGCTCACCGACGCCGAGCGCGACAAGCTCACCCGTTTCGTCGAGGCGCTGCACGACTCGCCCGAGTGGCGGAAGTCGCTGGAGCGCAACGGCTGGGAGGACGCCTTCCTCACCGGCGAGAAGTTCGGCGACTTCCTGGCCGCCCAGGACAGGCGCGTGGTGTCGGTGCTGAAGGAGCTGGGACTGGTGTGACACGAAGTTGCTTTGTTCAAGTGGACAGCCTGCGAGAGGAAGGAAGTTACGTGTAGGAGGTCCCGGGCCAGTGTCCATGGCCTGTCCCCAGGTTCGCATGCGTCGCTGGTAACGGCGGGGTGTGAAGCCGAACTGGTTAAGCCCAAGAGCGGCCCGCGCCATCGGGCAGCAACAGGCGAAGGGGAAGACTGGACGGGCTAATGAAAATGAACCCTTGATGAAGCCCCGTTAGCTCCAAACCGCGCCGATGGCGAAGTGAGCGGCGGTTAGTAGGACCTGGCGAAGAAAAGCGCCATGTGACCCTCCTGGTTAGGTTCATGGAGGGGAGGACACCGCAGGTCCCGGGGTTAAGAGGGAGCCCAACCCAGTCGCATCTTGACAAAGTGGAACGTGGAAACCCCGTTGGGGTCCGGGAGATGTCTCGGTAAGCCGGAGGTAACGAAGGACCAACTCCCCAGCGGGACAGGATGATCCGAGAAGCGAATGCCGACAGGACGAAAGTCCGGAGGAAACAGAGTGGATCTCCTCAGCCGCTCGAAATAACTCGTCGGATACGGGACAAGTGCCCGGCCCGAAAGGGAGCCCACGCGGATCAGGTGGACCTGTGAAGCACCAGAGCAAAGAAGCCAGAACCAAAGGGCAAGTTAGACACCGGAGGCAAGGTGACAACGAAAGAAGTAGAAGCGGTGTCTCCCGCGCCGGTGAACGGACCCGAGGACTACGCGGAGACTTGGCACAGCACTGAGTGGGCCAAGGTGGAAGCGTCAGTACGGCGACTGAGGCAGCGGATCTTCACGGCAGCCAAGGAAGGGGACCTCAAGCGGGTCCGCAACTTGCAGAAGCTCATGTTGAGGTCGCACTCGAATACGCTCGTGAGCGTCAAGAGGGTGACACAGCAGAGTCAAGGCCGCCGAACGGCTGGCGTCGACCGGGAAACCATCCTCACGCCGCGCGGGCGGGGAATGGTAGCCGCGCAGATCTCTGCGGAGATAGGAACCGGTCACGCCCAACCCGTACGGCGCGTGTATATACCCAAGGCCAACGGGAAGCAGCGCCCGCTAGGGATTCCGGTCGTCCGCGACCGAATCCGACAGGCCCGCGTGAAGAATGCGCTGGAACCTGAGTGGGAAGCCCGGTTCGAGCATCGGAGCTACGGCTTCCGACCCGGCCGGGGCTGTCACGACGCCATCGCGCAGATATTCAACGTCGCGTCCAAGCAGAATGCGCGGCGGCTGTGGGTGCTCGATGCTGACCTGACAGCGGCATTCGACCGTATCTCTCACGACCACCTGATGGACAGCCTCGGTCTCTTCCCTGCCAGGGATGCAGTCCGGAGTTGGCTGAGGGCGGGCGTGCTGGATCGCGGCCGATTCGCGCCGACCGTGGAGGGTGCTCCACAGGGCGGTGTGATTAGTCCACTACTGCTGAACATTGCTTTGCATGGGATGGAGTCGGCAGCAGGGCACTTGACCGTGAAAAACGGGAGAACAAAACCAGGTGCCCCAGTCCTGATCAGGTACGCGGACGACTTCGCAGTGTTTTGTCTCAGCGAAGAAGAGGCGCACCGTGTGAAGGAAGACCTTGTGCGGTGGATGCAGCCGCGGGGTGTCTCGTTCAACGAGGGGAAGACTTCGGTGGTCCACCTCGATGAAGGGTTCGACTTCCTCGGCTTCAACATCCGCCGATATAACGGGAAGCTGCTGATCAAACCTAGCAAAGATGCCGTCAAGAGGGTCCGGGGCCGCCTGCGCACCGAGATGCTCGCAATGCGAGGGAGCAACTCGGGGGCCGTGATAAAGAAGCTCAACCCAATCATTAAGGGATGGGCGACCTACTACCGGACGGTGGTGTCCAAGAAGACCTTCCAGTCTCTGGACGACTATGTGTGGCTACTCACATACAAGTGGGGAAAGCACACGCACCCGAAGAAGGCCAAGTCCTGGGTTGTCGACAGGTACTTCGGTCAGTTCAACTCGACCAGGCAGGACAGGTGGGTGTTCGGTGACCGGGACACCGGTCTCTATCTCTACAAGTTCAACTGGGTCAAAATCGACCGCCATGCCATGGTCAAGGGAGGTAACTCCCCCGACGATCCGCAATTGGCGCGATATTGGGCGAACCGCCGGCGCGGCGCTATGCCGTCGACTGCTGACCGAATGTCGGTCACGCTGGCTGCCCGTCAGAAGGGGATCTGTCCGCTGTGTAAGCAGCCGCTGATCTCCGGGGCCGAATACGAACCAGACAGTCCACGAGAGTGGGCGGCATGGTTCTCGGCCTCGATGAAGCCCCTGCATAAGCATCACTTCGTCTATCGGCGGGACGGCGGATCAGACGAGTCGACGAATCTTCGTCTCGTACACGCTGAATGTCACCGCCAGCATCACGCTGGTGACCACAGAAAGGCCGCAGAAGCATGTCCTTCCACAGTAGCCAGCAGGGTTCGCTTGAGCCGGATGCGGGGATAACCCGCACGTCCGGTTCTGAGGGGGCCGGGGGGCGGCAACGCACCCCGGCTACCCGACTGACGACGGAGACACAAACTCCCCTGACGGCGGCGGACGTTCGCCGGTCGTGGCTGCGCGAGCACTCCGAACTCGGTGTGTGCGTGCTGCTGTTGGCGCTCGGCGTGCTGGTGCTCACCGACGCGCTGACCATGGACGTGGACATCGCGCAGCGCGGTCCGGTCGGGCCGAAGACCGTGCCGGTGGTGGTCGGCATCGGCCTGCTGGTGGTCGCCGCGCTGCTCGCCGTGGACGTGCTGCGCGGCGGGCGCGGACAGGCGGAGACGGGTGAGGACATCGACCTGTCCGAGCCCGCCGACTGGCGCACGGTAGCCCTGCTCACCGGGGTGTTCCTGGGTGCGGCCGTACTGATCGAGCCGCTCGGCTTCCCGGCCGCGGGCGCGCTGCTGTTCTGGGGCGCGGCCTTCGCGCTGGGCAGCCGCCGCGTCGACCGGGACCCGCTGATCGCGGCGGTGCTCTCGCTGCTCACCTACGTCCTGTTCAACAACCTGCTCGGAGTGCCGCTGCCCGGCGGTCCGCTGATGGGAGCGCTGTGACTTGACTTCCTCCCCGGCCTAAAGGCGGGGGATTCCAGCGGTCGCCCGCTGGGTTTCCTGCTTCACCGACGACCGCCCCGTCCGGGAGGACTCCCGTTGAGGTCTTACACCGTCTCCACAGGCAGACGCCGCCAGCCCGGCGGCCAGGATGTTGCGAGCCGCGTTCACATCGCGGTCATGCACCACGCCGCAGTCGCACGTCCACTCACGGACGTTCAGCGGCATCCTCGCCGCGACCGTGCCACAGGCCCCGCACAGCTTCGAGCTGGGGAACCAGCGGTCAATCACGACGAGTTCGCGCCCGTACCAGGCGCACTTGTACTCCAGCATCATGCGCAGGTCCGTCCAGGCCGCGTCCGAGATGGCGCGCGCGAGCTTGCCGTTCTTCAGCAGGTTGCGGACGGTCAGGTCCTCGATCACGACCGTTTGGTTCTCACGGACGAGCCGAGTGGACAGCTTGTGCAGGAAGTCGCGGCGCCGGTCGGCGATCCGGGCATGGACCCTGGCGACCCTGCGTCGGGCCTTCTCGCGGTTCGCCGAGCCCTTCGCCTTCCGCGACAGCTCCCGCTGCGCGCGGGCGAGGCGGGCGCGGTCGCGCCGCTCGTGCTTCGGGTTGGCGATCTTCTCCCCGGTGGACAGCGTCACCAGGGAGGTGATCCCGGCATCGATGCCGACCGCCGCCGTGGTGGCAGGCGCGGGGGTAATGGTGTCCTCGCAGAGCAGGGAGACGAACCAGCGGCCGGCCGCGTCGCGGGACACGGTCACCGTCGTCGGCACCGCACCCTCCGGGAGCGGACGCGACCAGCGGATGTCCAACGGCTCCGTCATCTTCGCCAGCGTCAGCTTTCCGTCCCGGAACTTGAAGCCGGAGCGGGTGTACTCGGCCGACGCGCGGGACTTCTTCCGCGACTTGAACCGGGGGTACTTCGCGCGCTTGGCGAAGAAGTTCCCGAACGCCGCCTGAAGGTGGCGCAGCGCCTGCTGGAGCGGGACGGAGGACACCTCTGTCAGGAAGGCGAGATCTTCGGTCTTCTTCCACTCCGTCAGCGCGGCCGAGGACTGCACGTAGGAGATCCGGCGCTGCTCGCCGTACCAGGCGCGAGTGCGTTCCTCCAGCGCCTTGTTGTAGACGAGGCGGACGCAGCCGAACGTGCGCGACAGCTCCGCTGCCTGCTCGTTGGTGGGGTAGAAGCGGTACTTGAAAGCCCGCTTGACCTGCTGCGTCATTCCTCACATTGTATCAGCTTCCGTGTGAGAGGCGGCTGTTGGCCGGTGGTCGGAGGACGCCGGTCCGCCCTGGCGGCGAACCGGCTTTCCCTGCTCTGCTCCGCAGGAGCTTCGTTTCCTCCCCCGGCTGAAGCCGGGGCTATCCACGAAGGAAGGGCCCGATGAATGCCTTCACCTCCCTCATGGACGGCTTCGGTACGGCCCTGACCCCGCTGAATCTGCTGTGGGCGGCGCTCGGGGTGCTGCTGGGCACCGCGATCGGCGTGCTGCCCGGGATCGGTCCGGCGATGGCGGTGGCGCTGCTGCTGCCGGTGACGTACGGGCTCGATCCGATCGGCGCGTTCATCATGTTCGCGGGTATCTACTACGGCGCGATGTTCGGCGGTTCGACGACCTCGATCCTGCTCAACACCCCGGGTGAGAGCGCCGCGGTGGTGGCGGCCATGGAGGGCAATCCCATGGCGAAGTCGGGGCGGGGCGCGCAGGCGCTCGCGGCGGCGGCCATCGGGCACTTCGCGGGCGGGATGGTCGGCACGATCCTGCTGGTGGCGCTGGCTCCCACGGTGGCGGAGCTGGCGGTGGACATCGGGGCGCCGGACTACTTCGCCATCATGGTGCTGGCGTTCATCGCGGTGACCTCGGTGCTGGGTTCCTCCCGGATCAGGGGGCTGGCCTCGCTGCTGATCGGGCTCACGCTCGGTCTGGTGGGCCTGGACCAGATGACGGGGCAGCAGCGGCTGACGTTCGGTTCGCTGCAACTCGCCGACGGCATCGACGTGGTGATCGTGGCGGTGGGTCTGTTCGCGATCGGCGAGGCGCTGTGGGTGGCGGCGCATCTGCGGCGCCAGCCCGGCGAGGCGATCCCGGTCGGGCGGCCGTGGCTGGGCAGGGAGGATGTGCGGCGCACCTGGAAGTCCTGGGCGCGCGGGCCGTTCATCGGTTTCCCGTTCGGCGCGATCCCGGCGGGCGGCGCGGAGATCCCGACCTTCCTGTCCTACGTCACCGAGAAGCGTCTGTCCAAGCACCAGGACGAGTGGGGCAAGGGCGCCATCGAGGGCGTGGCGGGCCCGGAGTCGGCGGCGTCCGCGTCGGCGGCGGGCACTCTGGTCTCCATGCTCACGCTGGGCCTGCCGACCACGGCGGTCGCGGCGGTCATGCTCGCCGCCTTCCAGCAGTACGGCATCCAGCCGGGCCCGCTGCTGTTCGAGCGCGAACCCGACCTGGTGTGGGGTCTGATCGCGTCCCTGTTCGTCGGCATGGTGCTGCTGCTCGCGCTCAACCTGCCGCTGGCGCCGGTGTGGGCGAAGCTGCTGCGGATTCCGCGGCCGTATCTGTACGCGGGGATCCTGTTCTTCGCGGCGGTCGGCGCCTACGCGGTCGGCGGTGAGGTGATCGACCTGGTGATCCTGCTGATCATCGGCCTGATCGGCTTCGGCATGCGGCGCTACGGACTTCCCGTCCTGCCCGCCGTCATCGGGGTGATCCTCGGGCCCAACGCCGAGCAGCAGTTGCGCCGGGCCCTGCAGATCAGTGACGGCAGTGTCTCGGGGCTGGTCAACACGCCGTTCTCGGTGACCGTTTACGCGGTGGTGGCCCTGCTGCTGGCGTGGCCGCTGCTGCGGAAGGTACGCGCCAGGAGCTGAGCGGCGCGGTCTGCCCTCTGGGGTGGCCACACAGGCCCCACATATGATTAGGTAAGCCTAACCTAATTGGGGGGTCCAGTGAGTGATGCGACTGGCCCCGACCGCGAATGGGCGGCCTGGGCCGAGGGCGTGATGGCGCGGCTCGACGCGCAAGCACAGGTGGACGGCGAACTCCTCGCGGCGCTGGGCGGCAGTCCCAACCTCCGCGAGGAGACGCTGCTCCGCATGGCCGAGGCGATACGGGCCGCGACCCTCGGTCTCGGCCCCGCCGGGTGCGCCGCCGCGGCCGGGGTTCCCGAACGCCTGCTGCGCACCTGGCAGGAACGGCAACCCGCGTTCGCCGGGGCCATGGCCGCCGCGCACGCGCTCGCCCGGTCCTGCGCGCTGGGCGCCGACGACGGGCGGTCGCCGCCCTTGACGCCCGTGACCCTGCGCGTCCTGCTCAAGCAGATCCGCACCGGCACCCGTATCCCGCCCGCCGCCGCGGCCGTGGGCGTCTCCGTGCGCACCCTCAACCGGCTGCGCCAGGAGCATCCACGGGTGGACGCGCTCATCGTCGCGGCCCGTCGCGCCCGGCCCAAACGGGCGGACCGGCGCGGCACTTCGGCCTATACCAACGGCTACCGGCTCATCCGGATCGACGACGCGCCGACGGACAGCGGCACCCGTACGGACGAGGCTTCCCCAAAGGGGTAGCCGACGCGGGGAGTTGTAGTTAGCCTTACCTAAGTTCGTGCGCAACTGCTGTCAGGGCGCTGTGAATCCGGTCCGGAGGGCGAGTGAGTAAAGCGGACCTGCCAGGACGCCACGTCCTGCGTGGAGCGGTGCGCGGACAGCGCCGCGATGTCGCGCTCGGCGCGTTGCTGGGCATGGGCCACCAGACCGGCGAGGCCCTGGTGCCCGTCGTCATCGGACTCGCCATCGACGAAGGCGTCGTGGACGGCGACGTCGGCGGACTGCTGATGTGGCTCGCGGTGCTCGCCGTCGTGTACGTCGGCCTCTCCTACAGTTTCCGCTTCGGTGCCCGGGCCGGTGAGCGCGCCTCCGTGACCGCCGCGCACCACCTGCGGACCGCCTTGGTGGAGCGCGTGCTCGCGCCCGAAGGGGGCGCCTGCGAGGGCCGGTTGCCCGGCGAGCTGGCCAACACCGCGACCGAGGACGCCAAACGGGTCGGCGCGGTCGCCATGGCGCTCATCGTCGGGATCGCCGCCGCGACCGGCCTCGCGGTCGGCGCGATCGTCCTGCTGCGCATGTCGGTCCCGCTCGGCCTGCTCGTCCTGCTGGGCACTCCCCTGCTGCTGTGGCTGGTGCACCTGCTGAGCAAGCCGCTGGAGCGGCGCAGCGAGACCGAACAGGAGCGCGCCGCGAGGGCGTCGGGCGTGGCCGCCGACCTGGTGGCCGGGCTGCGCGTCCTCAAGGGCATCGGCGCCGAACCGGCGGCCGTCGCCCGCTACCGCCGGATCAGCCAGGACTCGCTCACCGCCACCCTGCGCGCGGCCCGCGCCGAGGCCTGGCAGAACGGCGTGGTGACCATGCTCACCGGGTCGTTCCTGGCGCTGGTCGCCCTGGTCGGCGGACGGCTCGCCGCGCGCGGCGACATCGGGCTCGGTGAGCTGGTCTCCGCCGTGGCGCTGGCCCTCTTCCTGATCGGCCCGCTCTCCGAGTTCTCCTGGGTCTACGCCGAGCTGGCACAGGGCCGCGCCTCGGCCGCCCGGATCGCGGAGGTCCTGGGCGCCGGGCACGCCGTGCGGGCGCCCGCCGACGGATCCGCCCTGGACCGCGTCGAGGGCCGGCTGCGGCTGCGCGGGGTGTCGTACGACTCGCTGCGCGCCGTGGACCTGGAGGTCGCCCCCGGCGAGACGGTCGGCGTCGTCACCGTGGACCCGGCCGACGCCACCGCCCTGCTGCGCTGCCTGGCCCGTCGCGCCGATCCCGCCGAGGGCAGCGTGGAGCTGGACGGCACCGACCTGACCACCCTGCGCCTCGCCGAACTGCGGGCCGCGGTCCTCGTGGCCGAGCACGACGCCGACCTGTTCGAGGGCAGCCTCCTGGAGAACATCACCGCTGCGGCCGGACCGGACGCCCCCGTCGAGGCCGCAGTCACCGCCTCAGGTACCGACGAGGTCGTCGGCACCCTGCCCAAGGGAGCGGACACCGAAGTGACCGCGCGGGGCCGCTCGTTGTCCGGCGGTCAGCGCCAACGGGTCGCCCTGGCCCGCGCATTGGCCGCCGACGCCGCCGTCCTCGTCCTGCACGAACCCACCACCGCGGTCGACGCCGTCACGGAGGCACGCATGGCGGCCGGACTGAAGGAGCTGCGGGCGGGGCGGACCACCCTCCTGGTGACCAACAGCCCCGCGCTGCTCGCCGTCACCGACCGGGTCGTCCTCCTCGACCGGGGCACGGTCGTCGCCGCCGACGCCCACGAGCGGCTGGTCCATCAGCACGGCACCTACCGCGGGGCGGTCCTGGCATGAGCGATTCCGCCGCAGAGCTGCTGCCCGTCGCGACCCCCGCGCGCACCCGTGCGGCCGCCGCCGAACTGCTGCGCCCGCAGAGGTCGTTGGCCGTCACCGCCTTCGTGGTCATGGTGGGGGCGACCGCCGTCGGCCTGCTCACCCAGCCGCTCCTCGGCCGGATCGTGGACCAGGCCGCCGAACGGGCCTCGGTCGACGCCATCACCACCACGGCGGCGCTCCTGGTGGCGGTCGCCGTCGCCCAGGGCGTCACCACCGGCTTCGGCCTGTCCCTCGTCTCCCGGCTCGGCGAGACCACCCTCGCCCGGCTGCGCGAGCGGTTCGTGGAACGGGCCCTCGGGCTGCCGCTGGAGCGCGTCGAGCGGGCCGGTGCCGGGGACCTGACCGCCCGGGTCACCGCCGACGTCTCACTCATCGCCGAGGCCGTCCGCAACGCCCTTCCGGAGCTGGCGCGTTCACTGCTGACCATCTTCCTCACGCTCGGCGCGATGGCCCTGCTCGACTGGCGGTTCCTGCTCGCCGCACTGCTGGCGGTGCCCGTGCAGGTGGCCACCGCCCGCTGGTACGTGGCCCGCGCGGTCCCGCTCTACGCCGAGCAGCGGGTGGCCGCGGGCGCCCAGCAGCAACAGCTCCTCGACACCGTCGCGGGCGCCGCCACCGTACGGGCGTTCCGGCTGGAGCGGCAGCACACCGAGCGGGTCACCGAGCGGTCGTGGTCCGTGGTCGCGCTGACCATGAAGGGCGTGCGGCTCGTGCTCGGGTTCTACAGCCGACTGCACATCGCCGAGTACCTGGGGCTGGCGGCCGTACTGTTCACCGGGTACTGGCTGGTGCGGCAGGGCTCGGCGTCCGTGGGCACGGCGACCGCCGCCGCCCTGTACTTCCACAGTCTGTTCACCCCCGTCAACGCCGCCCTCGTCCTCCTCGACGACGCCCAGTCCGCCATGGCGGGCCTGGCGCGGCTGGTGGGCGTCACCGACGAACCGGTGGCCGACCGCCCGCAGCGGCGGGCGGAGACCGGCCGGGTCGACGTCGTCGTGCGGGGCCTGCACCACGCGTACCGCCCCGGTCATCCCGTCCTGCACGACATCGACCTGACGATCCGGCACGGCGAACGGGTCGCGCTGGTCGGCGCCAGCGGCGCCGGGAAGACGACCCTGGCCCGCCTCGTCGCCGGTATCCAGCCGCCGGCCGAGGGCACCGTCCTGGTCGACGGGGTGCCGCCGACCGAGCTGGGCGGCCCGGCGGCCAGCCGTACGGTCGCCCTGATCACCCAGGAGACGCATGTGTTCGCCGGTCCGCTCGTCGACGACCTGCGGCTGGCCAAACCCGACGCCACCGACGACGAACTGCGCGCCGCGCTCGACCGGGTCGACGCGCTGGCCTGGGCCGAGGCACTGCCCGACGGGCTCGACACGGTCGTCGGTGACGGCGGCCACCGGCTCACCGGCGACCGCACCCAGGCGCTGGCGCTGGCCCGGCTGATCCTCGCCGACCCCCCGCTGGTGATCCTCGACGAGGCCACGGCCGAGGCGGGCAGCGCCGGGGCGCGGGCGCTGGAGAAGGCGGTCGCGCGGGCCACCGACGGGCGCACCGCGCTGATCGTGGCCCATCGCCTCAGCCAGGCGGCGACCGCCGACCGGATCGTCGTCATGGACGCCGGACGGATCGTCGAGACCGGCACCCACGACGAACTGCGCGCCGCGGGCGGCCGCTACGCCGCTCTGTGGGCGGCCTGGTCGGACACCCGCGACACCCGCGACACGCGCCCCTGACCCCTGCGACACCCGCCCCTGACCCCTGCGACACCCGCGAAACCCGCCCCTGACCCCCGCGACACCCGCCTCTGACCCCGCGACTCCCCAACCCCCGCACCGCCCGGCACCACAGGAAACCGAACAGAAGGACCACCATGTTCCGCTCCCGCAGAACTCCCCGGCTCGCCGCCGCGCTGGCCTCGTCCCTGCTGCTCCTCACCGCTGCCACGGCCTGCGGCAGCGACGACTCCGACGCGGGCTCCTCGGACGCCGACGCCAAGGCCACCGGGTCGGGCGGCGCCGCCTTCCCGGTCAGCATCGACCACAAGTACGGCACCACGACGATCAAGTCCGAGCCGAAGCGGATCGTCACCGTCGGCCTCACCGACCAGGACCCGGTGCTCGCCCTCGGCAAGGTCCCGGTCGGCACGACCGAGTGGGTCGGCGGCTACAAGGGCGCCGTCGGTCCCTGGGCCGAGGACCGGCTCAACGGCGCGGACGCGCCGACGGTGCTGAAGGACACGGGTACCGGCCCGCAGGTGGAGAAGATCGCGGCGCTGAAGCCGGACCTGATCCTGGCCGTGTACGGGGGGCTCACCAAGGAGCAGTACGAGTCGCTGTCGAAGTTCGCGCCCGTGGTCGCCCAGCCCAAGGAGTACAACGACTACGGCGTGCCGTGGCAGGAGCAGACCGAGACCATCGGCAAGGCCCTCGGCAAGGAGGCGGAGGCCGAGGCCGCGGTGAAGAAGACCGAGGACGCCATCGCGGCGGCGGTGAAGGAGCACCCCGAGTTCGCGGGGAAGACGGGCGTGGTGGCGACGCCGTACGAGGGCATGTTCGTCTTCGGCAGCCAGGACTCGCGCTCGCACCTGCTCACCGACCTCGGCTTCGAGCTGCCCAAGGACCTCGACAAGGCGATCGGCGACCAGTTCGGCGCGAACATCAGCAAGGAGCGCACCGATCTGCTGGACCAGGACGCGATCGTCTGGCTGGTCGGTGACGTCGAGAAGGACGCCGCCAAGCTGCACAAGGACGCCTCCTACAAGGACCTGAAGGTGGTCGGCGAGGGCCGCGAGGTGTACGTCAACGAGACCAGCGACTACGGCAACGCGGTGTCCATGGGCACCGTGCTGAGCCTGCCGTACGTCGTGGAGCGCCTGGTGCCGCAGCTCGCGGCGGCGGTCGACGGCAAGCCGGACACGAAGGTGGAGCAGCCGGCGGCCTGACACCGGCAAGCGAAGGAGGGGGCGGCCCGTCGGCCGCCCCCTCTCTTCGTGCCGTCGCTCAGCCGTCCATGGCCTCCGCCAGGCTGCGCGGCCGCATGTCGGTCCAGTTCTCCTCGACGTACTCCAGGCACTCCTGCCGTGCCGCCGGACCGTGGACGACCCGCCAGCCCGCCGGGACGTCGGCGAAGTCGGGCCACAGGCTGTGCTGGTTCTCGTCGTTGACGAGCACCAGGTAGACGCCCTCGGGGTCCTCGAACGGATTGCTCATGTGTTTCCTCTCCTCACGGTCCTTCGGTCGGTTCAGGTCGTGCGCCGCGCCCGTGCGACGAGTCCTTCCAGCGCCCGGAACCAGGTCTCGGCGAGATCCCGCACCGTCGCATCCGTCAACAGCCCTTCCAGATAGGACCAGTGTGCCGCCAGCACCGGCCCGTCCGCGCGGTCCTCGGTCACCACGTTGATGCTCAGCGCGTGGCCCTCCCGCATGTCGGCCCCGGGACCGATGTCGGCCGCGTCCTCCTCGGGCGCGTAGGACCAGTCCGTGTCCTCCGGGATGCCGAAGCGGCCCAGGTAGTTGAACTCGATCCGGGCGGGCTCACGGGCCGCCAACTCCTCGCGGGTACGCGGGTTGAGGTGGCGGAGCATGCCGTACCCGACGCCGTTGACGGGCAGCGACGACAGGTGCTCGCGCACCCGGCGCACGGCGTCCTCGGCGGCCGGTCCGCCCGCGAAGGCGCCGGCGGGGTCGGCCGTCCCGGCGTCGAGGCGTACCGGGTGGACGCTGGTGAACCAGCCGACCGTACGGGAGAGATCGGTGTCGTCCCCGGCGATCTCCTCGGCCCGGCCGTGGCTCTCCAGGTCGACCAGGACCGAGGTGTCGCTGCCGCCGTTGCGGCGCCGCCAGTCGGCGACGGCGAGGGCGAGTCCGGCGAGCAGGACGTCGTTGACCTGGGCGCCGAACGCGGCCGGGACGGCGGACAGCAGCGGTCCCGTCCGCTCGGCGGGCAGGCGCAGGACGACCTCGCGCTGGGTGCCGGTGGTGTCGCGGTCCGGGTCGAGGGGGCGGGTCGGCGGGAAGGGCTCGGATCCGCCGTCCAGTACGCCGGTCCACAGCGGCAGTTGCGCCTCCACGGCCGGTTCCTGGGCCCGTTCGGTGAGCGTACGGGCCCAGCGGGCGAAGGAGGTCTCCACCGGGGCGAGCCGGGCGGGGCGTCCGGCGCGGACGTCCTCCCAGGCGGCGGCCAGGTCGGGCAGCAGCACGCGCCAGGACACACCGTCCACCACCAGGTGGTGCGCCATCAGCAGCAGCCGCCCCGGCGCCTCCCCGGCGTCGAACCAGACCGCCCGCACCATGACGCCCGCGTCCGGGTCGAGCAACGCCCTTGCCGCGTGGGCGTGTTCGCGCACGGCGGCGCCGAGGGCCTCGGCGTCGAGACCGCTCACGTCCACCCGCTCCAGCCAGTCGGCGGCGTCGACCGCCCCGACCGGCGGCACGTGCAGGGACCAGTCCTCGGGCGAGGTGCGCGCCAGCGTGGCCCGGAGCAGGTCGTGGCGGTCGGCCAGGGCCTGGAGCACGGCTGTCAGTCCGGGCAGGTCGAGGTCGGCCGGGGTGCGGACCAGGGCGGCCTGGTGGTACGTCGCGATGGGGCCGCCCAGTTCGCGCAGCCAGTGCATGACGGGGGTGAGCGGCACGGTTCCGGTGCCGTCGTCCTCGCGGCGGACGGCGCCGGCCGTCTCCGTCTCGGCGACCGCGCCCAGGGCGGCGGCCGTGCGGTGCCGGAAGACCAGGCGCGGGGTGATGCGCACGCCCGCCGCCCGGGCCCGGCTGACGAGTTGCATGGCGACGATGCTGTCGCCGCCCAGGGCGAAGAAGTCGTCGTCCGCGCCGACCTGTTCCAGCCCGAGCACCTCGGCGACGATCGCGCAGAGCGTCTCCTCCATCGGGGTGGCGGGGGCGCGTCCGGAGGACAGGGCGGAGAAGTCGGGGGCGGGCAGGGCGGAGCGGTCCAGCTTGCCGTTGGCGAGCTGCGGGAACCGGTCGAGCGGGACGACGACGGCCGGGACCATGTGGTCCGGGAGCCGTTCGGCGACATGGGCGCGCAGTGCGGCGGGGTCGGCGCCCTCGGCGACGACGTAGGCCACCAGCAGCTTGCGCGCACCTTCCTGGCATACCGTCACCAGTGCCTGTGCGACGGCGGGGTGGGCGGTGAGCGCCGACTCGATCTCGGCGGGTTCGATACGGAAGCCGCGGATCTTCACCTGGTCGTCGGCCCGGCCGAGGAAGTCGATCCGGCCGTCGGACGTCCAGCGGGCCAGGTCGCCCGTACGGTACAGACGCGAGCCGGGCGCGCCGAACGGGTCGGCGACGAACCGCTCGGCGGTCAGTGCCGGGGCGCCGAGGTAGCCGCGGGCGAGACCGCCGCCCGCGAGATACAGCTCGCCCGTGACCCCCGGCGGCACCGGTTGCAGCCGCTCGTCCAGGACGTACGCCCGGGTCCCGGCCACCGGCCGGCCCACGAGCGGTCGGTCGCTGTCACCGACGCGCGCCACCAGGGCATCCACGGTGGACTCGGTGGGCCCGTAGAGGTTGAACGCCTCGGTGTCGCGCAGCCCGGCCAACTGCCGCCACTGGGCGACCGGTACGGCCTCGCCGCCGACGCCGACGACGGCGAGGGGGCAGTCGTCGCCCTCCAGCAGACCGCTGTCGGCCATCTGGGCGAACAGGGACGGGGTGACCTCCAGGAAGTCGAGGCGGTGTCGGCGCACGGCGTCGGCGAGGAGTTCGGGGTCGCGCCTGACCTCGTCGGAGACGATGTGCACGCAGTGCCCGTCCAGCAACCACAGCTGCGGCTGCCACGAGGCGTCGAAGAAGAACGACCAGGCGTGCCCGGCGCGCAGGTGCCGCCGTCCGGTGGCCTCGATCGCGGGCCGGTACAGCGTCTCGCGATGGCTGTGGAAGAGGTTGCCGAGGGTCTCGTGGGTGACCACGACGCCCTTGGGGCGGCCGGTGGAGCCGGAGGTGTAGATGACGTAGGCCGGGTGACGGGGCGTCAGCAGCCGGGTGCCGTCGAGGTCGGAGGGGTCCTGGGCGGCGAGCCGCGCCTGCGTGCCGGGCTCGTCCAGGACCAGCCGCGCGGCGTCCGGGGGCAGGTTCTCCGCGTAGCCGCCGCTGGTGAGCGTGACCACGGGACGGGCGTCGGCAAGGACGTCGGCGGTGCGCTCCCGCGGTGCGTCCGGGTCGAGCGGCAGGTACGCGGCGCCCGCCTTGTGGACGGCGAGTACGGCCACCAGGAAGCGAGCGGTGCGGGGCAGGGCGAGGGCGACCAACGCCTCCGGGCCCGCGCCCAGTTCACGGAGGACTCCGGAAAGGCGGTTGGCCTCCGCGTCGAGTTCGGCGAAGGTGAGCTCCGTCCCGTCGGAGGCCACCGCGGGCAGGTCCGGGAACTCGCGCACGCGCGCCTCGAAGAGGGCGGGCACGGTCGTCGGCGGCGCGAGCACGGGGCGGCTGTGCCAGCCGTCCGCCAGGCGCTTGCGCTCCTCCTCGGCGAGGATGTCCACCCGGCCCACGGTGAGGTCCGGGTCGGCGGCCACGGCGCGCAGAACGCGGCGGAGCCGGTCGGCGAAGGACTGGGCGGTGGCGTGGTCGAACAGGTCCGCGCTGTACTCCAGCACGCCGTCGACTCCGGTGCCGTCGGCGCGCTCGACGAAGTCGAAGGACAGGTCGAACTTGGCGGTGGTCTGGGCGACCTCGTCCCGGCGCCCGTCGAGCCCGGGCAGGCCCGCGCTCTCGTCCCCGGCCGCGAGGTAGACCACCATCACCTGGAACAGCGGGTGCCGGGCCAGGGAGCGGGCCGGGTTGAGGACTTCCACCAGCCGTTCGAACGGCACGTCCTGGTGGTCGAAGGCCGCAAGATCGGACTCCCGTACCCGGGCGAGGAGTTCGCGGAAGGTGGGGTCGCCGGAGGTGTCGGTGCGCAGCACCAGGGTGTTGAGGAAGAAGCCGACCAGGTCCTCCAGGGCCGCGTCGGTGCGCCCGGAGATCGGGCTGCCGATCGGGATGTCGTTCCCGGCGCCGAGCCGGGTGAGCAGGGTCGCCACCGCGGCCTGGAGCACCATGAACACGCTGACCCCGTGGTCGCGCGCCAACCGGTGCAGGTCCGCCGCCAGTTCGGCGTCGAGCGACAGGTCGGCCGAGCCGCCCCGGTAGCTGGCCTCCAGCGGGCGGGGCCGGTCGAAGGGCAGCGCCAGCTCCTCGGGGAGGCCGTCGAGGGCCTGCCGCCAGTAGGCGATCTGCCGCTCACTGACCTGCTCCAGCAGTTTCCGCTGCCAGAGCGTGTAGTCGGCGTACTGGAGCGGCAGCGGCGCCCAGTCGGGCTCCCGCCCCTGCGCGCGGCAGGCGTAGGCGAGGGCGAGGTCCCGGTGGAGGGGCGCGTCCGACCATTCGTCACCGGCGATGTGGTGCAGCAGGACCAGCAGCGTCCACTCCTGCTCGCCCGTGCGGAACACATGGACGCGCAGCGGGGGTTCACGGTCCAGCTCGAAGCCGTACGCCCCGGCCTGCGCGAGCCGCGCGGCGAGGTGCTGCTCGTCGGTGTCCTCCACCTCGAAGGGGACGCGCACCTGGTCCGGGGCGAGGACGAACTGGTGGGCGCGGCCGTCCTGCTCGGGGAAGACCGTGCGCAGCGTCTCGTGCCGTACGACGAGATCGTGCACGGCGGCCCGCAGCGCCTCGACGTCCAGCGCCCCGGTCAGCCGCCAGGCCGAGGGGATGTTGTACGTCGCGCTGGGTCCCTCGACCCGGTACAGCACCCACAGGCGCTGCTGGGCCGAGGACAGGGGGAGTCGCGCGGGGCGGGGGCCGACGGTCAGGGCCGGCCGGGCCGCGCCGTGCGCCGTGTTCTGTGCGGCCAGGCGCTCGGCGAGACGGGCCGCGGTGGGCGCGTCGAACACCGTGCGCAGGGACACCTCGGTGCCGAGGGCGGCGCGGATGCGCGCGGTCAGCCGCATGGCGAGCAGGGAGTGGCCGCCGAGCGCGAAGAAGTCGTCGTCGATGCCGACCTCGGGCACGTCCAGGACCGCGGCGAACGCCTCGCACAGCACGTCCTCGCGGGGGTTGCGGGGCCTGCGGCCCGAGGTGAGCGCGGCGAAGTCGGGCGCGGGCAGCGCCTTCTCGTCGAGCTTGCCGCTGACGGTGCGCGGCAGGGCGGGCACCGTGACGTAGGCGGCCGGGACCATGTGCGAGGGCAGTGCGGAGGCCGCACGGGCGCGCAGGTCGGCCGGATCGGGGGCGCGGTCCGCGGCGGGCAGGACGTAGGCGACGAGCCTGCGCACGCCCGGGGTGTCCTCGCGGACGACGACCGCCGCCGTCGCCACGTCCGGGTGACCGGCGAGCAGGGCCTCGATCTCGCCGAGCTCGATGCGGAAGCCGCGCAGCTTGACCTGGCTGTCGGCCCGCCCCAGGAACTCCAGCGAGCCGTCGCGGCGGCGCCGGACCAGGTCGCCCGTGCGGTACATACGGCTGCCGGGCGCCCCGAAGGGGTCGGCGGTGAAGCGTTCCGCGGTGAGGCCGGGGCGGTTGAGGTAGCCACGGGCCAGGCCCTCGCCCGCGAGGTACAGCTCGCCCGTGACGCCCACCGGGACCGGGCGCAGGGCGCGGTCGAGGACGTGGGCGCGGATGTTGTCGAGCGGGGCCGCCCAGCGACGGGAGGCGTCGGCGTGCCAGCCGTAGGCGTCGACCGCGCACTCGGTGGGGCCGTACAGGTCGTGGACCTGGACGCCGGGCAGCGCGCACAGCCGCTCCCACAGCGCCGCCGGGGTGGCCTCGCCGCCCACGCTGAGCACGCCGGGGACATGGCCGCCGGACTCCAGGAAGCCGTGGTGGATCAGCTCGCGCAGGTAGGTCGGGGTGAGGTCGAGGTAGTCGACGCGCTCCCGGTTCACGTAGGCGAGGAGCGCGGCCGGGTCGGCCATGGTGGCCTCGTCGGTCACGTGCAGTTCGTGTCCGGCGGGCAGCCACAGCAGCGGGTCCCAGGAGCCGTCGAAGCTGAACGACGCCGCGTGCACGGCCTTGAGGCCGGTGCGTCCGGCGGCCCGCTCGGCCGGTCCGATCAGGTTGTCGCGGTGTGCGCCGTAGAGGTTGCTCAGGCCCCGGTGGGTGCCGATGACGCCCTTGGGGGTGCCGGTGGAGCCGGAGGTGAAGATGACGTACGCCGCGTGGCACGGGTCCGGGTACGGCGGCAGCGGGGCGGTGTCGTCGCCCACCGGCTCCGCGTCGTCGAGCAGGACGCGTGCGCAGCCGTCCGGCAGCTTCGCCGCCAGGGCGGAGGTGGTGAGCACGCAGCGCGCCGAGGCGTCCTGGAGCATGAACTCCAGCCGCTCGGCCGGGTATTCGGGGTCCAGGGGCAGGTAGGCGGCGCCGGAGCGCAGGACGCCCAGGACGGCCGGGACCATGAGACGGCGGGGCAGGGCGAGGCCGATCACGGTCTCGGGTCCGGCACCGTGGCGCAGCGCCAGCCGTGCCACGGCGTCCACCTGCTCGGCCAGTTCCCGGAAGGTCAGCCGGGTCTCCCCCGCGACCAGGGCGGTGGCGTCCGGGCGGGCCCGCACGGTGTCGTCCAGGATCTCCGGGACGGTGCGAGTCTGCAGCGGCCGTGCGGTGGCGTTCCACTCGGTCGCGGCGGCCCGCTCCTCCTCGTCGGTCAGGACGCGCAGAGCGCCGACCGGCCGGTCCGGGTCCTGGGCGATCTGCTCCAGCAGGCCGAGCAGGCGGTCCACCAGAGCGGTCGCCGTGTCCTCGTCGGCGAGGTCGGTGGCGTACTCCAGGAGCAGCGCCATGTCGCGTCCGGCGCCGTGGTCGACGAAGGTGAAGTCCAGGTCGAACTTGGCCATGCCGGTGTCCATGTCGAACCACTCGGTGGGCAGCCCGAACAGGTCGGGGTCGCCGTCGGGCCGGTGGTGGTAGCCGAGCATGACCTGGAACAGGGGGTTGCGGTCGGCGACACGGACCGGGTTGACCGCGTCCACGACCCGGTCGAACGGCACGTCCTGGTGCTCGAAGGCGGCGAGCGCCGACTCCTTCACCCGGTCGAGGAGTTCGGCGAAGGACGGGTCGCCGGACAGGTCGGTGCGCAGCACCAGCGTGTTGACGAAGAAGCCGACCAGGTCGTCGACGGCGCTGTCGGTGCGGCCGGCGATCGGCGCGCCGAGCGGGATGTCGTCGCCCGCGCCGAGCCGGTGCAGCAGCGCCGCCGTGGCCGCCTGGAACAGCATGAACATACTGGCCTGCCGGGAGCCCGCCAGGTCCCTGAGGGCGTCGCCGGTGGCGTCCGGCAGCTCCTTGCGGACCACGGCGCCCCGGCCGGTGGTCCGCGCGGCACCCGGGCGGTCCAGCGGCAGCGGGATCTCCTCGGGCAGGTCGCGCAGGGTCCGCGTCCAGAAGTCGAGCTGCCGCTCGCCGACCTCGGCGAGCAGGGACTCCTGCCACAGGGTGTAGTCGGCGTACTGCGCGGGCAGCGGCGGCCACTCGGGGGCGCGCCCGGCGGAACGGGCCGCGTAGGCGTGGTCGAGGTCGGCCAGGAAGGGCCGGTCGGACCACTCGTCGGTGGTGATGTGGTGCAGGACGAGCGCCACCACCGCGTCCTCGGCGCCGAGGCGCAACACCTCCGCCCGCACGGGGAGCTCGGCACTCAGATCGAACGGCCGCCGCTGGGCCGCCTCGATACGTGCGGGCAGCTCCTCCTCCGCGCAGTCGACGACCCGGAACTCGGGCTCGGCCTCACCCACGGCCGCGATCCACTGGTACGGCTCGCCGTCCTCCACCAGGAACCGGGTGCGCAACGACTCGTGACGGTCCGTCACATCGCCGAGCGCCCGGCGCAGGGCGTCGAGGTCGAGGGCGCCGCGCACCCGGACCACGAGCGGGAAGTTGTAGGCGACCCCGTCGCCGGTGATCCGCTCGACGAGCCACAGCCGCCGCTGGGCGGCCGACAGCGGGATACGGGCCGGGCGGTCGGCCGGGGGCACCGGCTCCAGCACCGGACGCGCGGGCCGTCCGGCCTCCGCTCGCAGGGCCAGCCGCTCGGGGGTCGGGGCCTCGAACAGGTCCCGGATGGCCAGCTCGGCGCCGAGTTCGGTGCGGGCGCGGCTGATCAGGCGGGTGGCGAGCAGTGAGTGTCCGCCCAGGTCGAAGAAGTTGTCCTCCGCTCCGCTCCGGGGCAGCCCCAGTACCTCGGCGAAGAGCCGGCACAGCACCTCCTCGACGGGGGTGCGCGGGCCGCGCCCGGCGGACAGGGCGACGGCGGGCTCGGCGTCCGGCAGGGCGCGCACGTCGAGCTTGCCGTTGTCGTTCATCGGCAGCCGCGGCAGCACCACGAACGCGGCCGGGACCATGTAGCCCGGCAGCCGCTGTCCCAGCTCCTCACGGATACGGCGAATCAGCGCGCCCTGGCCGCGGGTGGCGGTCGGGGTGTTGGCGTACGGCTCGGTGCCGCGCCCGGCGCGCGGGCGGTACAGGCCGAGGGTGTGGCCGGAGTGGGCGGCGGGAACGAAGACGGCGTCGAAGAGGCCCGGTTCGTCGGACCAGGTGGTCAGTACCCGGAAGCCGTGGGACTCCCCCGACTGCCGTACGCCCTCGGGCTCCTCGCCCGTCGGCGGGGCGGGCTCGGCGTCCATGGCGCGCATCGCGGCGAGGTCGGCGGCCGTGCGGGCGTCGGGGATGCGCCGGACCCGGAAGGGCTCGCCGCCGCTCAGGAGTCCGGTCAGATCGGCGCCCCACTCCGCCTCGGGAACCTCGTCCAGCCGGAGGGCGTCGGCGGTGTCGGCGTACAGGACGACGTCGTAGCGGTAGCGCGTCAGCTCGTTGTGGTGGTGTCCCCGCTTGGTGCGCAGGTCGACGCCCACGCCGAGGGTGGTGAACCAGTCGGGGTCGACGAGGAGTTCCTTCTCCAGCGCCAGACCTCGGTCCACGGCCTGCCGCAGCGGCTCGGCGCCGCGCGCGACCTGGATGCCGGTCTGGAAGACGCGGGCCTGCCGCAAGTCGCGCACGTCACCCAGGAACAGGGCGCCGCCGGGGGCGAGCAGGCCCATCGCGCCCCGGATCACCTTGCGCAGGTGGTCCAGGCTGGGGAAGTACTGGATGACGGAGTTGATGACGATCGTGTCGAAGCGGCCGGCGGGCAGCCCGTCCGTCACCTCGGCAGGCTGGCAACGCAGATGCACCTTCCGGGCCAGCTCGGGGTCGGCCTCGATGTCCTCGCCGAGCTTGCGGATCACGGGTGCCGCGAAGTCGGTCGCCCAGTACTCCTCGGCGTCCGGGGCGAGCCGGGACAGCAGCAGGCCGGAGCCTACGCCGATCTCCAGGACGCGGGCGGGCCGCAGTTCCCTGATCCGATCGACGGTGGCCTCGCGCCACTCCCGCATGTGCTCCAGCGGGATGGGCGTGCCGTCGTAGGAGCTGTCCCAGCCCGCGAAGTCCTCGGTGAAGACGGCGGTGCCGATCTCGGTGTACTCGGCGGAGTAGATCTCCTGCCACTCCCCGATCTGCTCAGCCTCGGCCTCCCGGCGCGCCTCGCTGTCGGGTTCGGCCGGGACGACGTACCCCACGAGCCGCTGGGTCCCGGGCGCGGAGGTGTCGTCGCGGGCGATGACGGCGGCCTGGGAGACCTCGGGGTGCTGCGCCAACGCGGTCTCGATCTCGCCGAGTTCGACGCGGTGGCCGCGGATCTTCACCTGGTCGTCGGTGCGGCCGAGGAAGTCGAGGTTGCCGTCGGGGCGGCGCCGTACGAGGTCGCCGGTGCGGTACATGCGCTCGCCGGGCTGCCCGTAAGGGTCGGCGACGAACCGCTCGGCGGTCAGGCCGGGCCGGTCCAGGTAGCCGCGGGCCAGGCCCACACCGGCGATGTACAGCTCGCCCGCCACACCGTCCGGGACGGGCCGCAGCCAGGGGTCGAGGATGCGGGCGCGGGTGGCGCGGATGGGCTTGCCGACGGTCGGCGTGGCGCTGTCGTGGGTGCCGCCGCCGAGGGTGTTGATGGTGTACTCGGTGGGCCCGTACAGGTTGTAGCCGTAGGTGCCCTCGGTGTCCCGGAGGGTGTTCCACACGGTCTCGGTGACCGCCTCGCCGCCCAGCAGCACCAGCGGCGGCCGGTGTCCCTCCAACAGTCCCTCCTCGATGAGGAGATGGGCGTAGGTGGGGGTCACGTTGACCACGTCGACGCGGTGCTGTTCGCAGTACGCCACCAGCGCGGTGGCGTCCCTGCGCAACTCCTCGTCGCAGATGTGCACTTCGTGGCCCTCGACGAGCCAGAGCAGCTCCTCCCAGGACATGTCGAAGGCGAAGGACACGGTGTGCGCGATGCGCAGCCGGCGTCCGCCCGCCGAGGCGATGGCCGGGGCGAAGATCTCCTTCTGGTGGTTGAGCTGCATGTTGGTCAGGCCGATGTACGGCGTGACCACGCCCTTGGGGCGGCCGGTGGAGCCGGAGGTGTAGATCACGTACGCGGGGTGGTCCAGGCTGAAGGACACGCGTACGGGTTCAGCGGGCAGGGCGGCGAGTTCGGACTGCGTCTCCGGGGCGTCCAGCAGCAGGCGCGGCATGTCGCCGGTCAGGGTCGCCGAGACGGCCCGCGTGGACAGCAGGAGCAGCGGGCGGGCGTCGGCGAGCATCAGCGACAGCCGCTCGGCCGGGTGGTCCAGCTCCAGCGGCAGGTACGCGGCGCCCGTGCGCAGCACCGCGAACAGGGCCACAACAGTGTCGATGGAGCGCTGCAGGCCGAGCGCGACGACCTTCTCGGGCCCCGCGCCGTGCGTGATCAGCAGCCGGGCCAAGCGGTCGCAGCGGGCGTCGAGTTCGGCGTAGGTGACGGTCTGCTCGCCGAAGACGAGGGCGGTGGCGTCCGGGGTGCGGGCGGCCTGGGCGGCGAGCATGTCGGCGACCGTCTCGTGCGGCACGGGCTGCCGCTGCGTCTCCTCCTCGCGGGCCAGCGCGGCGGCCTCGTCGGGCAGCAGCGCGGACAGCGCGCCGACGGGGGCGGACGGGTCCGTCACGAGGCCCGAGACGAGCAGCACGAACCGGTCGATCAGGCGCTGCGCGAAGTCGTCCGCCAGCAGATCCGGCCGGTAGGCCAGGGTGACGCGGACGCGTTCGCCGGGGGTGACGACGAGGTTGGCCGGGTAGTGGGTGGCGTCCACGTTGGCGACGGCGGTCGCCCCGTGCCGGTCCCGCAGTTCGGCGAGGCGTTCGTCGGTGTCGGCGTTGCGCAGCACGAAGAGGGTGTCGAACAGCCGCCGGTGCCCGGTCTCGGCCTGGAGCACGCCTAGGCCCAGGTACTCGTACGGCATGACCTCCAACCGTTCGCCCTGGATGCGGCGCAGCAGGTCCAGCGCCGGCTCGCGCGGGTCGAAGGCGATGCGGGCGGGCACCGTGTTGAGGAACATGCCGATGACGTTCTCGACGTCCGGCACCTCGCTGGGCCGTCCGGCGACCGTGGTGCCGAAGGCGACGTCGGTACGGCCGCTCACGCTCGCGAGCACCAGGCCCCAGGCGGCGTTGAGGACGGTGTTGAGGGTCAGTCCGTGCCGCCGGGCGGTCTCCCGCAACCGCCCGGCGGTGTCCGGGTCCAGCACGGCGTCCAACTGACGCGGGATGACCGGCTCCAGGCCCCGGTCGTCGACCGCCGGGGCCAGCAGCGTGGGCTCCTCGAACCCGGCCAGCGCGGCACGCCAGGCGCGCCGGGCCGCGGAGTCGTCCTGTCGCTCCAGCCAGGTCAGGTAGTCGCGGTACGAGCCGGGCCGGGCGAGTCCGGCGGGGTCGCCGCCGCTCTCGTACAGGGCGAACAGCTGGTCCAGGAAGAGCCAGGCCGACCAGCCGTCCCACAGGATCAGATGGCGGCCCACGATCAGCCGGTCGCCGCGCTCCTCGCCGAGCCGGATCAGCAGCATCCGGAAGAGCAGCGGGCGGCTCAGGTCGAAGCGGCGGGCACGCTCCTGATCCAGCAACTCGCCCATGCGCCGGTCCTGTCCGGCAGCCGACAGCCCGGACAGGTCCACCTCGGTGAGCGGGATGTCGGCGTCCCGGACGATGAACTGCACCGGCTGGCGCAGCCCTTCGCTGGTGAACCCGGCGCGCAGGGAGGGGTTGCGGTCGAGCAGGGCGCGGGTGGCGGCGCGCAGCCGGTCGGCGTCGACGCGTTCGGCGAAGTCGAAGGACTCGTGGACGGTGTACACGTCCAGCGCGCTGTCGTCGTAGGTGGAGTGGAAGAACAGGCCCTCCTGGAGCGGGGCCAGGGGCCAGATGTCCTCGACGCGTCCGGGGGCGAGCAGCTCGACGCGGGCGCGCTCCTCGTCGGTGAGCGTGAAGGCGGAGGCCTCCTGGGCGGTGCCCGCGTCCTCCAGGACCGCCGCGGCCTCGGCGAGGGCGGCCGGGGTGCGGTGCTCGAAGACCTCGCGCGGGCCGATCGCCAGCCCTGCTCGGCGGGCGCGGCTGGCCACGGCGATGGAGCTGATGCTGTCGCCGCCGAGCAGGAAGAAGTCGTCCTCGACTCCGGCGTCGGGCAGCTTCAGGACGGCGGCGAAGATCTCCGTGAGCAGTTGCTCGCGGGGGTTGCGCGGGGCGCGGGACTCGACGCGCACGGTCTGCGGGGCGGGCAGGGCGTTGCGGTCGAGCTTGCCGCTGGGGGTGAGCGGCAGGGCGTCGAGGACGACGTAGGAGGTCGGCACCATGGGCGCGGGCAGGGTGCCCTCCAGCGCGGCGCGCAGGTCGTCGGCGCCGGACTCCTCGGTCAGTACGACGTAGGCGACGAGGGTGTTGTCCCGTACCGTCACCGCGGCCTGCGCGACGGCGGGCAGGCGGGTCAGGGCGGCCTCGATCTCGCCGAGTTCGATGCGGTTGCCGCGCAGCTTGACCTGGCGGTCGGTGCGGCCCAGGTACTCGATCACGCCGTCGGGGCGGCGCCGGACGAGGTCGCCGGTGCGGTACATGCGGGTGCCGGGCGGGCCGTAGGGGTCGGCGGTGAAGCGTTCGGCGGTCAGGCCGGGGCGGGCGTGGTAGCCGCGGGCGAGCTGGACGCCGGTGAGGTACAGCTCGCCGGGGACGCCGTCGGGCACGGGGCGCAGGCAGGTGTCGAGCACGCGCAGGCCGGTGTTCCAGACGGGGCGGCCGATGGGCACGGTGACGCCCTGGTCGGTGCCCTCGACGGGGTGGTGGGTGACGTCGACGGCGGCCTCGGTGGGGCCGTACAGGTTGTGCAGGGGCACGCCGGTCAGCTCGCGCCAGCGGTGCGCGGCGGCCGTGGGCAGGGCCTCGCCGCTGCTGAACACGCGGCGCAGGGAAGCGGCCCAGGAGGAGTCGTCGGTGACCTCGTCGGACTGGAGGAACGCCTCCAGCATCGACGGCACGAAGTGCATCGTCGTCACGCCCTCCTCGCGCACCAGGGCGGAGAGGTAGGCCGGGTCCCGGTGTCCGTCGGGCTTGGCGAGCACGACGGCGGCGCCTTCGAGGAGCGGCCAGAAGAACTCCCACACGGAGACGTCGAAGCTGGACGGGGTCTTCTGCAGGACCCGGTCCTCGGCCGTCAGACTGTAGGCGCCCTGCATCCAGGCGAGCCGGTTGACGATGGCGCGGTGGGTGACGATCACGCCCTTGGGCAGGCCGGTGGAGCCGGAGGTGTAGATGAGGTAGGCGGGATCGTCGGGGTGGGCGGGGCGTGCGGGAGCGGCCGGGGGCTCGTCGGTGTGCTCCTCGTCGAGGAGGAGTACGGCGTCGGCCGCGAGCCGCAGCCGGTCCGCGATCCCGGCGAGTGTGATCACCGTGCTCGTCCCGGAGTCGGCGAGCATGTGGGCGATGCGGTCCGCCGGGTAGTCCGGATCGACCGGGAGGTAGGCGGCGCCCGACTTCAGTACGCCGAGCAGCGCCACCATCAGTGCGGCGGACCGGGGCACGGCGACCGCGACGAACCCGCCGGGACCGGCGCCGCGAGCGCGCAGGCGTGCCGCCAATGCTTCGGCTCGGGCGTCGAGTTCGGCGTAGGTGAGGTGTTCCCCGGCGAAGACGACGGCCGTGGCGTCCGGAGTGCGGGCGGTCTGGGCGGCGATTGCCTCGGCGAGGGTGCTCGCCGGGACCTCGCGCTCCTCTCCGGCCGGGTGGGCGCGCAGGGCCTCGTCCAGGGTGAGCAGGTCGAGGGCCGCGACCCGCTGACGGGTGTCGGTGGCGAACTCCTCCAGCAGACGTGCCAGTCGGTCGCCGAGGGCGCGTACGGTGTCGCCGTCCAGCCGCTCGGTGTGGTGCTTGAGCCGCAGGTCGAGCCGTTCGCCGGGCTTGACGACCAGGGCGAGCGGATAGTGCACGGCGTCGTGGAAGGCATCGCCGGTGACGCGGACCGTGCCCGAGGGGTCCCGCAGGTCCGGTTCGGCGGGGTAGTTCTCGAACACGACCAGGGTGTCGAAGAGTTCGCCCTCTCCGGCGTGCCCGGCGAGCCGCTGGATCTCGGCGAGTCCGAGGTGCTGGTGGTCCAGCAGGCGGGCCTGTTCCTCCTGGAGGCGGGTCAGCAGGGTGCCGAGGGTCTCGCCCGGGGCCCAACGCAGCCGCGTGGGCAGGGTGTTGATGAACAGGCCGACCATTGAGGCGATGCCCTCGACCTCGCTGTCCCGGCCGGAGACGGTGGTGCCGAAGAGCACGTCGTCGCGGCCGGTGAGCCTGCCGAGGAGGAGGCCCCAGGCGGTCTGGACGACGGTGCCGAGGGTGACGCCGTGCTCGCGGGCGCGGTCCGCCAGGCGTGCGGTGGTGCGTTCGGGCAGTTCCACGCGGACGTGCGCGGGCTGGACCGGTTCCCCGGTGGCCGGGGTGTCGACCAGGCGGGTCGGCTCGTCGAGTCCGGCGAGCGCGGTGCGCCAGGCCTCGCGGGCGGCCTCGCGGTCCTGTCCGGCGAGGCGGCGCAGGAAGTCGCGGTAGGGGGCGACCTCGGGGAGCGCGGGGTCGTCGGTGCCGTAGCAGGCCATCAGTTCGCGGTGCAGGACCGGCAGGGACCAGCCGTCGGCGACCGCGTGGTGGAAGGTCAGGACGAGTCGGCTGCGGTGTTCCCCGAGCCGGACCAGGGCGCAGCGCAGCAGGGGCGGTGCGGCCAGGTCGAAACCGGCCGCGCGCTCGTCGGCGACGACGGCCTCGCCGAGCGTCTCGCGGATCTCGACGTCCTGCGCGGACAGGTCGACCTCGCGCCAGGGCAGTTCGGCGTGCCGGGTGATGATCTGCACCGGCGTGCCGTCGGGGCGCTGGCGGAAGGCGGCGCGCAGGGGTGCGTGCCGGTCCAGCAGGCGCTGGGCGGCGCGGCGCAGGGTGGGACCGTCGACCGCTCCGGCGAGGTCGAGGACCTGCTGGACGACGTAGACGTCGCCGCCGCTGCCGCTGGTGAGGGAGTGGAAGAAGAAACCCTGCTGGAGCGGGGTGAGCGGGAGCAGTTCCTCGATGTCTAGGGGGTTGGCGCCCTGGATCTCGGGCAGTTCGCCGGGGTCGACCTCCACCAACGGTGCCGGCTCGCCGTGTTCCGTGACCCGCTCCACGGCCGCGCGGGCCAGGGACTCGGCGGTGCGGTGCCGGAAGACGTCACGGGTGGTCAGTCTCAGTCCCGACTCGCGGGCACGGATGAGGAGTTGGATGGCGGTGATGCTGTCGCCGCCGAGGGCGAGGAAGTCGTCCTCCGCGGTGACCTCGTCCAGTCCGAGCACCTCGGCGAAGAGCGAGCACAGCAGCTTCTCGCGCGGCGTCTCGGGCGCGCGTCCGGAGCTCATCGCGCCGTAGTCGGGGGCGGGCAGGGCGCGGGCGTCGATCTTGCCGCTCGGGGTGACCGGCAGCGCGTGCAGGGGCACGAGGGCCGACGGGACCATGTAGTCGGGCAGATACTCGGCGGCGTGGGCGCGCAGGGTGCGCATCAGGGCGTGCACGTCGCGGAAGGGGGCGGGGCTGTTGGCGTGCGGGTAGGCGCCGGTGCCGCGGTAGAGGCCGGGTGCCGGGTCGGTGAGGGCGAGGACCGCGTCGAGGGCGCCGTCGTCGGCGGTGCCGTTCCAGGTGAGCGCGGCGCGGTAGCCGTGGCGTTCGGCCAGGGCGTGCAGGTCCTCGGGGTCGGCGCCCGGGGCCGCCTCGCGGCTGCTGCCCTCCAGGGCGCGCAGGTCGGCGAGGTCGTCGGCGAGGCGGGCGTTGGGGATGCCGGTGACACGCAGGCGCTCGGGGCGCTCGGCGAGCAGGGCCTCCAGGTGGTCCGCGCCCGCCCAGGGGACCTCGCGCTCGTCGGGGACGGCCGCGCGCGGGCCCGGACGCAGGACGACGTCGTAGCGGTAGCGGCTCAGCTCGTTGTGGTGCGCGCCCCGCTTGATCCGGATCTCGGTGTCGAAGCCGTCGAGGGCGGCGAAGTAGTCGGGGTCCAGGAGGAGTTCGCCCTCCCAGCGCACGGACTGTTCGACGGCGGCACGCAGGGCGCTCTTGTCGTCGGTCGTGGCGCGCCGCGTCTCGACGGCGGCGCGCAGGGTGCGCAGCAGCCGCAGATTGCGGACGTCGCCGACGAAGATCCGCCCGCCGGTGGCGAGCAACCGGGAGGCGGCGCGCAGGACTTCGGTGAGGTAGTCGGCGCCGGGGAAGTACTGGGCGACGGAGTTGATGACGACGGTGTCGAAGTGACCCTCGGGCAGCCCGGTGGTGTCGTGGGCGGGCTGGGCGCGCAGGTGGACTCCGGGGAGGTCCACCTGCGCGCGCAGGGCGGCGACGGCCTCGGAGGAGAGGTCGGTGCCCCAGTACTCCTCGCAGTCGGGGGCGATGCGGGAGAGGATCAGTCCGCTGCCGACGCCGATCTCCAGTACGCGCCTGGCCGGTCCGAGTTCGCGAACGCGGCGGACGGTGTTCTCCCGCCACTCGCGCATCTCCTCGACGGGGATCGGGAGCCCGTCGTACATGCTGTTCCAGCCCGCGAAGTTCTCCTGGGCGCCCTCCGAACCGGCGGCGCTGTAGAGGAGTTCGTGGACCTCCTTCCACTCCTCGACGTGTTCGGCGGAGCCGTCGAGGGAGGGGACGACATAGCCGACGAGGCGGCGGTCGCCGGGGCGGTCCTCGCGGGCGACGACGGTGACCTGGTCGACCGCCGTGTGGCCGCGCAGTACGGACTCGATCTCGCCAGGTTCGATACGGAAGCCGCGGATCTTGATCTGGGCGTCGGCGCGGCCCAGGAACTCCAGGCGTCCGTCGGCGCGCCAGCGCACCAGGTCGCCGGTGCGGTACAGGCGTTCGCCGGGGGCGCCGAAGGGGTCGGCGACGAACCGTTCGGCGGTCAGGTCGGGGCGGCCGAGGTAGCCGCGGGCGAGACCGGCGCCGCCGAGGTACAGCTCGCCGGTGAGTCCGGCGGGGACGGGGCGCAGGTAGGCGTCGAGGACGTAGGCGCGGGTGCCGGGGTCGGGTACGCCGATGGGCACGATGGAGCCGGCCGGGATGTCCGGGTCGCACAGGCCGAGCGTGGAGTTGGTGGTGGCCTCGGTGGGGCCGTAGGCGTTGAACATCATCCGGCCGCGGGCATAGCGGCCGACGAGTTCCGGCGAGACGCGTTCCGTTCCCGCCAGCAGGGTCGCGGTGGGCGGTAGGTGGACGTCGTCCGGCATCGCCGCGAGCAGGGCGGGCGGCAGGATCATGAAGGTGATGCCGTGCGCGTGGGCGTAGTCGGCGAGCGGGGCGGCCGGGACGCGCAGTTCGGCCGGTACGACGACCAGTCGGCCGCCGGAGAGCAGGCCGAGGCACAGGTCCCAGAAGGCGACGTCGAAGCTGGGCGAGGCGAACTGGAGGACCCGGCTGTGCGGGCCGATGCCGAAGCGCTCGCTCTGCGTGGCGACCAGCTTGGCGACACCGCTGTGGGCGAGCACGACACCCTTGGGCCGTCCGGTGGAGCCGGAGGTGTAGATGACGTAGGCGGCGTTGTCGACGGTGATCGGGGCGTCCGGGTCGTGGGCCGGACGCGCGGTCAACTCGGCGGCCGTGCCGGGCGCGTCGAGCGCCAGGACGGTCATGCCTTCCTGCTCGGGGAGGTCGCGGGCGGTCTCCTCCGTCGTGACCATGCAGACCGGGGTGGCGTCGCCGAGCATGTAGGCGATGCGGTCGGCCGGGTAGTCGTGGTCGATGGGCAGGTAGGCGGAGCCGGACTTCAGGACGGCGACCTCGGTGACGATCAGGTCGATCGAGCGGGGCAGGGCCAGGGCCACGATGCGCTCGGGGCCCGCGCCACGGGCGAGCAGGGCGTGGGCGAGGCGGTTGGCGCGCTCGTCCAGCTCGGCGTAGGTGAGCTGCTCGTCCTCGAAGACCAGGGCGACGGCGTCCGGGCGGGTGCGGACCTGCTCGGCGAACATCGCGGGCCAGGTCGCGAGGGGCACGGAGTGCCCGGTGGCGTTCCAGTCGTGGACGACCTGGGTGTACTCGCTCTCCCCCATCAGTTCCAGCCGGTCCAGGGCTGTTCCGGGGCGGGCGAGCGCGTCGGCCAGCAGGGTGCGGTAGTGGCCGAGCAGGCGGTCGACGGTGGCGGCGTCGAGGATACGGGGGTCGTACGCCGCCCGTGCCTCGCCCGCGCTGACCTCCAGCAACAGGTCGACGGGGCCGGGCAGTTCACCGGCGGGGCGGGTGGGGGTGGCGAGGACCGTGTTGAAGAAGAGGCCGCCGCCGCGGGCGGGCCGGGGGTGCAGTTCCTCGACCAGCATGTCGATGGGCAGCCGGTGGATCTCGGCGTCGGCCCATGTCTGTTCGATCTGCCGCAACAGCCCCTGGAAGGAGGGTTCGTGGTCGATGCGGACCCGCACCGGCAGTCCGTCGTGGCCGACGGTGATGTCGGTGGCCTGGCCGTAGCGGTGCAGCAACGCCACGAAGGCGGCGAGCAGTTCGGCGTCCGTGGCCTGCGGGAGGCCGGACCGGGTGCGGACCTCGCGCGCGTGGTCCGGTTCGGTCGGATGAGGTCGGTCGACGGGAAGTGATGTCTCCAACGGAAGCGGTGTCAGCATCCGCTGCCAGTAGGCCAGGACTTCTTCGGAACCGCACACAGCAGCGCGCCCTCCCCAGCGGGTCGTTCCCGGCCTGGGCCGGGGATCGGCGCCATAGTAAGGTAAGGGTTACCTAATTCAAAGCGTGCACACATATTTCGACAAGGGGATGGGACCGGGGCCCAACTCCCCCTATGGTCCTGTTTGTTAGGCAAGGCTGACCGAAGGAAGTTGACGTGGGGACCTCGGCGGTCCGGGCGGCGAAAGGCCCCCGCGCGGTACTCCTGCTCGCGCTCTCCGGCGCGGCGCTGCTGGCCCTGTGCGGCCTGTCGATGGCCTACGGCGCGCTCGGCGTGCCCCTTGACCAGGTCTGGCACACCCTCCTCGGCGACCCGCCCAACCGCCGCGTGGACAACGTCATCTGGTCCGTACGGCTGCCCCGGACCGCCCTCGGCCTCGCCACCGGCGCCGCGCTCGGCCTGTCGGGCGCGCTGATGCAGGCGCTCACCCGCAATCCGCTGGCCGACCCGGGCATCCTCGGGGTGAGCGCGGGCGCGGCGTTCGCGGTGGTGCTGTCGGTCGGGGTCCTCGGGATCGCCTCGGTCTACGGCTACATCTGGTTCGCGTTCGCCGGGGCCATGGTCGCGAGCGTGCTGGTCTATCTGCTGGGCGGGCTGGGCCGTTCGGGCACCACACCGGTGAAGCTGGCGCTGGCCGGGGTCGCGGTGACCTCGCTGCTGTTCTCGCTGACCAGTGCCGTCGCGCTGACCGACCCGGACGCCCTGAACCGCTACCGCTTCTGGTCGGCGGGCTCCCTCGCCAACCAGGACCAGGAAGTCCTGGTACGCGTCCTGCCGTTCCTCGGCGTCGGCGCCCTCCTCGCGCTGGCCTGCGCCCCGGCCCTCAACCGGCTCGCGCTCGGCGACGACGTGGCCCGCTCGCTCGGACTCAAGGTCGGCCTGGTCCGCGTCCAGGGCGTGGTCGCCGTCACCCTGCTCACGGGGGGCGCCGTGGCCGTGATCGGGCCGGTCGTCTTCGTCGGCCTGGTCGTCCCGCACATCGCCCGCGTCCTGGCCCAGTACGCCGGTATCGGCCCCGACCACCGCTGGCTGCTGCCGCTGTCGGCCGTCCTGGCCCCCTGCCTCCTCCTCGCCGCGGACATCGCCGGCCGGCTCCTGGCCAAGCCCACGGAGATCCAGGCGGGCATCCTGGTCGCCTTCCTGGGCGGCCCGTTCTTCATCGCGCTGGTACGCCGCCGCCGACTCGCGGACCTGTGAGCATGACGATCCACCGCGCCCGCCCCACACCCTCCGGAGCTGTGACCCATGACGACTGATCTCGCGTCCGGTCCGGGGCGCAAGGACGCCGTGGGGCGGGCGATGCCCCGGCGCACCGGGGGGCGGGTGCCGTTCCGGCTGACGGTGCCGCCGGTGTCCGGGCTGGTACGGCCGCGGCTCGTGGCCGTCTGCCTGGCGCTCGCCGCCGCCGCGTTCCTGCTGTTCGCCGTGGAGACCTCCGTCGGCGACATCGCCCTGCCGCTGACGGACGTGATGAAGGCGCTGGTGGGGGCCTCGGACCCGGCCACCGAGCTGATCGTGCACGAGCTGCGGCTGCCCCGCGCCCTCGCGGGTGCCCTCGTGGGCATCGCCTTCGGTGTCTCAGGCGCGCTGCTCCAGACGATGACCCGCAATCCGCTCGCCAGCCCCGACATGATGGGCATCACCCAGGGCGCCGGTACCGCCGTGGTGGCCGGGGTCGTGCTGGGCTGGGACGGCGGGCTGAGCACGCAGGCGCTCGGTCTGCTGGGCGCGCTGACGGCGGCGCTGCTCGTGTACGTCCTGGCCTGGAAGCGCGGCACCAGCGGCTACCGCATCGTCCTGGTCGGCGTGGGCGTCGCCTGGATCTGCACCAGCGCCACCGACTACCTGATGGCCCGGGGCCAGCGCTTCCAGGCGCAGGCCGCGCTGGGCTGGCTGGTGGGCAACCTCAACGGCCGTACCTGGGAGCAGCTCACCCCGCTCGTCTGGGCGCTGGTCCTGCTGCTGCCCCCGGCCCTGCTGCTCGGGCGGCTGATGCGGACGCTGGAACTGGGCGACGACGTGGCCCGGGGCCTCGGCACCCGGGTGCAGACGGTCCGTGTCGCCGTACTCCTCACCGCCGTGGGCCTGGTGGCCTTCGGTGCCGCGACCGCGGGCCCGGTGGCGTTCGTCGCCCTCGCCGCGCCCCAGGTCGCCCAGCGCCTGGCCGGTACGGCCTTCCCGCCCCCGGTCGGCGCGGGCCTGACCGGCGCCGTGATGGTGCTGGGGTCCGATCTCGCCGCCCGCAAGCTGATCCCCGACACGGAGCTTCCGGTCGGGATCGTCACGGGTGTGCTCGGCGCGCCCGTTCTGCTCTGGCTGCTCGTCCGCGCCAACCGCGCCGGTTCAGGAGGCTGACACCGTGTCGAAGACCGAGACCGCACTCACCACCGGCCCCGAACTGCGCGCCGAGCGCCTGCGGCTGGCGTACGACGACCGCGTGGTCGTTGAGGACCTCGACCTGGTGGTGCCGACCGGCCGGGTCACCGTGATCGTCGGCGCCAACGCCTGCGGCAAGTCCACCCTGCTGCGCGCGCTCGCCCGGCTGCTGCACCCCAGGTCCGGCGCGGTGCACCTGGACGGCCGGTCCATCCACGCCATCCCGACCCGCACCCTCGCCCAGCGCCTCGGCATCCTGCCGCAGACCCCGGTCGCGCCCGAGGGCCTGACCGTCATCGACCTGGTGGGGCGCGGCCGTTCACCGCACCAGACCTGGTGGCGGCAGTGGTCCTCGGCCGACGAGGAGGCCGTGCACGAGGCGCTGCGCGCCACCGGTATGACCGATCTCGCGCACCGCGCGGTGGACGAACTGTCCGGCGGGCAGCGGCAGCGGGCGTGGATCGCGATGGCGGTCGCGCAGGGCACGCCGGTGATGCTCCTGGACGAGCCGACGACGTACCTCGACCTGGCCCACCAGATCGACGTCCTGGACCTCGTCACCGACCTCAACCGTCATCAGGGGCGCACGGTGGTGATGGTGCTGCACGATCTCAACCAGGCCTGCCGGTACGCCGATCACATCGTCGCGATGAAGGCGGGCCGTATCGTCGCGGAGGGTGCGCCGGCCGACGTGGTGACGGCGGAAACGGTGGAGGAGGTCTTCGGGCTGCGGTGCGTGGTGAGCACCGATCCGGTCAGCGGAACGCCGATGGTGATCCCGATGGGACGGCACCACGAGGGGATCGAGGACGCGGCGCCGGTGGCCGGCTGAGGCAGGCGGGACCGGCGCCCGGGCCGGTCCCGCGAGTGTCCGCTACGGCCGCGCCGTCAGGTAACCCCCCATCGTGCGGAAGTAGTCCGTGGCGTCGTACTCCGAGCCGTCCTCGGTCCGTACGCGCTGCACCACCAGTCCGGGCAGCTTCCCCGAACGTGCCCCGGCCCCGGCCACGATGACCACGCCGTCGCCCTCGCGGATGAAGATCCGGCCCGGGGTGCCGCCGTAACGGCCTTGGGAGACGGCGGACTTGATGATCCGTATCCGCTCGCCCCGGTAATGCGTGAAGGCGTTCGGATAGGGGTCGGACTGGGCCCGCACCAGCCGTTCCAGGTCCTCGGCGGGCCAGCTCCAGTCGATCCGGCTGTCCTCCAGGGACCGCTTGTGGAAGAAGCTGGACCGGGTGCGGTCCTGCGGGATCCACACGGTCCGCCCGGAGGCGATCAGGTCCAGCGATTCGCGGACCACCGGCCCGATCAGGTCAACGGTGCGGTGGAACAGGTCCGTTGCCGTGTCGGTGGGTCCGACCGGCACCGCGCGCTGGAGCAGGATGTCGCCCATGTCGAGGTCGGCGTCCATGCGGTGGGCGGTGACCCCGACCTGCTTCTCGCCGTTGATGAGCGCCCAGATCAGCGGTGAGAAGCCGGCGTAGGAAGGCAGCAGCGAGTCGTGGATGTTCAGCGTGCCGTGCGGCGGCAGGTCGAAGATCTCGGCGGGCAGCCAGGTGCGCCAGTTGTTCGCGACGATGATGTCCGGCGCCGCGTCCTTGAGCGCCCGGAGCAGTTCGTCGTCGCCGGGCCGGTTGCGCAACAGCACAGGTACGCCGTGCTGTTCGGCGAGGTCGGCGACGGAGTCGGACCAGATCCTCTCGTAGACGTGGTCGCTCTTGGGATGGGTGACGACCAGGACCACTTCGTGCTCGGAGTCCAGCAGAGCCTGTAGCGTCCGGTGTCCCCAGGTCTGGTAGCCGAACATGACGACCCGCATGTATGCCCTCCTCAGCCATTGCTAGGTAAGGCTTACCTTATCTAGCATGTGGGTGCTCGGGGGAGACTGTCGACCTCATTTGAGGGCGCTGTGAACTCCCCCCTACAGGAGGCGATGACGCGGTGACCACGCTGCACAGTGAACCGGACTCCATCCACGACGTTCTGGGTATCGGCTTCGGCCCCTCACACCTCGCCCTCGCGATCGCGCTGCACGAGCAGGGCGCCGGCCCTCACCAAGGAGACGGATTCCGCGTCCAGTTCCTGGAGCGGCAGCCGCGGTTCGGCTGGCATCGCGGCATGCTGATCGACGATGCCACCATGCAAGTGTCCTTTCTCAAGGACCTGGTGACGATGCGTGACCCCACCAGCGACTTCAGCTTCCTGTGCTATCTGCGCGAGCGCGGCCGGCTGGTGGACTTCCTCAATCAGAAGACGCTGTTCCCCCTGCGTATCGAGTTCCACGACTACTTCGAGTGGGCGGCGGCCCGGGTGGACCACCTCGTGGAGTACGGGGCCGACGTGGTCTCCGTGAAGCCGGTCACGGAGGACGGCGAGGTCCGCTGGTTCGACGTCGCCAGCCGCGATCCGGCCGCCCCGGAGCGGCTGACGGTGCGCCGGACCCGCACGCTGTGCGTGGCGACGGGTCTCGAACCCCATCTGCCGCCCGGCGCGGTCCTGTCCGAACAGGCCTGGCACAACAGCGAGTTGCTGACCCGGGTGGAGCAACGCGTACGTTCCGGCAAGCCCGTCCGCCGCGCCGTGGTCCTCGGCGCCGGGCAGAGCGCCGCCGAGGCGGTCGACTATCTGCACCGGACCTTCCCCGAGGCCGAGATCTGCTCGGTGTTCGCCAAGTACGGCTACACACCGGCCGATGACAGCCCGTTCGCCAACCGCATCTTCGACCCCGAGGCCGTGGACCTGTTCTTCGAGGCCCCGCCGCAGGTGAAGCGCTCGCTGCACGACTACCACCGCGGGACCAACTACTCCGTGGTGGACATCGACCTGATCGAGTCCCTGTCGCGCACGATGTACCAGGAGAAGGTGCAGGGCAGGCAGCGGCTGCGGATGATGAACGTCTCCCGGCTGCGCGAGGTCGCCGAGCACGCGGACGGTGTGAAGGTGACCGTCGAATTCCTGCCGACCGGTGAACACGAGGTACTGGACTGCGACCTGGTCGTCTACGCGACCGGCTACCAGCCCAGGGGTATCGGCGACAACCTCGGAGAGATCGCCAAACTCTGTCTGCGCGACGAGGAGGACCAGCTGAGGATCGGCCGCGACCACCGCGTGGAGACCGCGGCCCACGTCCGGGCGGACATCTACCTCCAGGGCGGCACGGAACACACCCACGGCCTCACCTCGACCCTGCTGTCCACAACCGCCGTACGGGCCGGGGAGATCAGCGCCTCGCTCCTGAGCCGCAACGCGAGCACCGCAGCGCGGTAGCCCGTGCTCCCCCTGGCGGCCGACACCCTGCTGCCCGTCAACGCCACGCTCGCCGTCGCCCTCGTCGTCCTGCTGCTCGCGGCCACCGCGGTGACCGCCCTGTTCCGGCTCGCGCCGGACGAGTCGTACGGACGTGCCCGCGAGGTCGTGACGGCAGGCGTGCGCGCGGCCCTGCAACTGGCCGCGGTGTCCCTGGTGATCGGCTGGGCCGTGCACCGCACCGCGGGCCTGATCGGGTTCCTGCTGCTGATGTTCGCCGTCGCCACCCGCACGGCGGGACGGCGGATCACCGGCAACGGAACCTGGTGGTGGGCGGCGCTGCCGATCGCGGTCCCGGTGGCGCCGGTCATCACCGCCCTGGTGCTGACCGGTCTGCTGACCGTGCCCGGTATCGCCGTCGTCCCGGTGAGCGGCATCCTCATCGGCGGCGCGCTGACCGCGACGGTCCTGGCCGGGCGGCGCGCCCTGGACGAGGTCGCGGGCCGCTACGGCGAGGTCGAGGCAGCGCTGTCCCTGGGTCTCCCGCCCCGCGACGCCCATCTCGAAGTGGCCCGCGGCGCCGCCTCGGACGCCCTCCTCCCGGCCCTGGACCAGACCCGCACGGTCGGTCTGGTCACCCTCCCCGGCGCCTTCGTGGGCATGCTGCTGGCCGGTGCCTCCCCCGTCCAGGCGGGCACGGTCCAGGTCTTCGTCCTGATCGCCCTGCTGGCGGTGGAGGCGGTGTCGGTGGCCCTCACCCTGGAACTGGTGGCCCGTCGCATACTGCACCGCACCGACACCTGACGACGCGACGGGCAGCCCGCGCCGACCGGCCAAGGCCCCCTGCGATCCCTACCGCCTGCTGCGCACCAGCAGATAAAGGAAGTACGGCGTCCCGATCACCGCCGTCACCATCCCGGCGCCCAACTGCGCGGGGGCGATGACCGTCCGCCCGAGCAGGTCCGCCGTGCAGACCAGGGACGCGCCGAGCAGCATGGCCACCGGAACGACACGGGTGTGCGGGCGGCCCACCAGGGCCCGGGCCGCATGCGGGGCGACCAGGCCGACGAAGCCGATGGTGCCCGCGGCGGCCACGGCGGTGGCGCTGAGGACCACGCCGAGGACCAGGAAACCGAGCCGCGCCCGGGCCAGGTCCAGCCCGAGCAGGCGCGGGGTGTCCTCGTCGAGGGAGACGAGGTCGAGTTCCGCACGCCGGGCCGTCGCCACGACCACGCCGACCACCACGACGACCGCCAGCGGCACGACGTCCGGCATGGTCCGCCCGTACGTCGAACCGGACAGCCAGGTAAGGGCCTTGACCGCGTTGAACGGGTCCGTGAGGACGATCAGGAGACTGATCAGCGCCGTCGCTGCGGTGGCGACGCCGATGCCGACCAGCACCAACCGGTTCTGCTGGAAACCGCCCCGCGCGGCGAGCCCGAAGACGACGACGGAGCTGACCGCGGCCCCCGCGAAGGCCGCGCCCGCGAGGCTCCACGATCCGGCGAGCGGCGTGGTGGTCACCAGGAGTACGGCGCCCAGCGCGGCCCCGCCGGAGACGCCGAGCACGGCGGGTTCGGCGAGCGGGTTGCGGGTGACCGCCTGGATGAGCGTGCCGGACAGGGCGAGCGCGGCCCCGGCGAGCAGCGCGGCCAGGACCCGGGGCACCCGGGTGTCGAGGACGAAGGAGACGGTCCTACCGGACCTGCCCTGCGCCCAGTTGACGAGGTCCCCGAGCAACAGCTTGGCGTCGCCGAGGAGTACGGCGGCGACGACCACGCCGATCAGTGCGGCCACCAGGACCGCGGTGACGGTGAGGAACACCGCGCGGCTGCGGATGCGCAGCCGGTCGGGGGCGGCCGAGGCGGCGCTGTCCTTGAGCCGTACCGCCATGACGACGAGGAAGACGGCGCCGACGAGGCTGGTGACGACGCCCGTGGGCACGGCGACCGCCTGGTCCGCCGGGACCAGGGCGCGGAGCAGCACGTCCGAGCCGAGGACGAGGGCCGCGCCGGTGAGTCCGGTGAGGGGGATGCTCGACCGGGTGCGGTGGAAGGCCCGTACCCGGCGCGCGAGGAACCGTACGAGGGCGGGCGCGCACAGGCCGACGAAGCCGATGGGCCCGGCCAGCGTGACGGACGCCGCGGACAGCAGGGCCGCCAGCACGACGGCCGTGACGCGGGTGGCGCGCACCGGGACACCGAGCCCGCGCGCCGCGTCGTCGCCGAGGGCCAGCGCGTCGACCCGGCGGGCGACCAGCAGCAGTCCGGCCAGCCCGATGACACCGAGGGGCGCCATGCGGACCACGCCGTCGAAGCCGTTCTGGCCGATGCTGCCCTGGTTCCACTGGTAGAGCCCGTGGGTCTCCTCGGGGAACAGCAGGAGCAGTCCCTCGGTGACGGCGTTCAGGCCCAGCATCAGCGCGGTGCCCGCGAGCACCAGGCGCACGGTTCCGGCGCCGAGCCCGGACAGGCCGAGCACGACGGTCGCGGCGGCGAGGGCGCCGACGAGCGCGACTGCGGAGGAGGCGAACAGCGGCAGGGAGACGCCGGTGACCGCGACCAGGCCGAGGGCCAGGTACGAACCGGCGTTGACGGCGAGGGTGTCGGGGGACGCGAGGACGTTGCGGCTGACCGCCTGGAGGGCGGCGCCCGCGATGCCGAGCATGGCGCCGACCAGGATTCCGGCGGTCATCCTCGGCAGCCGGGAGGCGATGACGACGGAGGCGTCGGCGGGGTCGGCCTGCCCGGTGAACGCCTTCCACACCTCGGCCGCGCCGACGGCCGCGGTGCCCTGGGTGATGTCGACGACCGCGAGGGCGGCGACCAGGAGGACCAGTGCGGCCGTCACCGCGGCCGCGCCCGTCCGGGACGTGGTGACCGGGGGACGGGTGACGGAGGGTGTCGCGGTGACGGCCATGGCGCTACTTCGTCAGCGCGGCGACGACGGAGTCGATGTACTGGTTCATCGACTCGGGACCGCCGAACATCCAGATGCCGTCGGGCAGTCGGTGGACGTTGCCCTTCTTCACGAACGGCAGCGACGTCCACACCTTGTCCTTGGCGAGGGCGTCGGTGAAGGGGGTGCTGCTCTTGTCGCCGTCGTTGCCGATGTAGGCGAAGTGCACGTCGTCGCTGAGCTCGGTCAGGCCCTCGACGTCGGTGGTGCCGAGGCCGTAGCTCTCGTCGCCCTTGACCTTCCAGTCGTTCTTCAGGCCGAGCTGCTCGTTGACGGCGCCGATGAGCGAACCGCTGGTGTAGGGGCGGATGGAGACCTGGTTGGAGATGTCGTAGCCGTCGGCGAAGGCGTACTTGGCGCCGTCGAGACCGGCGTCGGCGAGGGCCTTCTTGCCCTCGGCGAGCTTCGTCTCGAAGCCCTTCTTCAGCTTCTCGGCCTGCGCGGTGGTGCCGGTGGCCTGGGCGAGCAGGTCGATGTTCTCGTTCATCTGCCCGATGGGGTCGGCCGCGTCGGCGGAGCGCACCTCGACGACCGGGGCGACCTCGCGCAGCTGCTTGACGGCGGCGGGCGGCAGGTCGGTGCTGGCGACGATGAGGTCCGGCTTGAGGGCGGCGATGGTGTCCATGCTGGGCTCGCCGCGGGTGCCGATGTCCTTCGGCTCGTTCTTCAGCGGGACGGCCTGGTCCCAGGTGGTGTAGCCCTTGACGTCGGCGACACCGACGGGGTCGACGCCCAGCGACACCAGCAGTTCGACCTCGTGCCACTCGGTGCCGACGACCTTCTTGGCGGGCCCGTCGAGTTCGACCTTCTTGCCGGAGGCGTCGGTGAGGATGATGGCCTCGGTGGTCTTCTTCGCGTCGTCCTTGTCGGCGGCGGGCTCGGTGGTACCGCAGGCGGTCAGGGCGAGGGCCGCGGCGGTGGCGGTGGCCGCGGTGGTCAGGAGACGTCTCATGAGGGTGTGCTGAGCCTTTCGCTTCGCGTGTGGTGCCGGCCGATCGCGCGGGTGCGCAGCCGGCCCGTGAGGGGGTCGGTGTCGACTTCGATGCGGATGCCGTAGGTGTCGGTCAGCCGCTGGGCGGTGAGTACGTCCTCGGGGAGGCCGTCCGCGACGATGCGGCCCTCGTGCAGCAGCACGATGCGGTCGGCGAGGGCCGCCGCCTGGTCCAGGTCGTGCAGGACGGCGCCGACCGCGATGCCGTGGTCGTCCGCCAGGTCGCGTACCAAATCGAGGAGTTCGATCTGGTAGCGCAGGTCGAGGTAGGTGGTGGGTTCGTCGAGGAGCAGGACGCCGGTCTCCTGGGCGAGGCAGCTCGCGAGCCAGACGCGCTGGAGCTGGCCGCCGGAGAGGTGTTCGGCGCCCCGGTCGGCGAGTTCGGCGACGCCGGTGAGGGCGAGCGCGCGGTCGACGGCGGCCGGTCCGTCCGGGTCCGCCCTGCCCCAGCGGCCCCGGTAGGGGTAGCGCCCGAACTCGACGACGTCGCGCACGGTCAGCCCGGTGGGTGTGGGCCGACCCTGTGTCAGCAGGGCCACCAGGCGCGAGAACTCACGCGGACTCAGCGCGAGGGCGTCCGCGTCGTCGATCTCCAGCGTGGCGGTCCTGGGCCGCTGCAGTCGCGCGATGGTGCGCAGGAGCGTCGACTTGCCGCTGCCGTTGGGCCCCACGAGCACGGTCACCTGACCGGGCCGCAGGGTCACCGAGGCGTCGTGGACGACGTCCGTGCCGTCGTAGGCCACGGTGACGCCGGTGGCCGACAGTTCATGACCGCGGACATGGGAGGCCGCGGGGATCTCTTCACCTGATCGCACGCAGCACAGGTTAGCCTAACCTAATTAACATTCCACAAGGGGGCACCGAACGCGATCACAAGACGGGGATCAGCCAGAAATCGACGGTTCCGCGCCCGTCGGGACAACCCGAAGAACACGGCGCCTGCGGCTACCGCTTCGGCTCGCCCTGGGCCGCCTGGAGGTCGGCGAGGAGTTCCGCCTGGCCCGCGAGGACGCCGGAGAGGATGGACCGGGCGACGCGGAGCAGTTCGGCGACGTGGGGGCTGGTCAGGGAGTAGTACACCGTGGAGCCCTCCTTGCGGGTCACCACGAGGTTCGCCCGGCGCAGCACGGCCAGCTGCTGGGACAGGTGCGCGGGCTCGATGCCCACCTGGGGCAGCATCTCGGACACGGCGTGCTCGCGCTCGCTGAGCAACTCCAGCACCCGGATGCGGGCCGGATGGCCGAGCGTCTTGAAGAACTCGGCCTTCAGTTGATACAGCGGCGTACTCACCGTGCCACCTCTCCGATCCTCGCCTGTGGCACCGGCGATGTGACCTCAGGAGTTGCCAACTTTAGCAATTCCTGAGGTCAGCCGGGGAGCCAGGGCGCCTCGTCGGCCGTTCTGTCGCCGGACTCACAGCGGCAGCGTGATCCACACGCTCTTGCCGCGGCCGTCCGGGTCCGCGCGGACCACCGCGGTTCCACCCAGGGTGCGGACGAGTTCCCGGACGGTACCAAGACCCCGGCCGTCCTCGGGGAGGGGTCCGCACAGCGAGGGCCGGTACGGGTGACGGTCGTGGACGGCGAGGACCAGACAGTCCGGGCCGGCCGCGTAGACGACCGTCAGCGTCGGGGAGAGCTCGGCGGCGTGCCGGACGCTGTTGGTCACCAGTTCGCTGAGGATCAGCAGCGCGGGGTCCGCCGTGGGGTGGCGTACGCCGATCCCCCACTCGATCAGCACCAGCTCGGCGGTCTGGCGGGCGATCCGTACGGCGGACGGCTCGGTGGGCAGGGTGAGCACGTGCCGCCACGGCAGGGTTTCCAGCCCGGTGGTCACGGATCACGCCTCCGAGCGGGCGGGCAGCACGCCGGTCGACTCCAGGTGCGCGCGGGCCGCTCGGATCGCGTCGGGCGTGGCGGCGTACTCGGCCTCCCCGTGCGTCAGCAGGTCCAGCGCGCCCACGGAGTCGAGGACCTGCCGCTGGCCCGGCCGGATGCCGGAGGCCAGGACGAGGATGCCGCGCCGCCGGAGCTTTTCCACCGCGTCCTTCAGGACGAGGGCGCCGGTGGCGTCCATGGTGGACACCCGGGACATACGCAGGATCACCACCCGGACGTCGGCGACCTCGGTCAGCTCCAGCAGGAAGCGGTGCGCCCCGGCGAAGAACAGCGGGCCGTCGAAGCGGTACGCCACGATGTGCTCCGCGAGCAGGGCGTGCTCCTCGGCGCTGTGGTCGCCGCGGTCCAGCTCGACCTGGTCCAGGCGGGCCTGCTTGGCCACGGCGCGCAGGGCGAGGGCGCCGGCCACGGCCAGGCCGATGACGACCGCGTAGACGAGGTCCAGGGCCAGGGTGGCGACGGCGGTCAGGACGAGGATGAGCGCGTCGGAGCGGGTGGCCCTGGCCATCGCCCGCAGGGAGCCGACCTCGACCATGCGGACCGCGGTCGCCAGCAGCACACCGGCCAGCGCCGCCAGCGGGATGCGCTCGACCAGGGGCGCGGCGGCGAAGACGATCACCGCGAGGACGGCGGCGTGGGTGAGGGCGGCGAGCCGGGACCCGGCACCGGTGCGCACGTTGACGGCGGTACGGGCTATGGCGCCGGTCGCGGGCACGCCGCCGAACAGCGGGGAGGCGATGTTGGCCAGTCCCTGCCCGAACAGTTCCCGGTCCGGGTCGTGGGCCTGGCCCACGGTCATGCCGTCGGCGACGGACGCGGACAGCAGCGACTCCAGCGCGGCCAGCGCGGCGACCGCCACGGCCGGGGCGAGCAGGGTGCCGAGCGAGCCGAGGTCGAGGAAGCCCAGCGAGGGCGCGGGCAGCCCGGCGGGCAGGTCGCCGATCGGCTCGGCGTCGCCGAGGTCGGCCACCTGGGCGACGACCGTGGCGACGATGACGGCGATGATGGAGAACGGCACGGTCGGCCGCCAGCGCGCTCCGGCCAGCATGAGCGCCGCGACGCCGAGGGAGAGCCCCAGCGCGGTCCAGTTCGGGTGCTGGACGAACTCCTCGAACGCCTCCCAGCTGACCTGCAGGACCCGCTCGCCCTCGGGGGTGGGCACGCCCAGGGCGTTCGGGAGCTGCTGGAGGCCGATCACGCAGGCGATGCCGAGTGTGAAGCCCTCGACCACGGGAGCGGGGACGTACCGCATCCAGCGTCCGGCGCGGAGAACGGCGAGTGCGACGAGCATCACGCCGGCCATCAGGCCGACCGTGAGGACGCCGGAGGGCCCGTGCTCGGCGACGATCGGCACCAGGACGACCGTCATGGCGCCGGTCGGGCCCGAAACCTGCAGATTCGACCCGCCGAAGACGGCGGCGAGCGCTCCGGCGACGACCGCGGTCGCCAGCCCCGCCTCCGCGCCGAGTCCGGAGGAGACTCCGAAGCCCAGCGCGAGCGGCAGCGCCACGATCGCGACGGTCAGACCGGCCAGCAGATCGCGGCGCGGATCCCGGCGCACGTACGCCAGGTCCTCGCGACCGGGCAAGAGTGCCGCGATCCGGGCCCAGATTGTGTTGATCCGCTGCGGCACGGACACGACCCCTCGGTTCCCTGCTGTGGTGGCCCCGCCATCGGGGCGTACGCGAAAAGCTGTGCCCGCGGCTACCTGCGAGCACAGCCAACACAGCATCTAACCAATTGCGAAATTTTGCAATTCCGCAGCACACAGCCGCCCCGACCACCGGACGGTCGGACGGATCAGGCCTTCTTGACCACGCTGGACTTCAGCTGCATGGCGCCGAAGCCGTCGATCTTGCAGTCGATGTCGTGTCCGTCGACGCCGTCGACGAGGCGGATGTTGCGCACCTTGGTACCGGCCTTGATGCCGGAGGGGCTGCCCTTGACCTTGAGCGCCTTGACGACGACCACGGAGTCGCCGTCCTGCAGCACATTGCCCACGGAGTCCTTGACCACGCGCTCACCCGGAGTGTCGGCCTCGCCCTCGGCGGGCACCCATTCGTGGCCGCACTCGGGGCACACGACCAGGGCGTTCATCTCGTAGGTGTACTCGCAGGAGCACTGGGGACAGGGCGGAAGATTCTCGATCATCAACCCAGAGTAACCGCAACCGCGGGGTCGTATGTACGTGCGAAAGATAGCCGCGTTGTGTACTCCCGTCGGCCGCATCGCCACCTGGGCGCGGTTCTCCCGTTTAAGTTGCCGTGACGCCACAGGAGAGACGGTTCTGCACCGCCGGGTCGCCGCCCCGGGGGGCCTCATGAACGTGTGGAGTTGCGGCGGCGACCCGGCGAGGCCCGGTGTGTGCGGTACCGGCGACGCCGGTGAGCTGGTGGGCCGCTCGCGGGAGTCCGCCGAGCTGGCGCGGCTGCTGACGGCGCACCGTCTGGTGACCGTGACCGGTAGGGCGGGCGTCGGCAAGAGCCGGCTGGCGACGGCGGTGGGCGCACGGTGGCCGCTGGTCCATGTGCACGGGCAGGGCGACTGCTCCAGGGCACTCACCGAGGTGCCGTCGACGGGTGTGCTCCTGCTCGACGACGTGGACCCGGTCCACCGGGCGACCGTGGGCCGGGTGCGGCGGCTGCTGGACGCCGCGCCCGGACTGCGGGTGCTGGTGACCGCACGGCAGGCCCTGGGCCTCGGCGAGGAACGGGTCCTGCGCCTGTCGCCGCTCGCCGCCACCGGTCCGGACGTTCCCCCGGCGGTGGACCTCTTCCTGCGCCGCGCCCGCGCCGCGTCGGACGGCTTCCGCGCCGAGGGCTCCGACCTGCGGGCGGTGGAACGGATCTGCCGCTCCCTCGAAGGGGTCCCGCTCGCCCTCGAACTGGCCGCGGAACAACTCGCGTTCCAGCGAGTGGGCGACCTCGCCGCGGTCCTGGAGGTCCACCAGTGCTGGCTGCACGGCGAGGGCCCCGCGCTGCGCCGTCACCGTTCCCTGCGGGCCACCGTGGGCGCCTCCTACGCGCTGTGCGAGCGCGAGGCGCGGATCGTGTGGGGCAGGGCCAGCGTCCTCGCCGGGGCGTTCGACGAGTCCACCGCCGCCTTCCTGTGCGGCGGCGGGGGCGTGGAGCCCCACCGAGTACCCTCGCTGCTCGCCGGGTTGGCGGCCATCAACGTCCTCGAACCGGTCCGCGACCCCGGCGGACCGCGCCCTCCCCGCTACCGGATGACCCGCGCCGCACGGGACTTCGGCGCCGAACGGCTCCGGGCGGCCGGCGAGTGCGAGACCGCGCTGGAGCGCCGGGCCACTCATGCGCGGCAACTCGCCGCAACAGCCCAGCACTTGTGGGCCTCCGGCCGCCAGGACCAGGCGGTGGCGCTGGTCCAGGAGGAGCAGGAGGAGCTGACCGCCGTGCTGAACCAGGCCGTGCACCGCCCCGACCAGGGGGTCACGGCCCTGCAGACGGTCCTCGGCCTGTGGTTCTGGTGGGTGGTCTACGGCCGCGGCGAGCAGGGACTCGACTACCTGCTGCGGCTGCTGCCCCTGTGCCCGGAGGCCAACCCGGCTTCCAGGCACGGCCGTTGGCTGGCGGCCTGGCTCAGCGCGCGCCGCGATCCGCAGGCCGCCCGCATCCTGCTGGGCCCGGCCTGGCCGCAGGCGGTCCTGGCGGGCGACACCACCACGATCGGGCAGATCGCGCATGTGCAGGGACTGATCGCGCTGCACGAAGGAGACCCGCGCGGCGCCGTCGAACACTTCGCCGAGTCCGCGCGCACCCTCCCCGCCCGCCCCGCCTACGGCCCCTCCCCCGCCGTCGCCCTGGCGACCCGGGCCGTGACCCAGACAGCCCTCGCCCCCGGCGCCGCCCGGCGCACGGCCCGCCGCGCCCTGTCCCGACGGGAGATCCGCGATGACGCCTGGGGCACCCTTCTCGCCCGCTACGCCCTGGCCTACGTCGACCACCACCAGGGCCGCGACACCCGTGCGGCCGGCCGCGCCCGCCGCACGCTGGCCACCCTCGACCACGCCCCCGCCCTGCCGCACGGCCACGAGGCACTGCGCGCCCTGGTCACGGACATCGAGTCGGGCACCCGGGACCGCCGCCCCCTCCCGCCCCTTCCCCGACCCCGCGGGGCCTCGACACCGGAGGTACCCACCGAGACCGCGAGCGGCACGAGCCGCCGCTGAACCGAGTGCCCTCCAGGCATCACCGTTGATAGAGCTGCCACATGGACAACTCGTCGTCGTGCACGCGCAAGCGCTCAACCGCCTCGGCGAGACAGCGCTGTTGGGTGAGTTCGTAGAAGAGGAACATCGGCGCGAACACGCTGGCGTAGCCGAAAGGGGCGCCCTCGGGGGCGATGTAGGCGTCGGCGCCGGCGTCGAGGAAGGCGTCGGCCAGTGCGCGGTTCCCCGTCTCGCAGCCGTTGACGATCACGGTGCTGTCCGGGAGGCGGAGGTGTGCGCGCACCTGGTCGGGTCCGAGGGCACCGTTGAAGGGCTGGAACCGGGCCAGTTCCGCGGCGAGTTCGTCCATCAGGATGCGGCCCTCGTCACCGTGACAGGAGAGAATCACGTACGGCGCGACCGCCCTGCCGCTGCCCAGGGCCGCCACCAGGTGGCGTGGCTGGCCGACGGGCAGGTAGTTCACCCGGACCCCGAAGACCTCCAGTGCGTCCCGCAGCGGCTTCCCGAACCCGCTCTCGATGTCGAGCAGATCGACTTCGGTCCAGGCCAGCCGCCCGGCCTGGACGTCACGGATACGCGAGGGTCGCTGAGTGGCGAGCCATGCCTGTTCCTCTTTGCCCGGTCCGTCTCCATGTACATGCGTCACGGGGCCAAGATGCCACCTCAGGCGGTGGCTTCGAAGAACGGCCGCCACTCCGGACCGGGGTCGTGCGCGTACATGGTGGGGTCCTCGTTCCTGAGATACGCCAGCAGCCAGTCGCTGAACGGCATGTCGTGAGGGGTGTAGCTGAAGCTGTCCCACTCGTGCACGCCCACCGCCCAGGGTGCGGACGGGCTGTCCGGCACGCGCAGGAACACGGTCTCTCCTTGGGAGCAGGTCGCGACCGGCAGCAGCTGCCCGGGCAGCGACCCGACCGTGTGGGGTGCGATCTCGTCCGCGCCGTCGCCCTCGTCCCAGAGCAGGATGGCCTCGCGGATCGTCTCGCCGAGGTCGCGGGTCGGATGTCCCGGGTGGTCCAGGTAGACCTGGTTGTTGATCACGACGGAGCCGTAGGCGTCGAGGATCTCTCGGAAGTCGGCGGGAAAGCGGACGTTGAGTTCGTGTTCCAGCCGTTCCCACGGAGCGGGGTCGGAGCAGTTGAAGCCGGGTTCTCCCAGCAGGGCTGTGATGTCGTCGAGGCTCGCCATGACCGGAAGGCTACGGCCCGCTGCTCCGCCGGTGATCGGCGGAGCAGCGGGTGGTGTCTTATGGGCACTTACGAGGCGTACGTCTCGAACTCGGCGACCTTCGGGGTGCCGTTGGAGCTTGTGATCTCGAAGGTGATCTTCTTCAGGGAGGTCTGCGCGAAGGAGATCGCTCCCGCGCCGCTGCCCGAGGTGAGGACGGCGCCGGTGTCGGCGTTCAGCAGGCGCCAGGAGCCGACGGCGCCGGTGGACCCGGCGGCCTCGCGGATGTTGACGCTGCTCACCGTGGTGGCGGAGCCCCACTTGATGGAGATGGAGCCGGTGGAGCCGCTCGGTGACCAATAGGTGCTCATGTTTCCGTCGCGGACGTTGCCGTAGCTCGTGCCGTCGGCCTTACTGGAGCCGTCGGAGCCCGCGCCGATGCTGAGGTTGGTGCCGCTGGGCTCGGTCGGTGTGGGGGTGGTGGGGGTCGGAGTGGGCGTGGTCGGGGTCGGACTCGGCGTCTGCGGGGTGCAGTTGCCGTCGGACACCTTCAGCCCGGTGTTGGCGCCCGCCGTGCGGCTCACGACGTCGGGCACGCAGGTGGCGGCGTCGAGGGTGTAGGCGTACGGAATGGAGACCGTGGTGTTGGAGGTCGGGTTCGGACCCGCGGGGTAGTTCTTCGACCCGGTGGAGGACCAGGTCACGTTGTCGAAGACGTTGCCGCTGACCTGCCAGTAGCCGCGCTCGTCGGTGTAGAAGGTGCCGAGGACGTCCTTGGAGTCCTCGAAGTAGTTGTTGTCCACCTTGGCCTTGGCGCCGGCGCGGGAGTTGATGCCGGACTCGTTCAGGCTCTTGTAGTGGTTGTTGTAGGCGTGTGCCGTGCCGCCGCGGAGCAGGGGCGCGCGGGAGTCGATGTTGCTGTACAGGTTGTGATGGAACGTCACATAGCCGTTGGACAGGTCGCTTTCGCTGGATCCGATCAGTCCGCCGCGGCCGGAGTTGCGCAGGATGCTGTATGACAGGGTCACGTACTGGGTGTTGTCCTTCATGTCGAAGAGACCGTCGTAGCCCTCCGACTCACCGCCGGACGCCTCCAGGGTGACGTGGTCGACCCAGACGTTGCGGACGTCGCTCTCCATGCCGATGGCGTCGCCGCCGTTGGAGGTGGGCGAGCCGGACTTCTTCACGTTCCGCACGGTGACGTTCTGGATGATGATGTTGCTGGATTCACGGATGTGGATGCCCAGTTGATCGAAGACGGCACCGCCGCCGACGCCGACGATGGTGACGTTGCTGATCTGCTTGAGCTCGATCACGCCCGCGGCGGTGTTGCAGCTGTCGCCCGACACCTTCGCGGTGTTGCCGTGGTTGATGGTGCCCTCGACCTGGATCACGACGGGCGTACTGCTGCTGGCCCGCCCGCACAGCGCCGCGTGGATCTGAGTGCCGGTGGTGGCCTTGACGGTCTGTCCGCCGGCGCCGCCGGTGGTGCCGCCGTTCTGGGTGGCGTAGCCGGTCGCTCCGCTGGTCGCGGCGGATGCCGCGGGCATGGACAGCGCGGCGATCCCCGCCGCAGCCCCGAGGGCGAGCGCGGCCGAGACCGCGGACAGGCGTAGGGCGAGAGGTCTTTTCATGGTCGTCTCCTGGCGTGTGCGTGGTACGTCCGATGCGTGGTGCGGGCGTTGCACGGTGCCTGGTTCCGTGGCGCGGTGATCCGCGCGGAGGGCACCCGGCCGACTGCCGGGAAGGGGATTCCCGGGGCGGCTCCGGCGAGCGGGAAAGCGCTTTCTGGCGGGAGACGATAGGGGCGGGCCGAGCGACTGACAAGACCATGGACGGAATCTCGTTCACATTCTCGAACGATTACGAGGTTGAAGGGCTGGGCGGAGCTTCGCGTGCGAGGCTGTGTATGTCGGGGGACGCCTGCGTGGAAGCCGCCCGCCGAGCCGCTGCGCCCGGACGGACCAGGACGAGGACGAGGAGTGTAGTTACCGATGACGGCGCCAACGACCAGAGTGATCAGCGACATCACGATCTCGGCGGACGGGTACGCGGCCGGGCTCAACCAGAGCGAGGAGCGCCCCTTCGGCGACGACGGAGGCGACGGCTCCGGGGCCGTGCTGCACAGCTGGATGTTCGACCGGTCCGAGGAGAACCAGGCGGAGATCGAGCAGTTGGGCGGCGCCGGGGCCTACATCATGGGGCGCAACATGTTCGGCCCCGTACGCGGACCGTGGGACCGCCCCTGGAACGGCTGGTGGGGCGAGAGTCCCCCCTTCCACGTCCCGGTGTTCGTCCTCACCCACCACCCGCGCGAGCCCCAGCCGATGGAGGGCGGCACGACGTTCCACTTCGTCACCGACGGAATCACTTCCGCGCTGGAGCAGGCGAAGGCGGCGGCGGGCGACGGCGACGTCCTGATCCACGGCGGCGCGACAACGATCAACCAGTACCTCGCGGCCGGCCTGATCGAGGAACTCCGTCTGCACATCGTGCCGTTGACCATCGGCGCGGGTTCCCGCCTCTTCGAGGACGTACCGCCCCTTCGGCTGACCCAGGTCAGCTCACGCGCCGCGACCCAGGTCACCCACGTGACGTATCGTGTCGACTCCTGAACGGGACCCGCCTCGTTCATCGACGGCACAACTGGGGGAGCACGATGGGCTCGGACGCCACATGGCAGGACGCCGTCCTGAGCGCCATCCTCATCGGCTCCGTCCCGATCCTCGTCGGAGGACCGGTACTCCTGTCCGTCATCGGGCTGACGGTGTGGGTGTCGAGGCGGGTGCGTTCACGGAACGGCAGTCGTCCCACAGACCACTGATCGCTCCGCGCCCCTACTCCGCCCCCTCGTCGAAGTCCTCGACGAAGTAGCTGTCGTGCCGTACGCGGAACCGCTTCAGTTCCTCGCTGCCGCGTTGGGCCATTTCGGCGACGCGCTCGAAGTACTCCTCGCGAGGGGCGCCCGGGGAGAAGAGCATGAGCATGGACATGGGGGCGTCGGAGGTGTTCCTGAAGGCGTGCAGGCCGCCGACGGGGACGTAGAGGAAGTCGCCGGTACGGCCGGTGACCCACTTGTCGCCGTTGTAGAGCTCCAGCTCGCCGGAGAGGATGTAGAAGGACTCCGACATCGCCTTGTGAAAGTGGGTCTTGGGGCCTCCGGCGCGGGCGGCCAAGTCCACCTTGTACAGGCCGAATTCGCCGCCGGTCGAGAGTTGGGTGGCGAGATAGCTCGTCGTTCCCGCGGGTGAGGAGAGGTCCGGAGGCGTGTCCGCCGGGCGGAACACCGCGTTCACCTCTCCCCTGTCACCGTGGTAGCGGGGCTCCGGGTAGGTCAGGTCCTCGGGGTACGACATGGCGTGCGCTCCTTCTGGCTCGTCCGGTACCGCAAGCCTGCTCCCCTCCCCGGGCAGGGGCATCGGCCGTCCGGATGATCTTGGAGGAACCCGAGGCCGAGGGCCTTCGGCCTAGGTCGGGGTGGTCGTGACGGAGTCCCGGTTGGCCCCGCTCATACGCTCGTCATCGCCGTCACACGCCCCAGGCGCGGGTCTTGTCCAGATGCTCGATCAGTTGCGTCTCCGACCGGAGCAGCCGTTCCCTGTGCTCGGGAGGCAGCGTCGCCAGGGCGTCGACGAGCCGTTGTGCCCGGGGTATATGGACCATGTTCGCCGCATACACGCGACAGCCGGAGCACCAGGCGAGCCCGACGCAGCGCTCGTACACCGCGGAGTCGGGCGGATGGAAACGGTACTGGTAGGAGCGGACAGGCGTGCCGCAGGCGGCGCAGATCCGGCGGTCACCGTCCCGGACGGTCTCCCAGGTGCCGGACTTCGTCCATCGCCGCCGAGCGGTATGTGCTCTTCAAGTCGTCATGGCGAGCACTATCACTCGTCGACGAGCCCGAAGCCCACCGCGAATCCCTCCAGGAACTCCCGCCGCGCTGGGTTCTGTTCCGCCGCCGCCATCGTGTCGAGCAGGTGCAGCAGTTCGGTGCGTTGGTCGTCGGTCAGTTGGGTCGCCCAGTGCGCGATGCCCTCCAGCACCTTGACGGCGTCGTCCGGATGCATCTGCTCGTCCTCGCAACTCTCCACGAACCAGAGCACGTCGACGAAGGCCTCGGCCATGGCTCGGGTGAGGGAGGGGTATACGGCGGTCACGTCTGTCTCCAAGGTCGTGGGTCCCTGCCATTGAACCCTTGTCACCGACGGACCAGGGCACCACGTAGTGAATCAGCCCGCACAGGGCGTGCGGACTCCCACCGTGCCCCGGTCCGCGCCGTGGGAGTTAAGTACTGCATGAATCCGTACAACACCCCGCCCGTGTCGTGCCCTTGGTGGAGGACCACACCTGCCGTCCTGGGCCTCCTCGTCCTGATCGCCCTGTTCGGCACTTTCAGCTACACCCTGGGCTTCTTCGTGATGATCGCGGCTGTCGTGGCCGTGTGGGTCGTCGCTCCGTGGCGCAAGCGCGCGAAGCTCGGTGCGACGCTCGGCGCCCTGGTGCTCCTGACGATCGGCGGAGAGGTGGGTGCGCGCCTCGACCACGACCCCGCACCCACCACCGATGCCAAGTCAGCGGATCCGAGCCGAGTAAGCACCGACGCGGCCTCCCCGTCCCCGCTCGCCGATTTTGCCGGGCAACCCCTGCACAAGGCCGAAGAGCGGGCACGTTCTGCCGGCTACCGCGCGGGCCACCACGACGCTGCCGAAGACGGGCGCACGATCTTCATGCGGTCCTTGTGGACCGTGTGCTTCCAGAAGGCCGACACAGCCACGAAGACCGTCGACTTCGCGGCTGTCAGAACCGGCGAGCCCTGCCCCGCGAAGGACGGCGCCCCACTTCCCTGGCCGAAGATGCCGGACGTCGTCGGCGCCACCTACGACGCGGCCGTCGAGGAACTGGAACAGGCCGACATCGACCTCGACAGCGTCACACTCGACGACGTCTACCTCGATGTCGACGCTCCGTCCGTGGACGAAGCAGCGGAGAACGGCCATGAGTGGCGGGTCTGCTTCCAGTCCCCGGACGAGGGAACCAGCGTCCCCTCCGACACCATCGTCCATCTCGACCTGGGCCGGTGGACCGACGCGGACCTCGTCCAACGCTGCCCTTCCCAGAAGGACACGACCTACAAGATCCCGGCCAACGATCCCGACTACGCCGATGACAACGGCGACAGCAGCGCCAACGCTGACAGCGGCAGTCGTATCGGAGGCGGTGGGTCGACCGACGGGGATTCGTCGTCCTCCGGCGGTTCCGAAGGAGGCAGCGCGGGCACCGTCCACCCCGGTGCGTTCTGTTCCCCCTCCGGAGCGACCGGCACTTCCAGGACCGGAAAGCCGATGGTCTGCGGGCCCGGTTCCGACGGCCGCGACCGTTGGCGGAGTGCCTGACCCGCGCCCCCACGCCCGAGCACAGCGGCACACCTGCCGGACCCACCCCCTCCGGCCGGTTCGTTCACACGGGGGCTTTCCGTAGGTATTGCGTGGGTCTGCGTGGAGATCGGGGCCGTAGTGGCTAGCCTCGCGCCCGCGGTGGGTGATCCGCCCCCGCTTGGACGAGGAGAAGCGCGATTACCGACTCACAGCCCGAACCGACCGGTCACACCGCCTCCGGCGAGCAGCGGCAGGAGGGGGACCACCTCCGGGATATGCTGCGGCGGCCCGAGTACCGTCGGGCCCTGGTGTTCTGCGGAATCATCGGCATCCCGGTCTCCCTGATCGCGTTCTGGTTCCTCGTCGCACTCCACGAGCTGGAGCACGTGCTCTGGGTGACCTGGCCGCACGACCTCGGCTGGAACGAGCCGCCCTGGTGGTGGCCGTTCCCGCCGGCCCTGGTCTCCGGTGTGGGCGTGGCCCTGGTCGTGCTGCGGCTGCCGGGCCGGGGCGGTCATATCCCGGCGAGCGGCCTGCACGCGGGCGGCGCCGGCAAGAGCGCGATCCCCGGGGTCGTTCTCGCCGCCCTGGCCAGCCTTCCGCTGGGTGCCGTACTCGGGCCCGAGGCTCCGCTGATCGCCCTCGGCGGAGGTCTGGCCCTGGTCTTCCGGGACCTCGTCCGGGCCCCCGCGACGGAGGCGAGCACAAAACTGCTCAGTGCGTCCGGTGCCGCGGCGGCGATCTCCGCGATCTTCGGCAACCCGCTGGTGGCCGCGGTCCTGCTGATGGAGGTGGCGGGCGTGGGCGGCCCGCAGTTGTTCGCCGTGATGCTGCCCGCCCTGCTCTCCAGCGGTATCGGTTCCATCATCTTCACCGGGTTCGGCCGCTGGACGGGCCTGCAGACCGGCAGTCTCGACATCGGACTGCCCGCGCCTCCGGTCCTCGACACCGGAGACGTGGTGTGGTCGGTACTGATGGCGGTCGCCATCGGCGCCGGCATCCACTGGGTGCTGGTGGGCGGACGGCACGTGGCGGTGTTCGTTGCCGCCCACCCGATGCGGAACACGGTGCTCTGCGCACTCGGAGCGGCCGGCTTCGCGGCGCTGGACTCCGCCCTCACGGGGCGTTCGCCCTCGGAGGTGGCCCTCTCCGGTCAGGCCACCCTGTCCCAGTTGGCCTCGAACCCCCACGCCTGGTCGGTCGGCGCTCTCGTCGCGGTACTGCTGTGCAAGGGCGCCGCGTACACCCTCTGCCTGGGCAGCCTGCGCGGAGGCCCGGTCTTCCCCGCGCTGTTCCTGGGCGGAGCCGCCGGGGCCCTGCTCGCTCCTCTGCCCGGCTTCGGCCTCGTACCGGCCATGGCCGCGGGGATGGCGGCGGCAGCGGCAGCCGCGCTGCGGCTTCCCGTCAGCTCCGTCGTACTGGTCGCTCTCCTGCTGGGGCACACCGGGTCGGGCCCTGTCGTCGTGCTGGCCGCCGTGGTGTCCTTCGTGACCGCGGAACTCATGCCGCCGGGGCCGCCCATCCCCGAGTTCAGCACCGGGAAGCGTCGAGCGCGGCGTTCGGAGGCGTCGCCGTCATGATCCACCCGTCCCACGTCCTCGTAGGGAGGCGCGGTGACCAGTAACAGCGGCTCCTCGCCCGTGGTCATCGTGATGGGCGTATCCACGTCCGGGAAGTCCACCGTGGGAGCACTGCTCGCGGAACGCCTCGGTGTGCCCTTCCTGGAGGGCGACGACCTCCATCCGGCCGCGAACCGCGCCGAGATGGCCTCCGGGCATCCCCTCGACGACACCGACCGGCGTCCGTGGCTGGCGGCCCTCACGGAGTGGATCGAAGCCGCGGCGAGCAACGGGGGCGGCGTCGCCTCGTGCTCGGCCCTCAAGCGCGCGTACCGCGATCAGTTCCGGAGTACCGGCGCCGACGTGTGGTTTCTCCATCTGGCCCTGGACCGTGCGGTGGCGGCGGAGCGGATCGCCCACCGCAAGGGGCACTTCATGCCACCGGAACTGCTCGATTCCCAGTTCGAAACCCTTGAGCCCCTGCGAGCCGACGAACCGGGCGCGACCGTGGACGCCTCCGGCAGCACGACGGAGGTCGTGGAAGCGGCCCTGCGCGCACTCCAGCGGCTTACCCGGTAGTGGCAGACCACCCACCCGAAACCCACACCCCCCGCCCCTGATCATCGCGGCGTGCGGGGAGTACCACCGTGAGCGATGGTGGTCTGGCAGGAGATCGCCGAACACCGGAGTGATCATGGACCGCTACCCGCCCATCGCCGACCATGGCCTGGTGGGCGTTCTGCAGACCGCCGCCCTCATCTCGTCGCGAGGTGTCGTCGACTGGTTCGCTGCTCCCCGGTTCGACTCCCCCAGCATCTTCGCCGCGCTGCTCGACCACGACAACGGCGGGTACTTCCAGCTGGCCCTCCACCACCCGGAGTCGAGCGGCAAGCAGCTGTACTACCCCGACACGGCCATCCTGGTGACCCGGTTCGTGTCGTCGGACGGCGTCGGCGAGGTCATCGACTTCATGCCTCCCGACCGGACCCGGAAGCCCACCGACCGGCATACCCTCGTCCGCGCGGTGCGCGCGGTACGGGGCACCGCCGACTTCACGCTCGTCTGCCGCCCCCGGTTCGACTACGGACGCGCCGCGCACCGGCTCGAACTCGACGGTGACAGCGCCGTGTTCCGGGCCCCGGACGTGGGGCGATTGCCGCAGGCCCGCTACACCTTCGAGAAGATGCAGATGTACGCCAACCATGTCGGCCTGTTCGCCGAGGAGATCGGCCCGAGCGGGGAACAACTGGGCAACTTCCCGCAGGCGTTCACCCACCTCTCCCTCATCATGGCCGCGACCGCCCTCGACAGGGCGCTCGACGACGAGCAGGGACGCTGACCTTGGACACGCGGGCCTCGGGGGCGGGAGCACCAGGGTTGAGCGCGGCCGAGTTCGCGGCACTCCACGCACGCCTGCGCCGCGGGACCTCCGAGGGCGCCGGTGAGCGCGGCGCCCTCGCCCTGATCACGCCCGCTCATGTACTGCGGGCCGCGGCCGAGGTGCGGTCCGGCCGTACGGTGACGATGGCGGCGCGGGTGCAGACGGAGCCGGGGCCCGACGACCCGGAACCCTGTGCGCACGTCATGACCGGCGCCGTGCGGGGCGCCATCGAGGCCCATGGACTCCAGTTCGCCCGGGACCGCTTCGCGATGAACGTGCACGGGGACGCCGACAGCCACCTGGATGCCCTGTGTCACGTGATCTACGACGGCACGCTGTACGGCGGAACGGACGCCGACAGCGTCACGGAGAGCGGCGCCACGGCGCTCACCGTCGAGACGGCGCGCGACGGGATCGTCGGTCGTGGTGTGCTGCTGGACATTCCACGGCTTCGGGGAGTGCCCTGGCTCGAACCGGGCGATCACGTGACGGCGGACGACCTCGTCGCGGCCGAACGCGCGCAGCAGGTCCACGTGTCCGCCGGCGACCTCCTCTTCGTCAGGGTCGGCCACCGCAGGCGCCGCGCCGAGCTGGGGGCGTGGGACACGTCCGGCCTGCGGGCCGGACTCCACCCGTACGCGCTGGAGTTCCTGAGGGAGCGACAGGTCGCGGTACTCGGCAGTGACGGGAACAACGACACGGCCCCGAGTTCCACCGAGGGCGTGGCCTTCCCCGTCCATGTGCTCGCGATCCACGCGATGGGCCTGCATCTCCTGGACTTCCTCTGGTTCGAGGATCTGGTGGAGGTCTGCGAGGCCGAGGGGCGCTGGTCGTTCCTCTGCGTGGTCGCCCCGCTGAGGCTGCCTGGGGCCACCGGCTCACCGGTCAACCCGATCGCCGTGTTCTGAGGGCGATTCTGAGGGCGTGCGGGGCACACGCCCGGGTCGCCATAGCCGGAATAGCCGGATAGCTTCTAATTCGCACCGAATGCACCATTGCCGCGTTGCACCAGAACAGGACCCCGTATGACCGGCGATCAGCACTACGACGTCATCATCATCGGTACGGGAGCCGGCGGCGGCACGCTCGCCCACCGGCTGGCCCCCTCCGGCAAGCGGATCCTGATCCTGGAGCGGGGCGGCTATCTGCCGCGGGAGCGGGACAACTGGGACTCCACGGCGGTCTTCGTCAAGGGCCGCTACCGGGCGCCCGAGTTCTGGTACGACAAGCATGGCAACTCGTTCCCTCCCGAGGTCAACTACTACGTCGGGGGCAACACCAAGTTCTACGGCGCCGCGCTCTTCCGCCTCCGCCCCGAGGACTTCGGCGAGCTGCGCCACCACGACGGCATCTCACCCGCCTGGCCGATCCGCTACGAGGATCTGGAGCCGTACTACACCCAGGCGGAGCAGCTCTATCTCGTGCACGGCCGACACGGCGAGGACCCGACCGAGGGCGCCGTCAGCGGCCAGTACCCGCACCCCCCGGTGGAGCACGAGCCGCGTATCCAGCAGCTCAGCGACGACCTGGAGAAGAAGGGGCTGCACCCCTTCCATCTGCCGATCGGCGTGAACCTGACCCAGGACCCCGACGGCAGGGCCACCCACGACAGTGTGTGCATCCGCTGCGACCGCGTGGACGGCTTCCCGTGCCTGCTCGGCGCGAAGTCCGACGCCCAGGTGATCTGTGTCGATCCGGCGCTGACGTACGACAACGTCACGATGGTGACGGAGGCCAACGTCCGGCGCCTGGAGACCGATCCGACCGGGCGCACCGTCACACGGGTCGTCGCCGAACTCGGCGACGGGTCGACGGAGGGCTTCAGCGCCGACATCGTCGTCGTGGCTTGCGGTGCGGTGAACTCCGCGGCACTGCTGCTGCGTTCGGCGAACGACAGGCATCCCGGCGGCCTGGCCAACAGCTCGGACGTGGTGGGGCGTTACTACATGCGCCACAACAACCTGGCGCTGATGGCGGTGTCGAAGGAGCCGAACCCCACCAGGTTCCAGAAGACGCTGGCGCTCAACGACTGGTATCTCGGGGCGGACGACTGGGACTTCCCGCTCGGCGGCATCCAGATGCTGGGCAAGTCGGACGCCGAGCAGATCCACGGCGAGGCTCCGCGCTGGGCGGGCGCGATCACTCCGGACATGCCGTTCGAGATGCTCGCGCACCACGCCGTCGACTTCTGGCTGTGCGGGGAGGACCTGCCGCAGCCCGAGAACCGGGTCACCCTCGACCAGGACGGCGCCGTCCACCTGGCCCTGGACGAGAAGAACAACATCGCCGGGCTCAAGCGCCTCCAGCACAAACTCCAAGGGCTGCTCGGCCACTTGGGCATGCACGAGCACCACTTGCTGCCGCACAGCATCTACCTGCACAAGGGCATGCCCATCGGCGCGACCGCCCACCAGGCCGGTACGGTCCGGTTCGGCACCGACCCGCGCAGCTCGGCCCTGGACGTCGACTGCAAGGCCCACGACCTCGACAACCTCTACGTCGTGGACACCAGCTTCTTCCCGAGCATCGGCGCGGTGAACCCGTCGCTGACCGCCATCGCCAACGCTCTGCGGGTGGGTGACCGTATCGCCGAGCGGCTGCGCTGACGGCAGGGACGCCCGTTACAGGTTGTCCCCCGGTGCTCGGGCCGCCTGCGTGTCGGCGTCGGTGAGCGGCTCCAACTCCCCCCTTGGTGTCCAGCCGGAAGAGCAGCACCAGCAGCGGACCGATCAGCACGATCGCGATGACCGTGACGATCGTCAGCCACTTCAGGGTCTCGGGATCGCCCGCCGCGTCGGTCACCGTCAGGGTGGTGGGCAGCATGTACGGCCGCTGCGCGAAGCCCCAGGCGAGGACGGTGAGCGCCACGCTCGCCGCCGAGGTGTAGCGCGTCCAGCGCAGGGAGCGGCGCAGCAGGAAGTACACCGTGGCCACTCCGCAGACCGCGGCCAGGACAACCAGCAGCAGGCCCATGCCTCCGGTCAGGCCGTCCCAGACGTGCCGGGCGTCGTCGTGCGTGACGGGCAGGGCGACGAGGGCGAGGACGACGACCGCGGCGAAGGCGGCCAGCGCCCGTGGGCGGAAGTAGTCGACGAGGTCGTCCGCGCCGAACCGGCGTGCGTCCGAGCAGAGGTACACCGCCCCGAGGAACGCGGTGGCCGTGACGGTGAGCAGGCCGGTGAGGACCGAGGTCGGGTTGGCCCACGCGTCCACGGAGGCGGTCGTGCCGACCTGGACCCGGCCGGCTGCGATGCCGCCGAGGACCGCCCCGAAGAAGAAGGGCGTGAGCAGCGACGAGACCGCGAACGCAGCGCCGTAGATACGGCGTTGGGCCAGGCGGTGGGTGGGCTTGCGCAGGGCGAATCCGGCTCCGCGCAGCACGAGGCCGACGGCCGCGAGGGCGAGCGGCAGCCACATCGCCTCGAAGACGGCCTGGAACATCGTCGGGAAGCCGGTCCACATGACGACCAGGACGAAGATCAGCCAGACGTTGTTGACCTCCCAGACCGGTGCCATCGCGTGGTCGATGAGCCAGCGGGGCCGCTTGCCCCGCTCCGCGCCTCCGGCCAGCAGGTCCCAGAACCCCGCGCCGTAGTCGGTGCCCCCGGCGCAGGCATAGGCGGCGATGACGACGACCAGCACCCATGCGATGAGTTCCGCCATCAGGACGCACCGCCCGTCGTGCGCTCGGAGCCGGCCGCGGCACCCGGCTGGGCGGCCCTGGGTCCGTAGGGGGTGTCGGTCTCCGGTTCCGCGCCGCCCGGCACCGCGGCCGTGGCCTCGTCGGCGATACGCCACCGGGTGCGCATCTTCAGCACGATCGCCAGGAACGCGCCGAACATCAGCACGTACACGACCATGACGATGCCGAGCATCGCCCACAGCGATCCGGCGCGGGTGTCGGTCACCGCCTCGGAGACCCTCATCTGGTTGTAGACGATCCAGGGTTGGCGGCCCACTTCCGTCGTGATCCAGCCGCACTCCACGGTGACCAGGCACGCGACTCCCGCGACCGCCGCGCAGCGGAAGAACCAGCGGTTGGGAGGCAGATCCCGGTGCCGCCACCAGCTCCACGCGTACCAGAGAGCGAGCAGGATCAGCAGGCTGCCGATGATGACCATGATGTCGAAGGCCCAGTGGGCGATGGTGGCCTGAACGGCGGTGGGCCGGTCGGACTGCGGTACCGATGTCAGCCCGGTCACCTGAGTACTCGGCTTGAACCCCGCGAGGATCGAGTCCAGTTGGGGAATCTTGATGCCCCCGGAGATCGAGCCGTCGCTGTTCAGGCGTCCGAACAGGTACTCCGGGACATGGGTGTCGGTCTCCCAGACCAGTTCCATGGCGGCGAACTTCACCGGCTGCTTGTGGAACACGGCGCGGGCGGCGGAGTCGCCGACCATGAACTGGACCGGCGTGAGGATCGCGGCCACGGTGAACGGCAGCGTGAAGCCGAGCCAGTGGTACCGGTCGCGTCGGCCGCGCAACCAGCCCACGGCATACACCCCGGCGACCACGTATCCGGCAGTCATGAACATCGCGACCACGAAGTGCCAGTACTCCGGGCCGAACATCGGGGTGAAGATCGACTGCCGCACGTCGACGTCTACGGGGTTGCCCTGGGCGTCGAGGCGGAAGCCTTGCGGGGTGTTCATCCAGGAGTTGGCCGCGATGATGCCGAACGCCCCCATCAGGGCCGCGAGCGGCAGCGGCGCGCCCAGCCAGAAATGGGTCCACGGCTTCAGACGGCGCCATCCGTAGAGGTAGACGGCGATCAGGACGGCTTCCAGGAAGAACGCCCATGCCTCGATGCCGAATCCCAGTCCGAAGACGTCGCCCCAGCGTCCCATCATGCCGGGCCATAGCAGACCGAGCTCGAAGGAGAGCACCGTGCCGGTGACGACACCGATGGCGAACTGGACGGCCATCACCGCGGACCAGCGCCGGGCGAGTTTGAGGGCGACGGGGTCGTTGCGCCGCAGCCCGCGATGATGCATCAGCAGCGTGATGAACGGCAGCGCGACACCGAACGGGACCAGCAGGATGTGCGCACCGAGAGTGAAGGCCATCAGCTCGCGGGCGGGCAGGAGTTGAGGCGGGGCGTCCGCGAGATGGATCGCTGTGCTGAGCAAGGTGTCCTCGTGGTTCGGTCCCGCGGAGGGCGGGGTGGGCGGCCTGGCCGTGCGATCGACCGCGCGGCGCCCGGAGGATCGGGCGACCCTTCACCGCGGTCCTGTACGAGGGCTCAGCCGCCCGTGGCGAAACCGGGGAAGAGCGTCATCCCGCCGTCGACGTAGAGCGTGGTGCCGACCATGTAGTCGAGCAGGTCGGAGGCCACGGCGACGACGGCGTTGGCGATGTCCTCCGGGTCGCCCACCCGGCGGTAGGGGATCAGCCGGATCAGGTCGGCCTCCGCCTCGGGGGTGGACCAGGCGTCGCGGTTGATCGGGGTGCGAATGGCACCCGGCGCGATCGCGTTGACCCTGATCCGATGGGGCGCCAGCTCCTGGGCGAGGGTCTGCATCAGCATGCCGACGCCGCCCTTGGAGGAGGCGTAGTTCACGTGTCCCGACCAGGGGATGATCTGGTGGACCGAACTCATGCAGATGATCTTCCCGGCCGAACGGGACACCTCCTCGACCACGCCGCGCCGCATGAACTCCTTGGCGGCCTCCCGCGCGCAGAGGAACTGACCGGTCAGATTGACGTCGATGACCTTCTGCCACTCGGCGAGCGACATCTCCGTCACATGGGCGTCCCGCTGGAGGCCCGCGTTGGCCACCATCACGTCGATGGTGCCGAACTCCTCGACCATGCGCGCCACCATGCCGACGACCTGCTCCTCGTTCGACACATCGGCTTCGTGGGCGTAGGCGCGGACCCCGAACTCCTTGATCTGCGCCACGACCTTCTCGGCCTCGTCCGCGCCCGCCACGTAGTTCACCACGACGTCCGCTCCGGCCCGGCCCAGCGCGACGGCGGTCGCCAGCCCGATGCCCGAGTTGGCACCGGTCACCAGCGCCTTCTGCCCCTTGAGCAACTGCACGGACCCGGCCGCCTGAAGCGGGTTGACACTGGTCGCCACGGTCTCTCCTTCCGACGTAGAACGCAGCGCCCGCCCACGGCGGGCACGCCGGCCGGGAGGCGGCGAGGAAGGGTGACCCTGAGCCGCCCCGGATCGGACGCACAGGACCGCGTACCCGGCCCGGGCACAGACGAAAGCACCCCGCCCCGTGGCCGGGGCCCCCGGCACGCCACCCGGCGCCCGTTCAGCCGTACAGGTCACACGGCCGGGCTAGGGCCCCTTGCGTGGTCGGCCGGGTCAGCCGAGGAAGCTCAGCCGGACCTGCCGCTGCGGATTGTCCTTGTTGGTGTCCGCCAACCTCCGTTAGGACAACCCCAGCCTATCGGGATTGCGACGGGCACCAGCCTGGTGCCGTGGGCATCCTCTTCCGGGATGACCACGGCGGCTGGAGCACCGGCGAGGCGTGCAGAAGTCGGCCATGGTTGGTCCGCCGCGCTGACATCACGACGCCCTTGCCGTGCACTCGATCAGGAGTCGTAGCGCTCGGTCACCACCATCGTCGTCCCTGCGAGGACCGCTCCCACTGGCGCCTCGGCCCACTCAGCAAGCAGCAGTGGTTTCCCGTCCACGGACTTCAACAAGTGGGCGATCTCGTCGGCGCTCGGTGCAACCGGAAGAGCACAGCCGATCACGGGGCTGCCCGTCGCACTGGTGTGGTCTCCGTACTCTTCGTCGGGGTCGTCCGGCTCCCAGCGCCCGACCTCGATCTCCCAAGAAGCGTCGTCATCACCAGGTTCCGGTGCTTGGACCGTCATGTAGAAACCGTCAGAGTCATACGGCTCCGCAAAGATCCCGCTGCCGGCGTCATCCAGTGAAGCCCACCTCCCACCACCCAGGGAGTGTGCCGTGACCAGCACCCGGAGGTCAGCGGTAGCCTTCTCCCGCTCCTCAGGCGTGAACCCTGCTTCTCTGTGATCGAACTGTTCGCGCGTCTCGTCGCTCAGAGTGTCCATACCGTCGTCGTCCTTCACGAAGGGATGGCCAAACTCCCAGTGGCGTTCGTTCTCCGGCTCATCCCCCGAGGAAGCCCCCGAGAAATCGTCGAGTGCCACGCGCACCGCGCTCCCACAACCTGCTGCGCGAAGCGGCGAACCAGGTGCACGGGGCTGAGTTCGCGGACGTTCCCGTCGTACCACTCCTGAACCGGGAGGCCCCGCACGGTTCCTGGGGCACGCCCCGCGATTCCGTGCTCTGGCCCGAGCTCGGGCTGTCGGTACTCACGGCCGAGGCGGCCGGGGCGGTCGGCATCGCCGTGGCGGATCCGGCCGTCGGGGCCAAGCCCCTGAAGCGTCTCGCGAGGTTGTGCGAGGCGCTCAAGTGCCCCTTGGAGCCCTCGGCACAGCAGCGGGCGGACCACGCCGAGCGGATCGTGGGGACCCTGCCGCTGCCCGCTCCCGATGCTCCCGTCGACGACTGGAACGGCGTTTACGCCGATCTCGCCCTGCTGTTCAAGGACGAGGGCGGAGTACTGCAGGGCAGGAAGCTGTTGCTGGCGGACGATGGGAAGCTCCGGCGTGCCAACGGTGGCTCTGCCACGGACACAAAGGACGGCTCGCGGCGCAGGGCGGCCAGGCGGGAGGCCTTTTTCCAGCCGGCTCGTGGCGAAACAGCGGGCGACGAGGGCCTGGCCGTGCCCGACGCCTTGAAGAAGCGCATGTTCTATCTGCACCCGGGGCTGAACTGGGTGGAGGAGGAAGGCCACGTACGACGCCAGGAAGCCCGGTTGTTCCTGGAACGCTTCAGGCTCGTCCGGCGTTTCGACGCCGCCGGCCTACTCGACCACGTCCGCCGCGCCCTCACCGAGAGCAACTCGGCGCGGCTGCGCGACCAGGCCCTCCGCTTCGTGTTCCGCCTCTACCGGTCGAGGCAGTCCGCACAATCTCTGCAGCTGCGTCCGCTGGGGCTGTACGTTCCCTCGGCCGAGGGCCCCGCCATCAAAGCGGCCGGCGCCGCTTTCGGGGCCGGATGGACGGGGACCCACGGTGACGAGCTCGCCTCCGTCGTGGCCGAGGGACGGGAGTCCTCGGCCGGCCTCCGCTTCATGGCACAGCAGCTCGTGGCGCCACCCGAGGCCTTCCTAAGACGGGGCGAAACCCGGGAGGAGTGGCGGGAGTTCCTCAGCGATCTCGGCGTCACCGACGGACTGCTTCCCGTAATGTCATCCGGCGCGGAGAAGGTAGCCGAGGGTAGCGCGCTCACCACGAGCAACCTGATCAGCATGGCAAAGGTGTCTGTCGAGGTCGCCGATCAGTGGCGGCCGTTCATCGACCGCGCGCGAAGCCGTGTCGCCCATCCCTACACCCCGTACGTCGGAACCCCCGCGTTCCGGCTGCCGGGCCAGGACGTCGCCGGGCGGCTGAGCGAACCGGGCCGCATCGCCTATGCACGACTGGTCCTGCACGGCCTGGCCCGGTGGAGCAATACTCACCTCACCAGCGTCTGGAACCGGGACCGGACGGGCAACCAGGATCTGCAGCACGTCCCGACCCCCCTGTCCGCCTTCGTCCGCGGCCAGCCCTGGCTCCCGGTGCGAGGCCGTGGCGGCACCGTCCGCTTCGTCCGGCCGGACGAAGCTTGGCATGTCCCCGCAATCCTTGAGCAGGAGCCGGCCTTCGCCCCGACCATCCTGCGGCAGCTCCGCCCCCTGCTGGACGACGATCAGGCCCTGCGCCGGCTGCGCGATGCCGGGTTGCCGACCTGGGGCGACCACAGGGACAGCGCCCGGCTCATCGCCACCCTGGGCGAGCTGGTGAAGTCGGATGCCGTGGACGACGGGGACCGGCCCGCCCTTCAGCGGGCAAACGAGCGTGCCTGGCAGAACCTGGCCGCACAAGCGGCGTCAATCGAGCCGCTCATCGGCTCGGCCCTGCTCGCAGAGCGGGGCAAGCAGCTCATCGCGGTCAACTTCGCTACGCTCCTCGACGGCTCAGTACGGCTGTACGTCACCGGGGACCGGGACAATCTGAAGGCACGCCTGGCCAGGGAGCTCAAGCTTCCGCTGCTCGTGGTGCCGGGGGCGGCGGCTGAAGTCACCCGCATCCTCCGCCACCGCTGCCCGGACGCGATACGGCACGCCGACGACGCTGACCTGTCGGTCGAAATCGTCAGCACCTCCGGCACCACAATCGTCGGAACCTCCGGCACCACGGAAGGGCTTGGAACGCCGCTCGTCGACGAGCTGCCGTGGCTTCCACTCGCGGTGGGCGTCCTGGCCGACCATCCGCCCCGGGGCGGCCGTCCGACCGACGCCGAGCTCACCGATTTCGTCGCCGCCGTCCGCCGCGTCCGCATCCACCGCTACGTCTCGCTGAAGATCACCCTCGACGGGGCTGCCGTGGAACTCCCGGAACGGCAGGACGGCATGCTCCCCCTGCCCGACCCCTCCCACCCGCTGGTCCTCACCCCAGACCTGCCCCTTTCCTGGGACTTCGTGGCCCGGATCGGCTACGCGGTCAGCCAAGTACTGGACCGTCCGGAGTACGCCGTCCCGCTCAAGCTCGCCGCCCGCGAACTGGAGCGCGAGCACGCATCCCTCGAAGAACCGACCGATCGCCAGCTCGCGGCGGTGCTCGATCTCTCCGTCCACCAGGTCAGGGAGACCGCTCACCGCCTCGACGGGTCCCTCGCGGGCGTGCTGGAGCGCTGCCACCCCTTCCTCGTACACGCCCTCGGCGCCGACCAGGCTAGAAAGCTGACGGACCCGGCTCCGGCCGACGCCCGGGAGTTCCTCGCCCGCCTCGAACCGTACTCGGACGCCCTTCCCCTGCCCTCCGCGCAGCTCATCGAGGCCGCGCGCGTCGCGCGGGACATCGACGGCCTCCGGGTCCTGGCCGAAGTCGACTTCGCGGACCTGAACCGCACGCTGGCAGGGCTCGCGCCACGGTACCGGCCGATCAGCCACGCCGAGGCCCACGACGAGGCCGTACGCCGACACGTGGATCTCGGTCGCGGCACCCTCATCGACCGGCTGCGCTGGGCCCGTCGGGCAGAGTTCGATGCCCGTAGGCCCATCGCCGACTGGCCCACCACCCGCTCCCTGAAGTGGATCACTGCTCCGGAAGAGTGGGCCCTCACCGTCGACAGCGCCGACGACGGCCTGCTGCGGGCCGTTGTCGAGCAGGCACTCACCGCCCGTCTGGGGGCGTCCGCCCCGGCCAAAGGCGAACGGCTCGCCGCCATGGACAGGTTGCGCAGCCACAACCATGCCGTCATCACCAAGAAGACACCCGATCTGGTCGCCCTGGTGAAGGCGGCGAAACGGCCGCTGCCTGCGGTGCTGGCGAAGGCGGCCGCTGCTGAGGAGATCACCGACCTGCTGGACGAGGCGGGCGCGCTCGACTTCCGCGAGCTCTCGGCCGACGATGTCGTCGGCTGGCTCGCGGCCCTGGGCCAGTGGCCGACGGACATGGCTGCCTCCGCGGAGCCCCAGGCACACGGGCTCACTCCCGCCGAGTTGGACCGAGTACGGAACGCCGCGGAGCAGGCCCGCATCGAACGGGCCAAGCGCCAGCGGATCATCTCCATCGGTGAACGGGACTTCGACATCGAATCCGGCGACTTCACCGAGCTGGCCTCGGAGCTGCGCCGCGCTCTGGAATCCGGCCCGCCCCTCAGCGGCAGTGCCCGAAGGCGCTGGGCAGCGCTGAAGCCGATCCCGCCTCGGAGGGCGGCTAGCTCCTCGGGCGGACGGCCAGGCGTGCGCGTCGACGGGGAACGCGGGCTGTCATCGGCCCAGCGCTCGGCGATCGGCTTCGTGGGCGAGTGGTACGCGTACCAATGGCTTCGCGAGCAGGACCGAGCGACCGACGAGACCAGCTGGGTCTCCGGCAACCGGACCCACGTCTTCCCCGGGCCTGCCGGAGACGACAGCCTCGGCTACGACTTCAAGGTCGGCTCCGGCAGGAGTCCGCGGTTGTACGAGGTCAAGGCCACCCAGGGGCCGGGCGGGCAGATCGAGCTCGGCGAAACCGAGGTACGGGCGGCGCAGAAGTACGGCGGCAGCGACCGCTGGCGGATCCTGGTGGTCACCTCGGTGCTGGACGCGGAGCACCGGCAGGTGCGCATGCTGCCGAATCCGTTCAGCGAGCGCGGCCGCGGGCTCTACCGCGAGGAGGGCGGCGCGCTCCGCTTCGCCTATCGTTTGTGAGGTGCAACCGGTCCATCCGCCACAGCCACCACGCGCCTGGGCCCACCGTCTCCCGGCGTCGGCCAACACGGCCCGGATCTGGAGCCCACGACTCGCAACGACCGGTCGCGTCAATCAGTCTTCGCCTGACGCGAATAGGCTGGGCGGTCATCGGTCATGGTGAAGGGCCATCCCCATGAGCACGGGGCCCCCGATCTGCGGGTTCCGGGACTTGATCCCCTACACCACCTGGCGGGACCATCTCCAAGGTGGACGGTCGTCGTCTGCTGACGTTCGAGGCCTCGGGACTTGGCTGCGGCCATTGGGCAAGCACCTGAACCAAGCGAGCATCGGAAGGTGAACACCCGGCGATACAGCTATTCCGGGCCCCAGACGGCACTGAAGAGGGCCAGCTCGAGCACGTCTGGGGCTGCGGGCCAGTCGATCGACGCGGCCGCGAGTCGCTCGTTGGCGGCGTACATCCACCGGAGGTAGACGTCGTAACGGTGGGAACTCCAGCCGCTGTCGCGCCAGATCCACTTGGCGATCGCCTCGGACCACTCGTAGCCAACCGCACGTCCAACCTTCGTGGCGTGCCTGCGCAGGACCCCGGCGAGCACGCTGTCGAGGATCAGGGGACGCGGGCCCTTCACGTCTGGCAGCGCCTGGCCCGCGAAGTAGAGGAATTTGGTGAGGAACGCCGGACCGAGGCCATCGAGAGTGTTCAGCACCTCGTAGGCTGCGACCGCGCCCTCGTCGACGAGCAGGCTCACCGCCTCGGTGAGGACGGCCTCAGCGCTGGGCTGGGCGAGCACCTGACGAGTGCGGTACGGGCCGTAGCCTGTAACACCGTAGCCCCACACCTGCGTGGCCACGAACGCCTCTGCCCAGCTCTCGGACTGCTCTGCGGCCCGGACCGCGGCCACGACCTCGGCTCGGCTCACCGAGGCCGAATCGGCCGCCGCCCGGTCGGCGAAGGTGCCGGGCCACGGCGCTACGACTATCCACTTGGATGGCGTGTACGGGATGCTGTGAGGGCCACTCCCGTTCGCGTACCGTTGACCGCGCTCTGGGTCGGCTAGCCACCGCCCCAGTGAGTCCACCGCGCTTTCCGGCAGCAGCAGTTCGAGCATCATCTCATCAAGCTTGTCCGCCTGGCTCTGGTCGTACCGCATGGCTAACGTCGCCCCCCTCTTCCTCATCTGACGCGTCATCGTGGCACGACGTACCTGCCTTGATTTCTTTGACAGCTGTTCTTGCTTGATCGGGCGTTACAGCGAAGAAGACCGTATAGTCCCGTCCCAGACAGTGGAGCGAGCTACTGGCGCACCCCGGAAATTTCCGCCACAGAGCCCAGAGGCTGGTCAAAGTCCCCTCGTCACCACTCCCTGCGGCTCCCCGTTGACCGTTACGGCAGGGTCGGCCTCCACCACACGCACGGACATGTCGATCGGTGCGGGGCGGGCGTTGGCCGTTTCGGCTGCCGATAGGTGTCGGACGCTGGAGGAGCCGTCGGCGAACGGGCGGACAGTGTGGGCCAGAAGGCGGGTCAGCTCGTCGTCGAGGCCCTGTTGCAGTGGGGTGCCGTCGGGGCCGAAGGAGTCGATCTCACGCTCCTCAAGCACCACGCCGGTCTCCGCGTGGGTGGCGGTGAAGCGTAGGATGCCGCTCTCGTTGTAACGGAACTTGACCTCGATCATGTTCCGGCGGACGTCCCGTTCGCGGGTCGGGAGAGGCACCTCGATGTTGGCCAGGGGGAAGGAACGGTCGCTGTCGGCCGGGTAGCCGACCTCCCCCTCGATCACCGTCACGCGCACGGAAGAAGCGCCCGGCGTTTCTGGGTGGAAGGTGGACGAACCCTCCGCGGGAAGCGTGGCATTGCGTCGGATGATGACGCGAAAGCCCTTCTGTCCGCCCGCGCCGAAGGCCGTGCCCAGGTCGTAGCTGGTCACCAGGGAGAAGTCGCTGTCGTCGCCGAGTTCGCCGTCTAGGGAGGCCGCGTAGATGGCTGCACCTCGGGCGACGGCGGTCATGGGCCGGCATAGGCCGCTGTCGACGATGCGGTCGTGGCCGAGGAGCTCGCCCAGGGCGTGACGCACCTGGGGGATCTGCGAGGTGCCGCCGATCATCAGGATGGAGTCGATGTCGTCCGCAGTGATGGCCAGGTCCTCCAGCGCCTGCTGGACCGGCTCCATGGCTCGGGTGATGAGCGGGGTGATCGCCTCGGTGTACTCGGCCGCGGTGATCCTGACCTCGCGCCTCGAGATCGAGGGGGCGAGGCCGACCGGGAGGTCGAAGAAGAGCGCGCCGTCCATCGGCACGGAGGACAGGGCGATCTTCGTCAGCTCGACCGACCGGCGCCACCGGCGTCGTTCGGCCTTGGTGAGTTGGTCCGCGGTCAGACCCATCTTCTGCTGGATCAGCTTGGCCAGTGCGTTGTCGAACTCCAGGCCTCCGAGGGCGGTGATACCGCGGGAGGTCTGCTCCTCGAAGAGGCCGTCGTCGTATTCGAGGACGGTGACGTCGATGGTGCCGCCGCCCCAGTCGAATACGAGGAAACGGCCGGGGATCGGGACGTCGTGGGCGTACGAGATCGCAGCCGCGGTGGGCTCGTTGAGCAGGGCCCGGACCTTCACTCCGCCGAGCGCTGCCGCGGCACGGGTGCGGTAGCGGGCGCCGCCTGTGGCGTTGGCGGGGACGGTGACGACCGCGTCGGAGAGGTCGAGCAGTTGGGCGGAGACGCCTTCCTTCATGCGGCTGAACAGGGAGGCGGCCGCGACCGTGCTGTGGAACTTCTCCGAGCCGACCCAGACGTGGTGCTCCTCGAGCTGGGCCGTGACCTCAAGGCCGTCGGTGTCGCCGTCCTTCTCGGCACCGGAGCGCGTGCCGAGCATGCGCTTCACTGCGTCGAGCGGCTCGCTCGTGCCGGTCTTCGCCTCCCAGCCGAAGCAGAGTGTGCGCTGGAGGTCGCGGACGGACAGCACGGAGGGGAAGAGCTGCTCGAACTCGGACATCTGCCACTGGGCGGGCACGTTGTCGCCGTCGACCGGCAGCACTTCGGTGGTGTGCCCGTTCCAGTGGGCCACCACGGAGTTGCTGGTGCCGAAGTCGATACCGAAAGTCATCGCGTTCCCCTCCGCTTCGTCCGGCGGTCCCCGTTTCCTTCAGGGCCAGGACGCGACCCGCCGTTTCGCCGCCCGTTGCCTCTGTTCTGCTGCTTTTCGGGTTCCTGACCCCGGTGGCGCTTTTTCCTCTCCTGCTGTACAGGAGCCGCTTCCTTCTTCTCCGGCTGCTTCCTCCCACCTTCGCCATGGGTTGCTCTACGCCTCTGCCCGGGCGTCATTTCCTCGGGTGGAACCTTGGCAACGGCCCGCAGCCAGCCGCGTTCGACAAGCTTTCCGGACTCCTTGTCGACGTAGGCCGGTGCGACGAGTTCGAAGATGACCGGGCCTGTCTTCATCACGCCGGGCTGGTCCTCCACGACGTTGAACAGCGACTGATCGCCGGTGTCGCCGACAACCTGCAGACCTGCCTTCGCCGCCTCGTCATCGATGCGGGTCAGCACCACCCTCAAGGTCTTCGCCTCCAGCGCCTGCCGGTGAAGAACGGCCAGCTGCGCCAGGTGCATCTGGCGCGTTCGGATGCTTTCCAGCACGCCGCTGCGGACCGCTTCGGTGAACTGGGGAAGCACTCGGCGCATCAGCTCGGTCCGGAAGGCGGAGACCAGATCGGCCTCGGTCTCCTTGTCCGCCAAGGCTGCGCCCAGTTTCTCCGTCGCCTCCTCCAACTCCTTCTCCACCACGGGCAGGAGCGTGTCGTTGACCGACTTCAGGATGGCGGGGGCGTCCAGGGTCCCCGGGGTGAACTCGGGCAGGCGGCTCTCGGTGAACCGCCAGGGAGCTGCCTCGGCCGCCCTGCGCTCCCCACGATTGCGCACGCTTCCGCTGTTCGGCCCGCGTCCCCGGTTCCGCTGGGATCCGTCACGGGGGCCAGAACCACTGTCGCCTTTACCGACTCCGTTGCTCACAATGTGCTGCTCTCTGGGTCTTCAAGGGCTGCGTTGTCTTCAGCAGCCAGGGAAAGGCGTTCTGTCGCCCTGGTGATTATTTCTCGGGCCGCCTCGGTGCGAGACCACGCGCGGTCGCTGTCCGTGGGCGGCGCGGTGAGCCTCTGTAGGGGCTCGGGCGGGAGTTCCAGCCGGTGGCTCGTGCCGGTGGGGTCCTTCCAGCGGTGCGGGGCGACCGGAACGGCAAACCGGGGTACTTCCTGCTGCTCCCGCTCGGCCTTCTCGATCATGTCCTTGGCGCCGTTGATCCGGACGCGGCCGCTGTCGTCGAGCTCCTTCCTCAGGGCGCGCCAGGCCTTCTTCCAGTCGTCCGCCCCGTCGGGCACGCCGAGCACCAAATACGGGTTGAGCGGCTGGTCGCGTTCTCCGAGGGGCCGGTCCTCCAGGAAGCTCCGATTCTTCCGCAGCATGGCCACGGCACCTCCGCCGAGTTGGTCCCGCACTGGGGGACGGCCTTCGGCATCCTGCTCCAGGAGTTTGAGGGACTCCGTCATCTCCTGGCCGGCGCGCAGGTAGGCATGGATGTTCTGGGCCTCCCAGCGCACCGGCTGTGAGTGGTGCCGAAGCCTCGCGGCCATGGTGAGCGCCGCCTTCCTCCGCTGTTCCGCCGTCTCGCCGTCCCCGCGGAGGAGGGCACGGTGCATCTGCCGCACGGCCCTGATCAGGGCCCGCACGCCGATCCAGCCGTTGAACCTTTTGCTGCTCCCGCTGCGTACACGGGGGTTGATCCGCTCCAGGAGGACCCACAGCCTCTCGTCGGCGACGAGGTCGTCCGGAATCTCTCCGGTCCGCCGCACCTCGCGCAGGGCATCGAGGAGCTTCTGTGTTGGTGGAAGGAGGTCGGTCCACTCCTCCGCGATGGCCTTGGCGTCGTTGGCCTGCAGTCTCACCAGCAGGCTCCAGTCCTGCGGCCAGTCACGGCCGGGTTCCGTTCCCGGGCCTGCCTCCCGGCGCTCCCGTTCCAGGGGCCAGGCCAGCAGGTCCATCTCCTCGTCGGTGAGGGACGCCGGGTCCAGGCGGGCACGGAAGTAGGCGGCACGGGAGGTGCCGTCGTGGTCGGGGACCGCGCCGATCCACTCCTCGTCGATGTAGTCGTCGAGGAGCGGCCGGGGGAGCTTCGCCAGGAGCGCCCTCTGGCGGGGGGCCGGCAGGTTGGTCTCCATCAGGCGACGGTCGTCCTGGTAGATCTGCCACATGCTGCCCGGCTCCCCCAGGAGCGGCAGCGGCTTGTCCTCCAGCAGGGCGCGGGCGCGGTCGTTGAGCCGGCCATTGAGGACGTCCAGCCCGTGGTCCTGTGCCATAAGGAGCAGGGAGACGCCCTTGACCGGGTCGTCCTGCCGGGTCGCTGCATCGGCCGCGGCCCGCGCCAGCTTCTGCGCGGAGAGCGTTCCGGTCTCCGCCTTCAGAGCGTCGGGCAGCATGATTTCGGCGAAGGGGCGGGCGCGCTCCCAAGCCTCCCGGTCGGCGAATCCATCGGGGACCGGCTGGGGCATGACCGGTTCCGGCTCCGGCTGCTTCTGCGGCGATAGGACCGGAGCAGGGCTGCTGGCAGCTTCCGCGAACTGCGGAGCTTCCCCAACGGTCCGGCCTTGGGCGCGGGCCTGGCGGAGGGCGAGGCGGCGGGCGATCTCCCGCTGCCGCAGCTCCTCCAGGCGGACCTGCTCGTTCTGGCCCGCTCCCCGTGGGATTCCTGCCGTCATCAGAGCTCCTCCGCGAAGATGTGCACCTGCTCGATCACCGCGGCAGGGGTCCGGTCCAGGCTGTAGGAGTCGGCGAAGGCGATCCTGGTGGCGAGGCCACCGGCACGGACCTCGTTACGTAGGGCCTGGAGCCGTTCGTTCCCGCACTCCTCGGTGGCGGACTCCAGCGGATGCTTGACGGCGACCGCGACGGGCTCGCCGGTGAAGTCCGAAGTGAAGAGCGCCACTGGTCCGGCAGGGGTCTCCTTGAGGCTGACGGTGGGCTCCTCGTCCGCCCAACCCTTTAGCAAGAGGGCGTGCTCGTTCGGATCGATCTGCAGTTTCCGGCCGCGCAGGGCGTCGGTCAGGTCGCGGGCGAGCCGCCAGTCGTACAGCGGGTGGAGGCGCATGTTGGAGTAGTCACGCAGGCAGGCGTAGCAGGAGCTGCGGCAGTTCCGGGCATGCTGGGCGGCCTCCAGGTCGTGCACGTAGCGATCGACCGCCTGGAGGAACTCCTCGATGTGTTTCTCCGAACCCAGGTGGGTGCTGAAGCCCGCGCCGTTGTCGAGGCTGTCCGCCAGGTAGGCCATGACGGGAGCGGCCACCGGCGCGTCCGAGCCGTGGATGCCGCTGAGGAGTTCCTCCGGCTGCACATCCAGGTGCGGGGCGGCGGCCCGGCGCAGCAGGGCCGCCAGCGAGTACCAGGCGGCACGCCGGCCGTGGTAGGCCTCGGGAAAGCCATCGATCTGCTGGGACTTCGAGATGTCGAAGCGGAGGCCCCGGTTCGCGTCGAGGGCGCCCTTGGCCCCGATGAAGAGCATGTCGGTGTGCTGGGTGGCGCCGAGGGCGATCTCCAGGTCGGCTTCTGCCTTGGGGTGGTCCAGAGCGAGGTATCCGCGCCACGGGCCGGTGTTCTTGACAAACCGGAAGAGCTTTCCGGCGTTGGTGTTGACGATGTAGCGGTCACCGCTGCCAGTGTGGACGACCATCCAGTCGTCGTCGGCACGGTGGATGCGCGGGGCGGTCTTTTCCAGGTCGGTGGCCGTCCGCGCGCTGGTGGCGTTGGAGCCGAGCTCCCGGTAGCCGTCGTAGTCCCGTGCTTCGCGGGCAGCCCGGAAGCCTGCGGGCTCCCGGAAGGGGACAGCCTTGTAGTACTTGCTCTCCGCGCCGCAGGCGGGGCAGGTGCCAGCGCTCCCGGTTTCCGGGTCGACGGCGGTCTGCGGGTCCACGTGGGAACAGATCCGGCACATGGCGACCAACTGTTCCGGTCCGAACGGGTCCTCGGCGGCCTGCACTCCGCGTCCGCTCGGGACGAGGGAGACCACTCCGCTGGAGCGGAGCAGACGGCCGTCCTGCGGGGTTTCGCTGCCTGGTGCGAACTTGCTGAGGGCGACGGCCAGGTCGCGGTTGACGGAGTCGGCCGGCGGCCAGGGGAAAGTCTTCTGCGGGATGCTCCGGTAGAGGAGACGGGAGCGGGTCGGGAATCCGAACATGGGCAGGAGACCCGCCTCTGCCAGACGCTGGCTGAGGTCGGAGTGGCCGACGGTCCGGGTTGCCACCTCGTCGATTTGGCCGAGGAGTTCGTCGATAGCGGCCACCGGATCGATGGCGGCGATGCTCTCCGGTGTGCCAGCCTGGAAGGCGGCGGCAGCGGCTCGGATGCGGTCCGGGTGTTCGGCGATCCAGTGGCGGACGGGACCGCGATGCATCGGCCAGTCGGCGGCAAGGCCGAACTGGCCGTGGACGTTGGTCGTCATGTCCGGCCCCTTTTGGCGGTCCTCCGGCTGCAGGGGCTCGAAGGCCTGGCGCAGAACCTCTCCCAGCAGGACCCGCCGGAAGACGGAGACCATGCCGAGGACCAGGTAGGGCGGCGGAGTCGGGTCGTTGGTGATGGCCTCTGGGCGGGCGAAGTAGTGCTCGTCGTGGCTGCGGCCGCGGCAGACGGTGAGGGCCACGGCAACCGGGCTGTTGCGTCGGCCTGCGCGCCCCACCCGCTGCTGGTAGTTGAAGCGGGTGGGCGGCATGTTGGCCATGATCACGGTGTTGAGGGGGCCGATGTCGACACCGGCCTCCATGGTGGTGGTTACGGAGAGCAGTTCCAGGCCGTCCGCCTGCGGGACGTCGTTGTCGCCGAGGAAGACGTCCTGGAAGAGGCTCTGCCGGCGCTGGGCCTCCAGCCGGTCCGTCTGGCCGGTCAGCTCTGCCGCGCGCAGGGGGAAGTCACCGGTGCGGTGGGCGGCCTTCCACGCGTAGTAGTCGTCTTCGAGGACTCCGCTGTACTGCTGGGGCACAGCAGGCAGCGGGGCCAGGCACTTGGTGCACAGCCCCGCACCCGGGTGAAGGTGCGGTCGATGGCAGGAACGGCACGTCCAGGTCTTGTTGTCACCAGGGCGGAGCGCCACCTTCTCCGGCTTGATGACGTAGTCGACCACAGCGTCCTTCCAGACGCCGAGCACCCGGTCCTCAACCGTCTTCAAATCGGTGCCATGGCGTTCGGCGACCTGCTTCCAGAAACGCTTCAGAGGCGCAGGCGGCCCCTGCAGAGAAGCACGTATCCGGGTGAAGCGCCGCATCAAGCCAAGAATCCGTAGGCTGGCACGCGCCACGGTCAGATCGCTGTCCGGGCCGATCTCCACAGGTGAGCGGTCGTCACGCAGGCAGAGCCAGCCGAGTCCGAGCGATTCGAAGTCACGGCCGCCGCCGGAGAAGAGGCTGCCGATGGTCTCGAGGCGGAGACGGGAGCGGACGCGGTTGAGCAGTTCCTCCTGTGCCTGGGTCTCCACCGCCGCTTCCCGGTCGCGCTCCCAGTTGTAGAGCGCGGTCCAGGGCTGTCCGGCCGAGGTCTGCTGGAGCGAGGCCGCGGGACCGGCGGGGTTGGTGCCGTACTTCAGCAGCATGCCTTCGAGGTTGGAGGCGAGATCGTCCAGCGAGGGCAGTTCGGCGAACTTCCGCTCCAGGTCGGGCAAGAGTTCCGGTTCCGCGTCGAGGTCGTCGGCGAGAATCGCCTTCAGGCGCCCCCAGTCCGCCGGGTTGCGGTCCCGCAGCCGTCCCATGGCGGCACGGGCGCCCACACGATCGACGGACTGCCCGGCGTAGTGTGCCTTCACCAGTTGAAGGTCTCCGAACGGATCCCCCTGGTTCTCGACGGCCTGGGCGCTGAGAAGGCGGAGAAGGTCCTGGTAGTGGCGCAGGGCAAGACCGCTGGCGAGCTCGGAGGCGTCGTCACGGCTGTCGGAGAAGGCGATCGCCTTGCGCCGGCCGTCGGGGAGGTGGCCGAGGGCTTCGGTCACCAGCACCTGGTTGATCTTGTAGAAACCGGTGCGCATTCGCCGGACCGGCGCGTTGCGCAGCCGATCAGGCGATTCCAGCGGGATGAAACGGCCGTCCCGGTCGTACTTGATCTCCCAGTCGTCGCCGCAGGCGGGGCAGCGGGTGGGGAAGGCCTGGAGCCGGGCCGGGTCGTAGGCCGGCTTCTTGTTCTCCTTGTCCAGGGGCACGGAGATGTGGAACGACCATCCGGTGTGCTGGACGTCCCGGTTCTCCAGGCGGCCGGTGGCGGGCTGGTAGGCGCTGCGGCGGAACTCGAACTCGACCTGCGGCCCGCCGTCGGACAGGCCCGCATGCCAGCCGGGGTCGTCAAGGCCAAGGCCCTTGGTGCGCGGCCAGTACACGACGTAGTTCGCCGCGGTGGGTGCGCCACTGGCCTCGTCGGGGAGCAGGTCCAGGTCCGGGAAATCGGTGTGGAGGGCCCCGGTGAACTTACGTCGCTGGGTGTCCTTGGGGCTGGCGTACCCGCCGAGCATGAGGTCGCCGCAGGCCTGGCAGGAGAGAAGTTCCAGTACGCGCGCGCCGCAGGTGCAGCGGGACGTGGGCTCGGCGAAGAGTCGGCCTACCCGGCGTTCGGGGCTGTGCTCCACGGGGATGTTGGGGCACTGCGGGTCGGAACAGGCCCAGATTCCCTCGATGTTCCGGAAGAAGAAGTGGGCGCGGAGCTGGGGGAGTTCGAGGTCCTGGGCGGAGCCGAGTATGCGCAGCACCCCGTGGAGTGCGTCCTGGCGCTGTTCCTCGGGGACGTCCGGAAAGAGGTTCTTCGCCAGTTCGGGGGCCGACAGAGCACGAGGCCTGCCGCCGGGAGTGAGTGCGCGCTGGAGCGCCGGGCCGAGGCGGGTCTCCCGGGCCAGGGCGATGGCTTCGTCCTGGGTGACGGGGGCCTTCGCAGCCTGCGCGAGGCGTTCGGTGTGGGCGGTCAGGCTGCCCTCGCCGTGTTTCTCCTTCGCCTTTCCGGGGATGATCACGCGCCGGGATCCGGGCAGGGCGAAGAACCCGTCGAGGAAGTCGTCGTCCCGGCCGGCCTCCAAGGAGGCGGAGGCGGCGAGCACACGCAGCTTCTCGGGGCTCTCGTCGAGGCCGAGCCGGTGGCGGAGGTTGCGCAGCAGGTAGGCCACCTCGGTGCCGGCCGTACCGCGGTACATGTGGAGCTCGTCGAGGATCAGGGTGAAGCGGGCGCTCGGTGTTTCCTCCAGCCACTTCCTCGTGGCGCTGAAGATGTGCTCCTCCTGCTTGCGGAGCAGCATGATGTTCAGCATCGAGTAGTTGGTGACCATGATGTCCGGCGGCGCAGCCTGCATGTCCCAGCGGGCGTGCATCTCCGCTGCGCCGAGTCGCGCGATGAAGGGCTGCAGCTCCTCGTCGAGCTTCTCGTCGGCCTTGCGCTGCCGTTCCTGGACCTCCCGCAGGTACTGCCGCAAGCGAAAGTTCGCCGGCTCGGAATCGCGGCTGCCGGAGACGGGAGTGGCTCCGGTGTAGCGGCCGAAGTAGAAGCGGTGTCCGTTACGCTTCCGGTCCAGCCATGCGTGGGCCTCGCGACTGTCCAGCGACTTCCGGAGCCGGACCAGCTGGTCGTCGGCGAGGGCGTTGGTGGGATAGAGGATCAGCACGCGCATGGCGGCAGGGTGCCCGTGCTCGTTCTGTCGGCTGGGCTCGTAGGCCCCGTCTCCCTGCCACCATTCCCGCTGCACCGCACGGGTGCCCTGCCAGTGGGCGGACTCGGCGACCAGGTCGGCGAGGACCGGCAGCAGGAAGGACTCCGTCTTTCCGGAACCGGTGCCTGCGGTGACCACGAAGTCCTTGCCCGCGCAGGCGGTAACCAGGGCTTCGTGCTGATGCTGGTAGAGGCTGGTCACACCGTCGGGGAGCGTGAACCGGGCGAACTCGGCCGCGTCGGGGTGCGCCCCTGCTTCGGCAAAGGAGTCCGCGATGCTGACGCCCCGGGAGGCGTACTGCGGGCGCAGCTCGATCAGCGGGTCACGCCAGGCCCCGTTGTCCCGGTCCAGGAGATTGCGCCGTTCCTCCATGACGGAACGATCATCGACGCCGAACGGGGTGTCGTAGTAGCGGAAGAGCGCGCTGCGCAGGTCGTCGAATGTGCCCATGACGTCCTGGACATCGGTGTTCGTCACCGCCGCCGTGTGCTGTTCGACGCTCACTTGGTCCTCCCGCCGGTGGCCGCCACCAGTCGCGGCATGATCTCCAGGTTCTGCTGCAGCGAGGCCGCGATCGCCTCGGCGAGCGCCCTCGGCACGTTGTCGTACGCGCGGGTCTGCGTCTGCTTGCCCGCTGAGGGCGGGAAGCCGCTGCACAGGACGGCCGCGCGCTCGTGCAGGGCGGGCAGGGGCGCGTACCGGTCGACGAAGAGTCGGCCGATGCCGGCACGGCCCTTGCCGGATTCCGGCCGCCAGCGCATCACGCCAGTGCGGTGTCGGGCGAGCTCCAGGAAGATACCCGTCTCGCGTTCCACTGCATGGAAGACGCCGTTGCGGCGGACGCGGGTCAGGCGTGCGTAGTCGGCTCCGCGCCACCGGTACAGGCCGTCCTCGTCGTCCCTCTCCACGGGGACGAACTGATGGAGGCGCAGCTCGTACTTCTCAAGCGTGTTGACGGTGCTCCCACCTGGCGGTGCGGACTCGGGGCCCAGCGCCGCCTGCGGAAGCAGCTCCGTCAACTGCAGGGCGGCGCAGGGCACATAACGGGTCCCGAGGAACTCCGCGGCTTCCTGCAGGGCCCGCAGGTCCTCGTACTGGAACAGGAGGGTGTCGGGCAGCGGCGCCTCACCGGCCTCCGGCCGGTGAGAGACGGTGATCAGCTCCATCCACTCCTGCGCCGCCTCCTCGACGCGCGCGCTGATCCGCGCGGTGCGCGCGCCGGTCAGCAACGCGAGGCCGTCGGCGTGGGGCAGCCTGGTCAGCACCGGCGGGGCCACCGACCAGCGGTCGGCGCGCAGGTCCACGTCGATGAAGCCGAGGGCAGCGGCCTTGCGCATCCAGTCCCAGTCGGCGTACTCCTTCAGCTCCAGGCCCCATGCCTGGGCCTGACTGCGGACCCCGTCGCGCAGTACGGACGCCTTGCCACTGCGGCTCTCGCTCAGCCAGCGGAGAAGGATCCCACCGAACGCGTTCGTGCCGATCGGTCCCGTCATCGGTCCAGCTCCTTCGCGGCCTGCACGTACGCGGCCCACGAGGGCTCGACGGACGCTTGCTGGGCGTTGAGGACAGCGCGGGCCCACGCTCGCGGGTTGCCGGCGCTCTTCGGCTTCGGCGTTCCGGGGTTCACCGGGCGGCCCTTCCAGCGCCCGCTCCGGCGCTCCAGGAGCCAGCCGCCGATGCCGTGGAAGTCGGCCTCGAAGCGGAGCGGGGCGGGGGTGTCGGGGAGACGCTCCGTCCACCAGCCCGGTTGCTCCGGGGCCTCGAACGTCCACAGCCGTCCGTCGGCCGCCGCGAACAACACCTCGTCCGCGTCCCGACGGCACAGCTCCATGACGGCTGCCGCGTCCTGGGTCGTGGCACCCGTGAAGTCGGCGCCGGTGATACCGGTCGGCAGGGCCTGCTCGACAAGGAGGGAGGGCGATTCCGAGGCCTTGCCGTCCACGACGGTGAAGCCGCAGACCTTGGTCATCTTCGGCTCGACGACGGCTTGGTCCGCGGTGGCGAAGTCGATCTCCACGCCTGAATAGCTCACCGTGTGGCGGCCCGGCTCCAGCCGGAGCACTGCCAGGGGGACAGAGCGGCCCGCGGCAACCGCCTTCCTGAGCTCGGGTCGTTCCTTTCCGTCGACCAGGAGGGTTCCCGTGCCCTCCGTGGCATCCGGGAGGACCACCTGGGGCTCGCCTCCCCGCAGATACAAGTGGGAATCGAGCGACGGTGCGAGCTTCAGTCCTCCCTCAAGGCGGAGTTTGAACTGGGCCGGGGGCTGCAGGAGGCCGACGGCGCCCTGGACCTCCTGGAGCGCCCGTCGCAGGGTGACCGCGTTGTCGAAGGTGACAGGCTTGTGCATGGACCAGCCCTGCGGCACCCAGGCCAGCTTGCTGGTGTCGGCGCTCCGGCCCGTAGTCGCGGCCTTGTCCAGCAGCCGCTGCACGTCCCGCTGCGCGGTCGGGGCGGCGAGCACCACGTGTGCCTCTCCTGGGTGAAAGCCGTCGGTGCCGGCCCAGATGCCGAGCACGTCGTCCCGTGCGAGCACCAGGACGGAGGAGGAGGGGCGACTGAGCACCAGGTTGCCCCCGTCGCGTCGGATGCCGCTAGTGAGGGTGTCCGCACTTGGGGCGGGCAGACCGGTCACCTCATAGTAGGCGGTGTCGCCAAGCTGCTCGAGGACGACGCCATCCTCAAGCTCGATGCACTTCTTCTGCTCCGCGGACCGCAGGCGTGCCACCCAGCTGAGACGGCCCGCGTCCAGCCGCACCAGGAGTTCGGCCCGGGTGACACCAGTGGGCACCAGGTCGTCCGAACCGTCCCAGGAAGCAGCGTAGTTGCCGATCAGCTTGGCGAGGAAGGGGCGCAATTCCTCCTCCTGCAGAGCGTTGCGGAAGCCCTTGGAAAGGTGCTGCTCCATGCCCCGGATCTCGATCTGGGCCAGCAGCGTCTCCCCCGGCAGCGGCCAGGTCGTGCCGTGCTCCCGCAACGACCGGAAGAACTTCGGCATGAAGGACCGGTCCGCGCCACTGAGGAGCGCCTGGGACTGAGCAAACCCGATCATGCTGCGGTTGGAGGGCAAATCAGCAGGGGCGGGAATGGTACAGAGACCCCGTGCGCCCCTCTGGCTGAACTGCCAGGAGGCCAGCACCTGCCACATACGAGAGATGGGCTCGTAGTGCTGGCTGCCCAGTTGCTTCTCGTCGCCGGTCAGCAGCTCGGAGAAGCGGGCGTGGTAGGCAGTGGCCCGGTGGTTCCGGTCGTTCACCATCCGGGACGCGGCCATCACTGAGCAGGCCAGCAGCGGCAGGAAGGCGGGCACGCCCTCCTTGTCCTGCTGTCGCTTGCGCCAGCGGTAGCCCTCGATCGCGCTGTACGGTTCCGCGGTCCCCAACCGCAGGAACTTGCCCACACACTGGGCGAGAGGCTCCTCTATGCCGTATCCGTGCCTGAGCTCCTGCTCCACGTCGTCGTCAACGTAGAACAACGTCGGGTGGCCGGCGTGCTGCCGTCCGAAGAACTCCTCGGCCAGCATTTCCTGCCACGCCTCATAAGAATGGTCCACTCTGTCCCCAAAAGAGAGGTTCCGATGCCCTGTTCGTGAAATCCCTCCCCGGGCATGGAACGGTCCTCCGCGTCACACTAGAGCCCGCCACCGACAACGGGCTGCTGCCGAACGCACCCTCGGGGCGCCGTCCCCGTCGGCCGTGCAGCCTTGACCGTCACCGCTCGGCGCAACTTAACGGCGCGCAACACGCAAAGACGTATCCGTCCCTGGCGTCGTCCACGTCGAGCCACGCCCACTTACGGCGCACGAGAGCGCCGCCTCCCGTGCGATCCCGCGATCTTCGCCGCTGCTCCGCCCTGGCCAGACGTGCCTTCTTCTCGCCAATTGCGGCCTGCCGACAGGGCCCGCTTCCCCCCATTGCGTCGTACACGCAGGCAGGTTAGCTGAATCCACCAACAAGCTTCACAGGGCCTCCATATCGGGAATGCCTGACGGGGCGCTATATGCGCGTATCATTGCCTTTTTCGGCTACTCGCATTCAACAGCACGCTGCCGGACCAGGCTCGACCGACCCGCCCACGCCCCCGTCCCCTCTCTCGGACCGCGGCTGGCCGACGCTGTTCCACGCAGCGGCCGCGATCAGTCCGCTGCTCGTGGGCAATCCCATGAAGTCCACCATCGAAAAGGCGATGGACGACCCTGGGCTGCCGCCCACGTCGCTGAACCTCCGGCGCCCAGCCGCTGATGTAGGTAGCAAGTCTTACGAGTCTCGGCTGACCCAGTTCCGTGGAGTCCCCTGCCTCCGTGGCGATGGTTGCAGCGACACAGAGTCGCCCCCGTCTACAAGGGCAGGAATGGGCTGGGCCTGCCGTGCCACGAGATGCGCAACGCGTCGCGGGCTCGGGTGGTGGCAACGAAGAGCTGGTTGCGGCTCTTCTTGAGTTCGCGTTCGTACCGCTTGGGGTCGGTCGTCTCGTACTTCTCGACGACAGCGCTGCGCGGCAGGATGCCGTCGCTCGCGCCGATGACGGCGAGCTTCTGGTACTCAAGTCCCTTGAAACGGTGCATCGTTCCGATGTGGACCTCGCCGCCACCTTGCGGGCCGTCCTTGGTGAGGGTCGCTGTGGTGATGCCGTGCTTCGTCTCCAGGTCGGCGGCGACCCGGCCTGCCATGTCACCGTCGGCGACGCAGACGGCCATGGTGCCGCTCGGATCGCGTACGGTGCCATCCTTGCCGGGCTGGGTGATGTCTGCGCGCCACTGCTTGAGAGCCTCGGCGAGCTGAGTGATCTCGTCGGTCCAGTCGGCGCAGGCGACGTACTCGGGGGCTGGGCCGTGCAGCAGGGAGTGGTAACCGTCGAGGGTGTCGGTGCCGTCGTCGAGGTCGTCGTAGGTGCCCCCGCGGACAACCTTGGCGGCCTGGTCGAGGATCTCCTGGGTGGTGCGATAGCTCAGCGTCAGTTTCGAGGAGCGGCCACCGCGGATGTTGATGCCGACGGTGGAAAGGGTGACTTGCCGGTCGTAGATCCGCTGGTGGGTGTCGCTGGCGATGAACAGGTCGTCAGGGCCGGAGGCGACCATGGCGCGCAGCATCTTCCAGTGGGCGGGGCTGAGGTCCTGGGCCTCGTCGACGACGATGTGACGGTAGCGATGACGCAGGTAGCGCATCGCGGAGCTGTTGTCGTCGAGGTGGGCCAGGTCGCCACCGCCGATGTCCGTCTTGCGCTCGGCCCGCGTCTGGATCTTGCGGGCGCGTTCCATCTCGTACCGCGCCGCACGCTCGGCAGCCTGAGCCCAGGTCTCCCGGCCCATGCCGTTGAGGCGCAGGGCGAACTGCTCGAGCAGTTTCCAGACGACGGCGCGTTCGGGGCGGCTGAGGGCGCGGCCCATACCGGCACGACGGGCCTTGAAGTACTCCTGACGGGTACCGAGGGACTGTCCCAGGACGATCTGCTCCCATTCGTCGAAAAGGAATTCGGCGTCCCAACGCTGCTCGTCGTGTTCGAAGAGGACCTCGCGCAGCACGTCCAGCGCCCGGTCGTCGGTGATCAAGCTGCGCTGTGCGCCGGGCGCGGTGTTCTCATTGAGGACGCTCTGGGCGAGCTGGTCGATGTGCTTGATGTCCACGCGACCGAGCAGCGCCGGGTCCATGAGCGAGGTGAGTCGGGAGCGCAGGTCGGCAGTGAGGTTCTTGGTGTACGTGGTCAGCAGGATCGGCTTGCCGTGGCCGGGCGGCAGGGCTGCCGCGAGGCGGGCAACCCGGTGCAGGGCAACAATGGTCTTGCCGGTGCCGGGGCCGCCGCTGACCCGGCCGGGGCCGCTGTAGTTCCGTTCGACGATCTTGCGCTGGGTGGGGTGGAGGTAGACCTTCCAGGCTCGGAAGTCGCCCTCGGCCAGCACGTTGCGGATGTCGTCGTCGACCGTGGTGACCGCGGTACGGGTGAGGGCCGCCGCCATGTCGTCCTCGAAGCCCGGTTCGAGCTCGGTGGAGGCAGGTTGGGTGATCTCGCGCTCGACCTCGTCGACGGACATGCCGGAGCCGAGGCCGGTGAGGACCTCGGCAGTCAGGCGCGGGGCGCCGGCGATGAGCTGGTCGAGTTCCTCATCGGTCGTGACGGCGAGGGCCGGGCCAATGAGGGCGTCGGCGACACCAAGCCGACGCAGGTCCTCGGGGGTGCAGCCGACGAGGAGCGGTTCGGCGGGGACGGCCGACTGCTGTGTCACGACGGGGACGGGCGTGGGCTCGGCCGGTGCGGTGTGCTCTTCCTGGGCCGGCGTGAGCTGGAGGCCCACGCGCTGGAGGACGCTCTGGCCGACGACGCCGAGGTCGACGAACTCGATCTCGCCGGTGATCCGGTTGATGGCGACGGTGAGTTCTTCGTAGACGTCCTTGCGGTGGCGGACGGCAACGATCAGCCATTGCTGGACGCCATCGGCGCCGACCCCTGCCCGGGCCAGCAACGCCCGGTACGAACGGTCGATCTTGGCGCGGAAGATCCGGCCGTCGCCCTTGAGAGGCTTGAGGTCGAGGCTGGGGTGATCGGGGTCAAGACGGAACTGGTGGCAGAAGTCGTAGAACTTCGTCTTGACCGACGAGTCCATCTTGTAGAGCTCGTTCTCGGCCTTCTGGTAGAGGCTCAGGCGTGCGGTCATCGTGCGGCACTCTGTTCTTCGGAGTCGGGACGGGCAGTGGCGTCGGGGAGCACGCCCAGCAGAGCATCAAGATCGGCGAGCCAGTCGTCGGCCGAGCGGATGGTGAACCCGGCGTCACGATAGGCGCTCCAGGTTTTGTTGCTCTCCTCGTCCTCCTGGTCGTACGGCTCGGCCATGACGGCGATCCGCGGGGTGCCGTGGTCCCAGACGAAGTCGGCGAGCCAGCCGCGTTCGCCGAGCTCGTAGCCGTAAGCGGGGGCCTTCTTGCCGCCGTCGGCCAAGACGTGGGCGAGGCGGGTGAGGGGGGAGTCGGGGTCGTCCTCGTCGAGGTATTCGAGGATCTCCCGGTCCCACAGCAGATCCCGCACCGCAGCTTCGAGAGGAGTCTCGTTGGAGACTTCCGCGGGTACGGGCTGCGGTGCAGGTGTCCCGGTGCCATACCGCACGACGAGGGATTCGAGTTCACCGAGGCCGCCGAAGGCCTTGAAGACCGAGATGTCGAAGCCTGCTGCGGTGGCTGTGGTGAGTTGAATGCCGTCGCCGCCGTCGTGGGCAAGGAACTGCAGGATGTTGGACCACTGGAGCCAGGAGCGCCAGCGCGCCTTGTGTTCGGGCGTGCCGAGCTGGTCGTGTGCGGAGTCGTCAAGGCAGGCCAGGGCGGACCAGTGGCCGGTGGCCGCATCGACGAGGAAGGCGACAGGGAGACCGGACTGGTCGCAGGTCTGGAACAGGTTGAGTGTGCCAGTGCCCTGGACGGGCGCCGGGTCGATGCCGTCGGTGCGGCCCCAAGCCTCGAGGAGCCCGCTGAGCGTCTGACGCGTCTGGTCGGGCGTGCCGTTGCCGACGAGGATCTCCTGGCCGGTTCCGAGGAGCCCGCCGACCATGGCTGATGCCCGCTTGCCCCAGGCCGCGTCGTCCGAGCTGCGCAGGTAGGCGAGGAGCATGGTCATCGGGTCGGTGAAGGCGGTGGTCGCGAGGTCGTCGCCGCCACGGTCGGCGTAGAGCTGCTTGGCGAGGTCCTGGGCACTTCGTGGGTACGGCGGCCACACCGGCTCGGCCGCCTCTCGCCCCGCGCCGGACTCGGCCGTGTTCGTCTGCCGCTCGAAGGCGTCGAGGTCGTCCCAGGTGAGCTGGAAGACGGTGCGCCCCTCGGCCCGGAGCCGGTTGCGCTTGTCGGCATCGCCGGCGAGCCGGTTGTGCCGACGGGAGGCGTGAAAGCGATGACCGTCGAGGTAGACGGTGATCTTCTGCTTGGGACCGTCGACGCGTTCGAAGGTGAAGTCGGTACGGGTGTAACCCTCGTTGCGCTGGGTGGTCAGACGCCAGCCGTGCACGGTGCCGACTTCGTCGAGACGCAGATAGGCGCTGTTGTCGCCGCTCTCCTCCAGCACAGCGTCGCCGCGCTGTCCGGCCCACCCGCGCAGGGCCTTGAGGAAGCGTGCCTCCAGATCGGATTCGACCTGGCCGTCCAGACCGATCTGATCGGTGTTGCCGACCTTCTTGGTGTCCCAGGCGTCGGTGTCCGTGCCCAGGAGTTCGTCGAGGATCTCCAGGGCGGCCTGGCGGGAGACGCGCTCGATGTACTGCTCGTCGGCGTAGAGGTACAGACAGCGGTGGCAAGCCGGCCCGCCCTCCTCGTTGCAGGGGCACTCCACGAGCAACCGGCGCGCGCCCTCCAGCACCTGACGGAAAGCGGCAGGGTCGGTGAGCCGGTCGAGGTAGCCGGTGCCGTGCGGGAGACGGTCGTACAGGACGAGGAAGTGCCGCTTCTCCGTGGTGTCGCGGTCCGGCATGGTGGCGAGGGTAGTGGCGAGGTGTTGAGGGTCGCCGCCGAAGGCGCCGTCCACGCCCAGGCGCAGGGCCGCCTGGAAGGAGTGGACCTTCTCCTCGACGAGGACGGTCGCGGCCGGCAGCAGGATGCGCAGTGCTTCGGTCTCCAGCTCATGGGCGAGCAGGACCGGTTCCTGAGGTACGCCCTTCTTGCCGCGCCGCAGCGGGCACCAGGGGGTGTGGTGCTTGAGTTCGCGCTGGCGGTTGGCGGAGTTGTCGACGGCGTCCCGGTCGTCGTCGAAGACCGGTCGTCCGTCTGCGCTCGCGGCTCCGCAGGCGGTGCACACATGGAAGGGGGCGATGCGCACCGGCTTCCCGGCGAGCTGGTCGTTCTCTTGGGCGCCGATGCTGAGCGGTCCGGTGTTGATCCGGCGGATGACGGCCCGGCGGGTGTAGTCGACGCCGAAGATCTCTTTGGTGTGCCGCCAGGATTTGCCCTTGACGAAGTGGTCGGGATGGATGTCGACCATGTCGATGACGGTGTAGAAGCGGCGGTCGCGGTCGTCGCTCTCGTCGCCGATCCTGGCGTCCTCCCGCTTGTCACGGGCCGTCACGACACTGGGCTGGATGATCTGCCACAGGCTGCCGGAGTCGGCGATGCCCGTCTCCCCGCAGCGCGGGCAGGGCGTGATGTCGTTCTCGGCGTTCTCGGTGCGGACGTAGCCGCACGAGGGGCAGAAGCGCCAGTGGCGCCAGTCCTGGTCCCGGCCGGTGACGATGTCGATGCCGGTGATCCGGTGCTTGTAGCCCTCGGCGTAGAAGGTGTTGCCAGGGGCGAGTTCGGACAGGGCGAAGCCGCGCGGTCGCCCGTAGGAGAACGGCTTCGACTTGTAGCGGGGCCGGCCCTCGGGCGTGGTGCCCTCGGGCCAGAAGACGGTCGCGTCGAGGGTGGTCGTGGCGTCGATGAGGGCGTAGTTGGGCAGCAGGCCGAGGTCGCAAAGCACGGTCTGCGAGGGCTGACGCTGGCGCGTAGCACCCTGGTTGGAGATGGCGCCGAGCTCGGCCTCCAACTCCGCCTTCGTGCTCGCCTGTTCGTCGTCGCCGTCCTTGAGCTCGTCGATCGCGGCACGGATCGTACGGATACGGGTGCGCAGCTTCTGGTTCTCGCGCTCCCACTCCCGCTCGGCCTTCTCGATCGCGCTCCGGATGCCGCGAACCGCGTACTTCTCCAGCTCCGCCTTGGCGGTGTCGCTCACGCCGGTCGGGAACAGGGCGAGGAAGTCGGCGACCAGTTCCTCGCCGTGGGCGAGGGCGGCGTCGGTGAAGTCGGCGAGGTAGCCGGAGGGGCCGAAGAGCTCGTCGACCCGGCGTGACAGCGCGGCCAGCGGCCTGCCGTCCTCGCGCAGCAGCCGTCCCCGCGCAGCGAGATCGAGGAGGTGGGCGGTGTACTGGCGGCGAAGGATCTCGATGGCCGACAGATACGAGCCCGGTGGCACGATCCGCCCGTCGATCATGTCCCGTGGCCGGTCGAGGAAGTACAGGTCGCGGCGCTTGCGGTCGGGGATGGTCAGCAGGAAGGCGTTGCCGGTACGGCGACCGGCACGGCCCGCCTGCTGGGCGTAGTTGGCCGGACGGCGCGGCAAGGCACCGAGGACGACGGCGGACAGGTCGCCAATGTCGATGCCCATCTCCAGGGTGGGCGTACAGGACAGCACGTTGGGGTCGTTGAATCCCTCGCCGTTACGGAAGGCGTCCTCGACGCGTTCGCGCTTGCCGCGGGAGAGCAGACCGGTGTGCTCGGCGGTAATGACCTGGTAGGTGCCGGCTCGCCGGTACAGGCTGCGGTAGTAGTCGTCGCGGTAGTCGCGGTCCCGGTCGTGCCGGTCCACGGTCTCCAGCCATCTATCACCAGCGACCAGGCGCCCCTTCGCGCAGCGGTACGCCTGGCAGGGTTGCCCGTGGTACTGGGCCAGCAGCGAGGGGTGGACGGTCTGCTCCCAGAAGCACTTCGGGCAGCGCACATATGCCTCGTTGACCTGGGCGTTGGTCAGCAGCTGCAGCCGGATGGCGCCGGGTTGAAGGCCGTACAGGCGGGCGGCCGTGTCGCTCGGGGTGCGCGCCGCGAGCAGCCCTGCGTCGGTGAGCCGGGGCAGCAGCCGGACCCAGAACTCGTCGGCCTGCTCACGGGTCATGTCGAGGCAGCGCTGGGCCCAGGTCTGATACCAGGACAGACGTCCGGCCGCGAAGTCGAACTCGCTGCTCGGCTTGGGCCGCGCCAGCAGGAAGCTCGGTGCGGAGACCCCCTTGGGGAAGGCCTTCATACCGCGCGGGCGTCCTCCCCAGATGAAGTAGCGGCTGGTGCCCGCCTCGTCGAGGAACTTCTCCAGCCACCGGTGCCCGACCGCACCTCGCGTACGCAGCCGCTCCAACAGGCCGCGCAGGAAGGCCAGATAGCGCTCGTCGTCGTGTTCGGTGAGGGTCAACCCGCGGTGGGCGGCCTCCTCATGAGCGGCGCGCACGAGCGCCACGGCCGCCTGCTCGTCGGGGATGTCCACCCAGGCGGCTGCGGTTCGGGTCAGTTCGAGGGTACGGCCGTTGCGGGAGCGGTGGCCGAACTCCATCACGGCCTCGAATGCGAACCGTTCGCCGATCAGGTCCCAGGTCTTCTTGTCCCCGCCGCGCCCCTTGCCTGACAGCAGACGCGCCACACCCGTGTCGTCGTGCAGGTCCGGCGGGACGACGGCGGCGAGCGTCTCCCGGTCGGTGGTGGCCGCGACGACATCGGCGACAAGGTCGTTGAGGGCACTGGGCCGCTGCTCGCTCAGATGCTTGGCGAACAGGGCCCGCAGGGAGAAGGTGTACGAGCGGGAGGCGACGAAACCGGCCCGGTGCGCGGCGTCCTGCACCGAGTCGTTGAACATCAGCGTCTTCGTCTCACGCTGCTTCTTGTCCATCTCCCCGCCGGTGAACAACTGGGTGACGGAGGCGGCGGCGAGAGCAGCGGCACCCGTACCGACGAAGCGGATCGCGTTGTGCGTGCCGCAAGCTGGGCACCAGTCGTCCTTGGCGGCGCGCTCCGCCGTGTCGCCGAGCTGGACGAGCACGAAGGCAGAGTCGGGGCCGGCGGGCGCCGGATTGCCCTCGTCGTCGTAGTCGCCCTGGGGGTCGGGAAGACGCAGCCGTTGGGACAGACCATCGAGCACCATGAGCACGCCCGCGCCGCCGGTGGTCAGCGATCTCTGCGCTGCCGGGTCCATGGCGGTACGGCCGTTGCCCTCACGGGCCTCGTTGTCGGTGGCCGCCACCAGGGTGCGCACCTTGGCCTTCTCGGCGGTGACGGTGGCCCGTCGGATCTTGTGGGCCTCGAAGTTCAGCTCCTCGAAGTCCGACTCGGGGGCGAGGACCGACCATCCAGAACGCCCGCACTCGCGGCAGTAAACCGCGGGCAGGAAGACCTTGGTGTCGCGGGAGGTAGTGGTGTCCGGCGTCGTACGCGACTGGCTCTGCGCCCCTGCCGTGTCCCACGCGAACTCGGCCTTCGGCCACGGCAGTACGCCACGCAGCATGCGGGTGACGGACCGCGCCCACTGGTGCACCTCGACCTGGACGAAGGGACGGCTGATCGCGGCCGGCGTGTCAGGGTTACGCGCCACGGACAGCAGCGCGACAAAGCGGGCGAGTGCCAGCGCAGCGAGCTGGGGCCGTGTCGTGATCGCCTCGTCCCAGCTCTTCGCCCCACTGCGGCGCATCACGTCGAGGACCTCGTCGTAGGTGCGCACAGTGCCGTCGAAGGCGTTCAGGACCGCGTACGTAAGCCGGTTGCGCTTCAGTGCCGCGCCGAGGGCGACCGGATCGGTGATCCGGCTTCCGGTGACTGCCTCGGCCAGGTCCGTGAGAGCTTCGGCGCCGGAGGCCGGGTCCGGCAGGGCGGTCAGCGTCTCGGGGGGCGTGGCCTGACCAGGGAGGAATCTCGCGTCAGGGATCGACTCGTCCACGCCCAGGATGAACTCGTCGACCGTCAGCCGGTCCTCGCCAACGATCGCGTCCTCGGTGAACTCCGCGCCGAAGACGTTGGTGGCCACGGACAGGAGTTGCTGTACCCCGTCCTCATCGGTGCCGGAGGCGAGGGTCGCGGAGGTGGCGACGGGGGTGATCGAGCCGAGCGGCTTACCAGGCTGGTTGGCATCGACGGCGATAGCGAGGCGGCGCAGCAGCATGGCGACGTCAGTGCCCTGTGCGCCGTCGTAGGTGTGGAACTCGTCGACGACCACGAAGCGGATGTCGCTGTCGTCCCACAGCGGTGCGTCGGCGGCACGCTGGAGCAGCAGGTCGAGCATCTTGTAGTTGGTGATCAGGATGTCCGGCGGGGACAGCTGCATGTCCTGGCGGCGGGTGTAAACCCGGTCGTAGTGCGTCGCCGCCTTCTCCCCGATGTAGAGGCCAGCGCGGACACCGCTCAACTCATCGTAATCGGTGAGCAGATCGTTGATCCGGACCGCCTGGTCGGTGGCCAGGGCGTTCATCGGGTACAGGAAGACCGCCTTGACCCCGTTGTTCCCGGCCGCGCGCTCGCGGGCGCAGTGATCGAGCACGGGGTACAGGAACGACTCGGTCTTGCCGGAACCTGTGCCTGTCGTGACGAGCGTGGGCTGAGGTGTGTGGCCGTCCTTGGAGGTGAGCCGGGCGAAGGCGCGGGCCTGGTGAGCGTACGGCGTCCAGCCGTCAGTACGGACCCAGTCCAGGTGCTGCTGCCAGCCGTCGTCGGCCGGGGTGAAGGGGGTACGCAGGCGGAGGTATGGTCCGCGGAACATACCCGTCGTCTCGTCCCCGAGGAAGGCGTTCAGCGCCTTACGGGCGCCCTCGTCCGCGAGACCGTACGTCGTGGACAGGTACTGGAGCAGGCTCTCCTTGAGTCCCTGTGCTTCGAGGGTCGGCCTCACTGGGTCGGGACCTCCATCTTCTCCGGGTCCCACAGCCCCTT